>JBGSNE010000134.1:0-34543 GCA_041739785.1 Pirellulaceae bacterium
ACCGCGAATGCGGTCGCTTGCTGGCAAGACGGAGGTTGTGGGGAACTTTTCCCCTGGGGTTCGCACCCCAGGCTAAGAAAAACCACCGCTTCGCGGTTAATATAGCGCAACATCAAAACGCGAGAGCCAGTGGGTCTCAAGCAAATCAAACACCAGTATAGTCGCCAGCCAGTGGGTCGCTGGTAAAGCGCCGCTACTGGCGGTATCGAACCAATATTAAATTAAGTCATCGTGACATGGCTGCTCAATTTTCGATTCGACTGCAGCGCGCGTCTAGAAAATCGTTTAGGCCACGATCTCATGAACGACTTGACCATGTACATCGGTCAATCGGTAGTAGCGGCCTTGAAAGCGGTAAGTGAGTTGTTCATGATCGATGCCTAGTAAGTGCAATAGCGTCGCATGCAAATCGTGAACGTGGACAGGTTTCTCGGTGATGTTGTAAGAATAGTCATCGGTGGCACCGAAAGTCATCCCTGGTTTTACACCGCCCCCAGCCATAAAAATTGTGAAACACTTCGGGTGTTGATGGCGTCCGTCGTTAGTGATTCTGTGACCAGCACCGCCGTGAACAATGGTGACTTGATCCAATCCGCAATTGTGATCGAAGGTGGATTCCGTGGTTCGGTCCCGGACAACCATACGCTTACTGGCCTGCCGATCTGGGTTTTTCATAACAAGGACGATTAACGGGTTGCGCTAGAACGTGGAGAAAGTTTTGTAAAAATGGCACGTGAGGCGGGAGCGGATGTCCGCTTCACAGTCAATCCCAATGGCGAACACAAGATTCAGGTCAAAAAGAACTTAACGCCAGAAGTTGTAAAATGGATTTTCGCAAACATAAGTGAGAAGTAGTCCATCACGTTCTTCCTCCACTCGACCTTATTGGGAATTCAATCCAGACCAGAAACCAATACTTTCCGTTGCCACCGCGCTGCTGTTTGTCACCTCCTTTGTTGCTGCCGAAGAATTTGTCGACGACTTTACGCTCGCGGCGTCTGAGTCCGATGCGGCGCTTGGGTCAGTCGGAGAGACAGTTGGCTTACATTCGAAGTGTAGGGTTCCGGGAAACAGACCGTGGATTCGCCCGGTCGACGTGCCACGACCTTGGAGAATCAACGTCTTGCCGCGTTGCTACTATATGAGCGTTAGATTAATTCAACTCGACTCGTAGGATCAAACATGACGACTGAGCAAGACACCACGAACTGGCCAGAATTGGCGATCGGACTTTACGACAAGCTGACCGGCCGCGACGCAGAAATCAGCTATTCCTTCGAAGATTTCGAGCTCTTCATCCCAAGTTCAACCGGGGATGACGCTTCCCACGCGCGTTGGAAGATGAACGGCACGGTTCGTGTTTCGACACGCAACGGCACGGGGAATCCAAAATAGTGCCTCCATCCTTCGTGATTGACATAGCTGCATCGCTTGAATGTGAATTAAATGGACAACCATTGGCTGTCCATGCTAGTGAGGGATTGATCGTCATCAATGTCGAGTCCTCGAAAAGGGCTAGAACCTTGATCAGCTATGTCTGCCGTCTTGGAAGGATTCGGTCGACAGTCGCTCGTCTGAACGCCGCTTTGATTGCAGGATCGCACCGATTGGAGCTTCATGTTGACGACGTCGTTGTCGTTGCGATGGGAAGAGGAATAGATTCCGGTTTCCTTCGATTTTTGGGATTGCAGCGGGTGAGGATTTGGCCGCTGCGTCTGCTGCAGACGTGAATCTTGAATTGAGTAACTGATTCGATGCGCGAGGGTACGTCAAAACCAAAACAGAGTAAAACATGCCTTGCCTGTGAGCGACCCTTCACATGGAGGAAGAAGTGGCGGCGGTGCTGGGCTGAAGTTCGTTATTGCAGTGAGCGATGCCGACGGAAGAAAACGCTCGATCGCACCTCGCAAAATCGAGCAGATTAAACGGGAGGACTATTGTGAGCGTTGTTTAGGCGCTGAGACAAGTCGTGGCAGACTCGTACGCTCTTATTGGCCAGACCCATATCTGCCTTTGGCATGTACGGGGACCCTCATTTTTTTTCACTCCATGCGGTGTTCGAGCAGCAGTACTCCGAGCTGGTTCTGGCGGTCAAACGAGCGACTACCAACCTAACGTCCCGGGAGCACCCTTGAAGGGGCCGATAATCTTGCTGGTTATCCAGCCTCCGTAGAAATCGCCATCCTGGGCAGTCACCCGTTCATCGTCTACAAAGCAGGCATCGACTCGGCTGGGATAGAACGCGAGAAAGCCTGCAATCGCAGCGAATCTCTCAGTTGGCGACTTATACGACCATGCCACGTTTTCAACTTCCCGACCACTGAGGATCAGCGAGAAGTAACGGGCGTGACCCTTCCACTCACAAAACGAACTATGGGCCGTCTGTCGCATCCAGTCCATGCGCACCGAATCAGGTGGCAGGTAGTAGACAGGTGGATGACTCGTCTCAAGGACGCGATACGATTTATGCGAGAGTGCAATCGTCTCATCGTCGACGACGATCTTGATTCGGTGTTCACAAGCCTCAAGGCGCGGAGGCCTAGGGTAATCCCAAACCGATTCCTGGTTCGGCCCAGGCTTTATTTTGTCTTTCATCAATGGGTCCAGCAAAGCGACTTGACTAATTATTTCCACTACTAGGATGTGGCGTCGTCAAGCCGAAGGAGCCACAGATCCGCTTTGATCGACGTCAGCACCCGATTAATTCAGCGATAGACTGCATTCGAGCTCTCATTCCGTGAAATCATGACGTCGCCAGACCGCAGAGAAGCGAAGATAACTCGCCTCAGCGGAGTTTGCGTGGATTCGATCGGAAATGAAAATGAGCATCGGAAACGCGATTGCCCACAGTGTACCAAGAATCAGAAGATTCGTGACGCGTGGAGAGAAGAGAACGACGGCACCCAGCCGTTCCCCGCCCACAAATGCCAGCGGTGCCCCAAACAAAGCTGCCATCGAGCACAAGGCGTACCGCCCACTTAACCAAGATAGACAGTAACGAAAGGTCGTTGCAAACTGAATCCAAAGAACAGACATCCAAACCGGTGGTAACCAATCGACAATCGAGCCGCTCGGGAAGCTGAGAACCCCCAAGATCAACAGGAGCGTATCGACGCAGACTCCAACGCACAGTGCGGCAAAAAGCAACCGAGCTTGATTAGGCCGGTCGGTCGTGAGCAGCATGTGGATGCATACGAGCGACATGGCAAAGGCTACTCCCAGCCATGTCCTTTCGAAGGTAGCTCCTAAGACACAGGCGAACCAGCCAAGCTGGTAGATCAGCAAGTTTACAACTCTAGTCATTAAAGCCAGACCGCGTTGACACTTCCCATCCTTTTTCATTCACCTCCGAGGTGATCAGAGCCGATTCTACGAAGTCGCCTCACGTGTCGTTTCTAGTTGACGCTGGCAGACTTTTGCTCGGACTTGCTAACCCTCACCGGAACAGGAACAGGTGTCTCTGCGCGTTTGGCGAGTAGGTTTGTCACGACTCCAACTGCAAAACATGCCACTGCGTATGCGATTGGCAGCGTTGCGTAAGAGGCATCCTTGGGATTGAGCATCACAAGCAGAAAGGCAGCACTGCTCATGAATGCGGTCAGCGAGATACCGAGATAGAACAAATATTTTGCATCGTTCATGATGAACTCCGTTGAGACAGAAGAAGGATCGGGAAAGTCCGAGTGATTGATGTTTAAAGGTCCCAGGAATTTTTTACCGTCTTCGACAACACCCCATGCCCACGCCGTGAAGGCACATGAAACAAAGCGGAACATGGGGATAACGATTCGGCCTTGCAAGACTCCGAAGTCGCGTCGACGGATCTGCATACCAATTTCGCGGTAGACGGCCGCGGCCACACGAATGGCAGCGCGAACTGCGGATGGCAGGTAGGCCATGCCTTCGTTTCCGATATTATAAAACTCCTCCGCGAGATCGAGAATCCTGCGCACGGCGGCATGAACCTCATTCCGCGACGACGCATCGACGCCACGGGGCAACCAGCTCTGCGGCAGATAGCATCGTCCACGCTGCCAGTCCTCACGGACGTCGCGTGCAATATTCGTCAGTTGCATCGCGATCCCAAGCGACTTGGCGTGCCGCAGTGCGCGGCGATCGGTGACACCGAAGACTCTGCACATCATCAATCCGACTACGCCCGCAGCATGGTGACAGTAGCGAAGCAACTCGTGCTCGGTATCAATCTGGCCGAGATCCAAGTCCATCTCCATGCCATCGAGCAGGTCCAGAGGGTGGCTTTGATCGATGTCATATTTGTCGACCAACGCGGCGAGCCATGCTGAAGCTCGATGCACAGCAGGTTCATTGCGGTAGATTCGTTGAACGTCTTCGCGGAGGATTGAAAGACGTTGTTTGGCCTCCGCTACACTGCCGCACGAATCGACAGCGTCGTCGCACCATCGACACCAAGCATAGAGCTTCTGTACATCGGCTCTAACACTTGTCGGCAGCAAGCGGGACGCGAACGCGAAGGAACGGCTACAGCGACGGATAACCTCGCCGTCATCGATAGGAACGTTACTAAATGCATCGCCAAGGGTGCAATTCCGTGATGTGGGTGAGTTCATGATGCCGGCACTCCGAAATCCTGATCGACCAGGCCACATGTTGCCTTCGCTGTGTTGATCACGCCGGGCACTCCCGCTCCCGGATGAGTGCCTCCTCCCACGATGTAGAGTCCTGGAATTTTGTCGGCGCGATTGTGTGGTCGGAAATAAGCGCTCTGCGTCAGTTTGGGAGCGACTGAAAACGCAGAGCCGTGAAACGCGTTCAACTCGTCGCGAAAATTGTTCGGTGTGAAGTGTCGTCGCGTCACGATCGACTGTCGCAGATCGGGCAAATGTTGTTCAAGCGACTCGAGGATTGCATCACCGTATTTCTGTGCAACGGACTCCCAGTCGATGGCTGCTCGACCCAAGTGCGGAACAGGGCTAAGTACGTAGAAGGTCTCACATCCATCTGGAGCGAGCGACGGATCCGTCACGGTGGGGGCGTGTAGGTAGAGACTGAAATCCTCCGGCAACTTTCTACCCTTGAAGATGTCGTTGAGCAAACCCTTAAATCGAGGTCCAAAGAGAATGGTGTGGTGGGCGAGATCCTCGTAGCGGCGGTTCGTGCCGAAGTACATGACAAACAGCGACATCGACCACTCCATCTTTTCCAAGCGTCGAGTCGCCGCCTTCGCTGCAGCGACCCTATGATACAGCTTGGAGTACGTGTGATGAACATCGGCGTTCGAGACAACCAGATCGAAAGGTTCTGCGGTCTGATAGTCCGTCGTGACTAAGTGCTTGCTTTGCTGCCGGTGGTCAATGAGTTCGATCGACCGAACAGGTGTATCAAGACGCAATTCACCACCAAGATCCTGAAACAGATTGACCAGGCCACCGACCAATGCACCGGTGCCTCCGCGTGGAAAGAACACTCCCCACTGACGCTCGATCCAGTGAATCAGCGTGTAGATGGCACTGGTGTCGTAGGGGTTTCCACCGACTAACAGCGGATGAAAGCTGAACGCCTGTCTCAGGTGTTCATCTTTGACGAATCTCGAAACGGTGGAATAGACGCTGCGGTCGGCACGCAGCCGAGCGAGCTGCGGGGCAACGCGAACCATGTCGCTGAATCGCAGGAACGGAACGGCGCCCAGCTCTTCGTAGCCTCGATGAAAGACACGCTTGGAGTATTCGGCAAAACGACGATACCCGCTGACATCACTTGGACTTAGCTTCTCAATCTGCTGAATTAGACCGGCTTCATCGGAGACATAGTTGAAGGACGCTCCATCGTGCCATTGCAAACGATACATCGGATCAACCGGCATCAACTCGACATAATCGTCCATCGATCGCCCTGCCAACTTGAACAGTTCGTCGATGCAGTGCGGTGCCGTGATTACCGTGGGACCGGCATCGAAAGTAAATCCCGCGTCGTTGTAGACGTAGGCTCGTCCACCCGGTTTGTCGCGAGCTTCGAAACAAGTCGTCTCGAAACCCATTGCCTGCAGCCGAATCGCAGCTGCGAGCCCGCCAAAGCCGCTTCCAACCACCGCGGCGCGACCGCGTGAACCCTGACGGCCGGCGTGACTGGATCGAATCCGATCGTCCCGCGTTGGTATCTCTGAATAGGCTATTGTTGTAGACATGTTTCACCTCATACCCTGAAGCTTGGAAAGTGCTGACCGCATCGACTGCGTTGACTCGACGTGCTCACCCAGCAGAGTCAATTCCCTTTCCAGCCTCGTTATGATTGATAGGTCACCCCGATCTCCAACCACATCAAGCAACCGCTGGGCCACCGACTTCAACTCTTGGATGTCCCCAAACGCGTTTCGCAAACGGTGTTGCAAAACAAGCATCTCTGTTTTGGACAACCTTTCTGCAGCCCAAGCCCACGGCCAAGTCACTCGGGCGTTACGCAAGTCATCGAATCGTTGCTCACCGTGCAAGAAGCGTCGCAGCTCATTCAGGTCGTTACGCATCTGCAGGCAGACGCCGACATTCGTGCCAAACCTCCCAAGTGCTTTGCGTGTGATTCGATTGGCGCCAGCCGCTGCAGCACCAAGCCAAGAGGACAAGGCTGTCAGTCCACCGGTCTTCAGGCGACTGATCGCAAGTGCTGTCGGACGAATCTCCGACGATTGCAACAGATCGACCGCGGCGGACAGATCCAATGCCTGACCTTCGTGGCAACGCCTAACCGTGCGGACGACCTGGACGAGCATCCTGTGCGAGGACTTTGGGTCGATTTCGGCATCGGCGAGTTTCTCCAGAGAACGGAAATACAGCCAGTTCCCGGTGTTCAATGCCAACGGCATACCGATTTCACGATGAAGTGTTGGCCAACCACGCCGCTCAGCCGAATCATCTTCGATGTCATCTACGATCAGCGATCCGGCATGCAATAGTTCGATTGCTTCGGCAATCTGCTGGGGAGCATCTCCGACTCCTCCGGCCAAACGGAACGACTCGTTCACAATTGCCGCGCGAATCCTTTTCCCGCACCGTGACAGAAATTGCTCAGCGGGATTGTTCAGCGCTTCGTCCCAAAGCAACTGTGGCACGGTGGGAATCGCCTCACGTATCTTCGAATCTGGAGGTGTAAATGACCGCGGGATAAAAACAACACTCATGACTCATCTCCTCAGAAGAAAGACCGAATGAACCTTTGCGGACGCAGTCCGATCAGCGTCGGAGGAATGCCGACGACTATTCGCAGTGCGTCGCCAGCAGTGAACTGGTGCGAATAGAACCGTTCGATCGAAGCGTCGCTGAGACATCGATAGAAACGGCGAAAGATTCGATGCCGCTGCCGTGGTGCGACAAGCCTAAACAGCAGACGATTCAAAAATCGCGAATAGCGTGATCGCAAGCGATGCTTGTCCGACAATTCACTGACGCGATCCCTCACAAACGCCAAGGGTCCTGACGCAACTGCGTCGGCAAAGGCAACCGCCAAGGGGAAGGAATAGCCGGTCGCCGGGTGGAACCAACCTCCTGCATAACCTCCAGACAGTGGTGACGTACTCACAGGTAGTAATTCCGATGTAAAAGGCATCGGCAAGACACCCGACTCCTCACGAACAACTTGGAACCGGTCGACTCCGTGACTTTCTAGATACTCTCTGACAAGATTGAAGCACTCTTGCCGATCGCAATCAGGCGTATTTGAAAACCGAGTGTCTTCGACAAGAATGCGTCGTGGTGTGAACGGGAGTGTGTACAGGAACCGGAATCCGTCTTGCTGGTCGACGATGCTTTCCATGATGATCGGCGACCTGGTTGGCCAGTCATCTTGAAGCTCTAACTCAAACCCATGAAATTTTTGGTATCCGCAACCTGCAAACTGGATCTTCTGAGCGCCAGGCCCCCGACAATCAATCACCAGTCGCCCTCGAATCAGCTGTCCGCATCGCGTTAGAACACTGTCCTCACTAACATTGATAACTTCAGTGTCTGTCATCAAATGCCGCCCTGAGTCCTGCTGGGCTACTGCGGCTGCTTCGAGCATCAATCCGCTAGGACTGTCACACTCCCAATCGTGGGAGAGGCGGACGCAGGAGCGACCAGGGACGGCCCTCTCCGGGCCTGAGAGCCCAACTCTCCCGCGCGCGGGAGAGTGAAAAACTTCGCTGACGACGCGGGCAAAGTGGTTGAAAGGAATCGAAGCATACGGCAAGCCGACGTGTCGTCGAAACGTGCCAAGTCGTACGTCGTAGCCGGACCATCGATACTTGATGAGCGGTTCAATCCAAGTGCGGCAAGACTCCGGCACGTCACCCGGATGGAAGGACCAGGTGTGATTGCCACCGATCTGCCCGTCGCGTTCGATCAACGCCACGCGAGCATCCGGCTGATGATGCTTAAGAGCTAGTGCCAGCAGACCGCTCTGTAATCCACCACCTACCAAGACGTAATCAAAATCAGATGTTTCGTAGCTAGAGTTCATGTCGTCCCCTTCACGGTCTCAAGCGATTCGCCACCGGCGAGAACTGACCTCATTCCGACCGCGGTGATCGGCCCATGCAGCAGCAGGTGAGGAACTGCCATCGCGGAAAGAGCAACAAATAGTGTGCGACTAGCTGCCTCCGAAACTCCTTGCCCCGAGGACCAGAACCACATGCCAAGTGCAGCTAAGCCGATTGCCCCCAACGACAGAGGTGCCGTGGCCGAAGCTAGCTGCAACGGGCTCAGGCCGTGGTTTTCTGCGAGCCGCACGAGACCGCGGATCGAATGCCAGCCGCAGAAATAAATACCAAAGGAGAACAGGACGTCCGTCACGGCAAACAGAACACAGAAGCTGATATTTCTCACCGCACGCGACATTTCCCCTCTCGCTGCGTCCCTTGCGATGACAAGGGTGGCAACCGGAACTAAAACGCAAGCAATGGCTTGAGCAGTACCGATAATCGCGTGAACCGATACAGACAGGCCCGCCGGAACAATGGACTGTAGAATCGAACCAACCCTCTCTGTTTGAGTCAGCATAGGAATCCAAATGACCATTCCGCCGATGGCTACCGAGGCAATGTTGTCAGCGACAGTTGACTGGAGTTGACTCCGATCATCCTCAAGCCCAAAGTGCCATGCCGATATCACGAAGAAGAGTACCGCAGTTACCAAAGGTAGAAGGAACCAACCAGCGACAATCAGCAGCGCGACCGCAAGATACAGAGGGAAGAAAACCAGCGGCCACCTGGACTCCAGACGGTCAGCAAGCAGCTTTCGCCCGGTCAGGTGATCGAGTCCACCGTGAGGAACGCCGACGATGGCGATGCTCGTGGAAAGACCAATCAAAGCCCATGACGAAGGAACAGAGACCCCGAGGACCGACGCCGCGATCACGAGCGAACAGGCGATTACGGCGGCGGTCGTGTGCATCAAGATCTCCAGGAAAGTTACTTCGTAAAACGCGACCTAGACCGTGACAGCTTCCTCATTGCGGGTCTTCTTGGCGGGAAATGGCTCGCTATCTGCCATTGAGATGCCACTGCTTTTGGCTCGAGCGATGAAGTAAATCAGCACTCCAAATCCAGCTTTGGCTGTCATGTCTGCAATGGCGTATCCAACCTGGAGAGCAACGATTCCAGATGGATCAACCGCGCCACCCGCCTTCGCGATCAGCGCAGCCTCCGTTCCACCGAATGCGTAAGCGATTGGGTAAACGGCCCAGGTAAGAAGCAACACTAAACGAGAAACTTCGATCAGCTTACGCGCGGCGGGCGGTTGCGTGGTCAGCGATGCAGTGAGTTCTACCCACAACACGTAGAGGATGTAGAAGAAGGGCACGGACGAGAGCATTCCCCAGACGACGCGAGTTGTCCAGCCTTCTGGATTGGAGATGACCTCACCCGGATAGCCCAGTGCAATCATTAAGCCGGCGGCGATCACCAAACGCGTAAGCAGCGACCGCGCCTTTGACTTTTCGAGTCGCAGCACCGCAACCAACTCAACCATCAGCAACGGCACGGTGAGAATCCAGTCCGCGTAGCGATAGAAGTCGTTGAACGCCGCTCCCGTTCCCGAATAATTGTCGCCTGAGAGCGCGTAAGCACCCTGCCAGCTGTGTCGGATCATGAAGTAGTGGTAGCACGCAATGCTAACCACGATCCCCGAAATCAGTAAGGCCGGCCTGTACTCGCGGTCGACCGATGATCGGGAGAGAAACAGGAACAACGCTGCCGCACCCATGGTTGCGACCGTCATCGAGAAAATATTGTCGACGATGCTGTACTGGAAGACGGTCAAGTCGGGCATCGCCGCCGCCAGGACCGAGATTGCTGGAAACATGTCAGACCTCGTTTCGCGTTAAAGACCCACGGAAAATCATTCACAACTGTCAGTTGCTGGACTTTATCGAGCTGTCAAGGCTTCAGAAATTGTCTTCTTGACAGTTTTGGTGGTTAAAAGTAGGTTTAATGGTAGTTCTAAATGTTTCTTCTTCCAGTTTGGGAAAATGGGATGCAACGTATGCTCTCCACGTCCGACTTCGCAGCAGCGATCGGAATCAGCGAATCGTCAGTCCGCCGTCTCGCGGACAGCGGCGATTTGGAGATTCATCGCACTCGCGGTGGGCACCGGCGGATTCCCGTGCCGGAGGCAATAAGATACGTGCGTGAGACAGGGATGAGGGTCGTGAGACCGGACGTCTTGGGTTTAACGCAGACAGCCGAAACTGTTTCGGAAAGGTCGGGAGCAGAGCGACTGTTGGATGCCCTTTGCGAAGGACATGCGAGCAGCGTGATTGGCGTGATGCAGTCGATGTATGCATCGGGGACATCGATCGCGGAAATATGTGACGGACCGATTCGCAGCGGTATGATTGCGATCGGTAACCGTTGGCCCAACGACAAGCGGAGCATCTTCATCGAGCATCGGGCAACTCTGCTCTGTGTTCGCGCTCTCTGCCAGATTCGAATGGCCATTCCGGAACCTGACGAGGGAGCACCGACCGCCATGGGTGCTGCGCCACAAGATGACCCTTATCTTCTTCCATCCTTGATGGTTTCGCTTGTACTGCATGACTGCGGATACGACGAGACGAACTTAGGCCCCAACACACCCATTGATGTTCTGACCGACTCCGTCGAGGACGAGCACCCAAACATTGTTTGGTTGGCACTTACCACTCCCGTGCGAAGTCGTCAACAAAATCGGGAAATCGATCGGTTAGCTGAGGTCGTCCAAGCCTACGGCGGTACATTTCTCATAGGTGGAAAGAGCGCAAACTCGTATGGCGGCGACTTTGTGGAAAGATGCGGAACGATGACCGAATTGAACCGCAGAGCCGTTTCCCTCGCTGCCGTTTAGTCAGTTGTTTGTTGTCTTTTACCATTTGCCATGGATCTGGCCAGCGGACTACGCTTTTAGTGTTCTTCGTTATCGGATCGGAGGCGGTTGTATGCGAAAGCCAGCGCGCCGATCACGGCAGCTTCATCTCCACACAGCGAGAACTCGAAGCGATCAACGTTCCGAAATCCGTCGAGCGCGAATTCCCGGTACGCATCCTCGGCCGTTGTGCGATACTGGTCCCGAACGACTGGTGCCAGATCACATACGCCTCCACCGATCACCATCATATCGAAATCGCCAAGGTAGTTCGCGCAGAGCAGTCCGATACCCAACGCCCGCGCCTGATCATGAAACAACTCCAATGCCAGCGGATCACTATCCGCAGCAAGTTCTCGCAATCGCTTGGCTTTATCACGTGCCGTTCCATCGATGGAATTCAGTGGATGGTCGCGCCATTGTTCCAGTTTCAGTCGGTACTCCAACTGGTGCGTCAAGCCAGTCAATGAAGCGGCTGATTCCAAAGTGCTGGTAGCGTTGCCAACCACTAATTGACGGTCATGTTCGTAACGAAATGCGAATTCAGGCAGGAACACGTGGCCGATGTGGCCAGCCCGTCCCTGGCTACCACGAACACTGCGTCCGTGCTGTACTTCACCACCGCCCAATCCAGTTCCGACGGCTACCATAAACAGCGACGAGATCTCTGACTTGATGACGTTGGGAACGCGATCCCAGGAGATGGCACCGGTACGGATCGAATATTCACCCAAGGCGGCTGACTGGCCGTCGCCAATGTAGTCGACTGCGGCTGTGGAAAATCGCTTGCGAATTTCTAATTCCAGTGCGGCCCGAACAGGAAACTGATCCCACAGATCAGGATTCAGGTTGGGTGTCTTCAGTAGTACCCCGTCCAGCGTTGCAGGACCGGGAGTAGCGAGACCAATCCGGCCAATTCGAGTTGCCGAGCCAATTGCTTGCACTCCAGCATTTATATGTTCGACGATGGACGCAATCGTTGCCTGCGGCCCCTCAATGGAACGTGTTGGGAACTGCTTCGAAACCCAGACAACCTTACGGGCTTCAGTGCCGATCGCCACCGTCGTTGTCGTGCCGCCGACATCGACTCCAATGAAATAAGGCAAGACCGTGTACTCCCCACTTGTAATACGTTGAGAAAAAGCCGCGATTATTAGAAGTCGTTGGCGCTCTGCCAATCGTATCAGGAAAGGGCCGCAGTGTTTATGGTAGGAGCGGTAATTTGCCGGCCGTTTTTCAGTTGCACCTCGCCCTATGCGTCTCGGTGCGCTATTCGTTTCGCAACGGGGAGTTGGAGACAATCAGACTGTCCGCTTGCCGATAACCAGATGTCAGCTCATGATACGGACGACGAGGCGACCGGCGAGCGTGACGAGGACACTGGCAACGGCGTAAGTGGCAGTGTAGCTGAGGGCGGGTTCGTTGGAGTCGGCGGCGCGACGGATGGCGACCAGAGCGGCGGAAGAAGTCATCGCGCCACCGACGGCGCCCCACGAGTCCGCGGGCTTCATGCCCAGGCCCCTCCGAGCGAGGTAAATGCCGGCAATGACCGGCAAGGTGGTGGTCAGCATTCCGGCGACAAGCGTGAGCAGGATGCCACCATTGATGTCCGAAAGCGTGCTCGCGGTTGAAACTTGAGCAACTCGTCGATCCGGCCCTTGGCCTGAAGACGATCCCCCACCTGCAAACAAGTCTCCGCAGATGGAATGACGATCTCGCCATCGCGCAGGATGGTGATCACGTAGCAGCCAGTGCGTCGAGTGAGTTCGAGCTCGCGCAGGCTCCTGCCGGTGTTACTATCGTTGTCGAACGAGAATGCGCGCGTCACCTCCGGGTCGTCGGAGCCTTCGTCATCGACAACATTCCCGATCTCACTTGTCTCCGTAGACAGGTCATCCCGCATCAAGTGAGGCAGGAAAACCACCATGAACACCATGCCGACAAGACCAAATGGATAAGTCAGCGCGAAGCTGAGCGTGAGCGTCTGCTGATTGCTGCACACCTCGACGGCTGCAGCATAAGTCGGAGCGCTGGTCAGCGCTCCCGAAAGCACTCCGGCCGTGACGGAATCGTCGAGCCCAAACACCAGCCCGCAGACGATGGCGATCGTTACCGCGAGTAAGTTCACCGTTAGGCAGACGCCGGCCAGCTTCCAGCCGGCGCCCCCGAGCAAACTACTGAAAAATCGCGGGCCGGCCTCCAGGCCAACGGAGTAGATGAATAGCGCGAACCCCAGAGTGCCCAATGTTAAATGTGGATCCTCCGAGCCGTACATATCCCCGAAAGAGAGCCCCAAGAAGCCGACCAGTAGGGCCACCGCCAGCGTGCCGCCTGCGGGCCCCAGCGAGATGCTTCGGATGTTCTGACGCCCCAGTGTATAGCCGAGCGCCACCACCAGCATTAAGCCGGCCAGCGGCACTTCGTTCAGGAAAGCAATAAAGATCTGCATCAAAATTTGGTCGTCAGGCGATGGCGCAAACCTACCCAGCCATTGGGGCGCCCGCTCTGCTCAGCTTACGCGGCAACTGGTCACAAAAGGGAACAATGTCGTTCCGACGACCGACTGATTGTACGGCTAGGTGCTAAGCAAGCAATAAACTGCGTTTCAACTGGGCCGCTATTGATCCGCCTCGCTTAACTTGCATCAGGCCAACAGAACGACAACAGTATCGCTGTTGAGCCCCGAGCAAAAAAGAAAAAACGGCAGAGCTTGGAGCTCTACCGTTTTGAGACTAGCCATGTATTTCTGGCGACACTTAGAGGGTAAAGTTCACCACGGTACCACTCGCTTGAACCTCTACTTCAGTTGGGCTGATCTTGAAATGCTTTGGAGGTTTTGGATTCCTCTTGTGCAAGTTCATTTCATCCTCTTCAGAAAGCGGTTCGTCGGACCCTCCAGCTTCAAACATGACCGAGTGTTTTCCGATGATTGCCCCTGGCGAACCCAGCTGGTACATCGCTTTAAACTCCCCCCGCTCATTCGTTTCGGCCACGGATGGCCGGCCGCCCGCTAATGGTGAAAACATCAAGCTGCCATTGGCAAATGGTTCGCCCTTGAGCGTGATCTTGCCTGTCAGCGGCGCCAACGCGGGCAGGTCACTGCCGCATCCCGCAAACGCCACAACGATGAGGCAAGTGAAAATATTTGCTGTTAGATTCATTTTTTTAACTCCTGGCGCCTGTTCGCGCCCCGTTGATCGATATTCAGAAATTTCGTTTAGAAGTCTCCACTGATGACGGTTCCGTCATCGCGACCGCACAGCCCATTGAAGATAGTACCATGGTCGATGTTATCCGAGATGAAGTGGACCGATCCGTCGCCAAAAACGAATTGAACGCCACCGGGATGGGGCGAGCGATAACCGTTGTGTAGGCCAGTTGATGCTCGGTTCGTCGGGTTGTCGTTGAACTTGAGATGATTGATTGGGAATCGGACAGCGGTCACGTTACGTGTCCAACCTCCGGATGCAAAAAAACATCTCCCGGCATTCCACATTCCTCCTGGCCCGGAACCGGGTCGAGTATCGGTACGAGTTCCGTCGATGGCTAACTCGAAGTTTGAGTGTTCGCCCACGGCTATCGTGTTACTCGTACCATCGATGATTGAGGCCATCTTAGGACCACTATATTTTTCGTTCCAAATGGCCAGGATACCCGTGTCTTGCATCCAGCCATATCCTGTCCAGACATTTCGACCACTGTCGGAACGAAGGCCAGGTCCGCCAGGGGCCGGCTGAATTCGCCAGTAGCCAACGTTGCCGACATAATCGGGTATCTGAATCTCGTAAGTAGCCGGAGCGCCGATGCCTTGAGTTGCACTGGACGCGGCTTGCGAGCGCAGTGGCTCCAATGGGCTTGAAGGACATTGGTAAACCGAGACTCTGGCTGCCGCCATGACCTGCCAGTTGCGATTTACGCTCAATCGATCTGCGAAATCGGTATCACCCCACACCAATTGGTTGAAAGCAGCCGATTGTTCTAGCTGCGGCAGTATCTTAACCAACCATGACGCGCCCGTTTGCTGCGCACCCTGCAAACTTCCAGTGTTACCCGGAAACTTGTTGAACGTGTCGTGGTAATTGTGAAGGGCCAAGCCCATCTGTTTCAAATTATTCGAGCACTGCATCCTTCGAGCTGCTTCGCGTGCCGCCTGCACCGCTGGTAACAGCAGGCCAACCAAGATCCCAATGATGGCGATTACGACCAACAGTTCGACTAGCGTGAAACCACCCCGCGTACGCCGTTTCGACGACCACTCAGCCAGAATCCCAAACTTCACTAACAACATAATTTTTCTTCTCAGCAATTTTAAAGACGAACTACATCACGGCATCGCAACGCGGTGAACGAAGGCCAACTAAGCCTTAGCATTACCGATTCAATGCGAATCCTAGACCAGTGAGCGGTACCCTGAGCGGTACAACTGAGCATCCTTTCGATGTATTTCTGCCTAATGCAGTTGAGGGCGTCATTGCCCGTACACTAAAGAGGACGCGTTGATCGCAAGATTGCCTGCCATTAGTTTTCAATTTTCCTGGTTTTCGAATGGCTTTCTAGCATCCCGCTCACAGATACGGCGACAACGCACGCTTATTAAGCAGGCTCTCCAATTTCCGCTCGAACCTAACCAATCCAACGTCTCGATTTCCACTCGGCCTTCTGAGTCTTGACTGCGACTTCGCGAGTTGCCAGAAACTGCGATGTCAAACGCAAGCCAATGAATCGCTCGCAAGTTGAGATCGGCGACATCCTCTCCCGTTCCTTTGTTATCAAGTCCGGCCACGACGGCGATGATGACTAAGTGCCGGCAGGTACTTTAAGTGGACGTACCTGGGTTAAAATGACGGGTTGACAAGCCCTTCGATTTCAACGGATTGCTTGCACTTATTCGCGCGCTCCACATTCGTGCGGGAACCATGCAGGTCCAGGCGAAGGCTTTTTCACACCTGTTAATTACGGATTCATTGTCGGGAGGTGGTTTGTCTTGGACCCCAAAACCGGCCGCTATGGAGATGGCTGCTTTCACGTCAATGCTGCGATTAGGCCCAGTTCATGAAAGTGGCTTTACAACAACTTTCTCGCCGAACCAGTGGGTTAGCTAAGAACATTCAGATGATCGGTAGTTAACAACTAAGCTCTGTCGTCGCGATGGCACCATCATAAGCTCGCTTGGTTCTGGATCAATTGATAGAAGAAGCTGACGATATCTGCGTAATCTTGCAATGCAATCCGTTCGTCGATTCCATGAAAGCGTTGCGTGTCACGTTCGGCGAGTCGGGCTGGGATAAAGCGAAAGATCTGCGTGGCAAGATCGCTGTAGTGCACACTGTCGGTGCTGCCGACCAGGACGAAAGGTGCGACAGCCACATCCGGATAGACCTCGCGAATTGTGCGATGGAGTTGGTCAAAGGCAATCGAGTCGATACTCGACATTGGGGATGCCGCTTTGCCAAGCGGAAGCGCAGAAACGTCCACGCGTGCGTCGTTGATACTCTGGCGGATATGCTCCGTAGCCTCTTCGATCGAGTCCCCCGGAATTAGTCTGAGATTTAGCGTTGCGGTTGCGCGTTGCGGCAGGACGTTGACTTGGACACCACCCTCAATCAGCGTGGTTGCAACCGTGGTACGCAGCAGCGCATTGCTGCTGGGCTTCGCGGCCAACTGACGGGTTACGATGGGCTCTGTCAACCACAAGTTGGCCATCGCGAGTCGCTGAACGAATGAGGGCATTTCCGGGCCAAGAAAGCGGAACGTGTCGCGCAACCCTCCGTCGATGCGGGCAGGGAACGGCGATGCTTGGACCCGGTGGATTGCCGACGCCAAAATGCTGATGGCCGTTTGCGGTGGTGGCATGGAAGCATGCCCGGCCTCAGTGGGCGATACGTCAACGCTGAGCTGGACATTCAATATTCCCTTCTCCGCCACTCCGATTAACGCCGCGGGTTGGTTGAGACCGGGAAACTCGGTGAAAATACAGCCACCTTCGTCAAGAACCATGTGCAACTTGCGGCCGTGGCTGCGTAGCCATTCCGCCATTTTACCGTTGCCATCCTGGCCACCCAGTTCTTCGTCATGTCCCAGGGCAAGATAGATCGTGCGCTGCGGCTTGAATCCATCGGTGGCATGACGATTAATGGCTTCGAGGATCGCCATGACTCCGTGTTTACAGTCCAGAGTGCCGCGGCCCCACACAAACGTACCGTCGATGTGTCCGCTGAATGGCTCGTGCGTCCATTTTGAGTGAGTGCTCGTTTCAATGGGCACGACATCAAAATGAGACATTAATAGGATTCCAGGCAAACTGGGATCCTCCCCCGGCCATTCGAATAGCAAGCTGGGAATTAATGCATCCCCAAAATCGCGGCCAGTCCGACAAACAAACGGCGGGCGATGCTGGGCAGGAAACGTCTCCGCTAGGTAATCTCGAAATCGATGCAATGGAGAGTTCTCCGCCAACCTCGATAGAGGCTCGGACACAGTCGGGATCTGGATCGCACCCTGAAAATTCTTGTACAGCAACTCATTGTTCCAGGAGACTTTCGGTGCAGACACAACCTGCAGCTGCTTAGACGAGAAACGCAGGTAATTCCTGCTCATGACAATTAGCAGCGTGATGACAAGTCCAAGCAGGACAAAACCGCCGCGACGAGCGACTTTCTTCAGACTAATCATCGAAACCTCTAAGTATTGTTGATGTGTTGTGAGCGATAATCCCAAACTTCTTCGCGTGCTGTCAATGGACTACGCGGAAGCCATCTACTGGCAACTGGATTTGGTAAGCAGACAGACTAGAATGCCGGATCACCGCTGCTGTCTCGATGTATGTGTAGCAGTTCTTAGCTTATTTTTCGATGTCCCAATTCTTACATGTGTCCCGAGCTGTTGTTGTTGGAAGTAGTAACCAACGGCAAAGCCCTGTTTCTTTGCCAGCGGCTCTCGGCAAGCAAGGCTGCAATCGAGTCAGAGAAGAACATCCCTCGCGGTGTCAACGAGTAGCCTTGCTGACTCACCTCCAGCAGGCCCTCGGCCACAAGCAAGTCGAACCGATCGGAGTAGCGGTTCCCTGCAGACGGACCATGCAGTTGAGAAATGGCGGGCTTATCGATTCGTAGTGAGGCCAATCGCCGCGTGAAATGAAGCAACTCCACGTCAGTACGCTCGTATCGGAAATACCGATTCCACGTGGGGCCTGGCGAATGGACAGCTTGAAGATACTGCGCCGAACTTTCTGGGTTCATCGTTTTCAATGCGTATGTTCCGTCATCCGATGGGGCAGGACACCGACGAGCAATTCGTTCGTAGGGTTTCGAGGAAGCACAAAGGCGGGGTCTCCGTTGGCCGCGCGATGCCTCACTTCCGCGTCGGCATAGGGCATCGCGGCGGCAAGTGGATAGCCATGCAGCAAACGATGGCGCTGTGGTCGCGCCATGAATTTGCACAAGCGCGATCGAAGTTGGCACGGTGTGGTTGGGCACTCGGTGGTTGCTGTTTCCATCGACATGGAACACTCCTGCTCAAAGAAACTGATGGGATTGACTCTCCATTAGCTAGTGGCGTGCCAGAAAGCGGAACAAAGACGTAAGTCCTTTTCCAAATTGACCTTAGGTCGGCAAGCACAGTGGCAAGGGATGATTGGCGACGAAGCAATGATACAATTAATGTATCCCACACAACAAATTTTGTCTCAATGGAATCCGATAATGTCTCTGTTGTCTGCAAATGAATGGCGAGTCGCCGAAGCGATCGCGGGCATCGGTTATGTCAATCCGTTCTTGCCCGAGCGCATCGAGCTGGAGAAGCAAGCCCTCGGCAAAGATTTTGTAAACTTTCAACCCTTCTTGCAGTATCGCCCCGATTGCTCAGTGAGCGATATGTTCCCCAATGTGCCGGCGCTCTGCAAGCGCTCCGAACAGCTGTTGGTCAAGATGCTCGCGAAATTGCTCGCTCAAGAACCCGCCACAGACCACGAGTTGGAAGTCTACGAGAACCTTGTGCTTTACCAACTTTACGAGCGATATATGAGCAACGCTCTAGATCTGCCGATGGTCAGTTTTTGCACGCGGCCCTTACGTGACATTCTTGATTGTTATGATTCCTTCGTGAAAGACTTTCAACGGTTCCTGGTGCTACCCGAGAGAAAACTACCGTCAAATCTAGATCAAGATATTATTTTTGCAGGACTGTTTCAATTAGAGCGCGCATTCTTCCACATCTTCCGGCACATCGTAGGGCCCTCCATGGCGGCTGCCCAGTTGCGGGCTGCCATCTGGCAGTCCATCTTTACGCACGATATGCGTTGTTACATGCGCTCGCTCTATCGTTACATGGGCGACATTACAACGCTGATTACAGGGCCATCAGGTACAGGCAAGGAATTGGTTGCCCTGTCGATCGCCCATTCTCGCTTTATAGAGTTTGATTCGAAGAAACGAAAGTTTGTCGCGGACTATGCAAACAGTTTTGTAGGTCTCAATTTAACAGCGATAGCACCGACGCTGATCGAATCCGAGCTGTTCGGGCATGCCAAAGGCGCGTTCACGGATGCTAAAGCTGATCGGCCAGGCTATCTCGATGAATCGAAATGTCCGCAATGGGGAAGCGTTCTATTGGATGAGATCGGAGAGCTCGATACGCACATCCAAGTGAAACTACTGAGGGTGTTGCAGAGTCGCGAGTTTCAACGTGTAGGCGATTCGAAGACTTGCAAATTTGTGGGCAAGATCATCGCAGCTACGAATCGAGATCTGGTAGCAGAAATGGAAGCCGGTAGATTTCGAGAAGACTTTTACTACCGCTTATGCGCGGACCGCATTGAAACGCCTTCGCTGCGAGCCCAATTGCAGGAGGCCCCTGACGGCATCGCAAATTTTGTTAGGTTTATTGCCACGCGGCTGCTTCCCGATACTCCAGCAGAGGCCAGTCGGCTCACCGACCAAGTTGTCTCTTGGATCACTACTTACCTTGGTCCCGATTATGCTTGGCCTGGAAACATTCGCGAACTCGAACAATGTGTGAGAAGTATCATGATCCGTGGCAGCTATGTTCCTGCCCGCCGTCAATCCGCACCTGAGACGTCACACGTGGCCAAGTTCACTACAGATGTAAAGGAGGGGAGACTAAACCGGGACCAGCTACTGAGCGGCTATTTTTCACTTGTGTACGCAAAATTTGGTAACTACCGAGCAACTGCAAGACAACTTGGTGTCGACTGGCGAACTGTCAAAGAGTTAGTCGACGCTGACCTTGCTCGACAGTTTGCCGAGTGCGGATCAAAGCTACCGTGAGTTTGGCGACCCACTCGCTTGCGCTTCGCGCTGATAGTGCCGCAAAATTTTAGCCAAAATGGCGCCGTCCAAATAATAGGTCATCATTTCAACAGCTCCAACGGATCGGGTCCATAGCGATTTTGCCCCTCCGTTCCCCGCATCAACCCAGCCGTAACCACTAAAAGAAGTTGACCCAAGCCAGGTATTAACCCAAACACTATCAACCATCCAGTCCAATCCTTGTCGTGAAGGCGTTTGACACCGAGAGCAAACGACATCCAGATGATTGCCAAATAGACCAACAGTGCAATCCACCCCAGCAGTTGCGAGTCCTTGATCAGCAAAGCTTCCACGAAAACCAAGAGTACGATCAGCACTAGTGGCGCCAAAATTGAAGCCAGCCAGTAAATGCTTCGCGGGATGCGGCCGCGGAACGAGAACAATACATGAAATACGTCAAAATGGTCCGAGGGCTCTGTGGGTAGTTCTATCGTCTTGGGCGGTGCGTAGGGTGATTCTGTAACATTTTGAAATTTGGTTGCGGGCGTTTCATCAGACTTCCATTCCGGCGCGTTTTGGAGAGCGTGAACAACTAACTTGAGATCAGTGCGACAACTTGGGCACTTACCATCCACGCTAGCGATGATGTTCGACACTCGGGATCCCATTGCCGATGCCTGCATTTTTCTTGAATTGCCTCCGCTGGCGACGGATACAGAACAGCATATCGCCGGTGCGTCATGGCTGGCAGAGCGGGTGAGGTCTGGCGATTTGACTTGGTTGTTGACCAAGCACAACATTCCCGCCTACCAATCTGATAAATTCGATGCCGTAGCGACTTTATCAGGCGAGCTGCAATTCCGACAGGTTCCACGTATGCGACCCGACGCGGATCAATTCAACAATGATTCCACACAGCAGATGCTCTCGGCGCTAATGCAATAATAGATTCTCAAAACAATCCAAGGAACCCTAATAATGATTCGCCTCAATGAATCCATTCCGACATCGATTTGGCGCTGCGCTCAACTCATTGGAATTGTCACCGTCGGATTCCTGGTAAACCCCGTTTGGGCTCAACTGCCCGATGAATCGCGACTTAAGCACATTGAAGATGTCGTACGAAACGATTTGGATGCCATTAATCGCATCGCGATCACTGACGATGGAAAGTTTCTGTATGCTGCGTCTTGGGAAGCGGGGACGGTTACCACCTTTGCTCGTAAGGATGATGGACGACTAGAGCATCTGGCTACCACCAAGTTGCCAGTAATGGACGGAGCGGTCGACGTGGCGATCAGCCCTGATCAGCGGTTCGTTTCAGTCATCGCCTTTCGCTCCAATTCGCTGATGATCTTTAAACGAGATTCAGAAGCGGGAACATTGAAGGTCGATGGACACTCACGCAGTCAATTGCAGTTTTCGAATGCTGTTGACTTTTCGCCAGACTCGAAGTTTTTATACGTCTCCAATGCCCAAGACGAGACGCCTCTCAATGGATCCGTCGTGTGCTATGAAGTAAGCGAGACTGGAGCACTTCGAAATGTCCAGAAACTTGCTGGCCAAGAGTACTATGGCATGCGCGACATACTTGTCAGTCAGAATGGCAAAAAAGCATTTGCTGCGTGCGAGCAAGCTGGTACGGTACTCGAATTCGATCGCGATGTAGAAAAGGGTGAACTGACGTTGGTGAATACTTTGCAAGATGGCGAAGACGGCGTCAATAACATTGATGGTGTACTTTCGCTTGAGCTTTCGGCGGATGGCCTTAATCTGTTCTCAGTTGCTGGCCGGTTCAAGGGAGACAACGCGGTGACTTGGTTTCGAGTTGGAGACGATGGCTACATGCACTTTTTAGCGGATATTGCAGAGCTTGGTCTCTTCCGAGGTGGAAACAGTATTCAAATGGATCCAACTGGCAAAACAGTCTACGCAACGGCGACCGTGTCTGGGTCAATCGCTGTTATTTCCATTAATCAGGAAGAAAAAAAACTTGTGCATCTAACAACTCTCGTGGACAAGAAAAATGGTCTGCTTACTGGAGCTGCTGGCCTGACCTTTTCACCGGACGGCAAATTTCTCTATGTGGCTGTCGAGAACGCTGACGCGATCGGTGTTTATGAGTTTATCGCTACAGACACTCCTGCAGGTTCGCAGCCAAATCCAATTCCGTAGAGTCGTGCTGTATATTGGCGCGCCGTTGATGTCCTGCAGAACGCGGGGGGAGTTGTCGGCTTAAATAGAATAATTTTCTGCAAGAACTCTCCCGCACTCTCACATGAATTTTCTATGTCCCTAACAATCATCACAAACGAGCAATGCTTCCATTTAGACACAAACTCATCCGGCGATCGCCACCTTGGGACGCGTGACAGATTTGATGAGCGCATTCAATACGACTATCCAGGGAAAGCCAGGGGGTGCCTGAGGGCGGCGAGGTTGCTACGGCAGCGAACGCTCCCAGAATCAGTCTCGACTATGTTAGGGCCGCTCGTGGATGGCAACGGAAAATCGCTGGCTCCGATAGGCTGGATTAGTTCGAATCGAATGCCAGAATTGCACGAACTCGAGCTCGGGCACGATGCACAATACCTTAGAAACTTGGAGGCGTGTGTTGTTCGATCAAAAGCTAGTTCACTGGCCGGCAAGGATCCATTCATTTTTGATTTTGGCCAAGAGGCCGATGTGACCCCTGGCACTCTGGATGCAGCCCGCCTGGCCGTCGGCGCAGCTTACGATACGATCGATAACCTGCTCCACTCGCCGCTAGGTGACACTGCATTTGGGCTGGTATGGCCGCCCGGCCATCACGCGGAACACGACTTGGCCATGGGCTTTTGTTACCTCTCGAATATCGCTCTCGCAGCGCTTTACGCCAGGGATCACAAAGTCAAACTCCGCCCAGGTAAGCGCAATAGGATCGTCGTGATCGATATCGATCACCATCGAGGCAATGGAACCGCTGATGTTCTTGCCAATCAGGCGGAGACACTCTTGATCGATATTTCTTATCGTTCCCCTTACGATGAGACCCGACAACGTTTCACCGATGGTTTCTACGATGCGGTTCAAGATCGATATCAACAGGCGGGTAAGGAGTATCCCTATTCGCGGCCCGATAAGGACTGGGGGCTTGAAGTCCACCCGATGACCACTGCGCCAAACATTCTGTCCATCGAATTCGAAGGAGAGCAGACGCCGCAAGCCATTATGGAGCGATTTATCGGGGAGGTACTTCCTGAAGTGCAGTGCTTCAGCCCGGATTTGGTATTGTGGTCGATAGGACTCGACTCAGCGGTGGGTGACCCCATCGGCGGTCTTGGCAATCTTCCCAGCTCGTTCTACACGATGGTCCGAGGCCTCAGGCTTGCGCTACCACATGCCCGCCATGGGGGCCTACTGGAAGGAGGCTACGATGAACTTCGGTGGTTTACCTGCCTTCCTCCCGCCCTGTTGGCAATGCATGAACGCGCTCAAGATACCAATGACCGATGCAGGGCATTCAGCCGATATCGCCGAGCTTTTGCTTCGAAGTAGCACCTTTTGCGACTTCGACGAACGCAGCCTTCAATGCACTGCGAAGTAGTGCATACGGGTAATGCTATTGAGATTCGTGATCTACAACGTACAAGTGGGACTTGAGTAAACGGACAACCTGTTACTCCTGTTTGGCAAGAAAATTCTTGGCAGGAAAATTACGGGAAGAAAAGTTTGAAACTTCTCGCTGGTCGCCGGCACCGAATCGATTTCTGCTACGAACAAAATTTTTCGCATGTTGTTCAGCAATCGAATCAGGCATACCTGGTCGAGCTAATTTCTAAGAATCTGTTCACATCCGCGCTCCCTTTTGAATCGAATCGCACCTTGTGGAATAGGTACGGTTCGTGGTTTGTCGTGTTGCTCTCAGTTCTGAAGGACTAAAAAGATGCGTGTGCAGTTGAAGATGTTCGTAGTGGCGATAGTAATTCTTGGTTTGCAGCTTACTAACGCCCGTGCAGAAGTCTACGTTTTTGGTGACAGTTTATCTGAGACTGGAAATTTCTACGCGGCGACGGGTGGCGCGCTGCCACCTGCGCCACTATATTTCAACGGACGTTTCTCCAACGGAATCGCTTGGGTGGAATATTTTGCAGCGGCTGTGCGAGAGCCGGTACCGACCCCTAGTTTGCTTGGTGGTACAAACTTTGCGTTCAATGGTGCGCGAGCCGCGGGCGTTTCTCCCTATGGCACTCCAGCATTAACGGAACAGGTTTCAAGTTTTCTGCTGGTGAGCGGCGGGACCGCCGATCCCAACGATATCTTCGTAATCTGGGCAGGCGCAAACGATATTTTCTTTGGTGCGAGTTCCGGAGAAACAGACTTTATACCGAATGCCATTGCGGCCATTCGGTCGTCGATTGGCGCGCTGTACAGTGCGGGAGCGCGAAAATTTGTTGTTCTCGATTTGCCGCCGCTCGGCCAGACCCCGTTCTTCAACACCAACCCGGTTCTGTCGATACAACTCAACGCCGCGACGTCCGCTTTCAACTCAGGTGTTGCCAGTCTAAATCGCAGTTTGCGCTCGGAATTGCCTCAAGCGAAAATTGTAGATGTGAAAATCAGTGGGCTGTTTCAGCTAATTGCGCGGGCACCAAGGCTATTTGGGCTGCGGAATGTGAGTGACTCCGCGACCGTCTTCGATCCCGTGACAGGTATCGGCTACGCACCGACGCCCGGGGCCGACTCCAATCGCTATTTATTCTGGGACAGTGTCCATCCAACGGGGCAGGGACACAAGGTGATTGCCGCCGTCGTCTTGCTTGATTACAAACTGCATTGCGTGAGACGATGAAGCAGCTTGGGTTCACCACATGGCGAATCAAATCTCAAGAAAACCAACGCCATAAAGGGACTTATCATTGGCAGTGAACGGAACGTAGCTGGCCGCAATACGTGCACCGGAGTGTTCAACCCGTTTTAGTCATGGCTGGTGGTAAGAATCCCTTGGCTGGTCAAAACTCTACTGCCAGCGAAACCCTGGGTCCGTAGCGAGTCTCTGTGATCGCACGTTGGATAGATGGGCAAAACCGACCCATGACGGTTCGTCCTGGGGTACGAACACCGACGGTATTGAGGCCGAGATTCGACCGTTCCGCGCAGTCAAAATGATATCCGCGAAGTTCCCTCCTTCGCTCGTAAAATGTTTTCAGTCGATGTGAAGTGCCCCTTTTTTCTGTCCATGTGTAATAGGAATTTTGGTTAAGTAGTTGGAACGGGTAACCCTTTGGCGCGGCTCAGTCTGGCTCTTGCGCTGCCGACATGCGTCCCTTCGCCGGTTTCCCGGAAAAAAAATGCTGCGGCAGACAGGCCTGGATCGAAGATCTGCGCAGTCGAGAAACTGCCATCGCTGTTGTTTGCGAATACGGCCTCGCCGGGTCGGCGGGTGTCTTATGGGACAGGATGGTGATCGCGGGCCGATGCTATGAATTGCAGAGCTCGTTCTGGGCAGCTCGCTCACGATCAGGGTACAACATGCATCGCCAGGGACCGTCGGCATCTGCTCAATGCCCTGCGATTAACCATTCGGAATGCTCACCTTTAATCAGGCAATTTCCCCTTGACTCAGACGTGACATTAGTCCGAGCGATCACGGGGATGCAAAGACCACTTTGTTCGGTCCGATTAAAGCGACCTAGTCCCGTTCTTGCATTTCCAAGTACAGCCAGCTTTTGGCGTAGGCCCAGTCGGCGCTCGCTGTAGACACTGCGATTCCGAGAGCCTGTGCTGACTGTTCAATTGACAACCCTGCAAAATAGCGGAGTTTCACCAGCTCCGCTTTGCGTGAGTGCTGCTGCTCAAGTTTTTGAAGCGACTCGTCGAGTGCCAGAAGGTCAAAAGTCTCGCTTGGTGAATCTGAAGCAAGCTCTGGCAGGTCCTCCCGTAGGCGATCGCCCCCTGCTTTGAGCGTTCGTTTATGCCGCGCCTGTTCAATCAGGATGCGCCGCATTGCCTCGGCAGCCGCTCCAAAAAAGTGTCCACGGCTATTCCATCGTTGAGCTGCCTCGGTGTCGACAAGCCGAAGATAGGCTTCATGAACCAGTGCCGTTGCCTGCAGCGTTTGTCCTGGTCGCTCGAGAGCCAGTTTTTCCGCTGCCAACTGCCGGAGCTCCTGATAAACGAGTGGCAATAACTGCTCAGCCGTACTGAGATCCCCGTTCACAATCTGGGAAAGTATTTGGGTAACATCCGACATGTCTTATCATTCACAAGAACAGACTCTGTGGCCTTTTTAATTGCGCAGTTTGCAATCACTGTTGGGAATCCGAAACGCTTGGCTGAACCATCCACTTTACCATTCTTGGGTACCTTCAGACCGCTTCCGTACGGTTTCTATGCAAAGGAAATCTGGCTTTGTTCACCCAGCGGAAAGTACCGGTGCATAATGCAGTTTTTCTACAACAACAGCATTTCTGCGCCTTTTGGTGAGATTTTTGCTAAAAATTCCAGAGGTGATCGGAGGAATGGTCCCTGGATTTCGCACTGATTAGTAGACATGCAATAGAAAATCGGAGATTCCCAATGAACTCGCCACAAAATGATGAAGAACAGATCTTCAAGGTTGCTCGAGAAATCGAGGATTCAACTGTTCGAAAGGCATACTTGCAGCAAGTTTGTGGCTCCGACGCACGCCTTCTCCAGCGAGTTTCGGCGCTCTTGATGGTCGCCGCAGAACAGGCGAGCTTCCTCGAGCGCACTCCACACGAGCTTCAAGCCACGTTGGACGCGCCAGTCAAAGAAACACCTGGAATGCAAATTGGACCGTACAAGCTGATGGAGAAGATCGGCGAAGGTGGATTTGGGTTGGTATTTGTGGCTGAGCAGCATCATCCGTTTCGCCGAAAGGTCGCGTTGAAAGTCATTAAGCCGGGAATGGATACTCGGGAAGTCATCGCCCGCTTCGAGGCCGAGAGACAAGCTCTAGCCTTGATGGACCATCCCAACATCGCGCGCGTTCTGGACGCAGGCACGATCGAGTCCGGACGCCCCTATTTTGTCATGGAACTAGTTCGCGGTGTAGCAATCAACGAGTATTGCGACGCTCAAAAAATGACAGCCAGCGATCGACTGGAGCTCTTCATCGATGTTTGTCACGCCGTTCAACACGCGCATCAAAAAGGTGTCATTCACCGTGATCTAAAGCCCAGCAATATTCTGGTCTCGCCGCATGACGGAATGCCGGTCGTCAAAGTCATCGACTTTGGCGTCGCCAAAGCGTTGGGACAACAGTTGACCGACAAGACGGTGTACACGCAGTTTTCCCAGATGATCGGTACGCCGCTGTACATGAGTCCCGAACAAGCAGAGCTGAACGCCTTGGATGTCGATACTCGCAGCGATGTCTACTCGCTCGGCGTGCTCCTTTACGAACTGCTGACCGGAACAACTCCGTTCGACAAGAAACGTCTCGCGTCCGCTGGTTTTGACGAAATCCGTCGAATCATCCGCGAAGAAGAGCCGGACCGTCCGAGCACCCGCGTCAGCTCGATGGGCGGAGCTCTGACCGTCGTCTCGAACCAACGTAACATCGATCCACAGAAACTGCGTCAATTGTTGCGTGGCGATCTGGATGTAATCGTGATGAAGGCGATGGAGAAGGACCGCAACCGGCGTTACATCACAGCCAACGCGTTGGCCCAGGATGTGAGGCGATACCTAAATCAAGAACCGATCGTGGCTCGTCCATCATCGAGCGTCTATCGCATCCAGAAGTTCGTGCAACGACACCGGGCATTCGCGGCAGGCGCCACGGCCGTAACAGCGACACTGTTGTTGGGAGTCATTGCCAGCACAGCGTTCGCCATCTACGCCAATTCTCAGTGGAAACGAGCCACCGAGGCAGAAAGCCAGTTGCAGCTCAGCCTTGTTGAAACGCAATCCCAATACGTCCAGGCAGAGCGACTGAGAATCGAAGCGTTGAGCCGCGGCAACGAACTGCAACGACTCTCCGAGCAGCAACGTCGCTCGCTCTATGCCTCGGACATGACGCAGGTCGGTATCGAGGCTGAGCGAGAGAATCTCCAACGGATGCGGGAAATCATGATCGACCAGTTGCCCATTGACGGAAAAGAAGATTTGAGGGGTTTTGAATGGAATTATTGGTACCGGTATTTGAATCAGGCATCGGTGTTGATGAAGTTTGAGAACTTTCAATATGGAAAAATAGATTCCGGAAATGCCCTAGCTCCTGGAGGGAAATTTGTGGCGGTCACCGCTGGAATTCAGACACAAATCCGGGACTTGGAGACAGGTGACGTTGTTGGTACCATTCGGGAACAACTGACATTACAGGTTAATCGCACACGCTTTTCCAGCACGGGGCGCTGCATTGCTGGAAAGTGCAACGCTAGCACGGTAGTGTATTGGCCTTCCCAAAATATTGGAAGGACGATCGACGAGGGGTGTTCCGTCTACGAACCAACTGGAGAAGCCTATACATTCGAATATCCCAAAGACGGTTTCCAGCATATCTCTTTTTTGAATATCAGTCCTGATGGTCAGCGTATCGTCGTGCTCGGGATCGATGCCTCACATCAGAAAGACCAACCTGCCAGTCGGCTGATCGTCTGGGATGTCGATTCCAGAGAAATTGTCCTCGATCAGGTGCAACCGCGGGAGCTCAATCGTGTCGAGTTCAGTCCAGACGGCTCGCTACTGGCCGCCCATATTTGTCACGGAACAAAAAGGCGAACAAACGAGTTTCGGGACGTCGCCGTTGTCCTTGACGTGGCGACCGGTAACGAAAGGGCCGTTGCGCAATGGAACGATGATATCACGGTCGTACTTTGGAATCCCGATCAAAAACGGTTGTTATTGCAGACATTGGGCTATAGTGGTTCGAACCGCTTGGAAATGTTGACCTGGAACATCGGTGACGAGAAACCACAAAGGTTCTGTCAAGAGACTATGCCCAATTTCGTCAAGGGAGCAGTCGGCCCCGACGGAAGGTTGGTTGCGATCACAGGCCACACGATGTCCAGTATTCGACTCATTGACACGGACCATGGAAACGTCGTTGCAACGCTTCAAAAGGAGGGGGCGACGTTCGACTCCGTGACGTTTACGGAGGATGGTTCCCGAGTTTTAGCATTCGGTACTTCAGGCGAAGTTTTGAGCTGGAGCCTCGATCAGCATCAGGATTTGTTTGCTCTGCACAGCGACCCACTTCCGCAATTGGACTATCAAGGCAATGTGCTCAATGAAGATCATTCGCTGTTGGCCGTGGCGCGCGACGATGGAGCTGTTGTCGTGCGTAGAACTTCGGGAAAGGAACGGTTGCTTCGGGCCCCGCTCGCGTCACGTCACGCGAAATCATCACTCATTACCAAATCTTTGTTGCGATTCAGCAAAGGCTCGCGCTATCTTGCTCAGTGGTCGGAGCGCGCAGTAGATGGAAACAAACCGGATCCCAAAGATACCAGCACGACGCTGTCAGTCTATGATCTGCACTCGGGAACTCGGATGTGGCAAACGCACCTTCAGAACACGCGTATTGGCCTCGTACGAGAACGCGCGGTCCTAGAATTCACTGCCGATTCCGAACACTTGGTGCTTCAATCCCCAGGTGTCGCTGTTGTGATGCATTGTCCAACTGGGACCGCTGTGGTTCCGAAACCGGAATCTGGAAATCAGTATTTCTTCCCAGCATCGCTCGTTCGCAGAAATTCCGACGGACGACTGATGGTAGCAGGAATTCGGGTCGAGCGTTCCATCGATGGAATCGGCGTCCCGTCGCGAAAGGATGAAAGCACGCTTGTCTTGAAGGATGCGGTCACGTGGGAGAATATCTCGGAATCCATAATGGAGTTTACAAGAAGTAATGAAAATCCGTCGACATCCCCTGCTTTGCAGCTGGATTTTGCGGTTGCGCCAGACTGTCTGCACGCCGGCGTCTTTGACAAATCCCGACAACAAATGGAACTGCGGGATTTGCAGGAATTCCGGGTAATCGCCGTCGCGTCTGGAGATGACGTTGAATTCAGTCCCAATGGCAATGTCGCAGCAGTCCTGTTGCATGAGAATTTCTCTCAAAACCGTTTTTCTGGCGACACGACTTTGGTTGCAAAAATCGGGCAAGTCACCTTATTTCAGTTACCAACCGGAAATCAACTTTGCTCCATTTCGTTGGCCGGCGATCGTGCTGACTTGGTGCGTTTCAGTCCGGACGGACGGCGAGTATTGACGTTGCATGGCTTTCGAGTTCTTGGAGCTGGCGGAGCCGTTCCACGCGGTAGACTTTGGGATGTGGAATCGGGCCGCGAGATTCTATCCATTCCGGTCGACGATGTTAATTTCTACACGTGGGATCTTCAGTTTGACCCGACTGGATTTCGACTGACTTGTCTGCGATTGGGCACAAGCCCATATGGCACCGGCGGCGGTGGGTCGTCGGTGATCTACGATGCGACACCACTAGCGCCTGAAGATGATGCCCAACTTGTGGCACAGCAGTTGGTTAGCAGTCTTTCAAAAGCAACGCCGATTGCCAATGAGATGCTGGCTGAAATTCGCTCCCGGCAATCGCTGCTACCGCTCGTTCGCTTAGCCGCAGAGACTGCGGTCAAGAAACGCGGAAACGATTCGGAGCGCATTGCCGAAACATGTCTTGAAATCGTAGCTTTTCGCAACGTTCCGCGAGAAAAATATCAGCAAGCGCTCCGCTGGGCACAGCTGTTGCGCGAGGAAGAACCGAACACACTACGCAGCCGTGTACTTCTCGGGGCTGCTCAGTTGCGATGTGGCAATCCCGAAGAGTCTCTATCAACACTTGCGGACGCAGCCGGGGCAATTCCCGATGGAGTCAAGAAGATTGAGATCTTGAGGCAAGCGATGCTGCTACTAGCCACGCTTGCAACGCCGGAGAGCCCGGAACCGCTCGATGCGATTGGCTACAACAACCGAGCCTGGTCCCGCGCCACTTCGCTGGACGATGGAATCCGCGATGGCGGTAAAGCTGTGGCTGATGCCATCCAGGCCAATGAACTCAGCGGATGGAAAAACCCCATCTACCTCGACACCCTCGCTGCCGCTTTCGCCGAAAATCAGCAATTTGAAGAAGCGGTAAAGTGGCAGCAGCTCGCGTTGGGTCTGCTGGGCAAGTCTCGCGACTCCGGTTACGACAAACGACTGGAGGTTTATCAGAATCACAAGCCCTACCGCGAGAACCGATCCGAGGTAGCTGCTACGCGGGCATCCGTCGATCAGCCAGTGTACGCTGCGCCGCTGCTGCCCCACGAATTTCTGCTAGATGCCCGACGTATTCCTGGCGGGAGCCCCGCATGGTCTGCGGATAGTCGAGCAGTGATCCGAAATTCCAACCCGATTGCACCCAGCGAAGGCGACTTGGAGTGGGTTGAACTTGCAACGGGTAATATCACTTCGTTGTGCACAGGAGGATTTCAACCAGCGCAGTCAGGCCGCCCAGGTGAACCGATCGCTTTTACCAAATATCGCAAAGGCGAATCCGACGAAGTTGCCGTGCAGGAATTGTGGATCGTTGACCCAAGCGGCGCCAATCTCCGCAGATTGACCGATGGAGATTGCGCCTGCTGGACCGACGACCATCGACTGTTTTATCGAAAAGAGGTTGAGGACCAATTGTTCCAATTGTCGGCGTTTGATTTGGATTCCCCCGATAACCAGCAAGTGCTCCTGCCAGTGAACGCAGCCAGTTATGGGACGGTCTCTCGCGACGCGACGATGGTATTGGGCATCGCTGATGATCGACTGACCGTGCAACGAATTGGCGAACGTGATGTGTTGGTTGAGCTGCCTTTGGGTGAAAGCGGGAAGACGACTGTGGCCGATTTTTCTCCCGATGGAAAGTGGATCGCATACGGTAGCTGGAGTGCCAGCTGTCCAGGTATCTGGTTGCTGGACGCAGCCTCAGGACAAACACGATTGCTGTCAACTGAATACGGAGCCCCTCATTGGTCACCCGACGGAGCATTCATTGCCATCGAACAGCGAGACAACCAAGAGATTGTTCTCCTCGATATTTCTGGCCTAGACTTCGGCCAAGGAATCCCCACGGTTCCAGTACCTGTTCGGCTACCAGGGTACGGACGCAACACTACGGAAAGCGACGAAAGAGCAGAATGATCGGATTCTTGGAATACGTTTCAAAACGCCTTCGTTTGGCTTGCCCAATTAGACGCCAGTACCATCTCCGGTGCAAAGTGTCTCGTGCGAAAATGCGGGGGAGGTTTCATCGAAAGGTGAGAAACACCGACGCTATTTGGCCGAGTAGTTTCGTGCAAGAGGTTGCATCGTCCGAAAGAAGATTGCGTCGTTGTCGATTTGCTTCGGTGAGTCGTCGTCTAGCTATAGCTCGCTAGCAACGCAGAAGCCACCAAAGGCGTACAGTAATTTATGTATGGCTTCCCAGGAATCAGCTTCTCTTGTCGTCAATTTGATACAAACACGATTTGGCCAACGCGCTCAGGTGGGCGTGACGAATGGTGCGTAGTTCTACATAAGTCGTTTGAGCATCTCACGTTTGAGCACGTTTCTTGGCTTCATCATGCGATCGTATTTCTTTTGCCGACGCTTTCTCTGTCGTGGTTCGAAGCGATCCGGTCGGTCGGCGACTCGATGGGTAGCCACAGCGTCGAGCAGCTTGTTGTATAGATGGAGTCGGTGCTCCCAACTGCGATCACCTTGTATGGCGAGCAGCGGTTAAAACGCTTCCAGTGTTTGCACTGCTCCTTTGAAGCTGATCGTTCGCGGCTCGATGTCGTGCTTGCTCGCCGCCTGAGCTAGAATAGTGCGAATTAGATTGTAGGCGAGGATGTGTGTCCAAATTTCCTTGCGCACTAGCTCGGGTGTTTTGCAGCGCAGGATGTCCATCTGCATCGTTTGCTTGAGAGATCTAAAATCGAGTTCTGCATTCCAGCGGGCACGGTAGTGATCCGCCAGATCGGTGGCAGTTACTTCCTCAGCGTCTAACAACGTGGTTACGACGATTATGTTTTGGCTGCGAAATCCAGGCTGCTGAACTTGAACGCGCGTCTCACGAATCATGAGCCGCTCGGGCAGTTGTTGCTGCGCTTGCCAATCGATCTTGCGAATACGACCGGGGCGGCGCCACTCAACAATGTGGTCGCCTTTTCCCAGTCGCTTGCCGCGCCGGAAGTCGGCGGTGCGACAATGATGGAGACGAGTGACTGAGTCAATTCCACGTTGTTTCAGAAGGAAGATCTCGTGCCAGGCACACATTTAGCGGTCGGCAAGCACAACATCGCCTGGACGCAAGAAGTCCCACAACTGTCGCAGCATTCCAAGTTCACTGTGCCCCTTGCCAGAGTAACTGCACATCGCAAGTTCAAGTACGGCTCCGCATGAGAGCGAAAAGAAAGCTGCTATTCTCATCAATGGAAAGCCAAGACCTGGTTGTTGTTGTGGAGGTTGCGGGTAAGCCTTCTGGTTTTCCGGAGTATCGGGCATCGATAGCGTGGAGCCATCATAGGCCAAGACGCGGCGACCTTTCCAATGCCAGCGCTCGTGAGACTTGTCATCTAACGCTTGCCCCGTTTTACGGGCTACGTCTGAATAGAACTTTTCGGGGAGTCGCTTTCTGGCTTGGCAGTAAGCGCCTGTTTCTGCTGAGCAGGGACTCAGTCCTTGGGAGACACGATGGGCAATCAAGCGAGCGACGGCCGCACGACAGGAATGATCCTGGCTCAACACTTGCCCTAGAAATATCCACAGCGTGACGAGCGGCGAATAAACTCGGTCGAGCCAGGCAACGTTCAAAGCTTTCAATGCTTGCTCTACCGTTCTCTCCGACAACACATCCGTGAATGGCAATTTGCCGTCCTGTAGGAATTGTCGCTGTAGAAATCGTACTTGCGGGCGAAGTCGTCCATAGTTAGAAAAGGACATCGTGAGGCCTCC
>JBGSNE010000138.1:0-17979 GCA_041739785.1 Pirellulaceae bacterium
CGCGAATGCGGTCGACCGCTGGCGAACCGGATGTCGGTCGTTACCTACCCAATGCCTCCCCGTCGCCGTTGAAATAGCGCGGGTCTCAAACTCTACGGCCTGCTCTACGGCCTGGGGATTAAACCCGGATTATTTACTTGGGCCATAAATAAGTGCGGGTTCAGGCGTGCCGCAACTGCGCATGTCCGTCTGAAGTCAAAACTCTTAGCCACGCAGTGTGCGAAATGGAACTTGCAGCATAAATGGCGGCGCAGGAAGGACTTGCTTGTTGCTGCCTACCTTTGTCGTGAATAACGCGGGTTAAACCGTTGGTGGCGATCAGCGAAAAATGTCCTTGCCTGCGTCTATATCCACCGCATGGTAGTGATTGTGATCAATGGCGATCGAGCCTAACCAAACGCCGTTCGATCCAGATTTCCCTCGTTCTGTAATCTGATAAGCATCACATTTGTAAATTCGGTGGTGCAGAATTGCCTCGCCAATGAGTGGAATGAATGTCTTTTCATCTGCAAAGTCGCCAAGGCAGTTTTTAACAAATTGAATATTCGAATCGTCCAATTGCATCAATGCCTGGTCATCTGGATTCGCCTTACTCCAAGCCGACAAAATTTCTCCTGTGGATGGTGCCGGCAACTTTTTCACTTCGGGCCCGGATGTCAGTACTCCTGGTATCGACAGTCGTTCTGTTGTTGACTGAGGACGCCGCACATTCAATTTCTTTAACTGCCCGTTGTCGCTGCGGATCATTCCAGCCGGAAGGACTTCGCAAGTAGCCACAACTACCAGAATTTTATTGTCACTGGTTGGAGCCAGCGGTTTACGGCTGCTGATCAACAAGCTCTCACCCAAACGCAATTTGCGATGAACGGCCAGCTCCTTCAATTCAACGTAAGGTTGTTGGATTGTCGTTGTGGCTGATGCATGCTTCGCACCGTTTGTTTGCTGACCTTCAAAAGTGAACGTGTCGAGCCGCGTGACCTCGCGCGATTCGCAAACCATGGACAAGGCAATTGCACTAATCCCATTTCCCTCAGACTCAGGCACAATCAATGGACCGGCTGTGACCGAAAAACCGCTGAAGCCCAGTTTGGGCTTCGGCTCGTTCGGTGCTGGCCTGTCGAACGAAGCAAACTGCGGCCTGATCGACCATGGGGCATGTGAAGCCATCTGTGCGTATCCGCCATTGCGGCAAGTTACGCGCGGCAGGCCTAATACTGTTTCTTGATCACCGTTTTCAGTTAACTTCGCGATCGCAGCAACTTGATCATCATCGATAACTGCGCAGTGGGTGGTGACTTTACTAGATTGAGGTCTTTCATCCACAACCAACCAACCGGCGATGCCGAGATCGGATGGAACAGGTGTCCCCAACGTTATCTGTCCCGTTTGTTGCTTGACCACACCCACCGGTATCGGCAATTTCGCTTCCGCAACGGCAGACGCGGGTTGCACAGGATCAGCAGACTTAAACGCCGCAGGAGCTTTGGGCAGCCCTCGCGCCGCTTGGATTTCTTGGGGAGTCACCATCTCGGAGGCTCGAGCCATCAACTCGCTACTAGGTTCGGCAGCATTTTCCCACTCTAGTCCTAGCGTCTCCAATTCAACTGCCGAGATCGCGAGCAGCCTCAGTTGTAGCCGCACCGAATCAAACCCAAAACGTCGCAGCTCATCAAGCCCCTTGTGGATATTCGCAATTTGTTCGCGTGTTTCAAAAACATGCAGCTCGTCGCCTTCGATTGAAAACGCAGGAACCGCGCTAATTTTCACGATCCCTTCCGCATTGAGTTGGTGGACACTACGCTGCGGAATCATACTCAGCAGCATTCCGCGGGCAACGTCGCGATCTCCGTGCTGAGCCTCCAGTTGGTCTAGCAGATCCCCAACTTCGATGTTTTCGTTGTGCCATGATTCCGCCCAAGCTCCCGTGGCTGGCGGGGCAAGCGGTAGGCTCGCGTTTTCCGCACTCTCCGATACAACTGCTTGATTCGAACTGTCTTTAACATCCTCTTGGGCCTTCAACCAAGCGCCACCCGGCAAGAGTACCGCCACGCTGCCGAAAAAGAGCAACCAGATCCAAGCTGGCGTACGTGCATGACTTCCTTGTCCCAAACGCATAATCCTCTCCAATCGATTTCGAGTCACATCCACGGGCCGCACGCCCGGCAACGCCGGAGCCACACGCAGCCGCTGTTTGCTTTCCAAAACATCCAACAGACTTCTGGCATATACTGCCGGAGAACAATCTAGGCCAGCAATTGTCTCTTCGTCGCAACTGAGTTCCGCCTCGCGTTGCAACATGGCCTGTGCCAGCCAAACCAAAGGATGAAACCAAAACAGGCAGCACGCTAAAGTTTGCACCAAGGCCCACCACAAATCTCCGCGTCTTATATGAATTAATTCATGTGCCACCAGCGGTTCCAACTCGCGCTGTGATCGCCCCTGAATGATGGCTGCTGGCAACAGAATGGTGGGACGAATCAAACCATAAACAGCTGGTCCCACCGCCGCATCCAAAACCGAAACTCTCACTCGCCGACCGACAACTAGCTTTTCACTCAGTCGTTGCACCAACGCTTCCATGTTCACACCATCGACCGCTTGCTCTCGCGGTAAAGTAGAATGCCGCACGAATCTCCAAAAGAGACTGAGACGCGAAACGGCGATAGCCAAGCTAACGACGCAGCCAACGAGCCAAACTCTCAGCACCCATTGCTGGCCGCGATCAAAAAAAGTCGCCGGTGGCTGAGTGCTTGACTCAGCAGAACCGGACTGCAGCGACGACGTGTCAAGTGTTAAGCCCGAATCGAACGCATTGGAGATTTGAATTTCAACGTTCGAATTTGTTGTTGCAACCCCTGCCAATTTTTGTGGCGCGGATGTCGAATGGGCAAACCACTGGCTCGAAGTCAGTTGAAGGGTTTGAGCGTTTATCCAGCAAAACAAACCCACGGGACTGGTCCAAACCGGAGGCATGAGGCACTTGAGCAACACCAATGCCCACAAGCAATGGGATAGGTGCGGTCGATCGCGTCCGCAGAGCCAGACAATTGTCCAGACGGCCACAGCCAACAATCCGACTTGCCAGGTTTGAGCCAATAGTAGTTCGAACATCTGGTTGCTAGTCATCGGCTTGGCCCTTGCTTTCAAGCCGCTCGACTAACGCCCGAAGTTCGGCCAGTTCGTCCGCTTCGATGCCACGTTCTTCGATCAAATGCCGAACCAATGGCATCGTCTCGCCACCGAATAGTCGCTCTACCAAATCATTAACTGTTTCGCGAATGACCGTTCGCGGTTTCGTGCGGGCTGCATAGATGCGAATGCGCCCGTCCAATCGCGAGCTAGCATAGCCCTTTGTCTCCAGTCGTCGCAGATAGGTTTGCACCGTGGCGAAATCCATCGCCCTTTCAGCAGGCAGGGCAGCGTGAATAGCTCGCACCGCTGCCGGACCTTTTTCCCACAGCACCCGAGCAACTTCCATTTCACCCTTAGAAAGAGCTGGCCTCTCACCCATGTGTCCGAATCCTTGAACTAGCCAACAACCTCACCCGTACGTTTGTACTTGGACAGTTTACACGTACAGGCGTACGCAAGGCAAGTCCAGTTGAAGCAAGCGGCTTGACCAGCACTGCGTAGCGTCAGCACGATCGAAATCGCAAATCAGTGCCGAATTGAGGAATGCAAGTTAATTTATTTCGCAGGTTCGGCCTCGAACGTATGTCTAACTGGTGCCGACCTAAGACGCCCCTGCAAGTTAAACAACTGCACTAACCCAGTATTGACCAACTGCTCTCCGGCACCCACCTCAGCCACTGTGGTATCGCTCGCGCCATATCCACCCCGCGCCGCCGAAGTTAGATCCGGGAGATAACTTGGCCATGCGTACGGGCCGTTACAACAATAACCAAACAAGTATGCGTGTTTCAGATTCGATTTTTCGCGAAAGTCAACTTGGAAGCGATGAAACGGTTCTCCTGGAAGCGTGATTATCCCTATCTCACTGTTGATTAACAGAGTAGTGACTCCCAGCTGCAATTGCTCCTGTGAATTCCAGCGATTGCGATATGAGGACTGCGAGGAAGAACTAACAAACGATTCGGACACTCCCGGGATATCTTTGATGAACGTCAAAGCGCGCATAATTTCTGTCGCCAACAGTTCGCCCATTTTCTCCACAATCAGAAAATCGTTGTCTCGATTGTCGCCACGCGCCATCAACAGTGGATTAATGTCACCTGCACCACCTTGGATAAAGATGCACATACAGTCATCGCCCAATTTCTCCTCCACCAGCGTGCGCATAACGCCAGGATAGTCCGCTGAAATCTTGCGGTTCCTAGGTCCCAAGACTACCGGATGGCACGCGTAGTTGACCAACACTGCCCGCACACGCTGCGATTCGTCACTAACTCGAATGACCCCCACTTGTCGGTCAACTTCGCCGTAGGGAATGCGCTCGGGGTTTTCAAAGTAAGTCTCTGAGTAATCACCGCGGTGGACCAATCGATTGTAACCCAACTGCACCTGACTCTCAGCTGCCTGAAAATATGCCTTGAAGGTATTTTGCTGGGCCTGTTCGATAGCTGAAAGTATCCGCCGATCGACTGTATCACTCCATGGCATTTCTGCGGTGGGGAAATTCTCTTCGTTCATTTTTGGGCCTGCATGAGTATGCGTGTTCATCAATAGCAGCCGGTTCACGCCCATCGCAGCCATTTGGTCGTGCAACCATTGGGAGTTGTAGGTACATAAATCGCACGCCACCAATGCTACCCGGGACTGTTCGGATTCAAGTACGATGACTCGAGCTGAGACAGGATCATGTACGCCGTCGGTCGGTTGGGCCGAGGAATAACCTGTCGTGAGGCCTCCCAGCGGCGGCGTGATATCGACTTGCGCTAGTCCCACGCGTATTTCCGCTCGAAGTGTTAACGGCGCCATGCTCAATGCGACCAAGCAGAGCCAAGCCAAATTACTGCCTATTGCATTCATCTCGTTCGTCCGTTGTAGAAGTCAGAATTTGTGACACTTCTCGCTGATCGCCACCATATTCGTTGAGCTGACTGTGCAGAAAGCCCACCGCCAGCTTGCATTTTCGTACTCGTACTCGTACTCAGAAGCAGGCGGTACTCGTACTCGATGCCCCGTTCGAATCGAGTAGGAGTACGAGTACCATTTTATTGAGTACGAGTACGAAAACCCGAGACTTATGGTGGTAATCAGCGAGGTGTGTCGAATTTGTTCCTGATTACATTCTAGCCATGCACTAATTCTTCCACGTCGGGTAAAGAACATTACACAGAGGGTTGTTGCCATGTTTTCTCTCAGCTGACGATTCCTGTATACTCAGCATAACACCACGCCATCTCTATCGCTCGCGCCAGTCCATTTTCATTTGGATTTACTTTACATGAAGGCTGTCCCCACGCTACTGCACGGGTTACTGCATGCCTACTACAGGAGCGCATGCTCAGCAGTGTTCGTATTTTCTATGATCATCATGTCTATGATCATCGGAATTGCCGTGTGCTCCGCCGATTCACCGTCAACAGAACCAGCTGACTACCAAGTCACGGCTCCGCCTGCATCGCTCGAACTCGATCCGTTCTACGAAAAGTATGTGAGCGCCGGAGGCTATCCAATTGTCAGCTCAGGAAGAGTTAACGACTATGCACTCAAAGAAGCGGCCTACCTGATCGACATGATGTTGGCCGACCGTCCGGACATTAAGCAAGCGATGATCGACAGCGGGTCGCGAATGATCGTCATGGGCCACACCGAATTCACAACGCAAATCCCCGAGCATTCGCACTTACGCCCCAAAGATTATTGGGACGCGCGAGCCCGTGGACTGGGAGGCTCCCGTGAGGAACCGGTTTGCTCGTGTGCCGAAGAGAACGTGCTGGCTTTCAAGGGCGATCCCTATTCTGAAGAAAACATTCTGATCCACGAGTTTGCGCACAACATTCACCTCCGTGGCATGGTCAACATCGACTCGACCTTTGATGAGCGTCTGGAGAAAGCATATGACCACGCAATGACCCAAGGCTTGTGGAAAGCCAAATACGCCTCAACAAACCACGCAGAATACTTTGCCGAGGGAGTGCAGTCTTGGTTTGACAATAATCGCCAACCTGATCACGATCACAATCATGTTGACACGCGACAGGAACTGAAAGATTACGATCCAGGTCTAGCGGCCATTTGTGAGGAAGTGTTCGGCGAGACGGTGCTGATTTACACCAACCCCACAACTCGACTCAAGGATCACCTGGCCGGCTACGATCCTTCGAAATCGCCAGAGTTTGCCTGGCCAGCCAAGCTGGATGCTGTCAAGCAGCGCATCCGCGAGCAAGTCAAACAACAAGGCGACAACCGCTCGAACAAGTACGAAAACTAGGCTGTGCCCCAAAAGGTGTCTGTACGTTAGCCATGCTAAATACGTTCCTGTCGTTACCTCGTCAGCCTGCTCGATCGGTACTCCCAATGCAAACCGCTCGCCAATCTTAAGATTTAACGTTGCACTCAATATGAAACAGGAGTTGGCGGAGACAACAGAGAATTCTCTGTTACCTCTGTTTTCTCCTGTTAAATCGCTCGCACCGCGTAAATTCGTTTGCGGGCACAACCAGCCAAGTATTGCGCCATGAAGTGTCATCGCTTTCTATTCCCGTTCTAAAGCATTTCTATCACTCATGTGATATTAACAGACGTATATGCCGTGAACGATTACGAATTAGCTAGCCATGCACTCGAGGCTAGGGTATCATAAACGGGCAGTTCGATCCCGCCTTGCCACGTCCAATTTCTAACCACGGACGACTATGAACGCTGTCCCTCAAACCATTTGCCCAGCTCGTACGGGCTGCCTGGCGAACGCCATGCTGATCTGGCTTATGTGCTGTGGCTTGCAGGCACAAGACGTGGGCAGATTGCCCCAACTGCTAAAGGACAATTGTGTCGATTGCCATTCGGGCGCCGAAGCCGATGGCGGCATGGACCTAACCGCGCAAATTCGTCAACTCCAAACTAGTGAGCAGCTAGTTCCGCAGGATCTGGCTACCTGGATTAAGATCCACGATCGTGTGCAGGCCGGTGAGATGCCGCCAGAGGGAGGTTTGGCGGCCAGTGAACGCGACCGATTTATCGGCATGCTGGGGCCACAACTGCTGACACTCGATTTACAGCAGGTTGAAGCTGAAGGGCGAGCCGTCCGTCGACGGATGAATCGCTTCGAGTATGAGAATCGCCTCCGCGACTTGCTCCACGCGCCGTGGTTACAACTTGCGTCCATCCTGCCTGAGGATGGTGAACGCTACCGCTTCAACAAATCCGGCGAGGCCCTAGATGTCTCACATGTCAATCTGGCGCGGTATATGCAGGCCGCCGAATACGCGCTGCGTGAGGTCATCGCAGGCGAAACATCTCGTCCTGACTCCAAGACGATTCGCTACTACGCTCGCGAGCAGAGTAGTTTCAATCGCCGCGTCCATTACACAGTCTTCAATCGGAGTCCCGAACGCGCAACATTTCCGTTGCTCGGTTACGATGCCGATTTGAAAGTACTGCAGAATCCCGAACAGCCTTTCACTGTCGGTGACAGCGATCCTACTCAAAGAGAACTCGAAGCGTTTGGCGTTGTGGCGAGTAGTTATGAGCCGATTGAAATACGTTTTAGTGAATTCACCGCGCCACGCTCCGGACGCTACAAGTTGCGATTCAAAGGGTACACGTTTTGGGCAGACGTGGAAGATCAAAAACGCTTTCGCGCAAACCGCGAAAAAACATCGCGCGGTCGACGTTCGGAACCGGTCGTCGTCTATTCTCAATCACCGCCTCGCCAATTGCGTCGCCTGGGGGAATTTGATTTTCAAATCGAACCGAGCGTCCAAGAGTTAGATGTGTGGCTGCTGGAGGGTGAATCGATTCAACCCGACGCCGTGCGTTTGTTCCGCTCGCGTCCGTCCAATTGGCGGAATCCGCTGGCGGAGGAAGACGGCATGCCGGGCGTTGCCTTCAATTGGATGGAAGTTGAGGGGCCTATCATCGAGCAGTGGCCATCGGCGGGACATCAACTGCTGTTCGACGACCTTCCGCTTCGACGTACTGGTGAACTAGTTGAAGTTGAAACACACCAGCCACTGATCGATGCTCAACGGTTGCTCGCACGATTTATGCAATCGGCCTATGGCCACCCAGGATCTGCCGATGATCTTGAACGGTTCAAGGGCGTCGTCGATGTCGCCTTGAAAGCCGACCTGACATTTGCCGATGCGCTGTTGGCCGGTTATACAGCCGTGCTTTGTTCTCCCAATTTCTTATGCCTAGACGAGCAGCCCGGAGCACTCGACGACTCAGCCGTGGCCAACCGCTTGGGACTGTTTCTATGGAATTCGGCTCCTGATGGAGAACTGCTGCGACTGGCGAAAGCGGGTGAGCTGCGGTCGCCCAAAATTCTCCAGCAGCAAACCTGGCGGATGTTGCGCGACGACTCTGCGCAGCAATTTGTCAACGCCTTTCTCGCGTATTGGCTGGACCTGCGAAAAATCAACGATACGTCTCCCGATGAGCTGCTGTACCCCGATTACTACCTCGACGATTCTCTGGTCGATGCGGCGCTTGAGGAAACGCAGCTGTTTTTTGCCGAGTTAATTCGAGAGAACCTGCCAGCGCGAAATTTGATCGATAGCGATTTTACGTTTGTCAACGAACGCTTGGCCAAGCACTATGGCTTGGAGGAGTTCGAGGGGACAACGCTCCGTCGCGTTCAGCTCCCTCCGAATAGCGTTCGGGGAGGTGTGTTGACACAGGCCAGTGTCTTGAAGGTGACCGCCAACGGCACCACCACTTCTCCCGTCGTGCGCGGTGTCTGGGTCAATGAACGCATCCTGGGGGTCCACATACCTCCGCCGCCAGCGAGTGTGCCTGCGATTGAGCCTGATACGCGGGGAGCGACCACCATTCGACAGCAACTCGATTTGCACCGCGCTGACGAGAGCTGCAACGTTTGCCATCGAATCATCGACCCCGCCGGATTCGCGTTGGAAGCCTTTGATGTGGTGGGCGGCTACCGCGACACGTACCGCAGTTTCGGAGAAGGGGAACCCATCGCAGGCTTTGGCAAGAACGGTCAACCATTCACGTTTGTCCATGGCCCCGCTGTGGATGCCTCTGGAGTCTTGCACGATGGCCGAAAGTTTGACAATATTAAGGAGTTGAAACAGCGACTGCTGGAAGACGAGCGTGCCATTGCGCGAAATCTGGTCGAACAGTTGGTTACCTATGCAACGGGCGCAGCGCCTCGCTTTAGCGATCGTCCCGTCATCGAAGAGATCTTGGATCGCACAACAGATGCAGGCTATCCTGTCGGGAATCTCATTGCTGAGATTGTCATCAGCCGCCTGTTCTTGGACAAATAGACTGAAGGAACCGAGCCCATGCCTACCCTACTTAAGAACTCCGCCCTGCCACGCCGCACCTTCCTCCGCGGACTTGGAGTGGGTCTTTCCCTGCCATTGCTTGACGCGATGCGCCCCGCTGTTTTGTCTGCTGCTGAGAAGAAGCTCGATCCAGAGACTGTCCCGACGCGGCGGATGTTAGCCATCTGCAATAACCTCGGCTTGCTGCCGGAACAATTTTTTCCGCACGACGCTGGGCACGGATACACGTTATCTCCGTACCTCAAGACCTTAGAGCCGCACCGCGACGACTTTACTGTTTTCAGTGGTGTTTGGCATCCCGACGTGGATGGTGGGCATCCCGCTGACATTTGCTTTTTGACAGCGGCGCCGCATCCAGGCAGTGGTGGATTTCGAAACACGATTTCACTCGATCAATTCATCTCAGAGCACCTCGGCCACCTAACACGCTTCCCTTCGATGACGCTGGGAGTCAATGTCCAACAAGGGCAGCGCAGTTTGTCCTGGACAGGTGCCGGAGTACTGATTCCCTGCGAAGAGAATCCACGAAAGGTTTATGAGCAACTGTTTTTGCAAGGTTCGCCTGCAGAGGTGCGAGAGCAAGTGCGACGTTTGCAACTCGGGCAAAGCATCATGGACGCGGTAGCCGGCCAGACCAAATCGCTGGTCCGTCAAGTAGGCCCTAGGGACCGTGAGCGTATCGATCAATACTTAACAGGTGTCCGCGAGTTGGAGCTACGGCTGGAATCGGCCAAGCAATGGGAGCACGTCCCCAAGCCGGAGCCGCGCGGTGAAGCTCCCGTCTACCTTGACGACCCAAAGGCCTACATGGAAAAGGTGCGCTTGATGTACGACATGTCCAAGCTGGCCCTGGAGACCGACTCTACCCGCGCGATCACGCTGCTCCTCGATAGCGTCAATTCACCAGCCATCAACGTGGAAGGGACTGAGATCACCGATGGCTACCACAATCTATCGCACCATGGAAAGAACGATGACAAGATGGCACAATTGGAAGTGATCGACCAATGGCACATGCGGCTGCTGGATGAGTTGTTCACGAACATGAAGAACATTAATGAAGGCGCAGACAATTTGTTGGATCGCACCATGATTGTCTACGGTAGCAACTTGGGAAATGCCAACACGCACGTCACCACGAACTTACCAGTGCTCTTCGCTGGAGGCGGATTCCGCCACGGCAGCCATCTGGCTTTTGACACCGCGAACAATTACCCCCTCCCCAATCTCTTCGTCTCCATGTTGCAGCGCCTGGGACTGCCCGTCGATCGCTTTGCCACTTCGACAGGAACCATGCGTGGTTTGGAAGCGTTATCGTCCTAACCGACAAGTTAAAAATCAGTTCGCTCACCAAACTGCACCATCTCTATTTTTTGGCTAAGGTACTTAGCATCCTCTGCACGCGCTAAAAACAGGGCGAATGGATTCGTGCTTATGGGAGTGCTTCGCGGGCAACAACGGTCACGACCCACGAATAGCGCCAACCAGCGCGAATATGATAAGTACGATCTCAGCCTGACCCTAGGTCTCAGCAGCCCCCTGGAAAACCCATTTGCTGACCGTTCGTCGCGTGAGACGCTGGCGGTGATACGCAAGAATTGTCCTTAAACCTAAACTTAAACTTAAACTTAAACTTAAACCTAAACCTATTCTTGCGTACAAGTTGAAGTTCAGGTTTCCGCGGGCTGGTGATGAGATTTGTCTGTCTACGTTCATGCGACAGGAAAGCCTGCAACCGGCAAACAGCTGCAGGCGGGGTAGAATGTTCTATTGTCTGAAGGCTATTAGATCACGTTCAGCAGGTCGCCACCCAACACGTCCTCCTCCTCTTCTTCCATCGTGCCGAAGAAGTCATCGACGGAGCCAGCCTCGATCACGGGAGCGAGAGACACACTCTCTCTTTCTCCGGCTGCCACGTGATTGAGCTTATTGACGATCAGCAACATATCGATGGGTGTCACGTTTCCGTCCTCGTTCGTGTCGAGGCTGGCTGGTGCAGTGCCTCGCTCAGTTTGATTGAGCCAGTTGACGACGAGCAATGCGTCCAGCGGTGTGGTGTAGCCATCCTGGTTGACATCCAGGGGGTCCATGGCTGGGACTGGTACCGAGAGTACAGCCGGAGCGATGATAACGTCGTCCGATGATTCGCCACTGAATCCGTCAGGTAATGCGGCGAGTAGGTTGCCGCCTCCACCACCTCCACCAGCGGCGAAGCCTACGATCTTGACGTTATCGATGTTGGCGTCCTCGCTTGAGCTGCTGACGTAGCTGCGGAAGCGAATCAGTAGATTAGACGAGGCAAAGCCGCTCAGATCGACGCTCTCGCTGTGCCAAGTGTTCTCCGCGTCCACGTTGCCACTGAGGCGGCGAACGTCGTAACTCCAGCTGCTACCTCCGTTGGTCGAAACATCCAGTGACAAGTACTCGCCGCTGTCAAAGCCCTTTTCGATCAACCAGTCGAAGGTCAACGTGTTCGAGGTGTGGCCGGAAAGGTCGATGGGTGTGGCCATGGTCAAGGTAGCGTTGTAAGCCCAACCATCCACCTCGGCGGAGCGCGCGCCATGGGTCGATCGCTGTGTCGAACGGAAGAAGTCGTTTTGGGAATCCTCGACCCACTTGCCGTTCCAGTCGTTGCTGTGGCTACCGACCTCGAACGAGTCCTCAAATAGCACGACTTCGGTGGGAGCTGCGTTGATCGTCACGACCAGCGTATCGCTGCTTGACGCGCCCTGATTGTCGGTGGCAGTGAGCGTGATCGTGTGCACGCCAACCGGTAGCGTCGTATTCACAATCGGCGTGGTGCCGATCACGTTACCGTCTAGCGTCCACTCGGCGAAATCGATCGACCCGTCCAGGTCGAAAGCGAAACCGGAGAGGGTCACCGCTTCGGAGCCATTGCCATCGGCATCGATGAGGGTTTGATCATCGCCGGCATCGACCAACGGTGGCTCGTTGGTAGTGTCATTGTCGAAGATGAACCCAACTGCGGGCGTCGGATTGGGGATCACGCCGCCGATCGGATTACTGAGACTAACGTGGAAGGTTTCAATGCTTTCTGCTTCCGCGTCGTCGATGGTTGGCACGATGATGGTTTGGCTGGTTACACCCGGTTGGAAGATGAGCGTGCCACTAGTCGCTGCGTAATCGCTACCAGACATTGCAGTGACATTGGTAGTCGAAAAGTCAACAGAAACCGGGTTCGCTGAAGGCGTTGACATGTTGACATTGAATACCGCTGATGAGCCAGGTGCGTAACGAGGCAATGAACCAGGAGGCTCAGGAATGGCAAGGTAGAAGTTGCCGTCGCTATCGAAAGTAATGCCCCACGCATATTGGTTCGAGGGTGTCGAAATCGCTTCTAACAACGCTCCGCTCAATGGGTCATATCTTCTAATTTCGCCGGACGGAATCCCGTTTACGTCATTCTCTGGCGTACGGGCCGTTAAGAAAATATCTCCGTTAGGGCCGAGTGCGATACTGCGACCACCGCCCGCGATTTCAAAGCCGGTTAGCGCTCCAGTCGATCCAACGAGCTTAAGCGTCTGTCCACCCGTCGTGATCAGCAAATCTCCCGCAGCGTCGAAGAGCATGTCTGTAGCGCCTTGGTTGCTCATGCCAAAATTTACAGTCGCGAAGACGCCAAGAAATTGACCGTTGATATCGTATGTCAGAATCTCGCCGGTACCCTGACTAGAAACGTACAGTACTCCCGAATCATCGAAGGTTAAGCCATGAGGCATCGAGAGTCCTTGTGCACCAGCAGGGACGAATGGTGTCGTATCTGGTGCCCCAGTTGACTTGTTAAATCTCAGGACTTCATTCGTCCCCTCGTTCGCTACGTATATCCAATTGCCGTTTATCGCAATTTCACGAGGTATATCCAGTCCACCAGTGCCTTTGAGTATGAAATCGTTGTCTACTTCACCTGTCGAATGATTGATTCGAACAATGGAAGCAAGGTCGCCATTTACCAAGCGAGTTGACGCGTAGAAGTCTCCGTTAGGTCCATCTTGCACGACGTCACTCGGAGGAATATTGAACGCCGCCGTGGGAGGAACGAGATAACCTGCAAATGCATATGAGGAGTCACCTTCGAATGCACCTCCATCGCTAATCGTGATCTCGCGGCGCGATTCGTCGTCGATGATCGTGCCGATACCCGTCGCGTCCAGAATGGTTGCACCGACCGGATTGCTGAGGTTCACCGAAAACGTTTCGTCGGTTTCGACTTCGGAGTCGTCGATGGTCGGAACGATGATCGTCCGCAATGTGACCCCTGGTTCGATAAGAAGAGTACCGCTGACGGCGGCGAAGTCATTGTCAACGCTGGCCGTTGCTCCTGCTGTTTCGAAGTTCACTGAGATTGGCTGAAAGCTCGTTGACGAGATCGAGACTACAAACTTAGCGAATGAACTGGGGGCAATTCGGTCAATGATCGGGCCGGCACCGTTGCCTCCAACGTACAAAATATTGCTTGGAGAAATGTGCGTCGACCAGCCGTCACGTCCTAGGGCAATTTCGTCTGCAATGCTTCCTGTCGAGCTATTTAGACGTAGAATTCGCGCGTCTCCACCTCCAGGACGAACGCTGGCATAAATCGAGCCGTCTTGCCCGATCTCGATCCACATAAGCTGGCCGTACGAACTAGGAATGCCCAGCGTGTCCAAAAGAGCCCCTGACGCGGCGTCGTATCGATAAATCTCGGCTGTCGTTTCGTTGCCAACGTACAAGTCACGAAGACCGTCGCTATTTAGATCCAGACCAAACGTAACCTGCCTTAGCTCGCCGCTTGATCCAGCGGCATTAACAGCAAATGTCCCTAAAGACTGTTTAGTTATGCCATCAAAATACTGGACCGTATTTGTTTCCCGGTTGCCCACGTACAAGTTCCCGTCGTCGCCAAAGTCCAAGCTGATCGCACGCTGCAAACCAGTGGCAAAGACATCCACAAAACCACCCGTTGTCCCGTTGAAGCGAATTACGCTATTGTTATCGGGGTTGCCGTTGGTGCCACGGCTGGTGACGTACAACGCGCCGTCAGGCCCGAAAGTCAAATCAAGTGGATCGTCGAGTCCGCCCGCGCCCGCCGCAACGAAGACGTCAACAAACGCGCCGGATACGCCGTCAAATCGGAGCACCTCATCCGATCCTGAACTAACAACATATAGATCCTCCACGTTGTCCCCGGTAGCATCCGGGCCAAGCACAAGATTGCGAAACGACTGCGTCACTCCATTATCAGGTACAAAGCGATCCACATAGGACAGACTCCGGTCACCTTCAACGACTGTCGCATCGCTGACGGTAATCTCTGGCGGACCGATAGGTACCGGCGTGCCGACGACTTGCACGTTGTCGATGAACCAGTAGTCGGCGCTGCCGCTCATGCCCGCGTCAAAGCGGACGTGGAGTGTGTTGCCGAGATCGGGTACAGCCAAATCGTAGGTCTTGTACTGCCCGTCATCATCGCCGTTGAAGAACGAATGGAGTGTCGTCCAAGATGCGCCGTCCCCGCTGACTTTCACGTCCGCGCGGTCTGAGCCTTCGAACGAAATCAGCTTGGCGTCGAATTGCAGTCGGACATCGGTGATGCTCGCGACATCGACCGTTCGCTGCAGATCGCCCGTGCTTCGCCGCAGTCGAGCGTGGTACGTGCCGGAGTGAGGCTCCGTATCCGTGCGGATGGTGGCGTCGCCGGATACTGTCCATCCGCTATCGGCAGACCACGGTCCCAGTCCACCCGCAAACGTTCCAGACTCGAATAGGTCGGCAGCGACGACGGCTGAATTGCTCTTCACAAATACAAAAGCACCACCAGATTGCAGTCCGTTGTGATCATGTTGCGGATCGCCCACGACCAGCGTGTCGCCCTGGAGGTCGATCATGCTGCTTCCGAAGTTGTTGTCACCTTTCGCGTCGTTCGAAGTGACTTCGCCCTGTTCCGCCCATGTTCCGTCACTACGCTGCTCAAAGAAATAGACCGAGCCGGAATCGGCGATTTCAATCTCGCCGGACCAAGCGCCCACAACAATTAGATTTCCTTCGATGTCCGCACCTCTGCCAAACTCATCACTCGTCCCAGGATCACTCGCAGTCAATTTGGCTGTCTCGATCCACGCTCCATCCGTCTGTTGCTCAAAGACATAGGCAGACCCAGCATCCACTACGCCACCGATGTCATCCCTTATAGAAGTAATGAGGGCTCGCGCTCCATCCATGACGACAATGCTACCAAACTGGTCGCCTGCGGCCCCATCGCTCGCCAGCAGGACTGCTTGTTCCAGCCATTGATCGTCCGACGCGTCAATCGGCGTGCCATTGTCATTCCGTTGGAACACGTAGGCTCGACCGCTTCCGGTATCGCGCTGATCAGCGCCGATCAAAATCGTGTCTCCGACCACGTCAACGCTTCTGCCAAATCGGTCGCCCAACGCAAAATCGCTGGAGACTAGTTTGGCAGTTTCGGTCAAACTACCTGACCAGCCACCGCTCGGTTTGGCGAAGACATAGGCCGCCCCGTTTCCATTGCCCACATTAAGATTCTGAAAAGCGGTAGCGACAATGGTATCTCCATCGATTGCCACTTCTGTCCCAAACTGGTCGCCAGCAACGCCGTCGCTAGCCGTTAGCTTGGCAACTTCTGTCCAGGTCGACCCCGTTCTCTCAAAAACGTACACTGCACCCGTACTACCATTCCCCGCTTTATCGGACTGAAACGCTCCAATTACGAGTGTGTCTCCCTGAATCTCGACCGCGTGACCGAATCCGTCCCCAGCGACGGTGTCGCTGCCAATGAGCTTCGCTTGCTTCTCCCATGTGTCGTCACTCGGATCAATTGAGGTACCGGCATCGTTGCGCAAATAGACGTACGCGGCACCTGCATCGAAGCCGTTGTCGCTATCGCCTTCGCTCGACACGACGATCGTATTGCCGCTAATCGAAACCTCTCGACCGGCGCGATCATTCGCCTGAAAATCGGCTGACTCGGTCAACTCGGCGGTTTGGAACCACTGCATGCCTGGAGTCGCAGCCAGCAACCTGCGTTCTTCCAGCGTCTCGACTCGAAGTTTTCGGAGAGCGTTGGATCGCAGGTTCTCGCGTCGGCGCTGTTTCTTTAGGCGTGAGGTGGAAAACGGCATGGTCGACTCCTCAGTTGGATAGAAGTGTTAAGTAGTGTCGATTGAGACTGAAAGTTGGTTGGTCGCCGATTTTTTTACTCTCCCGGGGGAGAGTCGCGAGCTATCGAGCGGAGAGGGGTCTTCTTCGCATCTCGCGAGACGCGTTACGCCTAAGCGAGGAACCCTCCCCGGCCCTGATAGGCCGACCCTCCCGCAAGCGGGAGGGTGAATTTATGTTTGACGACGGCGGACTACCATGAGACCGCCTGCGAGCGTGAGCAAGGCAACGGAGCCAGGCTCGGGGACGGTCGTTAGTCTGCGGTTGCGGCCAATGGCGGCCAACGGATCACCGCCGGGCAAGCCAGGATTGCCAAGCCCTGCATCGAAATAAACTTCAAAATCATCCGGGCCAATCAACATGTCACCAACGGCAAACGGGATGGCCGAGATCGCACCGTTAAACTCTAGCGGGTCACTCCCATACAGCAGTACGTCGGCGCCCCCCAAGATCGCTGGATTGCCTGACATCTCCCACAACATTCGCAGATTAACCACATTGGCGGATACGATCTGGCCGCCCCCGTTGCGGACGATGTTGTCCAGTGATCCGCCTACAAATTCAACGTCGGGGGTGATTTCGAAGGGTAAGAATGGACCAGGCGAAACGCCGGTCAACGTGCCGGTAGCGTTGGTAAACGCCATCGAACTCGCTCCCGGCACGGAATCATCCAAGGTAAACTCCAGGGAACCGACGGCACGAAACGGTAGAATGTCGCCCACATTGATGCCGACAATTGCACTCAAGGGTCCGTCCACGACTTCGAATTCAAAGTCGGCTTGGAGTGTCGAAATGAATACGAACGCAGCCTGCAACGGACCGGCCCCGCCGTGTAGCCACATGGTGAGCAATAGGAGGAGAATAGATAGATTTTTCATGGTAACCGTCTTTGCATCGTGGATTGAGGAAGCTGAATCGGTACTGTTTCCCGGCCGTTTCACCCCAGTGTAGTTTCATCCCAGTGTAAATGCGGGTTACCGAACGCCACCCTTCGGACGTCGGTTGGAAGCATTCCAAGTGTGTCTGGTCTGGTTGCGACCCACGATGGACCAGCTTTCCTACTTAACTGCTTCCGAAAAGGCGATCTGAAGTGGGACAGGGCAAGAGAGTAAATCCGCCAATAAATCCTATATACTGAACTTTTCGTCACTTCTCGCTGGTCGTCAGCAGTTGGTTCCCAGGCAGAGCCTGGGCTGTGCGACAAATAGCAGTTTAGTAATTTTGTATTGATGCGAGTTTTGTTCTGGAATTGGGTCTTCAGTCGCAGCGACGTGCGATTTACAAATTTATAAGTTGAGCCAATTCTCTTCGGACCGAAGGTCCAGCAGATTACCTAGCCCAGGGCAAGTCAACGCGAGTGGAGCGA
>JBGSNE010000156.1:0-5404 GCA_041739785.1 Pirellulaceae bacterium
CGCTGGCTGGCAAGCCGGTGGTTGTCGGGCGACATTTCCCCTGGGGTTGCACCCCAGGCTACCCAACACCACCGCTTCGCGGTTGAAATACTGCAACTTCAAAAATCGCAAACGAGTGGGGCGCCAATTCGGACGTAGGCTTTGCTCCGGAAACGTACTGCCCGCCGACCCACTCGCTTGCGCGTTCTTGCGTTGCACGGAATTAACCGCGAAGACATCTGAGGTTTCGTCAGGAGCTAGCCTCGGATGCAAATCCGAGGGTGAAAGGGCGGCAGGGAGCGAAAGTCCTGAAGGGACGACAGGTGCGAGGCATCAGAATGCCTGTCGCCTCTTCAGCGTCTTCCTGGTGTTTACCGTCGCCTCAATTCCCCTGGGATTTGCATCCCAGGCTGGCACCTGCTGTGCCTGCAGCACAGAATAGCGCAACATCGGCGCTGTCCAGAACGTCGATCACCAGCTGATACTCAGCAGAAGAAATGCTGACAACTCTTCGTAGCCGGCAGGGATGTGTAGTCATAGCCCATGCGCCCTGTTATGTTGATACATAACATCGATCAAGTTTCTCGGTGTCCAGTCTCTCTCCGCCCAGTTCGAGATGTACCAAGCAACGTGCGGAACACAACATTCGCATTCCTAAAGTAGCCATCAAGCTCGGCCGTGATGATAAGAAAAAGCTCGGACAGTATGCCCCGAGGTTAAGAATTCCGTTACGCCTTAGCCTCGTGCCATTCTGCTCGGACAGTCATTTTTGCGCTCGATGCCCACTACTGTCCAACCTGTGAATTTCGCTCACCGCAAGATGTGGCAAGAAATGGCAAACAAACCAATGCACAAGTGGCACCCGACATGGGTGCGCTTCGCATTGCTGCTCGCCTCGCTACTTAGCACCCTATTCGTCGTTTATGCGTCGCTGGTGCCGTTGAACTACCATCCTCTCTCTTTAACTGAGACATGGGTGAGGTTTTTGAAAACTCCTTGGTTTCGCCTGGATGTCGATCGGCGAGCTGACTGGGTTGCCAATGGTCTCATTCTCCTTCCCGCAGGATTTTGCGCGGCAGGCGCGATTGACTGGCGTCGTCGTACTCGGTGGCCCCTGTGCCTGGCCTCGCCGCTGATTGTGAGTGTTCTGGTCACGTTGGTAATAGGCATTGAGTTCGTACAGATCTGGTTTCCACCCCGTGTAGTTTCCCAAAACGATATGTTTGCCGGCATTCTCGGAGCGATGGGGGGCGTTGGTCTGTGGTGGTGCTTTGGGCGTAGCTTCATCGACCCGATCGAGAGGTTTGTATTCTTGGAACCGGGGATTGAGCGGTGGAGTATACTGGTCAACTTCGGCATGTTGGGCATGTGCCTGTACAATCTCATGCCACTAGATATCGTTATCAGTTCATCGGAATGGCGCGATAAAATAGCATCCGGGCGGCTGGTGCTAATTCCGTTCAGCGACTTTGAATTCGCGCCCAAGGATATTTTCTTTTTGGGCTACGCCGGGTTCCGCATCGCTCCCTATTGTCTGGTTTCGGCGAAGCTGGTTTCGCCGCGTACGGCAATTCTCCATGGATGGATATGGGCCATACTTTTGGAACTACTGAAAGTACCCGTATATAGTCGAGCAGCCACGTCGGCCAATGTCTTGGCTGGGTTATTGGGCGCGGTGGTTGCGGTTAAGATCGCGCCATTCTTCTGGTTGGTTGCGAAGCACCTGGATCGATGTCTAGCTTGGCTGCTTGCTGCCATAGGCTGGAGTGCCATCATGTTGGCGAGCTTCCTCGGTCGTTTCGATCGAATCGTTGTTGATCCGCAGCAGATCCAAGCGCGATTTCAAGGAATTCTGGCGGTCCCCTTTGCCCGCGCCCATTCATCTAGTGAATTTGAAGCGGGTGAGAACATCCTGCTTAAGTTGCTGGTCTTCGCAATTTTGTCGTTTCTGCTCTCTGGTTGGTACTCACGATTTAGCCGGGGATACCATCGGCACCTGAGTAGACTGAGCAGTCGTCGAGCTTGGGCGCGCATGTTACTGATTGTCTGGATTACGGGCTTGGCCGTGGGCATTGAGATGGGGCAAGTTTTCCTAGTCCCATTGGTACCAGACGTCACCGACTTTATCGTCTATGCCCTGGGGACGATAGCCGGAGTTGTAGCATCCAGATGGCTGTTGCCCAAATAGTTAAACAGAGCTATGTGAGCTAGATTCGGTGGAAATATCAGCTCGACGCACAAGTTTTGAAGTTGCACTATTTCAACCGCGAAGCGGTGGCATTGGGTAGCCTGGGGTACAAACCCTGTGAATTATACAAAAGTCAAACGACGCCGAAGGCGTTAAAGCTATTAGCCGGTGGTCGAGCGCAGCGAATACCACCGGATAACGAAAAACAACACGCAATTCGACCCCGAAGGTGGTCGCAGTTCGACCAGCCTGATCGCTGCGACCACCTTCGGGGTCGAAAAATCCGCGTGATCACAACGTAACCGTAGGTGCGCTAGCGCGACCTACGGCTAATGTCTCAAATCCCTTCGGGCTATTTACTGACTTATGTAGAACTCACAGGATTTGCATCCCAGGCTATCGAAGTCCGTGCCTTTGGCACTAAAAAGCGCGGGCTTCAAAAACCGCAAGCGAGTGGGGCAGCTATTTGGTCGTAGGCTTTGCTCAGGAATCGCACAGTCCGGTGACCCACTCGCTTGCGCGTCGAGCTGATATTGGGACCGAAAGTGGCGCTGTCCAACTAGACAGCCTTCCGATACAATAAGATTCACAAAATCAGTTGACATCGTGCGAAAGTAGTAGCTCGATGCGCTAGCGAACGGGCCAGTTGATTTGCGATTGGCCTGGAGGTTTATTATTTATTCCGCAGCCTTAGGCGAGGAGCCTCAGGGCGGACCATGCCTACGACTTTTGATGCCCTGGCGAAATTTACCGCGAAGCGGTGGTAGGTGCGAGCCTGGGATTCGCATCCTAGGCTAGCACTTCCGTGCATTCAGCACTGAATAGCGCAACTTCAAAACCTGCGGCTGGTAAAACGCAATAAATTTCAGGCTCGGGCGCTGCCGTCGCCTGCGCAGGCTCTGATGTAAACTTCGGGAAACGCTCTTCCTAGTTGCGATTTTCGCGATTGGACGATCGTACTCGGATCGACAGCCTGCTCCGGCTCGGCGTTAAACAAATTCCGCAACCGTTCATGCAGTTTTAGAAGCCCTGTCGCTACGTCGATATTTGCGCAATGCCAGATTGCTGAACTTTGAACGAATCCCTATTGGCTTTTTGAACATTGGAAACTAGTGCTCTGTCCATATTAGATTTTGGGGTTGTCCGGGAAAAGTTGTCCGACACCAAAAGCCGGAACGGCCCATTGGGTGCTTCGCATTTTTGGTGTCGGACACCTTTTCCCGACGCTCGCTAGACCCTAATTCTTAGCTGTCACAAAGCACTTGCTTTACGCTCATCAAACGGGGCGTGATGGCTACTTTCCTTGAACGCATACCCCGGACATTACCATTGAACCTAACTGGAATCGATCGCGCGGTGGAGTAGCACGTCGCTCACTGACTCTAGCCCTCGCGCTGTTGGTGGGTGTCGCTGGCAGTTTGCACGCTACAGCACCGTGGACGATCCTCGTCAGTTGTGGATTATTGTTCGCGCTCTGCCTTGCCGGCATCCAAGCAATTCGGGTACTCCCTGTCGCCGTTGTTGGCGATTCACTGAGCCTTTACACAACCCGTAGCAATACACTTGTAATGTTCAAGGCATTGGCTACCGGCTTGGCCTTTGCGCCGCTGTTGATAGGGACACACAATTCCAAACAGGCCTGGCGCGGATTCAGTTTAGGCATGCAACTCAGCGCCCTGATCGTTGCGATGACGGTTATTGCGGAACGCCGCGTCACCTACGGCCTGCTAGACTTCTCCCAAGAATTACGGGTGTCAGGGCCATTTGCAAGTATGCATATTGGTGGCCAACATATTGACGCCTATTGGGGGCTCGCACTCCCCTTCGTATTTCAGTTCCCCACCGAGAAACGCTTGTCGACCCTGGCCCTGTGGTTATTGCAACTTCTGTCGCTCTACGCCATCTACGCCACCATGTCACGCGCCCTAATTGCATTCGCGGTAGTGAGCATCATCGGCTTGGCCATTCTAAAATTCATTCTGAGAGCCGAACAAAACAATGGTCGGAGAAATGCCGAAGGCTCGTCAGAAAATCGAGATGGATCTAAAGCACGACGAAAAGCCGTTGCGCACCTCGTACTCGGCCTATGTTCACTATTGATTATTGCCGGCGGACTATTGATGAGCGGCAACGCGGTTCAGACGCGGTTCAAATCTACGGCCGCAGACTGGAAAACCCGTACCGATCATTGGCAACATGTTCTCTCCGTGGTCGCCGCCGGCGATTGGAGACAGCAGTATCTGGGACACGGCTTAGGAACCTATCCTTGGTTCATCCGTGAAGTTGACGGACATCCGACTCAGCCGATCGCCATGACCGATGACCACGCCGTTAGACTATATGCTGGCCAGCAGATCTACCTCGAGCAATGGATAACGTCGCACATCGCTTTCCCGATAACGGTTACGGCGAACTGCGCGAAAATGGGCAATTGTCATCTCCATGCCCAAGTGTGCCGCAAGATCCTGTTGCAATCATTCGAATGTACACAGGTTGAGCTCTTGCCACTCGCTTCGCAATCGAGCGAATTGCACGCTGAGTTGTTGGCTGACGCGGCCTCAGCAACCCAGGAACCAATGTCTCACTGGCGGCAGAATTGTCCAAGTACATTTGGTTTTTCAGTCTCAGGGGGGCAAGGTGAGTTCGTCACGATTTCGAACGTCCGCGTCACCGATGCACGCGGTGTTGCACTTATTGCGAACGGGAATTTTGAACACGGAAGCCGTCGCTGGTTTTTTACCAGCGACGATCACTTGATCTGGCGAGCAAAAAACATGTGGGTACATCAGGCGGTCGAAATGGGATGGCTCGGCGTTGCTGCGTTAGCAATATTGGTATTCGGCACGGTATTTCCGGCATTACGTGGAATATGGCGCGATGGTCAGTGGCCCGCTGTAGTGCTGTTGTGGTCGTTGCTCGGGTTTTTGGTTATGGGCTTGTTCGGAACATTGATCGACGTCCCGTGGCTCCTGACCTTTTTCTTGATAGTCCTCGCCTATTTGCAGGGCAATGCAAATCGAAGTAGTGTCGCATCCAAGTAGAGTTGCTTTTTAGATACTTCTCGGTGAACGTTACCATCTGGTTACCAAGCTTCTAAATAGCAACTTAATTTTTTGCAAGACCTGACGGGCCGAAGGTCCAGCCGATTACCTAGCCCAGGCCAAACGTAGCGAGCTTGCGAGCGGAGTGCTGGCCTGGGTCTCGGGCCCAAGAAATTCATGGTCCCCACCTTGGGTT
>JBGSNE010000162.1:0-2181 GCA_041739785.1 Pirellulaceae bacterium
TCGAGCATATCCGCAAATTGGCCAGTGGTCAGTTTGAGGTCGTCACAAAACAAGGACTCTCGTTTCCCGTTCGGCAGGTCGTGGTTGCCATTGGTCGCCAAGGGCAACCACGCCTGTTGGACCTCCCCGGAGCTGCGGAGCCTAGCCGAGTGCTTTATCACGCGCAAGCGGCGGTTGGGTTGACCGGCGAAGACGTGTTGGTGGTCGGCGGCGGGAACTCGGCCATCGAAGCTGCTTTGAGACTAATGCCGGACAACCGAGTAACGCTGGCTTATCGTGGCGAGTCGTTCTTCCGAGCCAAAGCAGACAATCGGGAGCAACTCGAACAGGCCCAGCGCGATGGCCAGCTGACGGTACTGCTGCAGACCAAACCGCTGCGGTTAGAGCCTGGTTCCGCGTTCTTGTCGGTAAATGGCCAAGAGAAGAAAGTTGCTAACGATCGAGTGGTCGCACAGCTAGGCACCTTGCCACCGATTAAGTTCTTAATGGATGCTGGCATAGAGTTGGATGGAATCTGGACCTCAAAGCGGGTAGCGTTCGCTTCCCTGGGCTTACTGGCTGGGTTCTTGTGGTACTTCTACGCCAAGAACTTCGTGCTGACACCTGAAGCCGCCGGAACTGGCAAGCTGCTGGTACCTGGCCTGCAATGGCTTGCGGGAACCAAACTCCCGCAGTTTGCACTGGGGTTGTGTTTTACCGTACCACCAGTCGCCTGTTTGTTTGGGCTGGCGATTTCGCTGCTGAACAACAGTTTGCACTTAATTGGGAAGCCTCCACTAGTTCGCTTCAAGCATGCACGCGCGTGTCTATGGACAGGTATGGGTGTTTACTGGCTCGCGCATGCACTGCCATCCGTCGCAACATTGACTCCTGATCTAGCTGGCGACGGTCCGTACTATCTGCCCGGCGTGTCTTGGTTATTCGCTCTCGTTCCGAAGTTTTTTTCGAACCTCTACGGTTTCTATTACTTGTTGTACTTCTCAGCGATAGCCGGATTTGGTTTGTACTGGGCGGCCAAAAGTGGAAAGTCGCTTATTTGGCGACGGAACCTAACAATCATCGCGTCGCAATGGACGTTGTGGTGGGGCATCCCCACTTTCCTAGCAGTGTTCCTTGGACGCAATCCATGGACGCCATTGCTGACGCGTTCGCTCAACGCCTGGCCATTGAACATGGGGGCTTTTAAAGTGGATCCGGTCGTAGGTCCGGGCGATCCCGCATGGTGGCACACGGTTGCGGTGGTCGGCGTCGTGTGGGCAGCGGTGCTAACGTTCATCGTGATCCCGCTCATCACGCTCAAGTGGGGCAAGATCTACTGCTCATACATCTGCTCCTGCGGTGCATTGGCTGAAACAGTTGGCAATGGGTTTCGGCACCGTGGCCCCAAGGGCGACACGCCACGAAAATGGGAAAAGGTTGGTTTCGTGTTTATCGGTTTAGCCAGCGTTGCCACCATAGCTGACCAATTTGGTTATCAAGGACCATTACAGCATTACAACTTGTGGGTTGGGACCGCACTTGCAGGAGCTGTTGCCATTGGCCTCTACCCGTTTCTGGGCCAGCGCGTATGGTGCCGGATGTGGTGTCCGCTAGCGTTCTGGATGAATTTCTGGGGGCGCTGGTCAAAATTCAAGATCTCAGCCGAGCCCGGTAAGTGCATCGACTGCAATGTTTGCAATCAGTACTGCCAGATGGGGATCGACATCAAGTCACGCGCGATGCAGGGCAGGCCAGTCACGCTCGTTGATTCGCCTTGCGTGGGATGTGCTGAGTGTGTCGTTCGATGTCCGATGCAGATTCTTCACTTGGGCGAGTTGCCGAGCGCCAAGACCAGCCAGCAGAAATTGCCGCTGGTGGAATTGGCACTTCCAAGTCGACAGGCTGCTCCCACGCCGAGTCTTCAGGAGCCATCGTTGACAGTTTCAACCTCCTCGGATGCGGAGATAAGCAAAACGCTTGACGCGGAGAACGAGCGTCCAATGCCCGCGTTACCCATTAATTACTTCAGCAACTTTCAAAATAGCAGTTCGGAGACCAAATAATGGCCGCCACTCGCCCAAGTTATTATGGAGCATTTTTCTGGATAACGTTGTTGTCCTTCAGTGTCCCGCTGGTGGTCGCCGCACGAGCTTTCCATGAAGTGAAGTTGACAACCAAGCCGACTCCACATCCCGATGCTAG
>JBGSNE010000177.1:0-4446 GCA_041739785.1 Pirellulaceae bacterium
CTGCTCACCGCCCCCTAACTCTTCGCGGCCCCTCCCAAAAGTCGATGCGGCCGAGAAGGTGCCGATAAAGGCGCCAGTGGAGAAGCCTGCAGTGCAACCGCCCGATGCAGATCCTACGGCGGTCGCCAATTCGATCGATCCAACAGCTCAGTTGCCACCTGCGACAGCCTTGGAATTGCGACACGAAGCGAGTGAGCTGGCCCAACAATTGGTCGATCGCTTTCCCAACAACGCGGATGCTTTGGAAATCAAGGCTCGCTTTTTGATGCTCTTTGGGGAGACCCAGGCCGCCAAGGAATGTTGGTTGGAGGCTATCCGCCTGATACCTGACTATGCCTACGCCCTGCATGGTCTCGGGAAAATAGCCATGCTTGATTCCCACTATGAGGAGGCGATCGATTTACTCTCCCGCTCGCTACCCAAGCAACCTGGTGTGGCCGAGCCGGTGCATAATCTGGCGGACGCCTATACCAAGCTCGCCAGGCTGGACGAAGCTATCGAAACATTGCGAACGTTTGCGGAAGCCAACTCGCACTCGGCGCTGACTTGGTTGCTATTGGGGCAAGCCTACCAAGCCAAACAACAATACGAGCAGGCGGAGCAAGCGTTTCGAAGTGCATTGCAACTTGCTCCCGGAACGACGCGTGCTGAACAAGGCCTGGCGACGGTGTTGATACGCTTAGGCAAACGAGACGAAGCAACAAAACTGTTGGCTGATCTGCGATCCAGGGAGACTGGCGACAACAAGAATCGCCCGCCAGAACAAGTTTTTCAAGATGAAATGAAAGAGTGTTCCCAGCGGTTTTTGGGTGTAGCGGAATTTTACTCGTCACACCACGATTTGCGCGAAGCGGAGCGGGTTGCGCGGCGAGCACTGGTGCTCGATCCTCAGAATCTGAAGGCCAAGTCGATGCTTGGCAACCTATATCAACAACAGGGGCGACTGCCCGAAGCCATCGCTTTGGTGCGCGAAATGAGTCAAGCTGAACCAAGCAACGCCAGTTGGCCCTTTACGTTGGGTGTGCTACTCGCGCAAAGCGGTGAGATGAAGGCCGCTGGCGAGCAGTATCGTGAAGTGCTCCGCTTAGCCCCTCAGAATCCCTTGGGGTAGGAAGCGCTCGCGCGGTTGCTCATCGGCCAAGGTGAGGACGTGCAACAGGTCGTTGAGCTTGCTCAGCAGTTGGTCAAACTGCGCGGCACCGCCGCCGATCATGAATTGCTCGCGCAAGCCTACGCGGTGAACGCTGATTATATCCAGGCACAACGGTCGCTTGAGGAAGCCATGCGACTCGACCCAAACAATGCGCTCTATCCGCAAGCGATGCAGCAATTGCAACAAGTTTTAGGCAGGTCTAATGAATAGCATTCGGATGCGGAGTTGGCTGGGACTTGGCTGTTTATGCTGGTGTGGTTTGAGTGGTTGGCAAACCATCGGACAAGCTCAAACGGTGATCGAACTGCAAGATATTACCAGCACAGCGGGAATAGAATTTGAGCATTTCTCGGGCCGTAGCGGCGAAAATTTTATCATCGAAACAGTTACCGCTGGCTTAGCCACCTTCGATTATGACCAAGACGGATGGATCGACGTCTATTTGCTTAATGGGGGACCGTTGCGGGGTGAGCAGCTTGCCGTCCCACCGACAAATCGACTGTTTCGCAACGACCATGGTCGATTTGTCGACGTCACCGAACGCAGCGGGGCTGGCGACTCGGGTTTTGCATTGGGTGTGGCCGCCGGTGACTTTGACAATGACGGTGACCAGGATGTGTTTGTCTCCAATTTTGGACCGAATGTTTTGTTGGTCAATTGCGGCGACGGCACTTTCGAGCGGCGTGAGTTTCCCTCGCCTAGCGACAAACCACGCGTCGGGGCTGGGGTGGCGTTGCTGGATGTCGAGGGGGATGGCAATCTCGATGTCTATTTCGCCAACTATGTGGACTTTAACTTCGAACAGAAAATCAAACGTTTGATCTACGGTGTCCCAGCCGCGCCCGGTCCCAAAGACTACGATCCAGAGCCCGACACGCTCTACCGAAATTTGGGGGATGGAAACTTCGTGGATGTCTCGGCCCAGTCAGGGATCGCAGACGTGGCCGGTCCAGGGATGGGGGTCGTCGCCTTCGACTTTGATTCCGATAGCGATACCGATCTCTTCGTGTGCAACGACTCGGCTGATAATTTTCTCTTCGAAAACGTCGGTGATTTCAAGTTTGAGGAGATCGGCTTGTTGGCCGGTGTGGCCTTCGATGTCACCGGCGCGCGACAAGCCACCATGGGAGCTGACGTCGCAGACTGCGATGGCGATGGCTATTTGGATCTAGTTACTACCAATTTCATTGATGAAATTCCGACACTGTATCGCAATTCAGGGAAGGGTTATTTTGATGACGTGGGAGCGGCTTTTGGGTTAGGTGTGGCGGCGCGCAGCTTGACATGGGGCGTTGCCTTCGCCGATTTCGATCTCGACAGTTGGCCCGATCTGTTTGTGGCTTCAGGTCACTTGATCGATGGCATCTCACACGTCACCGACACAGAGAGTTTCGCCCAGCCCAACCATGTATTGCGAAACATCCAAGGGACTCGCTTCGAAGATGTGACTGCCATGGTCGGATCTGCGGGCCAAGCCGTGCAGGTCAGCCGAGGTGTGGCCGTGGATGATCTGGATAATGACGGCGATTGCGACGTGGTGGTCCTCAATCTCAATGATCAACCGCAGATCATTCGCAATGCAACTGCTGGAAAACGTGACTTCCTACAATTGCAACTTGTTGGCATGGTTACCAATCGCGACGCGGTGGGTACAGTCGTTAAAGTCAAACTCGGGGAGCGCCTGCTGGTACAGGAGGTCATCGCCGGCAGAGGTTACCAAAGTCATTTTGGTTCGCGGCTTACCTTCGGTTGCGGCGACCAGCGAGATATAGAGTCCGTCTCAATCCATTGGCTCGGTGGGACTGTTCAAGAATTTAAAGGCCTGGTGTCCGGCCAACATCTATTGATGATTGAAGGGGATAGCCAGCCCAAGTTATTGCGCTGAGCAGGTTCGTTTCCCCCGCGGCCCGGCGCCCCAGCGCCAATGCAGCCCGACGCTGCGCCATCGGATTTTTTTTCAATCCCCACGACGGTTGCCCTGAGCCCGTTCGTCACCCCCCAACCCCACACCAACCCCCCTGCTGTGAGTATTTCCGGCAAATTGCGGAAAAAGACCAGCAAAAGTGCGGTTTATCGGCTGTAACCACGCTATCTCAGTGGTTTCCGTCAAAATTTGGCTTCGCACGAACGTCTTCATTCGGTGAACAATCGTCATTATTGGAAATATCTGAACAATAATTTCCCAAACAGCTTGATGGTTTGCGCAGTTAATGTCAGACTGAGACCCGATTGGAGCCGTCAACGGAGTCTTCTCGCCCGGTGACGCCCAAAGCTTTCGGTATGTTAACTTTTCTTTCTAGGGAGAATGCTTATGAGAATCAGGTCGGTTAGGAGCGGCTTCACGTTGGTGGAGTTGCTAGTCGTTATTGCCATTATCGGTATTTTGGTGGGCCTATTATTGCCCGCCGTACAGGCTGCCCGTGAAGCAGCCCGACGCATGCAGTGTTCCAACAATCTAAAACAGATTGCACTGTCGGCACACAATTATGAAAGTTCCAACAAGAAGTTCCCCTACCGTCAAGGTGGAACCGATGGAACAGGCAATCAAGGAAATCGCGCTCGCAAGAGCGGATTCATCTCGATTCTGCCCTATATCGAGGGTGGCAATCAGTTTAATGTGATCGAAGGCGGGGACGCCGCTAACAACATTCAGCCCGGCGGGCCTGAAGGTTGGGGTACATGGCCAGGTGGACCTCAAGCGGGTTGGAATACCTCGCCAGGATTCATGAAATGCCCATCGGATCCAGGTGTGGGTGGTACAACTCGTACCAACAGCTATTCGATGTGTTTGGGTGGCGACGGCACCTCCATCGGTTGGTCTCAGTGGGGTAGTACCAGTATCAATCAGGGGCCAAACATTAGCGGTATTTTTGCTTATCGCAACCATGCTTCGTTTGGCACCATCTCCGATGGTACCAGCAACACGCTCATGTACAGCGAGCGACTGGTTGCAACTCAGGGTTATCCATCGCAAGCAGGAAATCCGGCCACTACAGCGGCCAACGTTCCCTACCTGTCGACGGTAGCCATGGTACCAGGGATTGAGAACAATCCGCTCCTCTGCCGCACAAGCATGAGTGGGCAGTTTCTTGGAGTTGGCCTGCGGCACCAAGGTAACGGTGGTAAGTTCTGGCACGATGGCCACCCCATTTGAGACTGCTGACTAAACATCAATCGGTGTGGGTGCCTGTAGGCGATTAGTGGTTTTATTTTTTGGTTTCGTCGTCGAGTGTTTCCATTGCTGCTGCCAGTGCCCAATTATTTTGTTTTAAGAGTCAATTTCTCATTGTTTG
>JBGSNE010000207.1:0-4181 GCA_041739785.1 Pirellulaceae bacterium
GACCAAGATGCGGCGCATAGCTTCAGCGGCAGCGGCAAAGAAATGGCCGCGCGTTTCCCATCGTTGCTGCGAAGCATTGCCCACCAAACGCAAGTAAGCATCGTGGACCAATGCCGTCGCTTGGAGAGTCTGGCCCGGCTTCTCATGAGCCATTTTGACGGCTGCCAATTTACGCAGTTCGTCGTATATGAGAGGCAATAGCTGCTCCGAAGCCGATGGATCGCCCGACTCAAGTTTCGAAAGAATTTGAGTAATCGAATTCATAGGCTAACGATCGGTTTCTGCGTTGGCGTCGAACAATGGTCCTAGTGCGCTCACCAGAGTGGTGTAGATCGAGACATTGTATGAGTTTGGCTGATCGTTTTGGAGCCCCTCGGTGCTCTCATTTGTAACTGGCTTCTTCTGGTATCATATGTTCTAAACTAGTAGCCATTTACATTAATAAAAGTTCCTCCATTACAACTTTGAGGTTACTGATTCGCTATGGCGGATGTGACAAAGTTACTAGCACAGATTGAATCCGGCGATCGGCAGTCGGCTGAGAAACTCTTGCCATTAGTTTATAAAGAGCTGCGAAGTTTAGCGGCTGCGCGTTTAGCAAATGAAAAGCCACAGACATTGCAGGCAACGGCCTTGGTGCACGAGGCCTATGTACGGTTGGTGGGCGGAGATGCAAACCATACGTCTTGGTCCGGGCGCAGCCACTTCTTTGCGGCGGCAGCGGAAGCCATGCGAAGAATCCTTGTCGAAGCGGCTCGTCGAAAGTCTCGCGACAAACACGGTGGACAATGGAATCGTTCCGAAGTTGACGCCGACCAGCTGGTGGCTGCTGAACTTGCCGACCCTTTCTTAATCCTTGCTGTCAACGAATCTTTGGATCGTTTGAGTGCTCGTTCGCCACGCAGGGCGGAATTGGTCAAGCTGCGCTACTTTGTGGGATGCACACTGGCAGAAGCGGCTGAGATCCTGGGAATTGCCCACAAGACGGCAGAAGAGGACTGGACCTACGCCCGCGCGTGGCTGCGGCGAGAATGGCTGCGGCAAACCAACTTGGAGGGAGAACAAGAAAATTCGTAAAATCTTCCGGGGGTTCGTCCTGCTCGCGTCGCATTAACACCTGGAGGAATAATTCCATGACACAAAAACCGACGACCGAGACAGAGATTTTCCAAGCCGCCGTCAACTTGCCAATCTCAGAACGCGGCGATTTTCTCGACCGTGCTTGCGGCGACAACCAGCCACTGCGGCGCGAAGTCGAGTCACTACTCAAGGCTCACGACCCCGATGACAGCTTTTTGCAGGCGCCAGCCCTGGCGGCCACGGAGATGCAGCCGATGGTTGAAAAGCCCGGCTGCATGATTGGCCCGTACAAGATCCGCGAACAAATCGGCGAGGGAGGGTTCGGCGTGGTCTATGTGGCCGAGCAGGAGCATCCCGTTCGCCGCAAAGTGGCCTTGAAAGTCATTAAGCCCGGTATGGACTCGCGCGAAGTGGTCGGGCGCTTCGAGGCCGAACGCCAGGCGCTGGCTTTGATGGATCACCCCCACATTGCCAAGATCTTTGATGCCGGTACGACATCTTCCGGCCGCCCTTACTTTGTGATGGAGCTAGTCCGCGGTGTCTTGATTACTGACTATTGTGATGCACACAAACTGCCCCCCAAGCAACGCTTGGAATTGTTCATTCAAGTCTGTCATGCAGTTCAGCATGCACATCAGAAAGGGGTCGTGCATCGCGATTTGAAACCCAGCAACGTGCTGGTGGCGCCACACGATGGCGTCCCGGTGGTCAAGGTGATTGACTTTGGAGTCGCCAAAGCACTCGGTCAACAATTGACCGACAAGTCGATCTATACGCGTTTCGCATCGATGATTGGGACGCCGCTTTACATGAGTCCTGAACAGGCTGAGATCAATGCTTTGGATGTCGACACGCGGAGCGATGTCTATTCGTTGGGTGTCCTGTTGTATGAGCTATTGACGGGAACGACACCTTTCGATCGCAAAAAACTCGAATCGGCTGCGTTTGATGAAATGCGCCGTATCATCCGCGAAGAGACCCCTGAATCTCCGAGCGCCCGTGTGACAACGTTAGCCCACGCGAGCAAAGCAATTGCAGTTAGCCGTGGGGTCGATTCTGGGAATCTTGCCAAGATCATTCGCGGCGACTTGGATGTGATCGTCATGAAGGCACTGGAAAAAGAACGCGGGCGACGCTACGACACGGCCTCGGCCTTTGCCGAGGACATCGGTCGGTTTCTCAATCAAGAAGCCATCCTGGCCAAGCCAGCGTCGACGGCTTACCGGTTCAAGAAGTTTGCTCAGCGCAATCGTGGCGTACTGTTGACCAGTACGTTGATCGCCGCGTCGTTGTTGTTTGCCACCGCCGCCAGCGTCTGGAGTGCCATCGAGGCCGGAAGATCTCGCAACCAGTCACTCGCCAGCGCCGCGGAGGCCATTGAAGCCCGAGGCCAGGCCGAACTCTCGGCCCAAGAAGCGCGAGCAGCTCAACAAGCGGAGATACTACGAGCCGAAGAAGCCAGACAGGCCAAGCTGGAGGCCGAGGCCCGACAGGCAGAAGCCACAGCCACGCTCAACTTCTTGACAAATAAATTGCTCGCCAATTCCGATCCCGGAATCAACTTTTTGGACATGAGAAGTTTGACTTCCAAAGGAGTACCCAACGCCGCGCCAGGAGGGTTCGATTTCGATTTGCTTGCGTTCGCTGCGCCAGTCTTGGATGCGGGAGTTGACGTACAGAATCCCAGGGTGATCGAACTGCTGGATCGTGCCGCCGCCGAGCTATCCGAAGAGCGTATCGAGTCGTCGTTTCCGAACCAACCCAACGTCCAATGGGTAGTTCTGCACACCATTGCTCAGTGCTACCGCAGGCTAGATCAACCAGAAAAGGCTTTGCCCCACGCACAACGAGCAGCCAGGCTTGCCGAGGAGTTATATGGCCGGAACGACGAGCGAACGCTTCGCGCGCTGCTCTTGTTGGCACGAACTTATAGCGGCACGGGAGATTCAGAGAAAGCTCTCTCGACAGCCACCCAAGCGGTAGAGGCTTCGAAAACTCAGTTCGGTGAAAATCATGACATTACCTGGGTTTGCATGGGTGCACTAGCAGGGTGCTTTAAAGTTAATCCTTATCAAAACGCAGAATTTCTTGCAGTGCATCGAAATATCCTATCCCATCTGCAAGGGGCCGATATTGCCCAGCTTCCGAACCACGAAATCCTGACTGACTCCTACCCCGAAGGTTGGCCTCAATTTCTGTCAATTGTTCTAACAGAAGAGGCGAAAATCCAGGCATCATCGGGCTCACATGAGCAAGCCAACGAGTTAGCCGAGAAAGCACGTGCGATCATCGCACCACGAGATGGTGTGGAAACACCGGCCAGTCTGCGAAACCAGGCAGGACTGGCTCGCATCAAATACCTGAGCGGTGATCGCCAGGGGGCGAGCAAGATTTTTGAAGCGACGTTGGCTTCTTTGGTCAAGATTTACGGAGAAGACCACCGGTTGGTCTCGAGTTCCAGACGCAATTTGGCCATGACATTTGGGAAAATGAGGAACTTTGATCGTGCCCTAAAACTATTAGAGCAACAGTGTGAAATCGACAAAAAGCAACGCAAGTCTGATGATCCCATTGCACTGGAAAACCTGGTGGGATTAGCTGGTGTAAGACTTCAAGCCAAGAAGTTTGAGAGTGCCATAACCGTGATGGAAGAAATTCGTCCGCGTGTTGAGCAAGTGTTCGAGGATGACCACCTTAAGCTTATTAGTTTTTGGACGCTGCTGAGTTATGCCCTGGAGAAAAGTGGTCGTACCAATGAGGCACTAGCCATTTACGAGCAGTGCTACGCGATGGGACCCGAGAATTGGCCTTATGATGCGATGTATGCTCACGGCCTCATGTTTCAACTCTATTTGGCCAATGAACAAACCGAACAGGCATTAGCAATCGTGCCCGCTTTGCTCGAGACATCACGCATTAAAGATAGCAAGACTGCACTGAAATGGCTTAGACCGGTAGCAAACAACTTGCTAAAGCACTCCCTGACAGAGGCTGCCGTTCCTGTGCTTGAAGAGGTATTGCGACGCGAGGAGGAGATTCAAAAGGGCGGCGACTCGTTTCCAAAACTTGAAATGCAACTGCTTGGTGTTGATTTGAAACCT
>JBGSNE010000252.1:0-16045 GCA_041739785.1 Pirellulaceae bacterium
AACAATGAGAAATTGACTCTTAAAACAAAATAATTGGGCACTGGCAGCAGCAATGGAAACACTCGACGACGAAACCAAAAAATAAAACCACTAATCGCCTACAGGCACCCACACCGATTGATGTTTAGTCAGCAGTCTCCGAAGCAGGCTGTCGCTCCGAGTTCGATCGGCCAACCGCGAAACCTACCACTAAGACGAGAGTTTACCGTAGGTTAAGTCACAGCCTGCGCAGGCGATGGCTGCGCCCGAGATTAGAAGAATTGAGCCGGGTAGTCTAGGCTTTGCTTGAAAACCCGTAGCTACGCTCGCCAGAGCGTGGTTTTGTCCGCGGTCTGGCGACAGCAGCTACGCTGATTCCGACTTTTCAAACAGAGCCTAGCATGCAGCCCTCAACCTTTACTTTCTTACACAGCCCCGATCCACAACCGCCAGAGGTGGGGGTGCGACTTTATGAGCCAGGTCAACTTTTTGCAATTCGTTATTCCCACGCGGCGAGAATCCGAGTATAAATAAAAGGGTGTTGTTGACACTGAGTCTCAATTGCAAGAAGAGCCCTTAGATGATCGCTCCCGGAATTCAAGAAGATGTGCTGCCGCTCGAGCTCCTGCATGCCAACGAAGAGGCGAGTATCGTTGAACTTATCGGCAACGAGTCTCAAGTCCATCGGTTGGCCGAAATGGGGTTACGCGTTGGTGCCAACATTCGCATGGTGCACCCCGGCGCTCCCTGCCTAATCGCCATCGATGGCAAACGTCTCAGCCTGCGATTAAACCATGATCTCGAAGTGCTCGTAGCCGCTGCAATGACAGCCTAAACGAGCGTCACAAGACTCTCCCTGCCGCGAACCTTACTTCGTCGCACGGCTCTCCGAGCCGTGACCATTTCCAAAAGCCTGGGCGCGCTCGCCCGCCCGAACTCTGTAAGCCCTCAAGCTCCAAATCATTGTCGATCAACCCATAACATGCTCTCGCTCGCAGATATTTCTCCTGGACAATCCGCGACGATTCTCGAAGTGATCGGCGATGACGCGATTGCTGTCCGACTTATGGAAATGGGACTAACCGACGGCGAATCGATTCGCTTGATCGGCGCCGCTCCCATGGGCGACCCGCTCGAAGTTTCCGTTCGCGGTTATAAACTCTCGATACGCAAGAACGAGGCTTCCAGGATTAGCGTGGCCCTGTCGGCAACCCAACCCAAATAGTCGCACGACTCTCCGAGTCGTGTTTCGTCGCTGCGAAACTAAATGACAAGTCACGACTCGGAGAGTCGTGTGACAAAGAATCACGACTCGGAGAGTCGTGCGACGATAGATCGATAACGCAACCAACCCCCAGTCGCATGAATCCTGCCACGCCAACATCAAATCAACCGCTGGACAAAGTGGCGAGCCCTGCGGCGCTGACCATTGCCTTGGTCGGAAATCCGAATACTGGCAAGAGCACTTTCTTTAGTGCCCTGTGTGGTACGCCTGCGCGGATCGGAAACTATCCCGGTGTGACGGTCGAAAAGAAACTTGGCAAGTACCGCGACACCAGCGGAATTGTGAACGTGGTCGATTTGCCAGGCACCTACAGCCTTTCGGCTCGCACTTTGGATGAAAAGGTTTCTGTCGATGTTTTGCTCGGGCGTCAGTCGGATGTGCCACGCGTCGACTTGATTGTGGCCATCGTTGATGCCACCAATCTCGAACGCAATCTATATCTCTTCACGCAACTTCGCCAACTGAGCAAGCCGATCTTGTTGATCCTCAACATGTGGGATCGCGTCGAAGCCGAGGGACGCGCAATCGACGTCGAGGAGCTGTCGCGAAGATTGGGAGTCCGCGTGCTGTCGGCTTCCGCCAGTCGCAAGCAAGGCATCGACGCCGCCAAGGAAGCTATCAGGCAGGTTGCCGGGCAGCCCGCGGCACCCATCGATTCATTTTTTAGCGCGCTGTTTCAAAACGAAGCCCGCGAACTGGGCCAGTGGCTACAAACTCGTAGCGGCCCTAACATCCAACCCTTTTTAGTAGAGCGTTTAATCTTTGATGTTGGCGGTGCCCACGCGTTGGAATTGGAACAGCGTCCCGAACTGCAAGGACTTGGTCAGCAACTCCAACAAATTCGCGAGCGGCTAGCGGTTGCCTCGCAACGAGTCCCCGCTCTGGAAACGCGCGAGCGGTACAAATGGATCCGTTCGCAGTTGGCCGGCATTGCTACGATTCCTGACGAACAGACGCATTCGGTGTCGGATCGCATCGATCAAGTACTCACACATCGCATTTGGGGATTCTTGGCATTTGCCCTGATCATGTTCGCGATCTTCCAAGCCATCACTTCGGGAACCGTGTGGGCGATGGACTGGATCACCGGCAACCTCCAGAACTGGTTAGTGACCGCAGTTGAAAATGGATTGCCCCCTGGGACGCTGCGCAGTCTGATTAACGACGGCATTATCGCCGGAGTCGGATCGGTGATTGTCTTTTTACCTCAAATCCTAATGCTCTTTTTCTTCATTGGCATTCTGGAAGATTGCGGTTACATGGCGAGAGCTGCCTTCGTGATGGACAAACTCATGACCAAGATCGGTTTGAGTGGCAAATCGTTTTTGCCTTTGATGTCGTCATTTGCATGTGCTGTGCCAGGTATTATGGCCACGCGCGTCATCGAAGATCGTCGCGATCGGATGGTCACCATTCTGATCGCACCGCTAATGAGCTGTTCGGCTCGCCTGCCTGTCTATGTGCTGTTGGTCACCACGTTTGTCCCGGCTGCGAGTCTGCTGGGTGGTTGGGTTGGATTGCAGGGGACGGTCCTATTCGCCATGCACGCGGTTGGCATCGCCGTGGCTATTCCAGTCGCTTGGCTCTTGAAGAAATTTGTATTTCCGGGCGAGGTGCCGCCGTTTGTCATGGAGCTGCCGAGTTACAAACTGCCCGCGCCGCGAGTGGTCTTCTTTCGCGTGTGGGAACGGGCGGAAGCTTTCTTAACCCGGGCTGGCACGCTCATATTTTGTACAGCGATCCTGGTTTGGGCGGCTGGCTATTTCCCCGGCGACCATTCGAAGTTGCATCAATTGACCAGTCAATTGGAAACGGCCAACTCCACCGGTTCGTCTGAGGTAGAGATCCAATCGCTAGAAGCAGAACGCCGCGCGATGAGCGGTCAGCTCATTGAACAGAGTTTGCTAGGGCGCGCGGGGCGAGTGATTGAACCGGTGGTAAGGCCGCTGGGCTGGGATTGGAAAATCGGCGTGGGAGTCATAGCCTCCTTTCCAGCGCGGGAAGTGATCATCGCCACGCTGGGTACGATCTATTCCTTGGGAGGCGATGTCGACGCAGAAGATGAAGGCTTGCAAGCCGCCATTGCTCGCAGCCGCTGGCCCGACGGCAGACCCGTCTACACACTCCCTGTCGCACTCTCGATCATGGTATTCTTCGCCTTGTGTGCACAGTGTGCCGCCACTTTGATGGTCATCAAACGCGAGACCAATTCCTGGCGTTGGCCGCTCTTCACCTTCGCCTACATGACACTTTTAGCTTACGTGGCAGCGTGGCTTACCTATCAGGTAGGTACAATACTGTTAGGTACGTCAGGCTTTCCAGCCTGACGTACGGGGTTCTGTTGGTCAGACTGGAAAGCCTCACGTACTTAGAGGTGATACAAGATGGATTGGCAAACACTTTCCGCTTTCGTGATTGTAGCGTTCGCCGCGGGCGTGCTGCTGCGTCAATGGCTACGTTTCATGCGCGGTACCGCGCGAGGCGGTTGTGGCAGCTGCCCATCCAACAATGCTTCCAGCCGCGTCAAGAGTCTCCCCTTGGTGCAGATCGGTGGCATTCTCAATACACCAGGCAAGCCATCAGGCAAATCGAATGGCTCGCAGCACTAACTGGCAAACAGCTAGGTGTCTGACACAAATGGCACGAGGTAAAGGCGTAGCGGAATTCGCGTATCCTCGCGGCGTGCGTACCAGACACATTTTTTGTTGGGCTCTAAGATCAGTTTGCGCCGGACACATCCACATGCGTACGCGGCAAGCTGTTGCTGAGCGTACCGCCGCGGGCATCGTCCCACAACAAGTGTCGTTCTAGCAATTGAGCGTGTGGACTTTCCTGAAAGTAGGCCAAGAGCTGCACGATTTGTGCGCGAGCCTTGCGCGCGTCTACCAATCCCTTGGCACTCTTGTCGATCCCCCAATCGCCGGAATAAATTCCCGTCAGCATCCAGCGGGCCCGCTCGACATGCGCTAACGTATCGCCACGTTCAGCCAGTTGTTCGTAGAGTGCAGCGGCTTGCTCAAAATTGCCACGATAGAAATGAAAATCCGCATCGATCTCAAGCTGATCGGACTCAAATAATCGTCCCATATGCTTCTTGGCTTCGCCGATGAATTGATTGGCCAGTCTTCGCTTGGCGGCTGCACCCGCCGCGTCAGCGTTGTTTTCTAGAATTTGAAACTGTCCGAAATAGACATTGGCTAGCAGCGCATTGACCAATGGATTGTCAGTTTCGAGCTTGAGGGCCGCTTCTAAATCAGCTTGGGCTTCGTCCCACAATTGCGAGCTGGTCCCCTGCCCCAGTTCGAGTTGCATGACGTCGGCAATACGCCCGCGGGCGGCCATCGTCAGCCTTTCGACCTCTTCGGTATTGGCGACCAACCGCGTTCTGAATTTGCGATCGACTCGCGCCAATTGTAGGGGATTGCCGGACTGCCTGGAGGCTTGTGCCAGGGCGTCAAGCACGGCTGAACAGGAACTGGCGCGGAAGGGAAACTGCGTTTCGACACCTCCGGGAACGGTTACCACGAACTTCCCGGAGCTGGTATCGAGGATCCCCGAATCGACCTTGTCAGGTGGGCCGGCTACTAAATCGCCCCACAGCACAAAGTCGGCCGCCACTCCTAAACCAATCTGTTGGAGGGCCGCGTCGCGACTCATCCCTTTGAGGTTCAGTTTGTAGAATATTCGTTCGATTTCGTAGTTGCTAGCCACATCGACATCCAGTCCCACGGTTTCCAATTGCGATCTCATTTCGTCGGCGAAGCGTACCGCAGGGTCGCGACGTGAGAAATTCATTTTTTCGATCGCCATGAAAGGCATCACCGCCACACGGATACGGCCCAGCGGCGCGATGGGTGCTGCCTGGGCTTGCGCCGCGGCTCGCAATTCTTCCAACTCACCTTGCGTGATTGGTTCGATCTCAATGAACTCCGACACTGCGCTGCGGGCGGCGGTGGTGATATTTTCGAGCAACTGCGGGTCGGATAGATCGAGCATCCAGCCACCAGTCTGGCTTGTTAGTTCGCTAAAGAAAAAACGCGTTAACCCCACCACTTCGTTGTAGATGGTTTCATCGACGGCCCGTGTGGGACAAATGATGGCGTTAATCTCGATGCCCAGCTGCTGAGCGCGCTGAATCAACTGCTCCGTGGAGTACTTTCGCTCCGCCCCAGTTTCGGGTTCACTGAAACCACGATCAAACGGAGGCGCGTCGCCGACCAGAAAGATCCAACGCGTCGTCTGCTCATCTTTCGACCAAGGTAGATCGTTGAGCGCCGTGTACAAACCTTGATCAACCGCCTCGTGAAAGTAGGGTGCACCCGATTGCGGAACCAGTTGTTTCAATCCAGTTTCGATGGCTTGTGTGTCGCGTGTGAAGGCTTGTTTGCCGAGCGGCAAATCCACCGCGCCATGGGGCGCAGCACTATCGCGATACAGGACCATTTGAAGGTACACTTCATCTCCGGCAACCCGTCGAATATCGTCGATCATTGACAACAATCGCTGCTGGATCCCTTGCAGTTGCTCTTCCATACTTTCGGTGGCATCGACGACTAAAGCAATTTCAATTCTCCCGCGACTCGTAGCCACGCGATCAATAAAGTTACCGCGCTGTAGCAGTCCCATCGTGTTGGCGTCAGCAGCCGAGCCGAGATTGAACAAACCTCGCAGAGCGTTTCCCACTGCCGGGCTGCTATCCTGTGCCAAGACGACTGAGCTACCGGCCGCTTGACAGGCAAACGCCAAAGTCAGCACAGTCGTTCTCAGGAAGGGTTGTCGCATGGTTTTCATCCTAGGCATTGATTGAAAAGGGGGTTGGCCCTGGGGAGGCAAGACTTGCCGCACTTCCGTTGCGCGCTGCGTCGTCAATAATTGTCACCCGTCCAGTTTTCGTGCAAAAGCACATCGAGTTGCTTGTTTTCCACGCGGAGTTGGCTCTTTTTGGCGATGTGCTACGCTTGAGAGCCTCCTCGACGACAGCTTGTACCCGCATCTTTCTGGATCCAGATTGCATTTTAACGCAACAATTCACTGAATTGCACGACCACAGTAAGATGGTAGCTGTACCTGCGGTCCCAGCCAAAGTCGCTCAACTCTCCGAGTCGAGTAGCAGCATTGACGTAGCAGATACAGCACAAATGCACTGTTAAGTCTCGACTCGGAGAGTCGAGCGTCTATTGAAACGCATCTATGAATCAACTGAATTCCGCTGCTCTCGATCAAACCCGAATCCGCTGTTTAACGCTGATTCTGTGGCTCGCATTGATTGGTGGGCAAGCGCTATTGGCTCAATCGCCGCGAGACCCGTCGGATTATTCGGAATCATCGTTACCAAGCTACTACTACACTTCCCCCTCCGATCAAGTCCAAGCTCCTCGGACGTCCCCCTCCCCTTCGCGGAGCATCCCTGGAGAGTCGACTTTGCCTGGTGAGAAATTAGTCGCCGCGCCACAACAACAAATCCCTGACGAGTCGCAGTTGCCGAAACCAGCGCCAGTTGCCAATCCACAAGCCGCACCACAAAACTCGCTGCAAGACATTTTGACTACCAGTCGCGATCGGACTCCATGGTTGCGATTGGTCGAGGCCGAACATACTTCGCCGATCCGGGCCATGGAACTGGATACCTCGGGCAAGAACCTGTTCACGGCTGGTGAGGACAAAGTTGTCCATCATTGGAAACTGGTGGACGGAGCTGCCGCGCCAGGCTGGCAACATCATGCCACCTATCGCTGGCAAGTCCAACGGGCGGAATTGGGGACCATCCTCAGTCTCACCAGTAGCGGTGACGAGCTGTTCATCGCTGGAGCAGGGGCCGATGGACAGCAAGGGGAAATTGTAGCTATCAATACAGTCACCGGCGCATGGCTGTCGCCGTTGGTCGATGCCGCGCGTGGCCACCACTCGACCATTCTAAAGACCAGAATGCTCATTGGTGGACCTCAACCTCGCTGTGTCTCAATCGACGATCAACATGCCATCGGTTTGTGGACACAAGATCCCAACCGGGGAACCTGGACTTACCGTGCACTACGCAATCCAAACGTTAACCAAAAATCCCTTTTCGCTCCCTTGGATGTGATCGATCCTAGAACGTTGGTAGTCGCCTCGCAGGGTACTCCGTGGACGATTGATTTCACGGATGTCGATAGTGGAGCGTTGACCCGACAACTGCGTCCCAGCGCACCGCTTGCGAACCCACAGGCCTTGTCACACGCGATCCAAAAGGCCCAGGAATTTTACCGTTCGACCGAAGGGAGGGATGATCCGGCTTCAATGCTGTTCCCCATAATTCGGGATAACCATGGTCCACTCGTAACCAGCCTGGCTGTCGATGCGGCGAGCCAGACGGTGGCTGCAGGCGACAGTCATGGTTTCCTGTACGTATGGAACACGTCTGGACAGTTAACACTCAAAGCGGTTGCCAGTTTTGTGGACTCTCAATTTCGCTCGCTTACTTTCTCCCGCGATGGCCGTTACTTGGCTGCAATCGCAGGGAGCTCAACAGTTGACTCCAGCACTGTTCAGTTATGGCGTCTGAGTGGGGGCCAAACCCCTTCACTAGTCCGCGAAATCAAGCGCAGTGCAAGGATCGAAGCCTTGGTGTTTTCGGCGGATGCTTCGGCGTTAATTTTGGGGAGCGGTCGACAAATCGAAGTCCTGGCAACGGAGCAAGCGGCAGCTCCCCAAGCAATTCCCGAAAGACAAACGATTGCACTTCCCAGCCAAGTCGTTTTTGCTCGCGAACTCCCCTATCGCTGGAAGTTCACACTGGCCGACAGCCAGGTTGCCTTCGATGGCGAAGACATGAAGTGGATAGAAACCAGTGGCGCGAACTGGCACACGGTCAGCAACTCCGCCCAGCGTTTCGCGTCGGGACAGTGGACCATCGCTTCGCAAGCCAGCCAACCGCAAGCTAAACCCGAAACATGGATCATGAAGGGGAACCAGCGGATGGGTCGCCTGGATCTCGATCTGCATTATCAGCAGCGCCCGGACAGTCAAGTTAAACAGGCGGCTTGGATCGCAGGTGATCAGGGAGAGATGAAAGGGCTGGCCATTACCCTAAGTGGACAGAACGAAATCTGGGTGTTTGCTTTGCCAACCGCTGGAAAAAGCAATGTATGTTCGCTCGTTCGCGTATTTCGCGGACACGAAGGGTCCGTCAATTCTCTCGACTGTTCCCCCGATTCACGTTACTTGATAAGCAGCTCGCAAGACAGTACCGTCCGCCTGTGGCCACTGAGCGGCTTGAAGGAATTTGGGCCCAGTGAAACCAACTCAGTTGTTCCTCTCCCGGCCAGTGATTCGCGCTGGCTGTGGGGTTTTCATTTCTCAGTTGTCGCGGGTAGGGCAACCGCCAGCCAACCCGACTACGCCGGCCCACTGTTCGTCAATGGGATGCGCGATGGTGATCAACTACTGGAGATCTCCTATGAAGAGTATCAACCCGACGGTACGCTGCGCAGGACGACCTTGGCAGCTGCCGACGAGATTGTTGACTATCTCAATCAACCAAAGTTTGAACTGGCGTTGAGATTTGTTTTCACACGCGGCGGTGTGGAAGTTCCTGGTTTCCAATCGTATGCGAAATGGCGTGAGATCGCCGCACAGGTGATTGCAGCCAATCGTGAATGGGCCGTATGGACACCTTCCGGATACTACGATGCATCGTTTAATGGCAACAGCCTGTTTGGTTGGCAGATCAATCGTGGATTGGAGCAAGAGCCCGACTTCTATCGAGCAGACCGCTTTCAGGGGACACTCGAGCGTCCTAACTTTATTCGCCGACTGCTGACAGCCGGGAGTATCGAACAAGCCGCCGAATTGGTTGGCAATCAACGCATTCGATTTGGCGATGTGCTGCAGAATTCGATCGCGCTGCAACCACGTGTTAAGATCCTGTCCCCACTGGCCGGCGACTTAATTACCGGCCGTCAGACCGCTGTCCGAGCCGAAGTCACCGTCTCTCGCGGGCAGGAGTTGGCCACCGCCAAGGCTTATGTTAGCGGTGTCGTAGCCACTGAAATGCGCGAGGTAGCCCGCGAATCGCTCGACGATGGACGCGAGCGAATCGAGCTGAGCTGGCAAGCTCAACTCCCGTCTGACGAAAACTTGCAGCTTCAAGTATTGTGTGCCACCCGCGAAAAGTTAATCGGTAGCGATACGGTTCGATTGTCGCGAAAAGATGTTAAAGGTGGACAGAAACAGCTCTACCGCAGACCGCGACTGTATGTGTTGGCGGCCGGAATCAGTCACTATCGAGATAGTCGAATTCCTAGCCTTGAGCTGGGTGCCGCCAATGCGGAAGGCTTCATGCAAACGCTGATGACTCAGGCGGCTACGCTCTACGATATCGTGCCACTGGCACTGACCGATAGCAGCGTAACTCCCCACGTTTGGCGCAGCACAGCGGGGCAATTGGATGGCAGAATGCGCGATGTGGGTCCAGATGATCTCATCGTGCTCTTTGTTTCCGGACATGGATTGGTCGATCCAACGACTGAACAGTATTACTTCGTCACTGCCAATGCGCGCTATAGCGATTTGGTTCGCCAAAACTATCGCGACTGCCTGAGCTTTGAAGAATTGATGCGCTGGGTTGATGTGCCCTGTCGGAAAATCGCAATTCTCGATACGTGTCATAGTGGAGCCATTCAAACGCTTGACGGTGAGCATTTGAAGAAAGGGGTGCGAACCCTGCAAAGGGATATGGTGTTGACGTTGACCGCCTCGGAAGGGAATCAGTTGGCGGCCGAATATCGGGGTGCACAAGCCAGTCTGTTTTCCGGTGCGATTCAAAAAACACTACAGCAACTTCCCGACAGTGATGGCGATGGACTCCTGGACTGGCGGGAGGTCGTCGAGCAGGTGCGTAGCCAAGTTGCCACTCAGTCGCTGGCAGGGTCCGTCCCTCAGTTCCCAACGGCAGGTCCCAAAGATCTGCTGAAAGTCATCGAACTGCCTCTGGCCTTCAGTCGCGCTGCAACCCCAGCATTGGCCATCACCAGTCACAGTCATTAGGCAACCGCTCAGTAGTCCTCATCTGTGCTCCGGCATGGCTATCCGTGCTATACTTGCTTGCCAACTAGTACGGATGGCAAAGCCGATGCACGGATGTTGCAACACAAGAAATGATAACGACTACCCGCATGAGTTCATTCCGTCCCAGCCGATCTGATATCGTGGCTGGCCTGTCGCTGGTGGTAGCGATTCTGGCGTTGATGTGGGCCAGTTTCACATCTTCTCCGCCCGCAAGTAACCCCTCAGAAACGCCCCCGGGCAACAATACCAGCACTGGCCGAAGTTCCGACGGGGTTGACTCTTCCCCACCCGTTGGAATTGTCAATCCTGCAATGTTAGGAAGTGGAACCTTAGCGCATCTCTCTCACGCCTCGGCTCAGATGATTGCACGGGCCAGCCAATCGGTAGTGCGCGTAGAGCATGCCACCCAGGGACGAACGACACCGGCGGATGACCTAGAGATCTATTTTGGAAACCTGCCAACGGAGACCATGGGCACCGGGGTCGTTGTTGGCGCTGGGGGGTTAGTGCTAACCAGCTATCATGTCGTGCGTGGTGCCGAGAATATTGAAGTGCGTGGCGGGGACCAGACAACACATACCGCTGAGCTAGTCGGCTACGATCCGTTGACCGATTTGGCCTTACTCAAAGTACCCTCAATGAAGCTCCCCGCATTAGCCTGGGGAGACAGTGTCGCCATAGCCCGTGGACATTGGGTGTGGGCGATAGGCAGTCCGCATGGATTGGATCAGAGTGTCTCCGCGGGGATTGTCAGCTCGACGAACCGCCCTACACTTCTGGATAGCCCCTTTCAGGATTTCATTCAAACCGACGCCTCGATCAATCCCGGCAGTAGCGGCGGTCCGCTCATCGATGCCTACGGTTCGTTAGTTGGCATCAACACGGCCATTGCCGGTGATTCATTCTCAGGAATAGGATTTGCGGTTCCTAGCCACATCGCGCGTCCAGTTTTTGAGCGCCTCCGCGATCATGGTCACGTCCCACGTGGTTGGATTGGCGTGCAACTCGGGGCCGTCTCTCCACGTCGCGGAGCGATGGCGGGGGTGGAAGCTGGGACGGGGGCCTATATTGAATCAGTGGCTTCTGGCAACAATGTCCCGGCCTTGCAAGCTGATTTGCGTGTAGCTGACATCTGCACGCAGTTCCAAGGCCAACCGGTCTCGGGGCCTCTGGGACTGATTCGCGCCATTGCTGGCCACCGAATCGACACAACCGCTAAACTCGAAATTGTTCGCGCCGGGCAGACGTTACAGATTAACGTCATGATTGTGGCTCGCCCCTAAGTTCGCGCAAGTAAGAAACGCCAATCGCACTCTGCGTCGCGGAAGTCGCCAAGTCGTTCGACGCGACCGAGCAATGCTTTCAGTGGCATGGGCCGGAACCCATCGTCGCTGCAATAGGTTTTACCGACACAGCTTCACGAACATCCCGTTGGGACAGTCAAAACTAGTCTACTTTTGTCTTGACTGAGCACAAGTTGTTTTTTGTCGAAAGCCGATGAAAGAACTACGCGCCCACTCGCGCTTTTGGTAGTACGGCAATCGCGTCACGGAAGACGCTGAACAATAGGAATTCGGTCATGAAACGCATGGAAGCAGTTAACCGCCAACACGGCTTTTTATTTCTTGGATTTCTTGGGGCCCTGCTGGTCCCCGCTTTGCTGCAAGCTGAGGGCTTGTTGCAGCGTTGTCATCACTGCGGCAAAACGTGCCAGCCTCACACGCTGGTCGAGCGAACGGTCATGTGTCCGGTAAAAGTTATTGAGACCCGTGTGAAACCATGCGTAGTGCAGAAATGCGAAGAGCGCGACGAAAAATATACAGCCTTCAAATGTGTTGAAGATACGCGGACGATTAAGAAGGAATGCTGCTACCTGCTCGACGAAGTTAAATCCAAAGAAATCATCGACAAGCAGTGCCAGCTGGTAGATATCAATGTCTCGCGCTCCAAGAATATCCTGGTCCCCCAATACGAATTGGCTGAGACGTGCGTGCAGAAGGAAGTTTGTACCAAGTGTGGTCCCGTATGCGTTGAAGAAATCTGTTTAGAAGAGAAGGCGCGGCTGTATCCCGGTTCGTGCGACGAACAAGATTGCGAAAAGCAATTGGTATTTCTAGAGACCAAAAAGGATTTCTATTACTGCGTGAAGACTCCTAAAAAACACACGATCGAGTGCGCTAAGGAAACAATCTTCAAGCTCGAACCGGTAGAGAAGACTCGTAAGGTTCAGGTCATGGTTCCCAAGATTGAATACCAACCCTATGAAGTCGAAGTAACTAAGATGCTTCCCAAGAAGGTATTGTGCTGTGTACCCTGCAGCAGCCACGTTCGCTAGGCGAAATACCGTGGCCTTGTGAACGGCCTTGGCTAGAATCGTTTAACGCCCAGCCGCAGTAGTTGGAAGAGGCAGCGAGTGAAGCGCACTAACGCAGTTGCAAAAGCCGAACAGACAGCGTGTTCGTTAGCCGTCCCCGACTACGTAGGCGCCGGCTTAGGCAGCCTGTGAACTTCACTGCAGGAACAACTCAACAGCCTGCCGTCGCCTGCGCAGGCTGCAACTAACGTGTTTCCGTGGTCACAGCTTTCCGTTGTCACAGCGCCTTCAAATAGTCGATGCACAGTTGCTCTCCATCGCTGGTCCAGCCCTCGTCCATCACCTTGATCAAACGCGTAACAAGCTCTTTATTGGCTGCCAAGCTGGATTCCAAAGCCCCGCCGGCCTTTTTAACTTTGTTGACATACAGTTCGGCAATGTCATCGGAATCGGAGTTGTACTGATCATCCAAGCGTTCGAAGACGCGCAGCACAGTTTGCGAACTTTCTTTAAGTAGCGCTTTGGCCAGACCCTCCTCGTCGAAATTGACCGTCTTAACATTGGTCGCGCCGATCCGCGTACCAACATAGAATTGATCGATCAGTTCAAACACCCGGTCGGTAGTGCGACTCAGTTTGTTCGATGGCTTGAGCCAAACTTCCCGAAAACCGGTCCAACCCTGGAGCGCCGCGGGGTGTTTGTCGGCCAGTGCCGTATCGAGCACGATTTGCAACAAAGCCTTGACGGCGTTCTTGGCTAATCTTCCACTCAGCGAAAAGCCACTTGTTTTGTTGTCCCACCAGGCTTCATCCTCCTCTGAGTGATTTTCTTTTTCCGCCCCTGCGTAGCGCTTTATATGCTCGATGTTCCCTGGCTGAGAATCCGCTGTTGCGGCGGCTCGCGTTACGTGGCCGGCCGCAAAAGAATCCTCCAGAGCATGAATAGCATAACCCAGGGGTTGCCAACTGACGTTTTGAAAGGTCATCGCCACGCACGTTCCGCATGGTTTGCGTTGATGACCACGATTGAGCTCTGGGCGCGTCAGGAGAGTGGCCATCAGTTGAGCCGAGCTCAAGGCGTTGGAGCGAATCCACTCGCACGCATCCTCCCATGCTTGGTAGGGGCTTTGACCGTCGAACCGCCGCATGAAATGGTGTTTCTGCCCGAAGTCGGCCCAATGTCCTCCGGATATTACGTCGATCAAATCACGCGACACGACCGCATCCGGCAAACCCGCCGAATTGAGGCCTCCCAGCAAAGGCGCCGCGCTGAGGCTCGACGAAAACTCCATCACGGCAGCCTGAGTGATTTTCCTATGACCCGAGAGATTGCTCATCAATGGCACTCCAAAAACGTAACTCCAAAAACTGACAGCCAAACCAAAAGGTGTCGGACACTTTCTAAAGCACCTTGATATTCAATGGTTTGACTTGGTTCCCGAAGTGTCCGACACGTTACTTGTTTGGCTCTAAGTCTATTTTCGCGAACGATTAGGATGAGGCACATCGTCCGGTAGCGGTCCAGCCATCGGAGGCGTTTCAAAAAACTTGCCATCTTCGATGACCCGTGGATCACCGCTGTGCGTTAGTTCGTTCATCAGTCGCGACCGTAGGTCATTGAGTACCTTTGCATAGGCAGGATCATGGGCCACATTGTGCATTTGATGTGGGTCTTTACGCAGGTCGAACAGCTCTTCATGTGGCCGTTTACCGTAAGCATGCTCGAAAGCATTGCTCCACTGCGGATCGTTGCGGTGGTCGACTAACCACGCTTTGGTCGGACCCGCGTCTTCATCGGGGAGCGTCACAAAGGTCGACTCGGTCACTTCTTCGGTGGACGGTGGATTGTCACTATTGAGCAAATAGTGATCCCCCAGCGGAAAACGGTCAGGTTTGAAATTGATTACCAACGCATAGTCCGCCGTGCGAATGGCTCGCTGCGGATAGGGCAAATTCCCTTCGCGGGCCATCTCCACATGCCGCTCGCGACCGATGAACACTTGGCTGCGAGCCGGATCAATTTGCCCCTCTCCTTCGGCTTGCAATACGGACCACAATCTCCGCGCGGTCATCACTTCAGGGATCTCGACAGCACCAGCCTCCAAAAACGTAGGTGCCAAATCGGGGAGGCTTACGAAGTCATCGACCACGCGTCCCCCTTTTACCTTGGGGCCAGCAACCGCCAAAGAAACACGCGTACCGAAATCATACAAATTGCATTTGCCATGCGGAAAGCCCGCCGGTCCATGGTCGCCGCTGATGGCAATCAGTGTATTGTCATCAAGACCGGCTTGTTTGAGCTCTTCCAACAACACCCCCAGCGCCGCATCAAAGGCTTGCACCTCCCCTAGATAATCTGCGATGTCCTCCCGGATCGTTGGCACGTCGGGAAGAAACGGGGGGAGCTTTCCCTGTAGCCAATCGGGATCGATCCCCCATAACGCCTTTCCTGATCCGCGAATCCATTTGCGATGTACGTTTGTCGGCCCATACCAAAAACAAAACGGTTGGTCAGCATCGCGCTCTGCCAAGAACGTGCTGAAGTTCTGTCGGACTTCATCGAGCAATTCTTGTTTGGCTGCCGCTACCGTCTTGCCACTGCCAACTAGTTTCGTAGCGTTTTGCGAAAATTGATTGATGCGTCCGCCCGCTTTCTCAAAGGCGTATTGCTGCTGTCCGATGGGCGCATCGCTGGGAGTTCCAGGGCTCCAAACTTTGTAGCTTTTTCCAAGATGATAGCCACTGTCAAGCAGCAGCAGAGGCCAGGCTGGGATTTTTTCGTCCCACACAGCGCCTCGCAAAATGGCTCCGCGACCGGTCCGCCAAAAGTACTGACCTGACACCAACGAGCTACGACAGGGTGTACAGGAGGGCGCATTGACGAAGGCGTTCTTGAATAAAACTCCTTGCTCTGCCACACGATCAAAGTTGGGCGTCTTGACCGCGTCGCTAATCGTCCCTGCCCCATCCAACTGAGCGTAGGCACTGGCTTGCCTGCCCCAGTCATCCGCAAAGGCAAATAGAATATTAGGCCGCTGATTGTCAGCCGCCGTGGAGGTTTGGACCTGACAGCCTGCCGCAATCCACAAGGCTACGAAAAACAGCCGACTTCGGTGGTGAGACGTCATCATGGTAGTACTCTTCATACTCTTTGTAATGCTCTCTTCGTAATACTCTTGGGAGGGAAAACGCGAGTGGAGTGTCGATTCCAGAGGACTCTATCTTACCAACTTTGGACTGCTCCGAGTTCTCAGAGCAACCCTTTCAGCATCCATTAGCTTTACCCTAGTATGTTACCAGCATTGCTGAAAAGCCGAAATCTGGCACAGTAAAGCGAACGAAGCTACTGCAACTTTAGGCCAGTTGCGGTAGCGCCAATCGGTAGATCGTTTTTGACCCTCTGGAGCTAGACTTCGTGCGGGA
>JBGSNE010000312.1:0-3400 GCA_041739785.1 Pirellulaceae bacterium
ACCGATTGGCGCTACCGCAACTGGCCTAAAGTTGCAGTAGCTTCGTTCGCTTTACTGTGCCAGATTTCGGCTTTTCAGCAATGCTGGTAACATACTAGGGTCGGCAAGCGAGTAATGCGAGCTTTCCGGGGAGGGAAAACAGTTGTTTGCCCTCCCCGCTAGGTTCGTAGAACTCACCAAGCGACCCTCCCGCGAAAACATGCACTCTTGATAGCGAGCTTGGCGCGCGGGAGGGTAAAAAAGCCCTATCCGTACCGGCGATCGGCGAGAACTGTCGCATTCCACGTTTTTTCACCGTCATCGACACCGGCGATCTGCGAGAAGTGTCCAAAATCGCATCTATAAGAAATTACTAAACTGCAATTTGTCGCACAGCCCAGGCATAGACAGGCGAGATGGAATAATCGAAGAATTGCGAGCGCATGTTTCCAAGCTAACGGCATATTGGGAATCGCAATCCAAGCGTATCGGCGAACTTGAGCTGGCCTTAGCCAAATTGAAACCTAGCTCGAAGATGTGCTCCAAGTTCCAGTCTCGCGTGGCTATCTCGCGAAGCTCTGCACTGAAACCATTTTCGCTACTGCGTGATCGACCGTCGCATAACCCACAGGGTACGCGTGGTGAAGTCGGCCAACGTTATCACGAACGGATTTAGTCCTCAATCGCCACCCACCGGAAGCAAAATCGTAGTTTCTTCGATTTCCTTCACGAGGCTATCGCGGCAAAGTTGGCTCACCGGCCTGTACCACCACTACTGTGTGTCCTATCTACTTAGAATTTTTTGCATTCGATCTGTACTCAATGCATGAATTCGCGCTCGTTCGCGCCATTCACGGGCAAAAACAATCACGGCCCACGAATGGCGCGAACGAGCGCGAATATGAAAAATGCTATCCCAGTATGACTTCAACCCTCAGCGATCACCCTGGAAAACCATATACTGAAGTGTTGATCGCGTGAACGGTTACGAAGAATAATACACGACATGCACAACTATCGGAAAGAACACCTGCTCGAAACGTCGGATCGGCTTTTGCAGTCGTACACCTATTCGCAGACATACTGTAGCGGAACTCGCCAAGAGTTTCGGTTTTCACGAGTAAAGTGATACTGCCGAAACTCTTGGCGAATTCCGCTACGCCGGGCTCGTACCATTCGTGTCGGGCATCTTTTCCCAAAGCGCGTTGAACGCGAATTTTCAAGATGGACAGAGCATTAGGTTTTGATTGAGTTATGAATTCGCTTTCTGAACCTCAAGATGAAGATGCGGAGTTTGAAAGCGCCACAGATGTTGGGGCAACTCCCAACGATGACCAACATGCCTCAGTCACACTCTCTTTCCATGATAGCCTTTCGACGCAACGTAATCCTAATGAATCGGTCGGTCAGGAAACTCATCAGTCAGGCTGCGTTCTCGGCCACTATGAATTGGTCGAGATTATTGGCCATGGCGGCTTTGGGACAGTCTGGCGAGCCAAAGATCTACGATTAAACCGCGAAGTAGCGGTCAAGTTGCCTCGATTTGCGATTGTAGGCGACGAGGAGCGAGCCCAGTTTGTCCGGGAAGCAAAAGTGGCAGCTCAATTGAGGCACCCAAACATTGTCGCGGTGCACGATGTCGACTGCATCGACGGCCAATATTTTATCGTTCAAGACTTAGTCGCAGGCCTCCCATTGGATCGATTCGTGGCGGGTAATCCTCTATCGCCACGACAAGCGACGGAGATTTGCCAACGCATTGCCAATGCCGTGGCTGAGGCGCATCGCCATGCCATTACTCACCGGGATTTGAAGCCCAGTAATATCTTGATCGATGTCAATCGCCAGCCATTCTTGCTCGACTTCGGTTTAGCGAAAATCGAGTCGGCTGAGCAATCGTTGATGACCGCGCAAGGACAGGTGTTAGGTACTCCGGCCTATATGTCACCCGAGCAGGCCCGTGGAGATTCGCGGCTGGCCGACATGCGCAGCGACGTCTATTCGATGGGAGTCTTGTTTTTTGAACTGCTGACCGGCGAGCGGCCGTTTCGAGGCACTTCCCTTGCATTGCTCAAAAAAACAATCGAAAACCCAGCGCCTTCCCCTAGGTCACTGGATCCCAAGATCCCAATCGACTTGGAAACGATCGTCCTTAAGTGCCTAGAAAAATCCCCTGCTCACCGCTTTCAGGATGCCGCTGAATTGGAAGCAGAATTCAACCGCTATCTGCGGGGAATTCCACTCAACAGCCGCTCGCAAGGGACAATGGTCCGCATGTTTCGCTGGTTCGTGAACAGTCCCGACGTCGCCCGCCGTACAACAGGATTGGTGTTTATTGTCATCGGCGTCATGCTCTCGATTTGGTCGATCGTTGGGATGTCGTATGTTGTTTTTGGAGTGGTTGGCCAACAATCGCCATTGGGTGCAGTCCTGGAGCTGGTGGGAATAATTGGTTTGCTATACCTACCGATGGTTGGCATTGGAAACTTGCTTTTGCGGGGGGCCAAATGGGCGATGTGGCTCGCATTTACATTTTCGCTTATCTCAGTAGCCGTGTGCATCGTCGGGATGTTCGGTCACCAATTTCGAGATGACCTGGTTGGTGGCACCGAGGAGCGTTTGCCCGTCTTCACGCTGCTTTTGATCTTGGTCCTGACGCAGCTGGTCCTCACGGGTTGCACGATCCTCTCCGCCCGCAACGCGGCTCGCTAGCTACGTTGTAATTGGTCAGCGTAATTGGACAGCGCCACTTTAGCTGAAATCAGCGGGAATATCGGCTCGATTTCCGACACTTGTCGCTGATCACCACCATCTGGTTCCCAGGCTCTGCCCTACGCCGTGAACGATTTTCGTCCGTTCGGGGCTTGCCTCCGACGGACGCCGCTTTGGCATACTAATTGACGCCCACCAAGGAATCCAAGTCTCAGGCGGCCGTTTGGAGCCGGTAGTACACCAAAACATGCTTCGGGGGAGACAAGCTCCCGCGAAGCCAAACATTTTCAAGTTCAAAGTCGTTCACGGCGTAGGGCTCTGCCTGGGAACCCATTGAATTGCAGGCTCCGCCTGGCCTGTGCGACAAATAGCAGTTTGGGTTGATTTCTTTGAGAATCATTCGCGCGGTTTTTGTTCTTGCACGATGTGAAGACTGGTCTAGTTCTTAGTCGCGAAGCGACGACAGGCGCTAGCCTGGGACGCGAGTCCCTGGTCGGATCTGACGGACCGAAGGTCCAGCCGATTATCTAGCCCAGGCCAAACGTAGCGAGCTTGCGAGCGAAGTGCTGGCCTGGGTCTCGGGCTTGCCCTGGGCTAGATAATCTGCTGGGCCTTCAGCCCGAGGAGAACTGGCTCTGGCTCAACTTATAAACCTGGGCTTTCGACCCATCCATCTTTGAGCCGACACCCCTGTTCCGGGGAATCGCGG
>JBGSNE010000314.1:0-16315 GCA_041739785.1 Pirellulaceae bacterium
ACCGATTGGCGCTACCGCAACTGGCCTAAAGTTGCAGTAGCTTCGTTCGCTTTACTGTGCCAGATTTCGGCTTTTCAGCAATGCTGGTAACATACTAGGGTCGGCAAGCGAGTAATGCGAGCTTTCCGGGGAGGGAAAACACATGTTTGCCCTCCCCGCTAGGTTCGTAGAACTCACCTAGCGACCCTCCCGCGAAAACGTGCGCTTTTGATAGCGAGCTCGGGCGCGCGGGAGGGTAGAATCTCCTATCAGCACCGGCGATCAGCGAGAAGTGTCCAATTCTTTAACAATATCCGTTGCAGCAACGTGTTTTGCTGCCCGACCGTGGGCTGCCGTCTATGCGACTTGCATACTTATGCCTATTCCGCCTCAAACGAAAACCGCCGCGACTCGCCGGTGATCGGCGTCGTGATGCGCACTGGCCAGCGCGATGCGTTACCATCAATGATCGTTTCCAATTCGCCGCGCGATCCTGTGATGGCTGCTTGTTTGCGAAGGATGGCGAAATCGGGGCCAAGTTGCCCCAACTCATATTGTTTGCCATCCACATGGAGAACCAATTCAACATCGGCTGAAAAAGTGCCGTTCAGTGAAATCATGCCAAGTCCCGAAGAAAACCGTGAGCGAATTGAAAGCTATCTCAATTCCCGTGAGTTGGAAATCCAATCCTGCTTGGGTACCGGTACTCAAGGTAGCGTATATCTCGTCGTCGATCTATCGGTCCGGAGACGAATTGCAGTCAAATTCCACGAGCGAGAAACCGCCTACCTCCGTGAGCGTGACGTGTACTTGCGACTCTACGATTTGAACATTGACGAAGTCTGTGGCCACATGGTTCCACAGCTCATCGGCTATGACGACGACTTGCGAGCCATCGAAATGACGACGGTTAGTCCCCCTTTTGTGCTCGATTTTGGCGGCGCCTATTTAGATCATCCGCCAGACTATTCGGATGAAGTCTGGGAGGATTGGCGACAGCAAAAGAGCGAAGCGTTCGAAGACAACTGGCCAGCCGTAGAGCAGATTCTGGACGAATTTCGCGATTTTGGAATTCACATCGCCGACGTCAATCCCGGCAACATCCGCTTTCGGAATTCTAAAGCTAATTAGCTTGGGGAGAAAACGAGGGAGGACCCGACAAGGAGTAGGGTTGAGTCGAGCGGAGACTGTTTAACCGCGTAGCGCGGTCGCGAGGTTGAGTTGACGATCACCACCGACCTTGCATTGGTGGGATCATGACTGGTCAGCTACAAGTTCGTCACCCGTTCAATCCTTGGGCTCTCATTGTTTCCACCTTTGCCAGGGCACTCCGCAGCCGCAACCTTTCGACTTATCTGTTTGGCGTGGTTACGTGGATTTCTCGGCGTCGAGTATACTGCACTCCCGCACTTTTGGTGACCCAACCCGGAGCGTATTGGTCTATGGCAATTCTGGCAGCTTTTCTTCGAGCGATCAACGTAGGTGGAACGGGCAAGCTGGCGATGGCAGACTTGAAACAGTTGTGCGAAGAGATTGGCTTCGAAAAAGTAACGACCTACATTCAGAGTGGAAATGTTGTTTTTTCCACTAAGCTGTCCAAGACCAAAGCCCAGCAAGCCCTTGCCGACGCCCTCGGAGAACATCTGGGGAAAACTGCCCAGGTACATGTACGAACGTCCGACGAACTCGAAAGCATCGTCAGCCACAATCCCTTCCCGAAGGCGACGCCCAATTTGGTGCAAGTCATCCTGCTAGACCGCGCTCCGAGTCAGCAGGCGGTAAGCGCGGTCGCGTCGCCCGACGGCGAAGAAGTTGTGGTTCACGGTCGCGAACTGTTCGTGCACTACCCCAACGGCTCGGGGCGTTCGAAGCTCAAGCTGCCGCTGGCCAAGGACGGTACCGCGCGAAACATGAACACGATCCGCAAGATGTTAGCACTTTGCCAGTCATCCACAACTCTTGAAAACAGAGGCTGACCCCTGGCTTCTATACGCTCATGGCGGTGGCGGTGCCCATGGTGATTCCGGGGGCTGGCAAGATGCTGTTGCCCTGCAAGTAAATGTCGATGGCTCGGGCGGCGCCACGTCCTTCATTGATCGCCCACACCACCAACGATTGACCGCGGCGACAATCACCGGCTGCGAACAAACCGCTGACGCTTGTGCTAAACGGTCCATGCTGGGCCGCATAGTTGCTGCGCGGGTCGGTGTCGAATCCGAGTGCTTCAACCAAATATTGCTCTGGACCGAGGAAGCCCATCGCCAGCAAAACCAAATCGGCGTCCACGATGTGCTCCGAACCGGCGATCTCTTCCATGGTCATGCGTCCGTCGGCGCCTTTGCTCCATTGAACTTTGACGGCGCGAATCCCTTTCACGTGCCCTTGGCCATCGTCCAGGAACTCTTTGCTCAGTAGACAATAGTCGCGCGGATCGCGGCCAAACTTTTCAGTTGCTTCCTCGTGTCCATAATCGACGCGGAAAATGCGAGGCCATTGCGGCCAGGGATTGTCGTCCGCGCGAAACTCCGGTGGACGATCCATCAATTCAAAGTTGACCAACTGGGTGCAACCATGACGCAAGCTGGTAGCAATGCAGTCCGTTCCAGTATCACCTCCGCCGATGACGACGACCTTTTCTCCCTTGGCTGAGATGTATTGACCGTCGGCCAGCGCGCTGTCGAGCAGACTCTTGGTGTTGGCCCGCAGGAAGTCCATGGCAAAATGAATTCCCTTGAGCTCGCGACCGGGAATCGGCAGATCGCGAGGCTTGGTCGCGCCCGTTGCCAGCAAAACCGCGTCGTTGTCCTGCATCAACTGTTTAGGATCGACGTTCTTGCCAACATCCGCATTCGTTACAAACTGGACACCTTCGGCTCGTAATAAATCAAGCCGCCGCTCGACGACTCCCTTGTCGAGCTTCATGTTGGGAATGCCATACATCAACAGCCCGCCGATGCGATCGGCGCGCTCGTAGACGGTAACCGAGTGCCCGACCTTGTTGAGCTGGTCGGCGGCGGCCAATCCGGAGGGACCACTGCCAATGATGGCTACGTTCTTACCCGTGCGCTTGGCCGGTGGCTTGGCTGTTACCCAGCCCTCCGCAAACGCGCGGTCGACGATTGCATTTTCGATGTTCTTGATCGTAACGGGAGGATCGGTGATTCCCAGCACGCACGCTCCTTCGCAAGGGGCGGGACAGGTCCGACCCGTGAACTCGGGAAAGTTGTTGGTCTTGTGCAGTCGGTCGCTGGCTTCCTTCCAACGTCCGTGGTAGACCAAGTCGTTCCACTCGGGAATCAAATTGTCGATGGGACAACCGCTGGCCGATTGGCAGAACGGGACTCCGCAATCCATACACCGCGCACCCTGTTCGCGCAGTTGAGCCACGACCGGCTCCGTGTAAACTTCGGCATAGTCTTGGAGTCGAACTACAGGTAAGCGCCACGGCACTTTTTTGCGATCGAACTCTTTGAATCCTGTTGGCTTTCCCATAATTGTTTCTCTATAAGTACGTCAGGCTTTCCAGCCTGACTGACCGGGGTATGGCAGTGGGATGTGCAGTTGGTTTACTAAGTGGTTTTAAAGTGGGTTATTGTTGTTTTGGGCGAAGGTTTAGGGGGACATTGGGTCAGGCTGGAAAGCCTGACGTACATCCAGCCTGACTGACCGACTCAATCATTGTCTAACGCCACCAAGGCTGGCTCGCGCAGGCCGGCTTGCTCTTCCAAAACGCGTTTGTAATCGATGGGCATGACTTTCACGCATTGCGCAAGGAACGTCGGCCAATCTGCCAACGCTTCTTCGGCGGGCTGGCTACCGGTGTATTGGGCGTGGCGACTGATCAGATCGCGAACAGCCGCTTCCTCCTCGGGGGTTTCAATCCGCTCGAGCAATACCGTTCCCAAATTGCACTTCAGATTAAAATCACCCACGCGATCCCAAATGTAAGCGATACCACCCGACATGCCGGCGGCGAAATTGCGGCCTGTGGTTCCTAGCACCACCAGCCGTCCACCGGTCATGTATTCGCACCCGTGATCACCGATGCCTTCGATCACTGCGTGTGCACCGGAGTTGCGAACGCAGAAACGCTCAGCCGCGCGCCCGCGAAAAAAGGCTTCGCCGCTGGTCGCGCCGTACAAGCAAACGTTCCCCACCAATATATTGTTTTCGGCAGGGAAACTACTGGACTTCGGCGGATAGACAATCACGCGACCGCCCGATAGTCCCTTGCCGACATAGTCGTTGGCGTCGCCTTCGAGCTCAATGGTCACTCCATGCGCTAGAAAGGCACCCAGACTTTGTCCAGCTGAACCTTTCAGATTGATATGAATCGTGTCGTCGGGCAAACCGGCTTGACCATGCACCTTGGCAATCTCATGGCTCAAGATGGTTCCCACGGTGCGATTGATATTGATGATGTCCGAGTTGATCTTGACCGGCTTGCGATTGGCGATGGCCTCTCGAGCAGCGGGAACCAACACGGTTACGTCGAGCGATTTTTCCAATCCGTGGTCTTGCGGAATAGCGTGCCGCGTAATCACGTCGGGACGCAGTTTCTTGGCAGGGGTCAACATGGCTGTCAGATCGAGTCCGTCCGCCTTCCAGTGCTTGATGGCTTTGCTGCTGTCGAGTGCATCCACACGACCCACCATGTCATCCAACGAGCGGAAGCCAAGCTTGGCCATGATCTGCCGCGCATCCTCGGCCACCATGAATAGATAGTTAACCACATGTTCGGGTTTGCCGGAGAACTTTTTGCGTAATTCGGGATCTTGCGTAGCTACGCCAACGGGACAAGTATTCAAATGGCATTTCCGCATCATGATGCAGCCAAGCGTAATGAGCGGAGCGGTGGCAAAGCCAAACTCTTCAGCCCCTAACAGCGCAGCAATCACAACGTCGCGTCCAGTCTTTAGGCCACCATCGGTTTGCAGCACCACGCGGCTGCGCAAATCATTGAGCACCAACGTTTGATGAGCTTCGGCGATCCCCAATTCCCAAGGGAGTCCGGCATGTTTGATGCTAGTCAACGGAGAAGCACCCGTACCACCTACATCACCGGCGATCACGATGTGTTCCGCGTGCGCCTTGCTCACTCCAGAGGCTACTACCCCCACACCGACTTCGCTGACTAGTTTTACGCTAATCCGCGCTGCGGGATTGGCATTCTTCAGATCATGGATCAACTGCGCCAAATCTTCGATCGAGTAAATGTCGTGGTGTGGCGGCGGGCTAATGAGCCCCACACCGGGAGTGCTGTAGCGAATCCGGGCGATGTTTTGGTCAACTTTTTTGCCTGGCAATTCACCACCTTCGCCTGGCTTGGCACCCTGCGAAATTTTGATCTGAATCTCGTCCGCGTTGGTCAAGTATTCGATGGTTACGCCAAACCGACCCGAGGCGACTTGTTTGATCGCGGAACGTTTCGAATCGCCGTTGGCCAGCGGTAGGAAACGAGCGGGGTCCTCGCCACCTTCGCCAGTGTTGCTTTTTCCGCCTAGTCGATTCATGGCGATGGCCAGCGATTCGTGCGCCTCGGCGCTGATCGACCCAAAGCTCATCGCTCCAGTACAGAAGCGTTTGACAATTGCGCTGACCGGTTCGACTTCTTCCAGTGGCAATTCGGGGCCAGCTACACCTTCCTTAAATTCAAGCAAGCCGCGCAAAGTACACTTCATCTTCGTGTCGCGATTGATATGCTCGGCGAATCGCCAGTAGGCATTTTTATCTCCGGCCCGTGCCGCCATCTGCAAGTCGGCAATTGCGGCGGGATCCCATCCGTGTCGTTCTCCCTCGGCCCGCCAATGGAATTCACCGGGATTGGGAAGCGTGGGGAGGCGGCGCGATTCATCGAGCGGATATCCGAGCGAGTGCCGACGCAGCATCTCCTCAGCCAAGACATCGAAGCTAACTCCTTGAATACGACTGGCTGTGCCAATAAAGCACTTTTGAATCACTTCATCACGCAGCCCGAGAGCTTCGAAGATTTGTGCACCTTTGTAACTTTGTAGAGTGCTAATCCCCATCTTGGCCATTACCTTGAGCATTCCCTTAGCAACAGCTTTGCGATAGGCCGTCACGATCTTCTCATCCGTGTCATACTTGTCACCGGGAAGTAGGTCGTCGAGTCTGGCTTGCCATAGCGATTCAAAGGCCAGATAGGGATTGATTGCATCGGCACCGTAACCGACTAACAGGCAGTGGTGATGCACCTCGCGCGCCTCGCCACTTTCGAGCACGATCCCGATCTGGGTTCGCTTCTGTTGGCGGACCAAGTGATGGTGTACAGCTCCGGTAGCTAGTAGCGAACTGACCGCCACGCGGCCTTGGCTCAGTGCTCGATCGGAGAGGATGATCAGGGTGTATTTTTCGTCGATGGCCGCTTCGGCTTCCGCGCAAATGCGGTCCAGAGTTTGCACTAGCCCAGCCTTGCCCAACGAGCGATCGAAAGTGATGTCAATCTTCTTCGTCCGCCAACCACGTTTGGTCATGTGCTCGAGCGCGGCCAACTCCTCGTTGGTCAGGATTGGATGGGGCACCAAAAGTCGGTGACAGTGCTCGGGGGTCACATCCAGCAGGTTTTGCTCGGGCCCGATGTAGCACTCCAGTGACATCACCACTTCTTCCCGAATCGAATCGATGGCGGGGTTGGTGACCTGCGCAAACAACTGCTTGAAATAATCATAGATCATACGCGGTTGATCGCTGAGGCAAGCCAATGAGGAATCGTTCCCCATCGATCCGACTGGATCTCGGGCTTGTTCGATCATCGGCAGCAACATGAACTGCATCGTTTCCACGGTGTAGCCAAAGGCCTGCATGCGCGACAGCAGCGTCTCGGGGTAGAAACCATGTGGTTCATCCTTGGGAGCCAGTTCATCGAGCGTAATGCGCTGTTCACGGAGCCACTTCCCATAGGGACGTTCGGCTGCGAATTGATGTTTGAGTTCTTCGTCGGGAATGAGCTTGCCAGCCTTAAAGTCGACCAAGAACATACGTCCGGGTTGCAGTCGTCCTTTTTCTTTGACCAGGCTTGGGTCGACAGGCAGCACACCCACTTCGCTAGCCATGATCACGCGGTCATCGTGGGTGATGTAATAGCGACTGGGGCGCAGCCCATTGCGATCGAGCACCGCGCCGATGTAATGACCATCCGTAAATGCGATCGAAGCTGGTCCATCCCAGGGCTCCATCATGCAACTGAAGTATTCGTAGAACGCGCGGCGCTCCTCGGCCATGGTCTCGTGTTTTTGCCAGGCCTCGGGGACCATCATCAATACTGCTTCTTGCAGCGTGCGTCCCGTCATCAATAGAAATTCCAGCACATTGTCAAACGTGCCACTGTCGCTGCAGTGAGGTTCGACGACTGGAAACAGTTTTTTCAACTCGGCGCCAAACAACGAACTCGCTGCGTTGCCACCGCGAGCTTTCATCCAGTTCGAATTACCACGGAGCGTATTAATTTCACCGTTGTGGCTCATGAACCGCAGTGGTTGTGCGCGATCCCAACTGGGGAACGTATTGGTGGAAAAACGACTGTGGACCATTGCCAGGTGGGTTTGGTAATCGGTATCGGTCAAGTCGGGGAAATAGGGCAGAACTTGTCCGCTGGTTAGCATCCCTTTGTAGATGATGACCTTGGTCGACAGGCTGCAAATATAGAACTGCAGTGCATGTTTGAGTTTTTCACTGCCGCGCAGGGCATGGCTGGCAGTTTTGCGAATGATATACAATTGTCGTTCAAAGGCTTCGCCTTCGACGCCATCGGCGGCAGCCACGAAGAGTTGTTCGATAGCCGGTTCGGCTGCCAAGGCCGTTGGACCAATGTCGGCTTTCTTGGCGTCTGTTGGTACAACCCGCCAACCGACCAAGCGTTGTCCCTGCTCGGAGATGATGCGTACCAAAGTTTCCTTGCAGAACTTCCGCTCGGCGGGAGCCTTGGGGAGAAAGACCAAGCCGGCCGCATAGCGGCCTGGTTCTGGTAGGTCGGTTTTTAAATCGGCTTTGGCAACTTTACGCAGTAGCTTGTGCGGCAAAGCTGTCAACATTCCGGAGCCATCCCCCGTATTCGCCTCGCAACCACAAGCGCCACGGTGATCCATGGCGACGAGCATCGTCGAGGCATCGAGTACGAATTGATGGCTGGCTTGGCCTTTGATGTGCGCGATGAATCCCACGCCACAGTTTTCTTTTTCGTTGGCCGGATCGTACAGTCCGTGACGCTCGGGCAAGTGAAGAAGTGGCTGCATAGGTTTGGTGCCTTGTGATCTATACGATGACTTCAAATTCATGCGTGGTGACATTTAACCAGTTTTACTGGCGGATGTGTGACTAAATTTTGTAAGTGGTGGCTTGCCTGAGTCGCCCCCAGATGGCTGGTCGGTTGTTCGACTTTCCGGTGTACTTTCCAAAATCAATTCGATCACCCCTCGCGCCGTACGACCAAGCGTGCTATTGCGCCGTTGAATTAAACCCAAGGGGCGAATTAACTTCAACCATGGACAGTTGAGAACTACCACTGTTCCCGCTTCGATCTCTTCATGAACCGTTGGTTCGGGGAGGAAGGCAACCGCCGAATTGACTTCCATGGCATGCTTCACCGAATCGATGTTGTCGAGCTCGGCGGCAATCTGCATGGTGATCCCCAGTTGACGCAAGTAGCGATCGATCTCGTGCCGAATCCGCAGGTTCGGAGCAAACGCCACCAACGCCTCGGACGAAAGATCCTCAGGTTGCACTTCATTCTTGGATCCGAGCGGATGATCGGCCGGGGCTACCAACCGCATCGTCTCTTCCAGCCAATCGGTTGCCGTGATTGTCTTGGAGGATTGTGGATAGCTGACCAAACCAAAGTCGACCATCCCCTGCTCTACCAAACGATAGATCTCGTCGGGATGGGCGAACTGATAACGCACCTCTGCCTTGGGGTGGCGCGTCTTCACCGCGCGTTGCAGGCCAGGCAAATAGCTTAGCCCCACGCTATAAATCGCCGCCACCGAAGCCCGGCCCGTCATTTCGTTGCCGATCGCGCGGACTTCCTCCGTCAGCGTTTCGAACTCACGCAGTATCTGAACACAGCCCTTGTGAAAAGCTGTCCCTTCGGCGGTTAAGATAAACGGACGCTTGCTGCGGTCGATCAACTGCACTTGCAGGTGCTCTTCCAACTGCTGCACCGCCTGGCTGGCACCGCTTTGTGTCATGTCATTGTCCGAGGCCGCTTTGGAAAAGCTGTGCCGGCCGACAACATCGCAAAACACTTTTAAATTCCGAAGATGCATAGAATCGCTGGGGGATCGAAGTCGAAGCTGCGGAATTAGCAGTGCTAATGCAGCGCCGTCAGTTATTAAAAAGCCAGATTTAGGAATCTATTCAGAAAAAGCCGCCAAGTCAATGCGTACGGGGGCAAAACAGGTCGAGTTGCAGAGAATTGGTTCGGCGTTCGAACTCCGACCGAAAAATCCGACTTAAATGGGCCCTATAGAGACTGACGAGACAGCTCAGTACCCACGGCTAGCGGGCTGTTGATTTAATCGGAGTATTGAACCTAAGGGTGAGCCGTGGGCCGTAAGGCACCGGGCAGTGTTGGCCGCCCGGCCGCTCACGCGTCACGGCTCACTAAATCAACAGCCCGCTAGCGGCTGAGGTTCACGTGGGTACGAAGTCAAAGAAGGACCCGTCGTTTACTGATCCAAAAATTCCACATCGGCTGCGGACAGTTTTTCGCGGGGCACAGTCACAATTTTTCCCTCGCGTGTCTGCAAGCTCACGGTGGTCGCATCTTTGCCAAGCAATTTGGCTTCGATGGAAAAACTCCCCGAGTGATCTGTCCAAGTGCGATAGCCATCGAGCGGTTGGATCGACTTTGCGACCGCAGCTCGAAGCTGTTTTTCCGAAACCAATTGCAAGACGGTTACTGAGGTCGTCATTCCACTGCGTAATTGTGCCGTGGCTGTCCCGGCTACGTAGACCGGCCCCTCCCATAGTTCGCCACCCGACATGCCAGCCGTAGATGGAGCCCATAGCAGGTAGGGCGTTTCGTCGAGCAATACCAACACATCGTGTTCGTTGAAAGCATGCAGGACCAGCAAGTCGGAGACATAGCCCAGCGAATTGTTGCGGCGAACGTCGAGTCGCGGGCCGTGATTCCACAGCAATTCAAACAATGAGCCGGCGTCTTGTGAGTCGCGAATCTCCGTTTTCAGTTTGGTGAAGGTCTTAATTTTCTCCAGCTGTCGAGAGATGACGGCTTGCTTGGTTGTTTCATTGAGGAAAAACCATTTGGGTGCGCGTTGGCCGGGAGCCATGACTCGAGCGACGGCGGCATCTTCGCTGCGAAAGGCGGGAGGAATGTAGTTTTCACCGCGTTTCATCTCCTTCAGCTCGAGGCTGAGACGTGTCGATTCGTTGCGCAGGCTTTTGAGTAAATAGTCAAAATCGTCGACCCCTCGCGTTACGTAGTCGGCAAAGGCCGCATCGGAGATCTTGGCTTCCTGAGTGATCTGGCCTTCCGCTCCAGAGCTTGGACCGTCCTCGTGCATACGAACTTTGCCTACGCCGGCGGCGAGCGTTAAGGTATGAGCCGATCGTGCGTTGGTGAGTGCTGTACGGATATCCTGGCCGGAGATGCCGAAATTTAAATTTTGCGCCGTTCCTTGCGAGGCCAGCGTGCTCATCCCCACGACTTCCCCGTGGGAGTTAATCAGTGGTCCGCCGCTGTTTCCTGGTGACAAGGCCGCATCAACTTGGACCCAAGTTCCTTGGTGCTCGGAACCGATTTCGGTCCCTGGGCGAATGGCGCTTATGATGCCTCGCGTCGCGGTGAATGCTAAACCATGGGGTGCGCCGAGCGCTGTGACTTGTTCCCCTTTACGCGGTAGGCTGCCAGCGATGGCAATCGGAGGTGCTGAGTTGTCAGATATCTGAGCGATGACAATATCCCGCGATTGGTCGATGACTTTAGTCCCCGTCACGACGCACCGCCGACCATTGGGGAAATGAGCGACCGCACTCAAGGCTCCTGCCAACACGTGGCAATTGGTGACGATGGTTCCTTGCTGATCGACGACAAAGCCACTTCCCAAACTATCGCCGTCCGCCGAAGTCACTTCAATGCGCACGACGCTCTGTTCGGCACGCTCAATGACATCCGCCATATTCTCAGCGGCTGCACGCTCGTTCGTTGTGGTTAGCGAAGAGCTGCCATTTGGATCAGTCGAATTAACGGTCGGCTTATTAACTTCGTGACGTTGATCGGAAATTGGCGCCGCTGGCAGCGTAGCAATAGTACCGTCGGACGTCGCCTGGGATCGATGGGAACTGCCCGCAGCCAGCGAGTTGAGAACGCTGCTCGATTGCTTAACATTCGCAGTTGGCGATTCACTGGATGTCGACGACGGATTGACTACGGAGCTCGCAGAGAAACTGTTGTCCGCGGATCGATCGTTTGATGATGCGCGAGGTTCGGGATTCATGTCCGTTGTCGATTCATTTGTCGATTCATTTGTCGATGGGCTTTCGCCTGAATTCGTCACCATCGCCGTGAGGTCTAGCGAACTCAATACTGAATAGGCGACATAACCGACAAAGCCAAATAACAAAACTCCAGCCAAGATGGCAGCGGTAATCTTGATTGCAGCCGGAGAAATCCCGCTGTCGGAATTCGAACTGGTTTGCGGGCGGGTGGTAATGATTGGCCGCGAGTATTCCGGATTGGCTAAGAATTCATCAATGGCTGCCACCGGAGCTTGGATGGGCGTGGCGACTACCGGTTGTGCTGCAGGAGTCGCAGGCTGTAATTCCACTTGGAAGAAATGCGCACAACCAGGGCAATTCAACGCCACGTGCCGACTATCACTTTTCCTTCTGAACCGCATCGGCTTGGAGCACGCCGGGCAGTCAACTTCCATCAGCTCGCTCATGCTACCCTCATCTCCCTTAAACCGCTTGATCGCTACGGTTTGACACACATTGATCATAACCTGATGAAGTTATTCTTGCGTGAAACGCGAATTGCAATTTTACCTGCGCAATAACAGAAAAGCAAGGAAAACGCGCACCGCGGACGGTGGTTCGCCCAGTGCGCTACGCCTTAACCTTGTGCCATTCGGTTTGGGGCTGATTTGCTAGATTCCCGGCTGGATACTTCCGGGCTCGGACGCTGCCGTCGCCTGCGCAGGCTGCGACTTTAACTTCGGTACACTCTCTGCTTAGTAGTGGATTTCGAGATTGGCCGATCACACTCGGATCGACAGCCTGCTCCGGCTCGGCGTTAAACAAATACCGCTCCTGGAAACTAGAACGGTATTGGGCTTGAACGTATTGATCAACAGTTCGCTCTCCTACGGGCTTAAACCAGCGCCTTTGATCAATGCCGCTGCGGCTGGGTCATCCTTCAATTTGGCAGCGATGTTGAGCGCGGCTGCTTGTGCATCGGCTTTGAGGTTGCCGGCTTGGGCAGCCTCCAGCGCCAACTTGAGTGTCCCCAGACTTGGATAGCGTTCTAAGACCTCCAGTACCAATTTTCGTTCGGCATCTTGCTTGGCGGCTTGCAGTGCCTGGCCGCTCATCTCAACACGCTTCTCTTCGGGCATGACAAATTGCCGCGCAATGCGAATGTAGCCGCGCATGGCGCGAACTTGGAATTTGTCCTCTGGACCTGAGGTGGCGAGCTTCAACAATACCGGCGCTGCATCAATGGTCATCCACTCGCCCAATAGACGACTGGCGGCATCCTTCAACTGAGTATCGCTGCTCTGCGCGTTAGATCCCAAAGTTTGTAACGCGGTTGGGCCTCCCATCGCCCCCAAAATTTCCAATAGCGATATTTGAGTTGGTATGGAGGCACCCTGCATGGCATCTGTTAACTGTGCAGAACAAGCTTCGCGTTCGGGCATACGAATAGCTGCTGTCATGAGCGCCTGTCGCGCAGTGTTGATGTCTTCCGCATGTGCGGGTGAGACAACTTGTTCAATCAACAATGCCAATTGATCTTGTGACACTGTACTCCCAAGTGATTCTAGTGCCGCAGCGCGGATATTGGACTTGGGACTTTTCAGCGCATTGCGCAATTCCGAGGTGGCGCTAATCCGCCGCAGGCCAATCACCTCCAATAGGAGTTGCGTTTCAACGTCCCCCGTCGCGGTGGGCAAACGAGCGACAATTTCTTGATTCAGTGCTTCGTCGGGCAATTCAACTAGAGCCGCCTTTACCGGCGCATATAAATCTTCCGACTCGGCGGCAACTTTCAAAAGGGGTGCTACGCAAGTGGCGTTGCCAGTACGTCCAATGGCCCCCAAGGCAGCCATGCGAACTTCCTTCGACCCCGGCTCGGTGGCCAATTTGATGATGGTGCTGGCGTCGACTGTGCCTGGCATATCGGCCAGTGTTTGCACGATCAACGGCGCGCGCTCGGGGCTAGCTGACTTGACTTCCGACAGCAGCGCAGTGGCCAATTCGGCGCTTGGCATTTCCCGCGCCGATTGCAGAGCGACGTAAAACAGCGTCTTCTCTGGTGAACGCAGCGCTTCAATTAGAATAGGAATTCCCGCTTGCTGCTTGGCCAGGATCACACCCCGCGTAGCCTCCACAATTCTCTGTGGTGGAAGTTCTTTCATCGAGCGCACTTGATCATAGATCTCAATGGCTGCCGGAGCATCCCCTGCGGCCGCGAATCGTTCAGCACACAATACGCAGCCTTCAGCCACTGCCGAGCGAACTTTTTCTGAGCTGGCGGTAGCGAGCGCAGCGCGGAGCGCCGTTGCTGCACTTTGGTCGCCAATTTTTCCCAAGGCAATTGCGGCGGCTTCAGCTACTTCTGGAGAAGCGTTTTGCAATTGGGGGGTGAGTGTCTTCACGGAACCCGCGTCTCGACGCACGCCCAATGAATTGATCGCTCCGATTAACAAGTTGCCATTGAGGGAATCGCACGCAGCCCGTAAGGCTTGGTCGGATTCCGCAGCGGGAATCGCTTCCAGTGCAATGCGTGTCCACGACGCGAGCTGCGGATCGGATAGCAACTTAGCTAACTCCGGAATTGCTTGTTCCGATCCGTAGACGGCCAATCGCTTGCAGGCCATCGCTTTGTCAGCCTTGGGACCATCACCGGCTAAGATTGCGATCAACGCAGTTTCGTCGCTGAGCGTATCGACCTGAGCAGCACAGTGCTGGTGAATGCTGGAGAGTGTGATGAGCAAGCCGCAACACAGAGTACGGAGGTTTATTTTAAAATGCATGATGGTGTCCGGGGAGGATGATTGTCATTGATTGGGTGAGCCGCGACGCGAAAGCGGCTTGTTGATTGATTCGTTTAACCCGCAGCCGAAGGCGAGGTCCGCCCCGTTGATCCTCGCCTACGGCTGCGGGTTAAACGATGAACCGTTAAGTCAACACTAAATAAACAAGCCGGTCAGCGGTCGGGCGAAAGTAGTTGAAGTTTGTACTGGTGGAACATGGCCGAGTCGTCGTGTGGTGGCCCTCAGGAAATACAGCCCGGTGCCTTACGGCCCGCGGCTCAGGAAATACAGCCCGGTACCTTACGGCCCGCGGCTCACTAGATACGGTAGGGTTCGCGGAGCGCTTCGGAACGGAGGCGATTGGCCTCGTCGTCGCCGATGAATTCCATCTTGTCGGTATCCAGTTTGATCTGACGATCTAGAAATAGTGCTACGTTAGCGGCGTGACAGGCGATGTGCGCACGCGCGGCCGCTTCGGCATTTCCCTTGGGTTGGCTACGCGTCTTTACACTGTCGAGAAAATCGCGAACGTGGAACGTGGCCGGATAGCCTCCGACTTCTTCAACGGTGCGACCAGCCAAGAGTTCGGGTGAGCTGAGGACCATTTTCCCGCTGTCCCCTGCCTCGACCCAACCACTTTCACCTTCGAATCGCACCGGGCACGAACCGAGTGGAATCCATCCCTTTTCGCGGAAGATCAATTGCGTCCCGTCTTGATAGGTGGCCACCAATTCGTCGTTGGCCTTGGCGTTGTATTCGATCGGTGGCGGGCAATCGTTCATGGCCCACTGACACAGATCGACACAGTGCGACCCCCATTCGAGCACGCCCCCACCACCAAAGGCACCCACAAAGCCACCCCCTTTTTCAAAGTGAAAACCATTGAGCAACTTGGTATTAAACGGACGCCAGGCCGCAGGCCCTAAGTAGGTGTCCCAATCGACAACCTCTTTGCTGGGTTCTTCTTCCGCGGGGAGCCAGCCGCTGGTGATTGCTTTCATGCCGGCTGGGTGTGCATAGACCTTCTTGAGTTTGCCAAGTTTTCCGGTGCGGGCCAGATAACAGGCGAAGGCGAAATGCGGCAGGTTGCGCCGCTGAGTGCCTGCTTGAAAGATCCGCGCGGTGCGGCGCATGGTGTCGGCCAAGGCCAAGCTCTGCGCAATATTTTTCGTGCACGGCTTTTCGCAGTACATGTCCTTTCCTGCTTTGGCCGCGCTGATGGCCATGGTGGCATGCCAGTTGGGACCGGTAGCGATGAGCACTGCGTCGATGTCTTTGCGATCGAGCACTTCGCGATAGTCGCGAACCATGGCACAACGATCGTTACCATATTTGTCGTCGACGATTTTCTTGACTGCCAGGCGGCGGGCTTCCTTGATATCGCACACAGCGGCGAACTGCACATCGGACTGCTCGAGAAAACAGCCTAGGTCGTAGGTGCCACGATTGCCGATACCAATTCCTCCTACCACGATCCGTTCGCTAGGTGGCACGGCCCCGTCGCGGCCAATAGCAGAGCTGGGGATAATCGTCGGGAGCGCCACTGCGGCGCTGGCGGTGAGCGATGTTTTAAAAAAGCTGCGTCGATTGCGATTGGTAGTAGGTCGGGCCATGGCAATTCTCCTGTGGAAAAAGTGGCCGTAAAGATTGATCAAAGAGGATGATTCGCCGCCATCGCCTGCATCCGCGATTTGGAGCTAATGCCCTAAGATACAGAAAATCCAAGCTACTTTCCAACCGCCTGGGTGCAGAATTAACACGGCAGCCTGCACTGGCAATAGAATTTGCAGCGAAAAACTCCTGCACACATCCTTGGATTTACTTGGTTATTCGTGTGAAAACCTCGCATGGCTTGGAGCCAGGCGATTTATTTGCGTTAAGCATCCTTCCGTTGAGCTTGCCTCGGCGGAGGAAACAACTGGCAGCTACTTTCAAACGAGTTTCTCTTTGGCGCTCCGCTACGGGCTCTTCTAGCACTGTCAAGTTCCATTTTAAAATAATTTTCGTACGCTCTTTGCGTACCGCGAAATGTCGTTTTTCAAAGCAATTTTGAAAAGCGTTGGCGGTCTGCCACGGTTGATCGTTTGTTCATAGTTGATGCG
>JBGSNE010000327.1:0-46983 GCA_041739785.1 Pirellulaceae bacterium
CGCCAAGAATTTCGACTATTCAACGGAAAACTGCTGAGGCCGAAATTCTTGGCGAATTCCGCTACCCCTTAACCAGGATTATTCACGACATAAGTAGGCAGCAACAAGCAAGTCCTTTCCTGGCCGCAAGTTATGCCGCAAGTTCAATTTCACAGACTGCGCTGCTTACAAATTTGAATACAAGTGGACTTGCGCAGTTGCGGCATGCCTGAACCCGCACCTGTCTATGGCCCAAGTGAATAATCCGGGTTTAACCAGGCGCCATTCGGTTTAAGTTTAAGTTTAAGTTTAAGTTTAAGTTTAAGTTTAAGTTTAAGTTTAAGAGTAAAGATTACAGTGGAGGCCACCGACAGCGATTTTCAAAGTCGCTTAGGCTGGTGGGTACACCCAGGGGCCACGGTATGGGCGGCGGAGCAGTTGATTGGCTTCGTCGTCACCGATGATTCGTTCGTGTTCGCCATCCCACTGGATGCTGCGTCCCAACTTCAATGAAAGCATGCCAAGTAGACTCAGGTTGGTTGCCTCATGACCAATTTGCACATCGCATGTCGGTCGACGTTTTTCTTCTATACTGCCGATAAAGTCGGCCCACAGCAGATCAATACTATGTCCGTCGGGCTCTTGATGTTGTGCGTCTTGATGAATGTTCTGTTGTTTGGAATCGGCCGGATAAAATGTCCAGCCATCGCGCCAGCCCATGTGGAAAGTCCCCTTGGTTCCATAAAAATAGCAACCCACGGACGACTGTTCGGGACCGTTGCCTGCAAAGCGACGATGCTCCCAGGTGGCTGTAAAGGATTCAAATTGGTAGGTAGCTATTTGACTATCGGGGGCATCGGTTGTCTGTTCCGTTTCATTGAGCACGGCTGGTCCAGCGATGGGGCGACCACCGGTTGAGTAGATATGTTTGGGAAATTTTTCCTCGCTCCACCACAACACTTGATCGAGCCAATGCACGCCCCAATCTCCGAGCGTGCCGTTGGCAAAATCGAGAAAGTTGCGAAAGCCACCGGGATGAATCTTACGATTGAAGGGGCGCAATGGAGCGGGACCACAGTACATATCCCAATCGAGTTGCTCGGGCGGGGGACTATTGGGAGTCGGTTGTTCGGCACCTCCTCTGCTATGGACAAATGAGCGAACCAGGCCGATGTCACCGACTCCTCCATCTTTGAGGAATTTCATGCCAGAGACATAGTGGGGGCCAATGCGGCGGTGCAAACCAACTTGTACAACCCGATCGTTGGCTCGGGCTGCGTTCAGCATCGCGCGACTTTCACCGATCGTATGTCCCGTAGGCTTTTCGACGAAGATATGTGCCCCTTTCTCAATAGCCGCGATCGTGTTGAGCGCGTGCCAATGATCGGGTGTGGCCACGATGGCAATATCGATCGATTCATTGTCGAGCAATTCCCGGAAGTCGGTGTAAGTTTTGGGAGAGTCGCTGGAAAGGTCATTCACTTCCTCAGCTGCCAACTCCAATTTATCTTGATCGACATCGCATAGCGCTACACACTTGGTATTGCCCGCTGCCATGGCTTGTTTGAGAATATTCATTCCCCACCAACCGCTACCGATGAGGGCCGTGCGATAGACTTTTCCTTTGCCCTGCGCGTGAATGGCCGGCGCACCTAGGATTTGAATACCGCTCACGGCAGCGCCCGTGGCTGCGGCTTGAATGAATCGACGTCGCTTAATAGTCATGATGCATCGTTCGGCTGAGGCTAATGCTGTTTCGAATCTCGGCACTGGACTGGTAGTATAACTTAGAATCAGCACGCCTGGCTGATCTTGAGGGTTGGGCTTTCCGAGTCGTAGCAATCAAAAATTGCTTGGCCGGATTGGTGGTGCCGTCCGCACGCCTGCCGTCGCCCGATCAGGCTGCGACCAGTGCGCCGGCAACCTATTTGACAGAGCCACAAGTCACTAAGACTATTCGACCTTATGCACTTCAGCAGCCTGCTCCGGCTTGGCGTTAAACAATACGCCGTGCCACCCCTCTTACTACTTACTACTTACTACTTACTACTTACTACTTACTACTTACTACTTACTACTTACTACTTACTACTTACTACTTACTACTTACTACTTACCGCTTACCGCTCGTCTTTGCCGACTTGCAAACAGACTAATTCGCCTAGCGCGCTGCGGCAATAGATTTTGCCGTTTGAGAGTACGGGTGCCGTCCAACATTTTTCATTCAGCACTCGATGGCGGGCGACGATATTGCTACCCAAAGGTGAAGCTTCGACGATGATGAGTTCACCGTCGTCCGACAAGAGAATCAGTCGCTGGCCTGCGGCCGATAGACCGCCAGGTTGCAATGATTCATCGCTCCACTGAAGGTCACCGCTCGAGAAATCCATGCAACGCAGCTGTGTCCCAGCACCAACATCTCCATGGATGCCGTACAGAAATCCGTCAATCAACACACAACTGCTGATCTGATTCTGCATCTCCTTATTCTTCCACACTTGGGCGTTCTGCTTGCCGCTCAACTCGAGCAAGGCGCACCCGCGATTGTACCCCGAGGAAATAAAGATCCGCTGATCCGCGACGATGGGGTCGGCCGCGTTGCAACCAAAAGTGGTTAACCACCGCTCGCGCCATAATTCCTCACCCGACTGCACTGAGACACAGACGTAGGAGCGAGCCGAGCCAAACACGACGGCTTGATTGCCTGCAACCTGCACCGGAACCATCGAAGAATAGCCTGCGTCACGATCGGCCGAGCCCCACACGATTTCGCCCGACTGCTTGTTTATGGCAACGCCCGCGTCTCCAACGTTGACCAGTAGCAGTTCCCCGATGACTAGCGGCGATCCGGCAAATCCCCATGTGGGCGTGCGCACTTTGGCCAACTCGGCCACTTGAGTCTGCCAATGGATGTGACCCGACACCTTGTCAAAGCAAATCAGATCGCCACGTCGGCTGAGCGTGAATAGCTGCGCCCCGTCGACGGTAGGTGTCGACGTCGGTCCCCCTTCGAATTCATTGGCATCCAGCGGACAAGAGTAGGTGTGCCGCCACAGCTCGGCCCCCGTGTTGCTGTCTAGACAAATGACCAAGTCCACGTCGTCTGCGTTGCCAAGCGTATAAGCTCGACCCTCACTGACGACAACACTGGACAGTCCAATTCCCACAGCGGAGCGCCACAACACCGGTGGACCAGTCTCACCCCAAGCGTGTGACCAGTCCGTCTCTGTGGAAAGGCCCGTGAGTTGCGGACCGCGAAAGCGAAACCAGTCCTCGGCAATCGTTGGCGAAACAAAACCAAACAGCAGGCAGGTGGTTGCTAAAAGTGGAGCGCGCATGGTTCGAAACAAAGTAAAGCGACTTAATTCGTATCTCGCGGCGTCACGTGCAATCGGTCTACAGTTGACTGAGTGGGATTTGGAATTCGACGCCAAGTTCGTTGTAAAGATTCTCCAACCAGTCTTGAACTAAGCGGCTGTTTTCCTCTTGAGCGATCGCCATCGGGCCGCGTTTGTCCGGGTCGGCATTGAATCGCTCCTGCAATTCGGCTTGGTCAGGAGCTAATTCCTTGACGCGAACTACGTAGTAAACACCTTTATTTTGATTGGGGGCCACCACGACTTGCCCTGCACCCGCGTTAAATACGTTCTGCATGAATTCGCCTCCCACATTGTCCAGCTTGTTCACCGTCGAAGGCATATGATAGTCCCCCATGCGCGAGATCCAAGTAAACGGATCGGTCTCGATCACCAACGATTGCTCAGCGGTCTTCAGTGCGTCTTTCCATGGAGTCTCTCCGGTTCCGATCACTTTCTTGGAAACCGCTGTGGCCGCGTTCTCGGCTAGTTTGCGGGCCTGAGTCTGCTTCCAAAAGTCAACCACCTGTTGCCTAATCTCACCCAGTTCGGGAACTTTGATCGGTTCATCCTCGGTCTTCCAGAAAATATACTGGTAGAATTGCAGATCCCCCAAGGCGGCTGCGTTGCGATCGATATAGCTACTCTGCAGGGGCTGGAAGAGCGGCAGTTCGGGGTTCATGACGGCGTTGGCTACCGAGCCCGACAAACCCATTCCTTCATCGCGCACGTCGCTCATACCAAATTGTGTTTGAACCAATTTGTAACCGTCAGTGCGACCGGTCTGCCCGTAGGTTAGCCCCGCCTCCTCGGCGATCTTTTTTAGATTGGGACGCCGCGGCTCTTCAATCTTGTCTTCGCTATCCTTCAGATCGGCGTCTCTAAAGGCAGCGTATTGGCGATAAGCTCCATAGTACTCCATCATCGCTTTTTGAATGGCACTCAACGGAACATCCAGCGCTTGAAAAGCAGTCGATTGTGCCAGCGAAGTTGCGATCTGGTCGCGCGCCTCCTCGAAAGTCTGCGTTCTCATGACAGGTCCCGAACTATCGTCTCCAGCTGATCCTATTCCGAGTTCGCCAGCCACTTCGGCATCGAGCTGCGGAGGCTGTACCACCGGTGGAGGCAGGCCATCACCTTCCTGCAGTGTAGAGACTAAGTGAACGCGACGATTGCTGCGCGACGATTGATCTGTTGTTGAGGGTGTCGGTGGCGTGATGTCCAACGCGTCGCCTGGGGCGTCGCTGGACGGCTCTTCAGTGGCAGACTTGGTTTCGGCCTCTGTGCTGTCGGTCTGGTTTGGATCAGCCAAGTTTGGATCAGCCGGCGCCGTGGGCGAATTGACTGGAACTTTCAATTGCTCCAGGGCAACGCGTCGATCGTATTCTGCCCGCAACTGCTCTTCCGTCAGTTTGGCCTTCTCTCGATCAACCCAGGCTTGAAGATTGGCTTCAACGTATTCGATGTTCGTTTGGTAGGGGCTAACAAATCCTGGCTCGGACGAGTTCGGATCTGCCAGTCGCGTACTACCAAGTTCATAGATGGCTTGGATCTCCGCAGTGGTTGGCTGCCCTTTCACCTCCGCAACGTGATCGGCTACAAAAACCGGAAAGGCTTCGACCTTGGCGGTCTGATTGAGCTTCAAAAAGTCTTGATAGGCTTCGCCCGGCACAGTGGCGTACAAACCTGTCGTCCCTGTGCTCAACACCACCATGGATGCCAACTCTTGCTTGAGCAGCTCACGAACGTCGAAATTGCTCAACCTGCCGTCGCTCGACTCTCGCAACAACTCGGCCATCCGTTTGTTAGAGACCCGGCCGTCGCAGTAAGCCAGGATGAAATCGTCGATCGCGTCGTCGGTGAATTCGACGCCTAAACGCTTGGCTTTGTCGGCTAAAATGCGAGTGCGGCAGACGGCCTCTTCGGTGCCGACGGTCTGAATTCCCAATTCCAAAATTTGTTTCGACTGCGGGTCGTAGCGGAAGCCGGGCACGTCAGGCTCACCCCCCGCAGATACTACTTCCCGAGCTAGTCCGTTGAGAAAGCGGACAAGCGCACCATGTTTTTGCATGGTGTTTTGCAAATCGGCGACCGTCATTTTGCCACCGCTCCAGCGGACGACCACGGCATTTTCCGCCCCCCCGCCGCGCAGCGAGTCCTGGACTTGCATGATCGCAGGGGCGACAACGAAGGCCAAAATGGAGAGCAAAACCAATGCGGCCATCCAATAGTTTTGATTCTTACGAAAGGTTGCAAACGGGTTCGACATCCTGCTAAATCCTAACGAACTGCACGACAAAAGGAGTGGTGGTAGGTGGGGCCTGCGGGCGAGTGGCTTCGGAAATCCGACCACCGCACACTTGCTCAAAACCTCAGGCTAGGCTATCTACTGTTAACGGCGCTGTTGCCAGTGGCCAGCCAATCCGGCGATTCTAGGCTCCTCAAGCGGGAGCACAAGCTTCAAAGAGCTAAGGATAGCAAGGATTCCCGTTTTTGCAGATACGAGGTTGCCGTTTTCCATCCGTCGCCTTACCCGCCGCTACTCCCCTCAGTAGCTCCCCATATGGTACCTAATGAGTAAAGATAAATCGCTAGTCATCGTCGAATCGCCCGCCAAGGCGCGGACCATCGCCAAATTCCTCGGTAAGGATTTCGTGGTAGAAGCGAGTATAGGCCACATTCGCGATTTACCTTCTGGGCGCAAGGAGATCCCGGAACAGTACAAATCAGAGGAATGGGCGTACCTGGGAGTCAATGTCGAAGATGAATTTCAGCCCGTCTACATCGTCCCGCCGGAAAAAAAGAAGCAAGTCACCAAGCTCAAGCAATTGCTGAAGGATTCCAAGGATCTCTATCTGGCGACGGACGAAGATCGCGAGGGAGAAGCGATTTCGTGGCATTTGAAGGAAGTTCTCAAGCCCAAAGTACCCGTTCATCGTTTGGTTTTCCACGAAATTACCAAAGAAGCGATTCAGCACGCTCTGGCTTCTCCGCGGCAGATCGATGAAGCCATGGTTCGCGCCCAAGAAACTCGGCGGATTCTCGATCGCCTTTACGGCTACGACGTATCGCAGCTGCGGTGGAAAAAAGTTCGTCCCAAACTTTCGGCCGGTCGCGTTCAGAGCGTGGCCGTGCGACTGATCGTCTCGCGTGAACGCGAACGCATGGCATTTCACAGCGCGACCTATGCCGATTTGCTAGCAACACTAGCCCCCGATGCCGGAGCAGCTTTCAACGCCGGCATGGTCAGCTACCAAGGCCAACGCATCCCCAGCGGAAAAGATTTTGATGCAGCCACCGGCAAGCTCAAAGACGCCAGCAGTTTTCTATTGCTCGACGATCCAGCCGCCAAGGAATTGGCCGCTAAACTCAAGACCGCAACCTTCCGCGTCAACTCGATCGAAGTCAAACCGTTTCGAGAACGTCCCAAACCGCCATTCACCACCAGTACACTGCAACAAGACGCCAACCGCAAACTCGGTTTCACCGCGCGGAAAACGATGCAAGTCGCTCAGAGCTTGTATGAAAATGGCTATATCACTTACATGCGTACCGACTCCACGACACTCGCCAAAGAGGCTGTGCAAGCGGCTCGCGACTTGGTGAAACAAGAGTACGGCGATGATTTCCTACATCCCGAGGAACGCAGCTACGCCACCAAGGTCAAAAACGCGCAAGAGGCTCACGAAGCGATTCGCCCCGCCGGTCACCCTTTCGAATTGCCGCAAAATCTGCGCAGCCAATTGAACGCCGAGCAATTTAAATTGTTCGACATGATCTGGAAGCGGACCATCGCCTGCCAAATGGCCGACGCTCGAAAGAAACGCGCCACGGTGACCATTGAAGCAGAGGGGGCCGTTTTCCAAGCTTCGGGAACGACCATCGAATTCGAAGGCTTTCTGCGGGCCTATGTCGAAGGGAGCGATACTCCCAATGAAGATCTTTCGCAACAAGAAGTCTTGCTCCCCGATATGAGCGAAAACCAACAGCTCGATTGTCGTGCTTTGGAAGCCAAGTCGCATACCACGCAGCCACCGGCCCGGTTCACGGAAGCCTCACTGACACGCACGCTTGAAGAGCGTGGCATTGGTCGCCCTAGTACGTACGCGTCGATCATCGATACGATTCAACAGCGCGATTACGTCTTCAAAAAGGGGAACGCACTAGTCCCGAGCTGGATTGCCTTTTCGGTCATTCGGCTGCTTGAAGATCACTTCGGTGCACTGGTCGATTACGACTTCACCGCTCAAATGGAAGATTACCTGGATGAAATCAGCCGCGATGAAAAAGGGTTTGTCGAGTACTTAAAACAGTTTTATCTGGGAGATAAGACTGGTTTGAAACCGTTGTTGAAATCTAAAATCGAAGAGATCGACCCGCGAGCCAGCAGCCGCTTTACACTGGGGACGCCCGAGCACGGCGAGTTCCGCGAGGAGGTATTCGTCCGCGTTGGTCGGTATGGTCCGTTCATCGAACAGGGTGAGCGTAAGGCGAGCATTCAGGAGGAGATACCACCTGACGAAATCAACCTCGAAAAAGCATTGTTGCTGTTGGAAGACTCGGCCAAGGGAGACGAGCCGCTGGGACATTGTCCCGACACCGGCAAACCGGTGTACATCAAAAGTGGTCGGTTTGGTCCCTATATTCAACTGGGACATCCCGATGACGACGATAAACCCAAGAACGCTGGTTTGTTGAAAGGAATGTCCGTCGAAGAAGTGACGTTGGAGATGGCCTTAAAGCTCCTCTCCTTACCGCGTGAACTGGGCGAGCACCCCGAGCTGAAGGAAACGGTCATTGCGGCCAATGGTCCGTATGGTCCCTACGTTAAATGTGGCAAAGAAACGCGGAGCCTAACCGCCGAGATGTCGCCACTGGATGTAACCATGGAACAAGCTCTGGTGCTATTAGCGCAGCCTAAGACGGGGGGCCGTGGCCGCGCCAAAAAGGAACCATTGAAGACCTTTGATGTTTCGCCGGTGACGGGCAATCCAGTGCAACTGCTTGATGGGAGCTACGGTCCGTATGTCACCGACGGCGAAACCAATGCCAGCCTGCCGCGGGATGCCAAGGTCGAAGAACTGACGCTCGAAGGGGCCCTCGATCTGCTGGCGATCCGCGCTGCCGCCGGTGGCAGCAAAAAGAAAAAGAAGTCGACCAAGAAGAAGCCCGCGACCAAGTCAGCAACGAAAAAGGCGGCACCCAAGAAAAAAGCGGCACCCAAAAAGACTGCGACGAAAAAGGCTCCCTTGAAAAAGGCCACTGCCAAGAAAACTGCTGCGGAGAAAACTTCTGCTGAGAATACAGCTGAGAAAAATCCAGACGAAGATGATGAATAATCCGTGCCCAGGTTTCGCGATCGATGCTATCCCGTGCATTGCTTAGCACGGATAGCAAGGCCGGAACACGGATTACAGCAATATCGCTTCGAGCTCGATTCTTAACAGATATTTCCCATGTGATATCAACCGCATTGAAAAACGATTGCTTCACGTCTCGGAGAGTCGTGCGACTAGGGTCGCCGCTTCGACAACTCGCCAATGGCGAGTAGTGTGCGGTCGATTTCTTCAGCGGTGTTGGTATGTAGAATCCCCAGTCGCACCATTCCCTCATCGGCTTGCCCCAGTGCGCGACAGACATCCACCGCGTAGTAGTCCCCGTGCCAACAAAAAATCCCTTGCTCTCCCAAGGCGGTAGCCACCTGGCTCGAAGTCCAGCCGGCCAAGGTGCAGGCCACGGTCGGAACGCGTGTCGAGAATCGACTCTCATCAGTTATGCCGTAGACCGTTACTCCGGGAATGTCCGACAGACCACGCAGCAACTGGACCAGCAACTCCCGCTCAACTTCTTCAATCGCGGCAAAGGCGCTTCGCAGAGCCTGCCGGCGCGAGAGCGGTTCCTGGGTGTTATCCTGACGGCCGATCGAAGCCAGATAGTCAATGGCCGCTACAACTCCAGAAATTGCGGCGAAGTTCTGTGTCCCCGTCATCCACTTGCCGGGCGACTCCGCCGGCGATGGGCGTAACTTGTACGCCGACAGAGCCTCGAGACGCTCTAAACGTCCCCACAATAGTCCGACGTGGGGACCAAAGAACTTATAGGCCGAGCAGACGCAATAGTCCGCATTCCAAGCTTGCACGTCGATTAAGCCGTGTGGCGCGTAGTGTACGGCATCCAGGTAGACTTCGGCACCTGCGCGATGTGCAATGTCAATCAATTCTGTCACCGGTGGCTTGCTCCCCACGCTATTGGAGGCGCACGTCAATGCGACCAACCGCGTCCCGGGGGTGACTTGACGTTGAAAGTCCTCAATATCAAGTGTGGCATCGGTCGGATCAACGCGAACGGTCGCTACTTCCACTTGCGCGTCGGCGGCCGCCAATTTCCAGGGCGTCACGTTTCCGTCATGATCGAGCTCTGTGACCACCACTTTTTCCCCAGGCCGCCAAGTTTTCGCTAGCGCCCGCGAAAAGGCCAGCGTCAACGTAGTCATATTCGCACCGAAGATGCACTCCCGCCAATCGCGCGCTCCAAACCAATCCGCGGCCGTTTGATGCGCATCGCTCATCTGGGCTGATGTCTCTTGACTACTAGGAAACTTACCGCCGCTATTGGCATTGTGGTTCAAATAGTAATTGCTGATGGCGTCAATCACCGCTTGAGGAACTTGACTCCCGGCTGGACCATCTAAATAAATTACCCGACCATGGCCGTCCGGCCTCAACCGTGACAGTGAAGGAAACTGCCCGCGGAATGTAGCTAGGGACGGCGCAATAGATTCGGTGCGCTCAGGCATGAAAAGTTCCTAGTGTTGGTAATACTTCGGTCGAGCAAGAAATTCTAACTGATTTTTGCCAGACAACTATTCCCGTAGCAGCAGGCGATTTTTAGGTTGGTGGAGCTGCTAGATAGGCATCGATTTGCTTGGGTAGATCAACGGCGGCGGTCTTGCCAGCCATGACAATCAACAGCGCCAGACCTAACAATCCCAGCGCGACTGTTGTTGGGCGGTTGACGTGTTCTCCCATGACTTCGCGCGAGCTGGTTAACCACAGCAGCACCCCAGCTACCAACGGTGCGGCGACGACGGTCACGGCTTGCGCTGCAATGATGGTGGGGGTGCGATCAAAGTCGAACAACAACACAGCAATACCAACTATCAAACCGGTCAACAACACCGCCGTTGTGAGCAATCTAGGCCACCAATCGTTGGGGTGGCTACCATGTCCCAAACCGTCGGCAGCCATAAAGCCTCCGATCATCGAATTGATTAGAAACGATGAATAGGCCGCCGAGAAAAGCCCCAAACAAAAAATGATTTTCGCTGAGGGCCCTAAGGTTGTTTCCAGTGAAGTCGCGACGGCTAGCGGATCGGATAGAGCCACTGGTTCTCCCGTGTATAAACCAGCGGCGGCAGTTGACATGATCATGACCGTAATCAGAAACATGATACAAGAACCGACCCGCGCATCGACCAAACCGACCGGCAAATCCTCGATCGTCCATCCTTTTTGACGCACCAAGTAAGCTTGGTAAAACGCAGCTGCGATCACGAACGTAGTTCCCACGAGTCCAAGCACCGGAAGCATTTCCCCTGACTTCCCCAGTGAAGGGATAAAGCCCTTGGCCATGGCTGTAGGGTCAGGCCGGAGCTGAATCAAATTGATGGCGAACGAGATGAGCATCAGTGCGACGAAGACTGACATCACCCGCTCGAGCATTTGGTATTGGTCTTTAAAAAGAAACAAAAATGAAATGGCCAAGGAATTGAAGACCACCAATAGACCCGCCACCAACAGTTTGGATTCGATAAAAGCACCAAAGGCGGCCGCCACTCCGATGTTGTTCCCAGATTGAAAGGCCGCTGAAATAAATAGCACGGCCAAGCCCAATAGAACGGCCAGCCAGCGACCTGCCTTCCTGCGGATCACGTCGCATGGGGAAGCCGTGGCAACCGCTCCCAATTTGGCGCCTAAGGTCATGAACAGTAGCATGAACAGAACCGAGATCGCCACCACCCACAACAGCGAGTATTGATCGTTGGCCCCAACCTTGGAACTAGTCATGATACTCCCTGGGCCAATCACAACGCACGCTGTAACCAAACCGGGCCCAACTCTGCGATACCAGGGCTGTCGATTAGGGGGACTGCGAGTGGTTGGATCAACCATCAGTGGAATACTCGTAGATGTCAGAGTTAATTGTTGGCCGGATAGCAAAGCGTGATGAGTTGGTCTGCAAATTGCACTTAGTATGCCCCGAGAATTATACCAAGTGAAACCTACCAATTGGGGCAGGCTCTCAGCGACTATGTCGGACCTGGCAGCGACCACGATGGCGGTTCAGCAGTCATTCACAGTGTATGGTTGAACGATTGCGCGGCAGCACTCTGGCGGATCTGCTTGGGTATTAGAGTTTTGGTCCGTGTAGAATTAAGGAAGAGTTTCGATGTGTGAAATCATTACTTGCCCGCATTGCGGAATCGAAATTGTGAATGAGAGCGCTGTTTGCCCAAGTTGCAACGCGGTTATCAACGAGGAACTTGAGCGAGAAGTTCTAGCTAGTAAAGTTCCAACGCTAGACGACAACAGTGGTCGTATCCAAAGCCGGACAGGTTTTGGCTCTTCGGGTTAACCGCCAGTACAATTCAAGTTGCCAAATGGTTAAAGTTAGCGATATAGACTACTAGGTTGCCGGGCCAGTACCTCTTGTTCGGTAACCGGAATCGGTATCACTTGCGGCGCGGCATTGGCGACGCGCAGTACGTTGCGGCAGTGATCGTGACAGTTGATACAGGTGGTCAGCGTGTGCATGTAACCATATGCAGCACCGTCTATGTTTCTCACGGCAGCTTGCTCGATTAACTTGCCTGCACTGCGCTTGAGTTCAGCGCGGTAATGTCCATAGACTGGATCGTCGTGGCTGCGCCAACCTGTTGCGTCACAGATTCGTTGTAAGTCCACTCCCCCCTTACGAATCATATCAAAGTCACCGGCCATCAGACCCTCGACTACTTTTTGCGAACTGGAGAGTTTGGCCCGCATCAAAACGGACAGTTCGTTGCGGTCGGCCTGACTCAAAGTTGGCTGTTGAGCCATGGCCCACGTCGCCAATCCGATGAACACAGCAGAAAGCACTACCAGACTTCTCATGATCCACATTTGCGTTTCTCCTTACCTGTGACCCAACCGCCGGTGTCGTCCTGCGCGGCATGTAACCGAATTCAACCTGAATTTCGGCTTACGCTTGATATGGCGGAATTTGACAAGAATTTCGGTGGAGCTGCTTCGGGATGGTTAATCGAGCTGCCGAAATTTTGACAACGTTCGTGGTGAAACGCACGATTCAACCTCTCACCAGTCCACACAAAGCGAATAATCGACACATCTTATTTCGTCCGTGGATCACAGGCCGGTTTAACTCGAATTTACGCTTTAGCCCCCTTCAACCGCACCAGTTGTTAGCGCGCGCCTAAACGCACGCTAACTAGCGGATCAAATGCGATAAACGCCGGGAAGCGTGCGAAATAGCCCATGGCAACCGGTGACAAAAGTTGGACAGGGGTGCGAACTTCAACACAAAGGCAGCGCGACAAACCCTGATCGACATCCCTCATCCCTCATCCCTCATCCCTCATCCCTCATCCCTCATCAACTGGCTCGATCGACAATCCGCCGGAGGCGCGCAGCGAAACGTTGTAGGCTTTCCCTTCGCGGACCTTGATCGATACCGCTTCGCCGTTGGCAGCTCGAATTCCTAACTCGGTAGCCTTCTCGGGATTGTTGGCGAATTCCCAGAACTCAGACCAGATCCGCTTTTCGAAATCGCTCAGTTTGCCCCCTCGCGCGTAGGCTTGGGGCCGCATGCCGACTTCATCCAGCGAAACCCCCTGCGTGGGAGTTTGTTGTTCACTAAAAATGCGGCGAAACAAACACAGCGAAGTCCCTCGTTCGATATCCCCCTTTTCGATGTAGTTATCATCGAATTTCACCACCCAGTTATCGATGTAGATTACATCGCCTGGAAGTTCGAAACGACGTGGTTGCGAGAGTTTATCCCCGGAGGGGGAAAGTTCAACAAACTCCAAGGTGCTGGTCAGTGCCACACCCTCCGGGTCCCGCTCGATCCCGATCACCTTCATACGCGCTAGACGTTGATCGGTCTTGAGTAGATGCAGCGAGGTCTCCAGTTTTTCAATCTGCGCTTGTTGCTCAGCCAAGTTTTCGTTCAGGTCGGAAATTTCAGCTAGCTTTCCATCCAATTCGCTCTGCATCGATACGAGCTGTTTCTGGGCGAACTGGATCTCTTGATCCTTGTCTTCCAGCAGACGCTCCCGCTTGGTGTACTCGTTGTAACCGAAATAGACCCCCCCCCCAACAACTGCTGCCAACAGAGCGAGCAGGAGGGTACGGACGATCGAATTGAGTGTCTTGACCCCTTCAACAATAGAGCCCACGGTCTATCCTTTGCAATAATGGACACAGCGACCCTGGTCATGGTAGCGGGCACATGCCGTGAGCCGTAACCCTAAGTTCTGGGAAAACCCATAACCGCGGATGGCGCAGCGGAGCGCGGCGACTTCATTGGTCGTTTGTGTTTGTTCGTATCAGTTCTGATTGCCCGCCCACTATGATAGCCTGACCTGTGGCTCGTCAGTCAGCCCAATCATGGAAATCAATTGATGATGGATGCCCGCCAAGACTCGCACGACAGCAGATCACCACTGATTGCCGCTGCGCCGCATACCGCGCGCACGGGCTGGGGACGAAGTGGCAGGTTGACGTTCGTAGCTGTTTCCTTCGCCCTGTGTGCTATAGCATTGGCGTTGGTCAACGCAGATGCGCCTATCTCATCGGCATTGCGGCAGCTGAAAATTCCAGGAGACTTGGCCAAGGCGATTACCTTGAGCGAGGTCTTTGGTCACAGTCTGGGAGCAGCCGCCATTCTCGTTTCTGTACTTCTGCTTGGTTCCCCCGCGAGACGTCCCATCGTGTGGGTTGCCATCTTGGTCACCCTGACCAGCGGTGTCGCTTCCAATGGCATGAAGAGTCTGTTCGTTCGCGTGCGGCCCCATTCCGTTGGAAAAATTCGCATCGCAGATAAATCTTTTGCGCCCGATTCCAACCAAACAAGCAAGCTGGCTGTCGACGACGGCAGCGAATTGGTCCCCGTGAGTATTTTCGATTCGCGGCAGCGTAGTTTTCCGTCCGGCCACGCTGCCACGGCATGGGGGCTAGCCATCGGGTTGAGCTTGGTCTTTCCTCGAGGCGTCGTCCTGTTTGCTTGCTTTGCTACCCTCGCCTCGTTACAACGCATCACCAGCGGCGCTCATTTTCCCACGGACGTTTTGGTTGGCGCAACAATCGCCTTTGTCACGGCAGCCTGCCTGTTCCCACTACCACCGCTTCGGAAACTACTGGTAGTCGCTGAGACCTACGAGTACGAAAACGATAAAGGAGCCAAGCATGGCTAGTTCGATTCAATTTCGCCCGCGCTGCCCCACCTGTGACATGCTCGCTGAGCCTGGAGTAAGCGACAAATACTTGCCGTTTTGTAGTGATCGCTGTCGCTTGATCGATCTGGGGCGTTGGCTAAACGAAGAACATCAGTTACCTTGCGACAGCGAGGAAGATGAGCCGTCGGAAGCCTTCCCTGGGGCGACTCCCAAGCTACCGCCCGGCTGGCATGACGCTTGATCCTTGGGTCACCACACGCAAACCCGTTAAAGCTATCGCTCTATGGAAGAAGTTCCCTTTGATGATCGCCATGTTCCGCGAGTGGAAATCGATTGGTTGCGGTCGGCATGGTGGTGGATTCCGTTAACGCGGTCCCTACAGCCGGCTGTCCGTATGAATGCCTTGGCGGTCGGCTTGATCGCCATTCAGCTTTCAACCCTCGGCGCGTGGCTAGGGGAGCAAATGTTCGCTCCGGCCTGGCAGCCCAGTTTTGATTGGTACGTGCCCGCCACTGAGGGCTATTCGCTGCGCCCCATCGCTTGGGCCAGTGGTGTGTTGCAGTCGCTGTTGTCTTTCGAGCGATTAGGCCTCCGAGAGCTAGGGTTTCTGACCTTTGAACTGCTGTGGTTGACCCTCACCTTTGGTCTGCTGGGGGGCGTCCTTGCGCGGCGCAGTTTGGTGGAATTGGGACAAAGAACCATTGCTGCCTGGGGGGAATCCCTGAGCATCGTCTTTTCACGTTGGCACAGTTTTTTATGGTCGATGGGGACGCACTTTGTAGGTATTGCCGCCTTGTTGGTGCCGATTTATGTCCTTGGCCTACTCAGCCGCCTAGGCAGCGTTGGCGCAACAGTGGCCGGAGTGCTGCTTCTGCTTTGCTTTCCGCTGGTATTCGCCGTTGGCCGTTTTGCACTGAGTGCCATTGTCTGCTTTCCGCTCAGTGTGTGCGCGATTGCTGCCGAAAAGAAAGCGGACGCCTTCGACGGGTTTAGTTGTTCCAACGCGTACTTTTTTCAACGCCCCGTTGTCGTAGCCATTTGCATTGTGTGTTTGCTGGCGATTGGCTGCGTGGGTGAGCAACTTGTTTTCTGGACCATCACGGCGGGATGGTGGTTGGTACGTGGGGCTTACCTTATGGCGGGCGGTGCCCTTCAACCCGCTTCCAATACTTTTATTGGCGCCGGGAATTGGCTATCAACGGCGCTCATTGCCGCCTATTGGTTCAGCTTTTGCTGGAGTGGTGCCGCGGCAACTTACCTAATTCTTCGCAAATCGGTCGATCACACTGAGCTAGATGAGCTCGAACTGCTGGAGAGTCCTATTGAGCGTTCATTGCCGGAGATCCCCAGTGCACCTCCTCCGCCAGCGGCTGAGTAGCTTAAATTTTTCTGCCTGACCACTCGTACGTCAGGCTTGCTTGCCTGACCAACGTGGGTGTGTTCGGTCAGGCTGGAAAGCCTGGCGTACGAAACCTCAGCGTCCTGGTGGGATGGTGAGTAAAACTGGCCCGCGATCTCCCTCGCCGACCGCTTTGGCCGGTGGCGGCAGTGGCGCGTCTTCACCAAATAGTTCCCGGTCCCAATTGGCCGAGAGCAACAAATCGAACCCAGGATTCTGCTCCTTGACCTGACACGAGCAGGCGCCACACAAAAACGAAGTCAGATCACCCATTAACTGCTCATCGACACCATCTGCAGGGATAACCTCCAAAGCGCGACCGCGTCCAAACACGGGTACTAGTATTGGCTCCCCTTGGCGAAACGCAGCCGATTGAAAGTTCTCAAAGACTTTCAGTAGAAATTGTTCGCGGCTATCGTCGCGATCAATTTCCAACAGAGAGAACTTCAAAAACAACGGCACTTCGGAAAAGAGCTCGGAACCTGGTAGTCCAATTCCTTCGGGCAATTGAATCTCTGAACTGAGTATTCGGCACTGCTCATTCACCAGTTTCCGTACCGCTTCGTTGCGGGCTTCATCAGGTGAGCGCACCATCAGCCACACGATCGAATCGCCGCTGAGCAATCGTCGGCTCAGCTCACTGCGAACCGGTGACTCGACCAACGCCGTCTGCAAGGCTTGTGCTAGAGAGCCGTGCCAAGCATTTAGCGGTCCCCGCGCATGCGGTAAGCGTACGAGCAGGTAGGGCAATTGCAACTGCTGGCCAGCCAGGCTGAGCTTGGTCCATAGCAGGCGGTGGGAATCCTCACTGTTTTTTTCGTCTGACAGATCCACTAGCACTAGCTGTGCGTTGGCACCTGCCGTCGAAAGCCGCTCTTTAAATTGGTCGAGCTGAATTTGTGATTGCGTGTCGAGCTGGCCACGATGAAAAACGATGAATTCGCTGACGTCGGGCCGCCACCGCTCAAGCGCGTAGCGGAACACGGGGATGTTGCAGGCGTGGGCCGTAAACGCCGCCAGTAAGAGCAACGTGAAGGCCACGCTACCACGCACACAGGACCGTTTGCAAACGAAAGCGAACATGAACCAATCTCCCCAATGCGAGCGATTCCGAGACAATTGTTATCCCTTGAGTGGCCACTGTTTGCCGAAGGCGGCCTGCTGGATGCCGGTCAATTGCTTGATACCTGCCCGTGCCAACTTAAGCATAGCTGCTAGATCATCATCGTCAAAAGTGGCTTCTTCCCCGGTCCCTTGAATCTCTACAAAACGTCCAGAACCTGTCATCACAACATTCATATCAACGGCCGCCCGAACGTCTTTTTCATAGTCGAGATCGAGCACCGGCTTGCCGTCGACGATTCCCACGCTGATAGCCGCGACACTATCGACCAGTGGATGCGCCTCATGGGAGACACCACGAAAATCGGCGGCCAAGGCATCCACTAGCGCCATAAAGCCACCCGTAATACTTGCCGTCCGCGTACCGCCATCAGCTTGCAGTACGTCGCAATCGACCGTGACCATTCGTTCCCCCAACTTTCGCATATCGACCACCGCCCGCAGGCTGCGACCGATCAAACGTTGGATCTCGGTTGTACGTCCGTCAACTTTGCCCCCTCGCTCGCGACTCTTGCGCTTGTCGGTACTATGTGGCAACATATTGTACTCAGCGGTTACCCAGCCTGTACCGGAACCGACCAGCCACGGTGGCACGGGCGTTTGTAGGCTGGCCGTGCAAAGCACAATCGTCTCTCCGCATTGGTATAGAACACTCCCTGGGCTGGAACGAGTGAATTTGCGTTTGACTTTTACGGGGCGAACGGTAGCGGCGGCCATGGATTTGCTTTAGGAAAAAACGGTGGAAAACGGTGGCACTCAATAGCTAAACCGTAACCGCAAATCGACGGGCTGCAAGGCTGCGCTCTGCTAATTTGTCGGCAGCTTGCCAACGGCTGTGGAGAATCAACTACAATGCACCAACTGGTATTAGCGTAGCGGAAATCGCCAAGATTTTCGGCTGCCGGACTCGAAATCGTTGAGCAAGTCGCGGCAAGCTCTAGCGACTTCCACTCCTTAGCATCCTCGTTTAGAAACCCGACCACTTATGACCGACTCCGTAGCCTTGCCCGGCATTGAACAATTTCGACTCGATGGACGAACCGCGATAATCACGGGAGGATCGAAGGGGCTGGGCTTAGCAATGGCCGCAGGTTTAGCTTCGGCCGGTGCCAAGGTCATGCTCGTCAGTCGCAATGGCGAGCAGGCAACAGCGGCCGCTGCCGCGATTAGCGAACAATACAAAACCGAAGCTGAGGGCTGTGCTGCGAATGTCACCGATGCCACAGCGATCGAAGCCATGGTTCAAGCCACGCTCGCGCGTTGGAAAAAAGTGGACATTCTCATCAATAGTGCCGGAATCAACATTCGCGGTCCGATCGATGAACTTTCACCGCAGCAATTCGACGATGTGATGAAGACCAACGTGCATGGAACTTGGACCGCTTGTCGCGCCGTCGTACCGGCCATGAAGCAAGCTGGCTATGGTCGCATCATCAACTTGGCCAGCACGTTGGGCGTGGTCGGCTTGGCCAACCGCACTCCCTACGCCAGTAGCAAAGGGGCGGTCGTGCAAATGACGCGCGCTTTAGGATTGGAATTGGCTCCGTTCGGTATCACTTGCAATGCTATTTGTCCGGGCCCCTTTCTGACCGAAATGAACATTCCTATCGCCGATACGGAAGAAGCCAAGAAGTTCATCGTCGGCGCCGTGGCCCTGGAACGTTGGGGCGAATTGGAAGAGATCCAAGGCGCCGCTCTTTATCTGGCAAGCCGGGCCAGCAGCTATACCACCGGCAGCCTGTTGACTGTCGACGGCGGTTGGACTGCGCGCTAGCCCAGCCATTTTTCGTAGCGGAAATCGCCAAGGTCTCGACTCGGAGAGTCGAGCGACGATGAATGCGCCTAGCCGCGCAAGGCTTGATCGAGATCGAGCATCAAATCGTCGGCGTCTTCGAGCCCTACTGACAAGCGAATCAGGCTGTCGGTTATCCCGGCCTTTTTGCGTGCGGCTGCATCGTAGCTGGCGTGCGACATGGTAGCCGGCTGCTCAATCAACGACTCGACCGCCCCCAAGCTGACCGCCAAGCGGAAGAGCTCCGTCGATTTGACAATGCTCCTTGTCGTCTCAAAATCGCAATCGACTTCAAATGTAATCATCGCGCCAAAGCCGCCGTCGAGCAATTGCTTAGCCCGCTCATGATCGGGATGCGACTCGAGCCCAGGATACAAGACCGTTCTGACACGCGGGTGTTGCTCCAGAAACTGAGCGATCCTCAGCGCCGATTTACTCTGCTCGCGAATACGCAAGTCCAATGTCTTTAATCCACGGGCCAACAAGAAAGAATCAAAGGGTGACAATACTGCTCCGGTTGCATTCTGTAAAAAGTAGAGTCGCTCAAGCAACTCTGGTGACTTGACGACTAGCACGCCTGCCAAGCAATCACTGTGACCGGCCAAGTATTTAGTCGCCGAATGCATCACGATATCGGCACCCAACTCGAGTGGACGCATCAGCGCCGGTGTAGCAAACGTACTATCAACGGCCACCAGCAGGTCATGTTCATGGGCCGCCGCAGCCAGCGCTGGAAGGTCGGGAATGGTCAGTCGCGGATTGCCAATGCCTTCCAACCACAGCATTTTGGTTTGCGGACGCACCGCCTGTGCCACTGCCTGTGGATCTTGCAAATCTACCAGCGAAACTTCGACACCAGCAAGATTGCACACGCGATGAAACAACCGGAAGCTTCCACCGTAGATGTCCATACCGGCAATCAAATGATCGCCTGCTCTCAACAACATACTGGCACAATGCGTAGCTGCCATACCGGAGGAGAAGGCCAGCGCGCCGCAGCCCCCGTCCAGTGACGCCAGTGTCTCTTGCACGGCCGAACGCGTGGGGTTTCCACTCCGCGAATAGTCGAACTTGCCCCAATCACCTGCGCCCGGTTGCACAAAGGTACTTGATGGATGAATGGGCGGAATGACCGCTCCGGTTTGCGGGTCGGGAGCGTTGCCCACGTGGATGGCCCGCGTGCGGAATTTATGTTGATCGGGGTGGTTACTCACTGCTCAAGCGCCTGTTGCAAATCGTCGATGAGATCCTGAGTATTCTCGATGCCACATGCCATGCGGATCATGTTATCGGGAATGCCAAACTTCCGCCGATTCTCAGGGGTTTGACTGAAGTAACTCATCACTAATGGCTGTTCAATCAGCGACTCAACCCCTCCCAGACTCGGACCAATCCGCGGAATTGCTACGCGATCAACGATATCTGCCGTTTGCCTCCAGTCCGCGTCCTTCACTAAAAACGTAACCAGCCCACCGAAGCCGCGCATGGTACGCTTGGCAATTTCGTGAGAGGGATGACTAGGGAGCCCGGGATAGTAGACCAGTTCAATCCGCGGATGCTCATGTAGGAACTCGGCTATCGCTTGTCCATTTTCGTTGTGCCGTTGCATCCGCAATTCGAAAGTCTTTAAACCGCGTTGCAGGAGATACATATTATGCGGCGAGTTCACGCCCCCCATGATGCCGCGCAAATTGCGGACCTCTTCCAACTTCTCTTTCGAACCGGTTATCGAACCAGCCAACAAGTCGTTGTGGCCCCCTAAGTATTTCGTGGCGGAATGCAAAACATAGTCGATGCCGTACTCGAGCGGTCGAATATTGCAGGGAGTAGCCAGCGTGGCATCGATCAACGTCTCAACTTCGTGTGCCTTGGCCAATGCCACAAATTGCTCTAGGTCGATACAAGTCAAATGGGGATTGGTAGGCGATTCACTGACCAACATTTTGGTGCGCGGTGTGATGGCCGCTTCCATGGCTGCAAAATCACCAGTGGGAACTTGATACGTCACCACTCCAAAACGCGATAAATGCTTAAAGCAAAATTCTCGGCTGCGATGATAGCACTGATCAAAAAAGACGATTTCGTCACCCTGATTGAGCTTGGACATCAACAATCCCACGATGGCCGCCATGCCCGTCGAGAAGACAATTGCATCTTCTCCCGCGTCGAGCGCGGCGAGCTTGGCTTCGACTACTTTTTCATTCGGATTGCCGTAGCGACCGTACTCTTCGCGTGGTTCCTTATGTTCAATAAAGTCGATGATGGCTTGTGTGTCGTCAAAGGTGTACGTCGAGGCACACACAATGGAATCGGTAATCGCATCACAGGGCTTGCGCCGTGCTTCACCAGCATGTACGCTCAGCGTGGAAGCTCCTAGGTGAGCAGCTGGCTGGATTGGTTTACTGCCCACGCTTGAATTCGAGATTTGTGTTTTCATAATCTTAAAAAGTGTTAGACACCTTTTTTGTTAGGTTGAACGCACGAAAAAAGCCGCAAATCCGATAAGTTGTTGTCACGGACTGCGGCTGGTTGTGTGTTTGTTTTTGAGTTGGTCAGTCCACTGGGGCTGGTTGACCGAAACTCGTTTTGGCTCTTTAGCAGTGTTAGGCTGCAAGCGGCCGCAAATCCCCGAATGACGCATTTGAGTGTAACCTGCCGGCCGCATCCAAGCAAGCTTGGGGCAGTGTAAAACGGGCTTTTGCGCGTTTTTCCGGGTTCAGTGGAGCATTGGAGTGATTGAGTGATGAGTGGGGCGAAGTCGTTTAACGCCTAGCCGGAGGAGACGCGGGCAATTGAGATAGTTGATAGTTGTTGTTAGCTGGTATCAGGGGGTCGATGGATGAACCATGGGTCAGCGGCTACGCAGGCGCCGGCAGAGTGGTGTTGGTGCAGGTGTTATATCCTACACGACTACAATGGCGATCGCGTGCAACGCTGTGGGTACTGTTGGCTGCACTCCTGCCGGCGCCTGCGCAGGCTGCGACCAATTTCTTCGCTGAGCATTTCCTATCTGCGACATCTACTCAGTTTTTCGAATTCACTTACGCATCAGCAGCCTGTTCCGGCTTGGCGTTAAACGATTTCGCTGCAAACTCACCTACGACACATGGGGCACACTACCACCACACCACACCACTCCCCATCTCCTTCACTCTCCACCTCCCTGCCTCGTCTTACACTACCCGGGCACGAGCACCAGTTTGCCGGTCAATGAACTTTGCTTGGAAACGGTGTGGGCCTCTTGCAATCGATGGGCTTCTGCGGACTTGCTGAGTGGCAGCGTGCGATCGATGACGGGCTTTAGTCGGCCGGTCGAAAGCCAATGATTGATGTCCGACGCGCAAGCCCGCTGCTCTTCGGCCGTCGACTTGAACATAGCAAAGCCGTGGATCGAGCAGCCTTTGACATAAAACGGCCCCAGTGGAAAGGCGGGCCGAGCATCGCGCCCCGCCATGACAATCATGCGTCCTCGTTCGGCCAGGCAGGCGACCGCCAAATCGAGATCAGCCTCACGGAGTGTTTCCCAAAAGATGTTGACTCCTTTGGGTGCCAGCTCCAGCACGGCTTGCTGTAGGTCGACTTGGGTATAATCCAACACATGATCGGCCCCCAACTTCTTGCAGCGAGCGACCTTGTCGGCACTACCGGCTGTGGCAATGACGGTTGCTCCAATGGCTTTGGCCATTTGCACGACCATCGATCCGACTCCTCCCGTTCCACCGCGGACGAAGATTGTCTGGCCTGATTTTAATTGGGCTTCGCGAAACAGTCCCAAGTGGGCGGTTATGGCCACCAAGGCCGTTGCCGCCGCGTCGCTATCGCTAACGCCTTGTGGCGTTGGGTAGAGCCATTGAGGATCAATGACACACAATTCGGCAAAGGTCCCTTGGCGTCCCAACAAACCTTGATTGCTACCCCACACTCGATCGCCGACTTTGAATTGCTTGACCGCTGAACCAACTTCGATCACGGTACCAGCCACATCGCACCCGATCACAAAGGGCTGTGGCAGCTCCCAAAAATTGGCTCCGCCGCGGATGTAGGTATCGATGGGATTTACCGACACAGCTCCCATTTTCACCAGCACTTGCTGCTCATTCGGTCGCGGATCGGGCAAGTCCCCGTACTGGATGACATCGGGGGAACCGGTTTCGGAGATAAAGGCAGCTTTCATCGTAGGTCCTTGTTTTGACGTTGGGGCTTAAGCACATGCTTGCAATACCAGCTCGATGCGCAAGCAAGTGGGTCACCTGTTTGGCGCGTTGTCGGCCACGGCAGGGTCGATGCCGGCAGCACTCCGCTCGCTTGCGTGTCGAGCGAGTATTTTCCGAGCAAATTCCGCTTTTCAAAATTTTTATTTGAGGCCAGTGACCTAAGGTGTCACGCCCCCCGCGAAGAATAGTCTTAGTCACTGGCAATGTGTGGAAACCAAGTGGTTATTCCCTAGTCGCTCGGTGGTAGTCAACTTCCAACTTTTCAATTCGGGGGTAGGCACTAAGCCTAAAATAACATGTCTAACGCCACAATCGAATCACCCGTCGCCGCTTCTCAGCTTTTCTTCGCTTGGTCCGAGCAAGCCGAAGTGGGGGTAGCTCCACCAGCTCCAGCACGAAAAAAGTCCGTCCCGCGCCCAAATCCAGTTGCAAATCCAGTCGAGCCGGCCGCAGCCCCCAAACAACCAACAGTCTCACCTGAAGACGCAGCTTCCCTACCAGTCGAGCGCACAGCGAATCGTGCTGGTCACTTGACCTTTACCAGCGACGGCCGCATTGCCAAGCCGGTGCGCATCGGATCGGTGATGATCAAGCTCCTCAAGCGATACGGCATCACCGACGCCGAAATCGCCGAAGGGGTCGCCAACTACGCTCGCAAACACCAACAAGCGATGGCCTCCTAACCGTCCGTCAGGCTTTCCAGCCTGACTCCGCTAGCCAATGTCAGGCTGAAAAGCCTGACCTACCTAGGCCCGTTCAATCGGAAAGGCTATCACTTCGTCAATCGACTCAACCCCCAGCGACACCATTAATAATCGATCAAAGCCGAGCGCGCATCCGCTGCAAGCCGGCAACCCGGCCCGCATGGCGGACAACAGCTGACTGTCGCTGGGAAGCGGGGATTTCCCATCCTGGTCACGCTGGGCCAGGCTGGTCCGATTGCGGACGTCGAGCTCGTGAGCATCTAGCAATTCATGATAGCCATTGGCCAATTCGACTCCGCGCACGAACAGCTCATACCGCTCAGCCGTGCGTGGGTCTTCGGGACTGAGTCGCGCCAATGCCGATTGCGAAGCAGGATAGTGTGTAACAATCGTCGGATGGGCGTGTCCCAACTGCGGTTGGACAACTTCTGAGAACAGAAGATTCAGCCAATCATCCCGGTCAGCACTCCAATCTGGATCGACTCCCAGCCGAAACTCGACCGCCAACTTGGCCAACTCGCGCGGACTGGCCGACAACGGGTCGCACTTGGCGTGTGTTTGAAAAGCCGCCTGATAGGTCAGCTGATTCACGCTCACCACTTGTAGAACTTCCCGCACCAATTCATTCAACAATTGCACTCCCTGCTGTAGGTCATCCCCCACGCGATACCATTCCAACATTGTGAACTCGGGATTGTGATAGGCCCCTCGCTCACCGGCTCGAAACACCGATGTCAGTTCATAAATTGCCGTCATGCCGGCGGCCAACAGTCGCTTCATGCAGAATTCGGGAGAAGTTTGAAAATAAAATGGCTTATCGCCTAACGCAGCCAGTGCCAATTGGCTGGCAGGCAGGCTGACCGGGTCAATGTGTCGGTCAACTACCGTATCATGACTGAGGATTGGAGTTTGCACTTCGGCGAACCCGCGTTGGTGAAAGAAATGACGGATCCGCCAGAGCACTTCTGAACGGTGCTCCAGGTTTTGCAAACTGGCCGTTGGTTGCCATGCAGGTGAGTTCATTTGATAGCTTGTGCTCGTTTCTCGGTGCACTCACACCCGCTGCTCATCGTATCCATCCGCACGAAAGCTCTCGACGGATTAAGATTAGGAGTAGGATTGAGTTTAAGAACAGATAAATGCCCAAACGACCATGTAACCAACGGCGGTGAATGGTTATGCTGAGGCCTTACCAAACTTTATCACCGGTCAGGACGAAGACCAAACACGATGATGCAATTGAAAGCAGTCGCCGCATTTTGCCGGCGCATGGGAGTGGGCTTGCGGGCCGGAGTCGACATTCTTCGATTGTTGGAGTCGGAACAGAAATCGGGAAATCCCCGACACCATGCCGCCATGCAACAACTGACCGACAGCATCCGCTCCGGCAGCACACTTGCCAAGGGGATGTTGGATCAAAAGAAGTATTTCCCGCCATTGCTCATCCAAATGGTACATGCCAGCGAGTTGGGTGGACGCATCGATGCCATGTTCGCTTACATGGCTGGTTATTACGAACAACTTAAAGAGACGCGAGCATTTTTCATTAGCCGCATCACGTGGCCACTTATCCAATTGGCGATGGCGATCGCCATCATCGGTTTGGTGATTCTGATTCAGGGCATACTTTCACCCAACTCGACCTACGACGCGTCGGGTGTGGGCCTGCGTGGTCTCAATGGATTCTTTTTGTATTGTTTTGTTGTCGCTGGGTTCTTTGGTAGCCTGGCCGTATTGGCCTACGGTTTGTGGAAAAACTGGTTCAATTGCCATCGTGTGTTAATGCCCATCATCCAGCGCATACCGACTTTGGGAACCGCTTTGGTAACACTCGGCTTGTCACGGCTAAGCATGACGCTTTCGCTATTGCTCAATGCGGGAGTCGACGCCAGGCGGAGCGTGAAGCAGGCCTTCTTGTCGACAGGCAACTACTACTTTATCGGTGGGGCCGAGCGAGCGATTAAGCAAGTGGAGCAGGGGGCGAGCTTTGGAGACGCTTTCGCAGCATCCAAAGTACTTCCAGAAGAGTTTATCGAATCGGTGCGTATCGGTGAGCTGAGTGGTACCGAAACCGAGTCACTCGATCACTTGGCGCAGGAATATCAGGAACGCGCCCGCGGCGCACTGAATACCCTTGCCACCATTGCGAGCTTTACCATTTGGCTCGGCATCATGCTGCTGCTCGCATTTATGATCATCCGCATGGCCATGGGTTACATCAATGTACTCAACTCGTTCTTGCCGTAATTGATCCCGAATTATTCATGACGTTGTGAACCTCAGGCGCTAGCTCCAGCTTTGTTAAGGCCCACGGTTAGCGCCTGAGGTTCACAATTTGGCCAGTTTACCAAGTGCGTGCCATTGGACTCACGCCCCTCGGCTCATGAATAATCCGAGTTTATAGGCTGGACGGCGTCACTTAAACCGGGCTAACATCCACAGAGACGTTGATCGCATGCTGGCCCCCGCCCAGGAACACGCCGCGGATGGGAATGACATCGTTATAGTCGCGGCCCCATGCAATCGGGATATGGTCGACATGACACAGTTTGTCGTTCGTCGGATCGATATCAACCCAACCCAGTTGCTGACCGCAGTAGATCGACACCCAGGCATGCGATTGATCAGCTCCTACCAAACGCGCCTGGCCAACCGGGGGATGAGTTCGCAGATAGCCGCTGACGTAGCGGGCACTCAGGCCGAGCGACCGCAGACAGGCAATCTGCACGTGGGCAAAATCTTGGCAAACACCGTGTCTGTGTGCGAATGCTTCTTCGGTCGGCGTGTTCACATGAGTAGCAGTTGTGTCGTAAGCGAAGTCGCTGAAGACGCGATGGGTTAACTCCAAGGCAGCTTGCAGAATGGGTCTCCCCGCAGGGAACGAGGGTCGCGCGTAATCGACGAATGCAGGACTAACCTTGATTCGATCCGAGTTGAAGTAAAACTGGCATGCCTCCAACCACCGCGGATCGCTTTGTGCATGGACTGCCTCGCGGACTTGCTCCCAAGCCAGCGACTGATCCGCAGGTGGCAGCGGATCGTAGCAGACTTCGATTCGCCCCGAAGCCGTAATAATCAACTGGCGATGGCTCTCCTCGATAGAGAAAGCATGCACTGTGTTGCCAAAATAATCCTCGCGACGATGGATCACCAATGGGTGGGGCTTGACCGTTACACGGTGGCCGAGAGGACGAGCGACCCAATCGCTCCGCGGCGAGAGCATTACTAGATTGCGACAAACGCGCACCGGGCTATCGTAGGTGTACGTTGTTGTATGTGAGATTCGATAAGCCTGTGAGTCGGTCATGGTATCTCGCGTTCCCCGTCGCTGCGCCTACTCTTTATCGTGCTCATAAGCCTGTTCTTCCCTTAACTCCTCTGGAGTAGTTGCCGATTGCGTATTGCATGCTCGCGATTCAGGAAACTCTCACCGCAACCTCGTTATTAGACATTCGCACTGGCCAAATGGCGTTGCAGCCCGGCATGAATCAGGAACCGTCCGCTAATCGTGTCGGATAGCTCTGGGAGCTTTTCCAACAGGCGATTAAGCACGCGATGCAGTGCAGTCAGCTCACCACGATTGTCTGGGGTCGACAATTCATACACGTCACTCAGCCGTACCATGTTATACTGTGATAGCGCCATGCGCTGCTCAAGTGTCATACTGGCCTGCCCATCGGAGCGAGGCAACTGCTCGACATGTTGATGAATCAATTGCAATTGAAATAGGATCGAACGTGGATTGGTATCATCACTCACCAATAGATCTAGCACGGCAGGGAGCTGGACATTAGCCAGATAACGATTGCGATAAGTCATGTAGCTATCGCAGATTTGCAACAAGTATTCTAATGGACGGATCGAATCGGCAGCGTTATCCGCGAGTGGGAGCAAGCTGCGAATCGTGCGGGCGGTTTGAAAGGCACGCTCCAGACGTCGGCCGAGGTCAAGGAATCTCCAACCTTGCGTGCGAGTCATACTTTCGCATGCCAAGCCACTGATAGCGCTCAGACGGGTGATCGCTATGTCGAGCACGTTGACTAAGTCCGTGGCAACCACTTCACTTGTGGAGAGGGTCTCTTCAAAGGAATCATGCAAGTTGCTAATGACTCGTAGGCTATCCAGGGCCACACGATCACGGACCTTCATGGCCGACACATGCGCTGCACTAACTACGCTCCGCAACGAATAACTGTTCCCCAAATTGAGCACACATTGGGTCAAATGCCGAGCGAGCAACATTCTGTCAGCAGGTAACGTCTCCGTCTTACTTTCCAGCTGTTTGGCTTGTTGGCAAGCCGTGGTCAAACTGGCCACGTCGGCATCAGTCGCTTCGCCACTGGTCAATTGCTGTAGGGCAATGCGGACTAAACGTGCCAATTGTTCGGAGCGTTCGAGATTGCGCCCCAACCAAAACAGATTATCAGCTGCGCGACTGGGCAATTCGGCCCCCCCGCGTTTCAATTCAACTTGCGAATTGGCCACGCTCAGCAGCGACACTGCGTCGACGGGGTGATCGGATACGATCCACACATCTTGACTCTTTTCTCCGCTGGTCATGTTGTGTAGCAGTACTCGCGGGTCGGAAGCCACACGAGCTAGCGCACCGCTAAGTGTTTGATAGCCCTCTCCCTTAGCTACTGAAAAGGCGCGGATGGCCAGCGACCAAGCTTGCAGACGATGGTCATCCCATACCGGTGCGGTTGACCGATGCACTTGCGCTTGTCCGATATACATGGCGGGCGTCGCCTTAATGCGCTCAATCAACCGCGACTTGGCCTCGGTCGACAAAAACCGAGGTTGTACTGGGGGTTCATCTTCGCTGCGATAGGCCCGGCGAATGGTCAGCTCATCGATGTTGGTCAACACATATTTGAGCGCATCGACTTGGCCGCACCACCACGTCGCCAGCGATGGCAACAGCAAATCTTGATCTAGAAAATGGCGACAGATGTTCGGCATAAAGGACATCAACATCGGCGATTCGGCCAAGCCGCTGCCAATCGAATTGCCTACACTCACATGTCCATTACGAATCACTTCCAACAGTCCGGAAACTCCATAACTTTCGTCTGCCGCCAGTTCAGCAGGATCACAATGCTGATCCTCGACCCGGCGCAGCAACACCTCCACTGGCAACAACCCTCCCAGCGTCTTGAGCATCACTTTCCCATCGCGAACTGCCAGGTCATCCCCCTCGACCAACGCGTATCCCAAATACCGAGCCAGAAAGGCATCTTCAAAGTATGCTCGACTCTTGGGTCCCTTGGACCAGATCGCAATGCGTGGATTTTCACGATAGCGATGCGCCAATTCACGCATTGACTGCTGCAACGTTATGAAAAAAGGGGCCAATCGCTGAACATTACATTTGCCAAATGGCGATGGAAGCATGCGGGATGAGACGAGCCGATTCTCGAGAATGTATCCGAGCCCAAACGGACAACGAGTCCGATCTGCGGTCACCCACCAGCGACCGTCCGGACCACGCGCCAGATCAGCCGCGTAGAGCTGCAGGTGACGCTTGGGGCGCGGTACCAACGAATGGTAAGCAGGATAATTGCGAGGATGCCCAAAGAGTGCCTCGGGAGGCAAGATCTTTTCGTGCAACAACGTCTGCGGCCCCAGCAGATCAAGCAAGATGAGATCAGCCACTTTGGCCCGCTGTTCGAGTCCTGTTGCGACCCGCTCCCAGTCGTGTTGTTGCAGCACCAGGGGAATCGCATCCAAACTCCAGGGTCGAGCTGCTCCGCGAATATCATGGGGATTGAAGGCCAAGCCATCAACCTCCAATTGCCGTTGAGCTTGAGCCACGCGTCGCTCGACTTCGGCGAAGGACAATCCACCTAAATGCTGAAAAAGCACTTTCCAGCCCGGACGCAACGCTCCCTGGGCGTCGACCGCTTCGTCAAAGCTACTACCGCTCGCGCGATATTCGGCCAGAACACTTCTGAACTGGTCCATCCCTGAATTAGTTAGTTGAGAATCATCCGCCAAAGTCGATTCACTTGTAGCCTAGGCCGAGGGGCATCCGGAAAGTAGCATGCGTTTACAGGTTTAGTATTCTAATCGCTCCAAGCGGATGGCCAATAGTAGAATCGCGTACAAAGCAGCGGCCCGGTCTGAGATTAAACCAAGATAGGCTATTTCAAGCGATTCAATCGTCGATGTCGTCGTCTTCGGAAATAACCGGCGTGAACTCAACGTTTTGAAAAAGCTCCACAAGCGCAAGCTGACATTCGATTTCCGGCAACGGAATGATCGATTCTGGACCAATATACGTCTCACGATCAAAACCACTCTCACCACGTCGATAGACCAAGGCCGCTGCCGTCGATTGCTCAACTAAAACGTAAACACAAAGCGAATCGATCGACAAGTAAGCTTCACGCTTTTCGTATTCATCCACTCGCCGCGTCGATTCCGAAATCACTTCAATAATCACCGTTGGCGCGTCGTGAAACGAATCACTGGGCGGATTGGAAGTGCAGACGACTGATACGTCGGGATAATAAAACCGAGTCCCACGACTTAGACGAACACGAATCTTCATGTCGGAATTGAAGACTTCACAGCGGCGACCGCGAAGTTGCATTCCCAACGATACAGTTGCATTGGACGCGATACGATTGTGCGTCACGGTGCCGCCAGCCATCGCATAGACGACGCCGTCGACATATTCGTGCTTTCGCTTGGCCCTCGTCTCGCCCTGCAAGTAGTCACGAACCTGAATCGGTTGAAAAAGTGGCACGGTACTCATGCCGAAATTATAGCTCACGTCGCTGGTAGTGCAAAGATCTGATTATACTCGGCCGCTGCTGGCAGCCCCAGGGATGACACAGAAACTTGTGAAACTCAGCCGTTGGTATATGTTAAGATGAAGTCTTATCTAATTGTTCCTGACTGCAAACCTGCACTGGCAATCCTGCGGCTAAACCGATGAACCTCCATAGACTGAACAACCTCGCTTCCATTGGGCTATGCTTTTTCGCATTGTCTGGTGGCTTGCTACAAGCTTTACCTGCCGCCGATACGATCCATTTCAATCGCGATATCCGACCGCTGCTCTCCGACCGTTGCTACCTATGCCACGGTCCCGACGAAGCGGCCCGCCAAGCTGATCTGAGGCTAGATAATTTTACTGACGCCACCGAGTCGGCCATCGTACCGGGAGACGCGACTGGCAGTGAGCTCATGGCGCGGATCACATCCGACGATCCCGACGTCGTCATGCCGACTCCCGATAGTCACAAACCGCAACTGACCAAACCACAAATAGAACTATTTCGGCAGTGGATCAGCCAAGGGGCCAAGTACGAACAACACTGGGCCTACGCGCCTCCTCGGAAAGCGGAACTGCCGGTCTCTGATGCAGAGACCCTAGCTGACTCGACAACTGCCAATCGAGGAACCCACCAAGAAACTCAAAATCCGATCGATGCGTTTGTCCAAGCTAAACTGCGCACGGAAAATCTCAACCCGGCGCCCCCCGCCGAGCGATTGACTTTACTCCGTCGATTGACACTTGACCTGACCGGTCTACCTCCAACGCCCGAGCAAGGACGTGCCTACTTAGCCGATGCGTCAGACAAGGCAACTGAACGTGTGGTAACGCGATTGCTCGGCTCGCCTGCCTACGGGGAGCACATGGCGAGACATTGGCTAGACGCAGCCCGCTACGCCGACAGCAATGGCTATCAGTACGATTTCGCGCGACAACAGTGGGCCTGGCGTGATTGGGTGATCGATGCATTCAATCGCAATCTCCCCTTCGATCAATTTACGGTCGAGCAACTAGCCGGCGACCTATTGCCCAACGCAACTGACAACCAACGTTTGGCAACCGGTTTTAACCGCAATCATCCAATCACTGTCGAGGGCGGGATCATCGACGAAGAATATCGCACTGAGTACGTGATCGATCGCGTCGTCACTACTGGCACGGTGTGGATGGGAGCCACGCTGATTTGCTCGCGTTGCCATGATCACAAGTACGATCCAACAACACAGCGCGAGTTCTATCAGTTTTTCGATTTCTTCAACCAGATTCCCGAAAAAGGGATGAAAGGCTTCGAGCCTCAGGCCCATATCGCATCGCCACTGCAACTCGCGGGAATCAAGCAAGCCGAAACAGAAGTGGCAGAACTTAAGCAACAATTCCAGGCCGAGTTTGCGCGTTGGCAAGCCGAGCAACCCGACCAGCCTAACGACGGCTCCTCTGAAGAGGATGGCCAATTATGGTTCATCCCACAGCCTACAGCTCAGCGATCTCTTGGCGGAGCTCAACTGAAATGGGAAGAAGACCAGACCATTTTTGTCGAGGTAGACCCATCGCTCGATGTGACACCCAAGCAAGATGTGTATGAGTTGCTCTACGAAATCCCCGCCGATCAGACCATTGCCTTGATTCGATTGCAAGCACTTACCGACAAACGTTTGCCCGGCAATGGCACCAGTCTCAGCAATAATTCCAATTTTGTCCTGACCGAAATAACCGCCGAACTCGAAACACCTGAATCAACAGCTAACGAAAGTACTACGAGTCAATCCAACTTCAAATCGCTGAAGCTCAGCGATGCTTCAGCCGATTACTCGCAACGCAATTATCCCGTGGCGGCAGCCATTGATGGCAAATTCGATAAATCGGGTTGGGCCGTCGATGGCAATGAACATACCTTGCGCGCAAGCCGCACCGCGCTATTCGCTTTGAAAAAGCCACTCGAAAGTTCATCCAAGCCCAAACACTTGCGAATTAAGCTGCACTTTGACAGCCCCTACGATCAACACGCGCTTGGCAAGTTCCGTATCTCACTAGCAGCTGACCGGAATTTGTTGGTCTCCGATGATGTCAGCACGGCGTTGGCTCTGGCTCCTGAGAGCAGAACACCTGAGCAACAATTGGCAGTAGCGCGACATGTGGCCAGCACGCGTGGTTCGCCCGAATTGAAACAACGGGTATCAGCGCTGACCGCCGCTCAATCGCAATTGGATGAACTCCGCAAGTCGATTCCGGCCACGATGATCATGGAAGAGCAGCCTGCTTCGCGTGAGAGTTTTATCTTGGTTCGAGGCGAATATGACAAACCCAGCGATAAGGTTTCGGCCAACACCCCCTCCTATCTGCCGTCTATGGATAGTAGCCTGCCCCGCAACCGATTGGGCTTGGCTCGCTGGTTGGTCTCTCCTTCGAATCCTTTGACCGCCCGCGTGACCGTCAATCGATTGTGGCAACAATTCTTTGGGATTGGATTGGTCGATACGCCTGAGGACTTCGGACTCCAGGGAAATCCGCCATCACATCCAGAGTTGCTTGATTGGCTGGCGGTGGACTTGGTCGAATCGGGCTGGGATGTTCAGCATTTGATTCGCACCATTGTATTGTCCAAGACTTACCAACAGTCCTCGGCGATCACGTCGGAGGCGTTTGCCCACGACCCCAACAATCGATTGCTAGCCCGCGGCCCCAGAGTGCGACTCGAAGCGGAAGCGATTCGCGATTCCGCGCTTGCAGCCAGCGGTTTACTAAATCGGAGCGTCGGAGGGCCCAGCGTCTTTCCCTATCATCCGCCTGGACTGTGGTTGGAGGTCAACAATCGCCCTGGGTATTCAAGTCCCTATGAGCAAGACCATGGTGACAATCTCTATCGTCGCAGCATGTACACGTTTGGCAAGCGAACTGTCCCCGCTCCGGCCATGTCGGTCTTCGATGCGCCCGATCGCGAGGTATGCCAAGTTCGCCGATCGCGGACCAATACACCGTTGCAAGCCTTCGTGCTATTGCATGATCCGCAGTTCGTCGAAGCGGCGCGAAAGCTAGCCGAGCGCATGCTGCACCATGCTCCCGAGTCGGTAGAGAAGCAACTAGAATTCGGATTTTTGTTGTGCGTCGGTCGACCACCTACACAAGCTGAATTGCAAGTCGCCTCGGAGGCCTATCACGCCGAAGAACAACACTTTGCCAAGTATCCGAACCTGGCCCAAAGTCTACTGAATGTTGGCGAGTCGCCCGGCGATACCAGTCTCTCAGTAGAGCAGTTAGCGGCCATGACCAACGTCGCCCGCCTGTTGATGAATTTGAGTGAATTTGTAACCAAGGGCTAGTAGGTTAGGCTTTCCAGCCTGACCATTTTTCCCCCTAGCAATTGTCGCTGCTGCGTTCGCGCCGCTGGGACAAGTGAATCGGTCGAGACAAACGACAAACGGTCAGGCTGGAAAGCCGGACGTACGAATGAAACAAGCCAGGCTGGAAAGCCTGACGTACATTAAAGGCAGTTCCTAAGCCATGCACAACGATCAACCTTTGGATGTCAATCGACGTTATTTTTTTGGACGCAGCAGTTCTGCGGTAGGCGTCGCGGCGTTGGGAAGCCTGTTAGCGCAGGACGGTTTTTCAATGGAACCAAGCGCAGCTTCGTTGGCAACCAGCAATGGTCCGGGCTACGGTCCTGGAAACGCTGGACCGACGCATTTTCCAGCCAAGGCCAAACGCGTGATTTACTTGTGCCAATCGGGCGCTCCAAGCCAAATGGATACGTTCGACTACAAGCCCTCATTGGAACAGCTTGACGGACAAGAGTTGCCCGATTCCGTTCGCAGCGGACAGCGCGTCACAGGCATGACTGCTGGGCAATCAACTTTCCCAGCCGCCAAGGCGATCGCCCCTTTTCGACAATATGGCAAGAGCGGCACTTGGGTCAGCGATCTAATGCCTCACCATGGCAAGATCGTCGATGATATCTGCATCATCAAATCGATGCATACTGAAGCCATCAACCATGATCCAGCCATCACGTTTTTTCAGACCGGCCACCAACAGCCCGGCCGCCCGTCGCTCGGATCGTGGGTGAGCTACGGACTTGGAAGCGAGTCACAAGATTTCCCAAGCTTCGTGGTGCTACTCGATATTAACACCGACCCACAAGCCCAACCACTCTATTCGCGTCTGTGGGGGAGTGGCTTTTTGCCGTCGAATCACCAAGGCGTCAAGTTCCGCAGCAAAGGGGATCCGGTACTGTACCTACAAGATCCCACCGGTGGCTCATTAGCCGACAAGCGTCGCTTGCTCGATCGGCTCGAGCAACTCAATCAACTGCGTCATGAACAAGTGGGCGATCCAGAGATTACCACGCGGATTGCGGCTTATGAAATGTCGTATCGCATGCAGATGTCGACACCTGAACTTATTGATCTTGCCGATGAACCACAGCACACCTTTGATTTATATGGCGATGATGCCAAGCGACCAGGGACCCATGCCTCCAACTGCTTGTTAGCCCGACGCTTGATCGAACGCGGCGTGCGGTTTGTGCAGGTATATCATCGCGGGTGGGACCATCACGGTGGACTCCCAGAGCGACATCCCAAAATTGCTGCCGAAGTCGATCAGGGCTCTGCGGCTTTGGTTCAAGATCTCAAACAACGCGGCTTGCTCGACGACACATTGGTCGTATGGGGAGGTGAGTTCGGACGTTCGGTATACAAGCAGGGGAACCCTGTCACCTTTGGTCGCGATCACCATCCACGTTGTTTTTCGATTTGGATGGCCGGCGGTGGCATACGGCCCGGTTTCTCCTACGGGGCGACCGACGACTGGTGCTACAACATCACTGAAAACCCTGTCCACGTTCACGATTTAAACGCGACGATCATGAACCAGCTCGGCTTCGATCACGAACGCTTGACCTATCGCTTTCAAGGCCGCGACTACCGCCTAACCGACATCCACGGCCAAGTCGTAAAGGACATTTTGATTTAGTGGGTCACGCTTGCCTTGTAGAACTAAGTGGCTCGTTTCTGCCGGAAGCGACTAAGTGGGTCAGGCTTGCCGAGCGTGACTAAGTGGGTCGCACTTGCCGAGTGCGACTATCTTTCGAGACAAACATCACCCTGATACTTAGTCACGCTCGGCAAGCGTGACCCACTGGGAAATCTTGGAGTGCTACGACTCGTCGTAGCTTTCATTTTCAGAAGAGTCCACGCAACATGGGAACTGGATGGTGCCGGAATCTAGCGCTAAACTGAGTTCCGTTGAATGCGCGCCTCAATGAAAGAGAAAGCTGTGCCAAGCCCCAGCACTCCACAGAAAACCGCGCGCATCTCACTCAAAAGTCGCCTGCCGACAAGTGATCAACACGCTCTTGCAATCAAAATAGATTAAGTTATTGAATGTCCGTAAGAGAGAAGAGAGAGGTTGGGCATGTATCGCCAGCTGACAAACTTAGTTCGTATATCCTTGTTTTCTGTGCTATTGTTTTCCAGCCCATCAGCGACACTGTGGTCACAGGAGAAGCAGTTTAGCCAACAACCTCTGGAATTCCTGATCCGTGGCACAGTAGTCGACGAGTCGGGTCAGCCGGTGGCAGGTGCCACAATTCAATCGCTGGCATTCAGAAAAGAAGATCGCCGCCAGACTGAGTCACTACGCAATGGCGCGTTTGTGCTGCGAATTCCCGCCGAAGGATATGTGGGACAAACTCTATTGGTGACCGACGCGACCAATACACGGGCCGGTTACGTTAGCCAATATTCCTATACCGTCGATGATCGCGCTCCATTTCAAATTGTAATTCGCCCTTGGAACACGACTACCGTAAACGTCGTTGATCTCCAAAACCAGCCCGTGCCTGGAGCGACCGTCTATCTTATTGCCGATCATCAAGAGTTAAATAAGGCCGAGACTGACGAAGCAGGTTCGGCCAGTATGCGTTTTCCAGCTGATGCTAAGGTCGATTGGATCTTGGCTTACCGATCGTCCGCTGGTTTCGACTATTACGAAAACTACAACGCTTGGCCAAGCCAAGATCGCCTAGACGTCCCTTCGCGGCTCAAACTAAATCTGGCGGGAGCCGTTTCGGCAGTCATCGAAGTTCTCGACAGTGACGACAACCCTGTCCCCAACGTCATGGTCGTCCCCTGGACGATCGCAACTGAAAACAAAAGGTCTGATGTGAATATGAGTGGTCTGGGAATGGGATACACGGACGAAAAGGGACATGCCACATTTGATTGGCTACCCCGCAATCTAAAAGGGCGGATCACGTTCCTGGTGCACGACGAGAAGTACCATTGTGCCATTAATCCCGTATATGCACTCAATACGGAAGAAACGACCACTCGCACCGCTCGCGTGAAGCGTGTCGCCACCGTTCGCGGCACGATTCGTCACACCGATGGCTCGCCTGCAGCTGGCATTCGTCTGCAGGGTGAGGGACGTGGTGCCACCAACATGTACTTTCGTGGCTATACGAGGACCGATGCCGAAGGACGCTACCAGATCGATATCTATCCAGAACAAGAGACGATTCTCGCAGTGACCGACGATCGCTACGCAGCGGAGAGCGCCACAGAGATTGAGCTTAAGCCCGGTGAAGAGTTGAATGACGTAGATTTTACATTAGGCTTCGGTACGCTTATCCATGGTAGGCTAACTGTCGGAAAGGATCGCAAACCTCAAGCGGGTCAAACAGCCACACTCGTTCAAAAAGCCGGCGAGAAGTCGAATTTGGTCCGTTGGAACGAGACCACGGAGACTGGTGAGTATCGCTTTCGTGTTGGGCCAGGAACATATACGTTGCGATTGGCCGATGCCAATCTGACGCAGCTGACCGTCATCAATGAAGACGAAATCGTTCACAATGGTCATATCGACCGTCTGCCGCGGGGATTGATCTCCGGATTGGTCCAAGATGATCAAGGGCAACCCCTGGCCAGTGCAGAGTTACGAGGCGAGTCGATCGCAGCACCGGGTCATGCTGGCTTCAAGACACGGACGCAGGCGGATGGCACGTTTTCCAGCGAGCGGTGGCACGACAGAATGTTGCTCTATGCCTTTGATCCGGTGCGAAAACAAGCCGGCTACAAAGTGATCACACCGGACGACACTCAGGCTACCATCAAGTGCGCACCGGCCGGAAGTCTGACTGGGACTGTTGTCGACTCCGATGGGAAACCGCTGGCCAAGCGACAAGTCGTCTTGCAGATGTCGCTAAGCGACGTTGGCGGTGCCACATTCATCGAAAGAATCGAGACTGACGGGCAGGGTAACTACTCAGTCCCTGCCGTTGCAGTCGGCATGCGTGGGGAAATCTACGCGCCGTTGCTGTTGGGACGTGGGCAAGTAATCGAGTTCAAAGTAGAGCAAGCAGCAATGCAAGAGCTCCCGCCAATCATCGACCAATAGTGGGTTGTTTCTTCCGGAAGCGACTAAGTGGGTCAGGCTTGCCGAGCGTGACTTTGTTAGCACTGCAAGGATCGCACCCGGCAGGTGCGACCCGCTGGGAAATTTTGGAGTGCTACGACTCGTCGTAGCTTTCATTTTCAGAAGAGTCCACGCAACACGGGAACTGGAGGGTGCCAGAATCTAGCAATAAACCGAGTTCCGTTGAATGCACGCCGCCTTGAAAGAGAAAGCTGGGCCAAGACCCAGCACTCCATAGAACACCACGCGCTGCTCAACTGGTCACGCTCGGCAAGCGTGATCCAGTAGTGCCTTAAGTGGGTCGTTTCTGCCGGAAGCGACTATCTTTCCGGACAAACATCACTCTGATACTAAGTCACGTTCGGCAAACGTGACCCACTAAGTCACGCTCGGCAAGCGTGACCCACTAAGTCACGCTCGGCAAGCGTGACCCACTGGGAACAGCCAGCAGGAGGGAGAAGCATCTGGGGTGCCTCTCCCTCCCGTTCCCTCCTGGCGAATCTCATTGATATTGAAAACAATTCCCCGACATTACCGTTGAGCTACTTTGGTCAACTCCATCGTCCCCCAAAAGACTTCGCGTCCACGCATGATGTGGAATTTGGGAGACTCGACCCCGCGAAATTCCTCGGACTTCAAAATCCAGGCCAAGTCATCCCAATTGGGTGTTTGCCACTCCAGCAAACCAACTAAGATGTCACCGGTTTGAATCTGAGCCAAGTCGGCAGCGCTGCTCTGCCGTACAGCGACCACCCGTAGCCCGCCTTTGTAGCTCTTGTCATTCCTTTGCACGTAGGTCGCATCGGCAACTTCCAGTCGCAGTCCAAGCGCGCGATAGGCCTGGTCCTGAGTCGTTGTCGTCGATGCCAGTTGAACACGGCCGTTCGAGGAACTCGATGAACGCGAATCGACTACTAAGGTGCTGGTGAAGCGATTGCCTCCACGTTCTACATCCATGTCGACTTTCGCATCAGCGCGTTGTCCAAGCAGCGCAAACTCAAAGTCGAGCCGCGTGCGGATCGGACGATTGGAGATCGCTCGAATCACATCGCCACGCTGTAAATCAGTGCCAACCACTCGAACAATTTCGACTCGCGAAGTCCCATTGTCATATTTGGTCGATACGCTGACCGGAATGTCAAAGGCACCCTTGCGATGCTGGGCGATCATCTCGGCGGTGATCTCGATTGCTTTGTCTACAGGAATGGCAAAGCCAATTCCCTGAGCACCAATTCGAACTGCTGCATTAATACCAATCATGGCGCCATCGGCATTCAACAGCGGGCCACCTGAATTACCAGGATTGATACTGGCATCGGTTTGGATCAAATCCGGGTAGTTCTGTGTACCGTTGACCGGAATGTCGCGATGCAAGGCACTCACGATCCCCTCGGTGACGGTGTGATGGTAACCGAACGGATTGCCGATGGCGATCACTCGTTCCCCCCGCATCAAATCGGAGGACGTACCACAGCGGATTACCGGTAGCGAATTTCTGGTGGAAATTTTCACTAGCGCCAAGTCGGTTTCGGGATCGCGAGCGATCAATTGCCCCACATGGCGCGAACCATCATGAAGCGTGACTTCGATGCGCCCGACGTCTTGAACCACGTGTTGGTTGGTCAAGATGTAGCCTCGCGAATCGATGATAACTCCAGCTCCCATGCCATTGACTTGTTGCGAGTCGGCGGCGGATGGATTGGCTGGTTTGTTGCCTTCAATATTGACAACAGCCGGTTCGGCAGCCTGAATCGCTCGTACGGTGGTCGTGTGCCGCAACGAGGAATTATCATCTGCCTGGACTGTTGTATTGCAAAGGCACAAGTTCAGACCGAGGCCAATTAAAGCCAGTGGACTGACGAGTGTGCCCAGTGATAGAGTCTGCGTCATCGACACCCTTCCGAGCGGGAATTCGGTTGGGGACAAACTAGCATTGGGTCGACGCTAGAAAGCCACTCAGCAAGCCCAACCCCCTGTGGGTAGCCTTGCCATGCAGACAGAATCGGTTGAAGCAGCTAAGCCGCTTAATCGGACATTTTCAGAGCGGCAATAACCTCCCAACTTACCACTAAGCGAGAATAGGCAGTTTCTACTGAGTGGGTGGTGCGTGCCGGTTATCGGGCCCATTTCCCGAGTCCCGCAGGCGTTTCGCCAATTTTTGGAGTGCTGGGACCTGTCACAGCTCTCCCTTTCCCTGTTGTCCGCGTTTAACCCGGATTTTTCATATTCATGAGCCGAGCGACTATTGAGGCTTCGATTGATCATCCATGTCGCGAATGTACTGACGCAACCGTTCCAATTCGTCGGTAGTGTCTTTCAATCGCAACATATTGCTGACCCGCTTCAGTAGTTTTACTTTCTGAATCGGCTTGGAGAGAAAATCATCCGTCCCTGCTTTCACCGCGCGTTCGATATCACCCAACTCATTCAGCGCTGTGACCATCAAAACCATCACTTTTGATTTCTGAGGATCGCTCTTGATTTGCTGGCAAACCTCGAAACCGCTCAACTTGGGCATCATCACGTCCAGCAGCAGTAGATCGGGGCGGAAAGATTCGACTTTGTCGAGCGTGTCTTGTCCGTCCACCGCCATCTCGATCTCGCAATCGACCGAAGCCAAGTAGGCTTCCAGCAATTCGCGATTGGCGGCATTGTCGTCGGCAATCAAGATGCGATTGGTTTTTGATTTACTTGCATCAGCCACGCTAAACAGCTCCGCTCACACGCGCTTCGGCTGGGACGGGAAAATTCTCGCACATTTCGCGGACGCTTTCGCGTATTTCACTCTGCAATTTACTATCGTCGGGATTGCGCAGGGCCTGACTGATCCAACCACCAATGGTTTTCATTTCCGATGTTCCCATACCGCGGGTGGTCAAGGCGGGCGTGCCAATACGAATCCCGCTGGGGTCCATCGGCTTCCGCGTATCGAAGGGGATCATGTTCATGTTGACCGTGATTCCGCATCCTTCGAGAGCCCTTTCGGCTTGCTTGCCCCCCAGACCAATACTGGTCACATCCACCAGCAACAAGTGATTGTCGGTCCCGCCACTAATCAATCGCAGACCATCGCTCATGAGCGTTTCAGCCAGCGTCTTGGCATTCTCCACGACCGCTTGTCCGTAGTTACGAAACTCGGGTCGAAGTGCTTCGCCGAAACATACCGCCTTGCCGGCTACCACATGCATCAGCGGACCACCTTGAAGACCAGGAAAGACCGCGCTGTTGATCGACTTCAAATACTCTTGCTTGCAAAGCACCATTCCCGATCGCGGCCCACGTAGCGTCTTGTGCGTGGTGGTGGTCACATAGTCTGCCACTGGCACTGGGTTGTCGTGCACACCGGCGGCCACCAAGCCTGCGTAGTGTGCCATGTCAACCAACAGTTTCGCACCGCACTCCTTAGCAATCTCCGCGAAGCGTCCATGCGGAATTTCGCGTGGGTAGGCACTGGCACCTGCCACGATCAGCTTCGGTTTGTGCTCGCGAGCCAATCGCGCGATCTGATCGAAGTCGAGTCGATGTGTTTGAGGATCAACACCGTAGGAAAAGAATTTGTAAAGCATGCCTGAAATATTTAAGTGCATGCCGTGCGTCAGATGTCCCCCCTGAGCTAGATCCAATCCCAAGACGACATCGCCCGGCTTGAGAGCCGCCACGTAGACCGCCGTATTGGCCTGCGATCCGCTGTGAGGCTGCACGTTGGCTGCCTCAGCTCCGAACAACTGGCACGCTCGAGAGATCGCCAAGCGTTCGACCGTGTCGACGTGTTCGCAACCACCATAGTAGCGTCGCCCTGGATAACCTTCTGCATACTTATTGGTCAACACACTCCCTACCGCTTGCATAATGGCGGGGGAGGTGTAGTTTTCGCTAGCAATCATTTCCAAACCATCTTGCTGCCGCTGATATTCAGCATCCATGGCAGCCCACAGGTCTGGGTCTTGGGACAAAATAAAGTTCATGGAGTTCTGGTCACTGCAGGAAGTTACGCCCCGAGAAATCCTCTGGGCTCGATCTAGTTAACATTGGTAGCGGAAGTCGCCAAGACTTTCGGCCAAATTGTCGCACGCCATCGTCGCACGACTCTCCGTGTCGTGATTCTTTCCGAGTCGTGATATTCGCGTTATTGTCGCACGACTCTCCGAGTCGTGAAACTCCTGCGACGGCAATCGACCTAACGACCTCCGCCATTGGTGGGCAAGCAGCCGAATTCGCTACGGATGCTAAATTGTCAGCCCCCCAGCTCAATACGTCAACGGGAAGCAAGCGTCAGAGCTGGACCAAAAACAGCGCCAGGCTACCTCTTTGCATCGCCCAAGACGCCGTAACACGCTGTATGATAGGCCCGACGGCTTCAAAGTTCTGCAATTCGCGATTCAATCAGGAGGCATTGGTAATTGATGCTGATGCGCACACTTTTCACTTGGCACATTCTTTTAGTTTCGTGTGTTACTGTAGGATTGGCGGAAGATTCGCAACAATTACGCATGTCGGCCGTGGAAAGACCTGAAGGAATCACCATTCTTGACGGCATCCGGCCAGTATTGACCTACCAGCGAGCCACTCAGTCCCGGGATGGAAAATGGCCACGGGCCAACTATGTACATCCGCTGTACAACTTAGACGGCGAGATGATCACTGAGGATTTCCCCGTCGACCATGGTCATCACCGCGGAGTCTTCTGGGCTTGGCATCAAGTGTTGGTAGGCGATAAATCTCTGGGAGATGCTTGGATCTGCGACGATTTTGAGTGGGAAGTGCAAACGGCAAATGCAAAAGCGACCGAAGCGCATGCCACTATCACAGCAACCACACGCTGGAAATCTCCTGCTCTGGCCGGCGCTGATGGCCAGCCCATCGCTTGCGTGCGGGAACAGACCACAATCGTCGTGCACGCCGCCGACGCGGAGGTGCGCTGGATCGACTTCAACATTGAACTGCTGGCCTTATTAGAAGAGGTTCGCATTGGCGGTTCCGATGACGACAAAGGCTACGGTGGCTTTTCGCCGCGTTTCAAGCTCACCGACGACGTGCAATTCATCGGCACAGCCGGGCCAATCGAGCCGCAGGTGACGGCAATCCATGCCGGTCCATGGGTCGACGTGACCAATCAGCAGGCAGGGGTAGTGATCCTTACCCACGCATCCAATCCAGGTTTTCCGCAACCATGGATTCTTCGCCGCAGTCGCAGTATGCAAAACGTAGCCTATCCAGGACGACATCCTATACCGCTTTCTCAGACAGAGCCCCTGCAACTCCGCTATCGTTTGGGAATCCATCGCAGCCCGCTGGAGCCCTCTCAAATCGATACCTATCAGCAGCAGTACCAACGTGATTCGTCCGCCGTAGAGCGGTAGACTCAAGCCGTTCCAAATTCGCATAGCGAACCGACTGCGCTAGCAAACAGTCGATCATTTACTTAACCCGCGGACGAAGGCGAGGTTCACCACCTTGATTCCTCCCCTTCGGCTACGGGTTAAACAATCAATGTCGAAACGACCAATGTCTCCCCTGCGTATGATCTCGCGCGAGACCGCTGACAAAATATTGACCGTCGAAATACATCCGCAACGGTAGATCCCGCGACTGCGATATTCCAATGCGTTCCCCATAACGGATCGGCAAGTCATGCAACCGAAACTGCTCGTCGTCTTCGATCCACACTTCGCTGCTATCCAACAAATCCAATCCGTCGTGGCAGCGATCCATGGCCAGCGCTTGACACAATCTGGCTGGTCCCGATGTCAGGCGAATGGCGGTCTTCAGATCCAACTCGCCTGTTGACGGGTTAGCGCTCGATTTTTCCAAGCCGCGCAGCTCAGGCATCCGCTGCTGACCTTCAAGTGGTTCTAGCCCGCGAATGAGAACCGCCGCACCTTGGCCCGCTTCCTCAGTGACCACATTTAAGCAATGCTTGGCATGGATCGGATAGACATACAGCGTACCGGGCGTTTGAAACATCGAAGCATTCTTACGGTTCAGGCCACGCGCGCTGTGGCTGGCCAAGTCCCCTTCGGCCAAGTAAGCTTCGACTTCCACGATCACACCACTGAGCCGCTGGCCATCCGGCAATTGATGCACCAGAGTTTTACCCAGCAGAGACCGGGCAACCTGCTCGGTGGGTCGCGTATAAAATCCTTGAGTGAGTCGTTGATTGGTGGGAGGCATAACTAAATGGCGCAAGCTGAAGACGTAGCGGAATTCGCCAAGAATTTCGGACGACGCTACTTCGGTTATCGTCTCTCGACTCTCCGAGTCGAGAAGTCACGGCTCGGAGAGCCGTGCAACTATTGGCCTGCAAGTGTGACGTTCATTTCTTCCAACAAATGCTCGGCTCCATAGACGACGCCGGTGATCCACAACACGTACCGAATATCGACACCAATCGAGCGACTGGTCCGCTGATCCCAAGCGAAATCGTTAATCGTGGCCTCGAAGCAACGGTCAAAATTCACTCCTACCAACTCTCCGCGACCATTAAGAACAGGGCTGCCGGAGTTTCCACCCGTCGTGTCGGTGTCATACAGAATCGCCACCGGAACGTCTCCCAACCGCTGATGGCGAAACAGTCCAAATTGTTTGGCATGGTATTTTTCAAGTACGACTTGCGGAGTAACAAACGGTTCCACGCCAGTCGTTTTGTCAATCACGCCAGACAACGTGGAGATGGGCGTCTTGATTACCGCGTCCTCGGGCGAATAGCTGCGAATCGTCCCACAAGTAAATCGCAGTGTGCTGTTGGCATCGGGTATAAAGTCGCGTTTCAGAAATTGCTGCTTGACGGCTATGAGCGAACCGTAGAGTCGAGAGAGTTGGCCATCGCGATCTTTGTCCAACTCACGCAACCGCATATAAGTCGGATAAAGTTGCATGACGAACTGTAGCATGGGATCGCTGGTTTCAGCCAATTGCTCTGGAGTTTTCGTTAAGCACTCGTCGATGAACGCGCCATCTCCCAAATGAGTTCCATTGATCAATTTAGCGCAGCGATCGGCTAATGTACCTGGATCATTAAAACACGTCGCCAACGCAGGCACTTGATGCGCAGCTTCGATGCGACTTAATCGTTCGAGTAGACCAGTCAACAGTGCCGTGTCGGTCAGCGCATGATAGTCGCTGAGCGAAGTCTTGAGCTGTTGCACCGAATGCTCCCAATTGCGATCCATGTAGGCTACTTCACGGTCTAGATCGGCCTTCTGACGCTCCACGGCGGAATCGTAGACGAAGAAACCGTTTCCAAACGCTTGGCTAGCCGCGCGTAGCTGCTCAAGATGCAGTTCGAAGGGAATCGCCGCTGCAATTTGCGCATGTGCTGCAGCGAGTTCCTCGAGTACGGTTCCATACTCAGTGGCCCGAGCTTCTTCAGATTGAATAAAATTTTGCAAGGCAACTTCGTCTGCCGTCCGCCGGTCGATACTCTCCGCTCGACGCATCCCTGTGAGTTGTCCGCGCGAGCGTTTCTCGACGTTGGCTAAGGAGCGCATGCGCGAAGCGTGCTTAATTTCCACCGCTCGATCCAGCCGACCGGCTTCGGTGAGTACTTCCATCTGCCACTGATAGAGATCGACGACCGCTGGCAAGCGGACTTCGTATTCGCTGCGCAGAAAGGCTGACGTTTTATGCCGCGCTGTGCGACCAGGATAGCCCAACAGAAATACCGCTTCGTTTTCCTCGACACCTTGCGGCGCGACTTGAATAAAACGTTTGGGTTGGTAGGGCACATTGTCCGCCGAAAATGTTGCGGAGGAACCGTCCGGTGCGGTATAGGCTCGCATGAACGAGAAATCTCCCGTATGCCGCGGCCACATCCAATTGTCTACTTCGCCACCAAAATTCCCGATCGCCGCCGGAGGAGCGAAGGCCAAGCGAATATCTTTCAGATAAGTATAGAGAAACAACACATAGGTCTTACCTGCAAACATCTCAGCCACTTCTGCTCGCAGGCCGCCATGCTCCTGCTCGGCCGCTAGTTCCAGTTCCTTGCGTCGCTTTTCAATGGCTCGTGTTCGCTCCACGTGCGACATGTTGCCGGTGACCGCCGACAAAACTTCGGCGCTCACGTCGCGGTAGTCCTCCGTAACGCGGACCGTGTAATCGGGAGCTGGGATCTCGTCGGCCAGCGACTCCGCCGCAAAGCCCAACTCCAAATAGTCGCGTTCGGCTGTACTCGCCTTTTGTATGGCTCCATACGCACAGTGATGGTTGGTAATGATCAACCCCTGCGATGACACGAATGAACCCGTGCAGCCATTGACGCGACAAACACCATCCACCAAGCTGACCGCTTGCGGATTGAAGAGTTCATCGGCAGTGAGCATGATTCCCTTGGATCGCAAGTCGAGTTGCGCAAGCTCGCTGATCGGAAACATCCCTTCCTCGGCCTGAACCGGTGGATGTATAACGAGTGTGAGGGCTGCGAAAAAGAGGCAGACGATTACAAGGCGTTGCATAGTCTTTTGTTTCCTGGTGGGATCAAGGTTGATTGGATTGTTCCGGCGTGACAGTTTGAGTTGCGTGAAACCGATGGGAATTGGTAGGATTGATGGGCTGGAGCGGATGAGTAATGGAGTGGTGGAGTAATGAAGTGGTGCGGTCTGTCGCAGCGAAATCGTTTAACGCCCAGCCGGAGGAGACTGCTGACTAAACATCAATCCAAGCGCATAATGGTAGCAGTATCGTCGCGTCACGTGTGGGAGACCTTTTGATGTTGATGGACCAGGTTTGGCGTTATCGTTTCGACGAATTCGATGACAAAGTTTTCG
>JBGSNE010000034.1:0-20674 GCA_041739785.1 Pirellulaceae bacterium
CAAAACCCAAGCTGGGGACGCGTGCTGCGCAACCGCTGCCCCAGGGCGGCGTCAACGCTCGCTCCACTCGCGTTGACTTGCCCTGGGCTAGATAATCTGCTGGGCCTTCGGCCCGAAGAGAGCTGGCTTTGGCTCAACTTATAATTTTGTAAATCGCACGTCGCTGCGACTGAAGACTCAATTCCAGAACAAAAAGTGCATCAACACAAAATTGCTAAACTGCTATTTGTCGCACACCCCAGGCTCCGCCTGCCGAAGCGTCATTGGTCCGAGAACGCGGGAGCCGAAGCCTCCTAGACAATGCGTTCCCAGGCAGGAGCCTGGGAACGAGCGTGTGTAGGGTGGCGATCAGCGATAAGTGTCCGATTTCCGGACAATATCGCTCACCGCTTGCGTGCGATGAGCGATCCCCCTGGCAGGGCCTCATTAACTAGCAGAAGTTACGCAACCAGAATGCTGGCAAATGATTATATCTGGGTTTGCCGTAGAACCCGCTGCCACGGGTTAAGGCATGCTGTGTGGAAGGCGATAGAATTACATGTACGCCTGCAGCGCGTCGACGTCATCATGAGTATCCCCCCCCAGCAAAGTATTTTCCCGCCAGCGCAGTAAAGAGCCTGCCAGGCCCCTATGTGCCTATTTGCTGAGATTTTTCATGGACGAAAATGTTCTACTTAAGTTAGTCCGACCGCACGCGCTTGGGCCACAACATGCAGAGTGCTCATCTCAGTTAGAAATTCGCTATCGCACGGCCAAGACTCGCGAAGATCTCGCAGGTGCTTTCCGCCTGCTCCAGCAACGTTACCAGGCGGCTGGCTTAGCAAAAGAAGTTAAGACCGGGATGCGAGTCATGCCGTATCAGCTTTCGCCCACGGCACAGATCTTTGTAGCAGATTTAGCTGGTCAAATGATCGGAACAGTCACGTTGGTTGTGGATGAACCGCAGAAGTTGCCGCTGGCCAGTAGCTATCCGTGCGCAATGGCGGACTTGCAAACCAGATCGGCGGCACTGGGCGAAATCACTTCGCTGGCCATTGATTCCACCAAGGCCCGACGTTCCGAAGTTTTCAAACAACTTTCCAGACTGCTCACGTTCTTTGCGCGCGCTAGGGGCTTGGAGAATCTAGTCGCGGTAGTACATCCTCGCCACAGTCGGTTTTATCAGCATGCAATGGGTTTTGAAATCATTGGCGAGGAGGTGCCGTGCGACTTGGTCGGTGGACGTCCCGGAGTAGCAGTACTCGGACATGTCAGCGACGCATCGCGCTTCGCCACAGCCTGGCGGCGGCACTATTTTGATGGCGGGTACGACGCCGAAACTTTGGTTCCGCATTCCATTTCGCTCCGAGACCAAATTCATTTTGCTCAATTTGTACAGCTGCCTGCGCCACTTCGTCGGGGCGCCTAAGTTCTGGCTGGGCAATACGCAATTACTGTGGTTCTCATTACCCATCCCGTACCTATGGAATGAATGTAGCACGGTTGCGGAACGCTTGGACTTGCTCACAGTTTTGGTCCAATTGAAAAATGACCCTTCTTACTGATCGTCGGTACAAAGGTTGATTTCACCCTTCCACGAAAACATTCGCATTTGATAACGCGCTCAGGCGCTGCCGTCGCTAGTGCAGGCTGTGACTAACCTTCAGGAAACTCGTTGCTTCGTAATGAATTTAGCGATTGGCCAATCGACGTTGGATCGACAGCCTGCTCCGGCTCTGCGTTAAAAAATTCCGCACCGGGAAAATTGAACGGTAGCTGACAGTAAATTCGACGCAATTGAAGTAGTCTGCATAACCGACATAATTGAGGGTTGATTTGGACCCTAAACACTCATTCACAATGTCACAGTAGTAAAGGCAACCTAAGCTTCTTACGAAATACGTGCATTCTAAGACGATCGCAGAAACGAGATTCTCAATGACTCGTACACAAACGATATCGCAAAACCTTCCATTGGTAATTGCGACGGATCATTCGCAACCCTGGGGCGACGTGTGCACTCCTACGCAGCTTCACTTGCGGCTGATTTCCGCCGCCGCCGCAGCACCCTCAGCGGACAACAACCAGCCCTGGAAATTCGCAACGACGACGCGCGGTCTGATTGTCTACTGCGACTTAGCACGCCGACTTCCCTCGGACGTGGATGGCATGTTTGATCTGCTTGCATTGGGTGCTGCCATTGAGAACATTGCGATTGAACTCTCGAGCTGTGGCCAACAAGCGCGGGTAACATTGAGAGATCAGGAAACTGCAGCTTCATCAGGTTTACTGCGACCCATCGCCCGCGTTGAATTTGCAGAGGCTCCTGCCGGGCACACCCCAGACAGATTAGCAACCCAGATATTCGAACGGCACACAACGCGTCTGCCATTTGCGCGAACGCCGATACCTACGTCTCAGTTGGAAGAGATAACTAAAGTTGCCATCTGCGAGCCCGGTGTGCAATTGAGTTGGGTGCAAGATCGTTCAAAAATTAAAAAGATTGCTGCCTTAACGGCCATTTCTGATAGCCTGCGATTTCGCTATCGCGATTTCCACGAAGAATTGCATCGACAATTGCGACTGACGCCGGAGCACGCCGAACGAACGCGGGATGGGCTCGATTACCGTACGCTTGGGCTCCCTCCTGGCGCGAGCTGGGTTTTGCGAGCCATGCGCCCCTGGTCAATCATGTCGCTATTGAATCGCTGTGGCATAGTCCAGCTGCTCACGATGCCGGGTGCGGACCTAGTCCGTCGCAGTGGTGCGATCGGATTTTTGTACGTCGACAATCGCTCAACAACATCGCTAATCGCTGGCGGCCGTGCCATGCAGCGGATGTGGCTGCAGGCAACCCAACTCGGACTGTGCGTTCAACCCCTTGGTAGCTTACCGATTTTCCTGGCCAACCAATCATTGCCAGAGGAGTTAAAAACGGTTGCTGACCGCATGCACAAGCTGGCTTGCGAGTTATTACCGGCACCTGGATCGTTTTTACAAATGGCCTTTCGAATCGGCATCAATAACAAGCCAACCGCCGTGCGTTCCTTGCGCCGGCCTGCAACCCAATTAACAATCGCGTCGACAATCAAGGGAAAGCATCATGTTGGATAGTTCTACGACGTCGCCGGCATTTTTCCCATCGCTTTCAGCAGTCACAGCACCGGTGGAACGTTCGATTCCACAGATTGGCAACGCTGCAGAATGGAGCTACGAAGCTGCCTTCGCCCGCAACACCGGCTTGATTTCGGATGCAGGACAACAGCAACTGCGCGATTGCCGCGTAGCGATTCCGGGCATGGGAGGTGTTGGTGGAGTACACTTGATCACACTTGCTCGGCTGGGGGTAGGTGCATTCAACATAGCGGATTCCGACGCGTTCAGTTGCGCCAACTTCAATCGACAGTATGGCGCTACGGTTGACGCGATCGGCCAGTGCAAGACTGCCACGATGGCGTCGTACGCTCGTTCCATCAACCCAGAAGTCAAGCTCAACGTCCTCCAAGAGCATGTCACAGAGAACAACATCGGCGCGTTTTTGGAGGGCGTTGATGTGCTGATTGACGGAGTAGATTTCTTTTCGATAGCGGCGCGTCGGCTGATCTTTCGTGAAGCTAGGCGGCGCGGAATTTGGGCAATCACAGCAGGACCGATTGGCTTCAGTACAGCTTGGCTGGTCTTTGATCCCAATGGCATGAGCTTCGATCGCTACTTCGATCTCAACGATACGATGCCACATTTAGATCAGCTCATTGCCTTTGCCGTCGGTCTAGCGCCGCGTGCAACACAAACTGCCTATATGGATATCTCCAAGGTCGATCTGTCCAGCGGCGCGGCGCCGTCAGTCGGGCTTGCTTGTCAACTCGCCAGCGGTGTAGCCGCAACCGAAGTCACAAAGATTATCACGGAACAGAGTAAGGTGAAGCCAGCGCCACACTATCAACAATTCGATGCCCACCGCCTCAAATTGGTGCAAGGCACTCTCCTACAAGGAAACCGCAGTTGGCTACAGCGCCTCAAGCGCAGGTATCTTAAGGCAGTCTGCAAGAAGAACGGAATCGTTTAAATCTTCAAGTTGCAGATATTCAAATCAAACTCATTGAGACGAGCTTATAAAAATGACCACTGCCCTAAGCTTTATTCCGCTGGTCCTCGGGCAAAACATTGGACCGCAAATTCTCGCTCGCACACCCGAGCCGGAACATCAAGTCGTTACTGACAAGACGCAAAGCGTATCCGAGTATGATCAAGTAATGAACACCAAGCTCGCGATATCGTATGCGCTGGCAACAGCAGCAATCTTTCGCGCGCGAGCTAAACCCATCAAGACGGCACTCGACGTCGCATGTGGACCTGGCCATCTTTCCATCAACATGGCTCGCGACTTGGCAATTGAAGAGATGATCGGAGTGGATCTTTCGGAGGAAATGGTCAAAACCGCGTCGACTAATGCGCGCAGCCGAGATTTGGCGAACATCCGCTTCGAACACGGAAACGCGACGTCCCTGAGATTTGACGATCAAAGCTTCGATCTGTGCACAATGATGGACGCGGCCCACCACCTCCCATCGCTAGACGCAGTTTCCAGTGCGTTGGGCGAGCTGGAGCGAGTCTGTAAACCAGATGGCCATGTGGTTATCATGGATTTGGTCCGGCTTCGCACGGATGCAATCACCGACAGATACGTCAATCTCGTCGGGCGTGAATATACGGAGCTTGGTCTGACCGACTTCTTCAATCAGTTCCGTGATTCAATGTACGCAGCGTGGACGCCAGCCGAATTGGCATCAGCCGTTCCCAAACACAGTTCTCGGAAGTGGGTTTCCATCGTTCCAGTAGGCTTGCCATTCGCTCAGTTCTTGTTTGGATTACCAGTAGAGCAATCAGCTGTATCTGTTCGAGGTGGCAAACCGTGGCAGTCGCCGCCCGTTAGAGCGTCAGATCGCAGCGAACACCGCTTGGCGGCCGCTGGACTCAGATTGGCACCCAAAAAATGGATTTGAGCACGAGTACTTCAATAAAAAACAGCTGCTGGAATCCAGCAGCTGTTCATTCAATTTCAAACAATCTTTGCAGGAACTAGTTCTTGCGTCGCAGACGTGAAACACCCGCGAATCCGGCCAACAACCCCCAAACTGCCATTGAAGCAGGCTCGGGAACCGTGTTGATAAAGAAATTCGTGTTGTCTTGGAACTTCCAAGGCGTGTCAGCTGAGTTGAATACAATTCCATTCAACAGAGCATCATGAGTCCCGCCCAATGTCCCAGTCAACGGCAAGAATACTGCTGGCCCGGTACCGATGGAGGACTTGAATACCGTAAAACCACCGTCTTCAATCAAATTAATTCCGACACTGAAAGCGTTAAAGAAGTCATCAACTCCATCAAGGCCAATCAGTGCTTCGAATCCCATGGCGCTGTCGATTATGGTTAGCTCAGCTTTGGCTCCTGCAATACCGGCCCCACCCGACAGTGCCCCTGCATTGAACGCGGTCGGCCGGCCACCCAAAACGAAAATGGATTTAGCAAGCTCTGCAGCGGAACCACCACTCGCCGCAGTTAACGACGGAGCAAGCGAAGTCAGCGAGTTCACACCAGCCGTGGCACCCAAGGTCCATGGTGTCGCAACGCCTCCGGTACCACCGGTTATGGTCGCCGAAAAAATCCCCACCAACCCTGGAGGATTAATAGCACCGCTAGCGGTTGTTGACGTGATCTGAATCCAACCAAAAAGCTCGTCTCCGACGGATAGACCAGCGGCATCATTGTCGACGTGAAACGCTCGGCTATCGTCAGTCAAAGTATCTACAATGCCGTCATTACTGATGACGGACCCCAAAATCCCAGCCTGCGCTGGGGCAGCAAAAACTGCGAATAGCGCAAAAGCAGCAAGAAACTTATTCATTTTTAAACTCCAAAAACCTAAATCTAATTTGTAACAAGATCAAACGAAAACGTTTAAAACTTTACGCAGGTTTTAGGAGTCCATCCAGCACAGGACACGGAGGTAGAGCACGGTCGACTAACTGAACGTAACCCAAAAAATTGGGTACAAACGCGAAAAAATCGATCGCTGAATAGACAGCAGTGTATGTTGGCGAATGGCTAGAAGATGCATCGGCCATTGTAGAAGAGGACGGCGAATTCTGCTCCATAGCTACTGGAGCTTCTTCCGGTGGAGAACTGTCCGCAGCCGCCATCGACGAACCCGAGTCCCAATCCAAATTGCTCATCACGCCAGCTTGCGCAGCGCGAGCGCAAACGGCTATGAGAAATACGAAAGTGAGAATGCGGATGAACATAGAAGCGATTGTAGTAAATATTCGGCGGAAGTACAAGCAACTCCAGAGTGAGTAGCCTAAGAATTCTGAAAATAGTTTTTGGGTGGGGGCAATGTTCCTCATAAGGGTGGTGAAGGGCGAGGTGGTATGTTGGATCGTTTTCCTAGTCGAACGGGCTGAACGGGTTTTAATACAACGTGCTGCAAATTGATGTAGCGGAAGTCGCCAAGACGTTCGGAGCCGCTGTCAATCCACTCTGCCGTCAACCCATTGAAAAAAAATTCTTGGCGAATTCCGCTACGAAGGGGATGCAGTCCAGGGCAATCCCCCCCCTCTCCGCTCGCGTTACTGGCGACTCTCCCCAAGAGGAGAGTTGCGTAGTACTGGCGGTCAGCGAGAAGTGTCTGTTTTCTCCCGAATTTTGTAGTGTGTAAGCTGGCATTCGCTGTGCAGCAAGCTAGCGTTGATCATGAACTCCACACATCCCCATTGCAACCCTTCGATTCCGCGTGTTGGTTCGTTCCCAACGTCGATCGCTGGTCGCATGGAGTCTTCGAGCTGTTCCGGCCGCCGAGCAAGTGTGGCTTTCGGCGGAGGCGGGGCGCGGGGCATCGCTCACCTGGGAGTTATGCAAGCCATCGCCGAAAGTGGCGTCACAATCGACCACTTGTCAGGAATCAGTATCGGAGCCATCGCTGCCGCACTCTGCGCCCTAGAGCCAGATACTCGTCGCGTGCAGTCAAAGGCAGTCGAGTACCTCCGCTCTCCACAATTCCAACGCTGCGAACGTCAGATGTTTGGATCGACACCGACCGTCGGTCAAACCACCACCGCGTTGGGTTGGTTGCAACGTTTTCAACGCATCGTCTCCGCCCATCGCCGTGCCACTCGAGCTATGCGCAGCCTAGCCATTCTGCCACCATCGGCTCTTTGCGGCGTAGTCGAGGCGTTGTACCCCGATATCGGGATCGAAGACCTACCCATTCCCCTGACCATCGTCGCGCTCGATATTCTCAGCGGCCAACGAGTCGAACTCAGCAGCGGTTCACTGCGCGACGCCGTGCGAGCGTCGGCCTCAATTCCCGGCGTGTTCGAACCGGTCGCCTGGGGAGAGTTGCTGCTCTGCGACATCGGCATGGTTGAGGTCGTCCCAACGGTCACAGCCAAGCGGCATGCTACCGACCTAACGATTGCGGTCGACGTGGCCGATCCCATTGCGGATATTTCCAAATGCAATAACGTGCTGGAGCTACTGCGCCGCGTGCAGCATGTGTCCGAATATGAATTGCGTCACCACAGCTTGGCTCATGCCGACCAAGTGATTCGTCCCGCCATTGGAACGCGCCCCTGGTTCGATTATTCGAACCCAGAAGACTTAATAGAAGCCGGCTACCTAGCCGGCCTGCAAGCCGTCGCAACGATTTAGGTCGGTCGCATTAAGTGGGTCGCATTAAGTGGGTCGCATTAAGTGGGTCGCATTAAGTGGGTCGCACCTGCCGGGTGCGACTTCCCTAGTGGGTCGCACCTGCCGGGTGCGACTTCCCTAGTGGGTCGTACTTGCCGAGTACGACTTCCCAAGTGGGTCGCACTTGCCGAGTGCGACATTCGCCAGCAATCAGCTCATCCATACGACGTCCTCTTTTCATGCTATCTCACCTCCCTATGACCCCCCCGTCCACGCTAGCACTGGCAATTCTTGGCAAAAAAATTGAAGTAAAACCAAGCAACGTTTCACAGCATTTGAGATAGCTGTTTCTGAGCCACGGATAGACGCGGATGCACACGGATTGATTCTTCAATTCCATCTGTGTTTATCTGAGTTCATCCGTGGCTAGGGTCAAACGGATGGGACGGAGGAAAGAAAAAAGTCGGGACCTGCGAATAGCACGATTCGAACTGTTCGATCGAATGGGGCGCAGAACGAGAAGATCCGACGCGTAGCGGAATTCGCCAAAAATTTCGGAAGAGTGCTACCAAGGGTGTATATGACTCAATAGCGACCGATGGGAGTGCGGCGTAACGGCTCCTGGAGAAGCTGAGGCTTTTTCCCAGAAAGAACCGTTTCGAATATACTAAATAGTAACTCGGTCAATTTCAAAACCGAATACGAATCGCTCTTTTGTTGCAGCTTTCGGAGTGTCAGCATGGCAATGCCTTTTCCTGGAATGGACCCATACCTCGAACACCCGACTTTATGGACGGGTGTGCATTCCCGTTTAATCAACGCCATCAGTAGTCAAATCGCACCGGCCCTGCGACCACGCTACGTGGTGTCGATCGAAGAACGAGTGGTGATTGATGTGCCTCAGCAGCAACGAATTCCAGATCTGTGGATTCAGAAGACGGCAAGCGCCGCTCCCCCCAGCGGCACAATTCCGAGCGTTGCACTTGAGGAACCTGTGGTGATGGAACTGTCCGATGATCCGATTCGCGAGCCGTATATCGAAATCCTGGATCGCTATCAGGACTTACAAGTCATCACCGTGCTCGAATTGCTCAGCCCCATCAACAAAGCCCCGGGACCAGGACGGGATCAGTATTTCAAAAAGCGAAGCGCGACGCTCAACAGTTCCACGCACCTGGTCGAGATTGATCTGTTGCGGCGGGGTGAGCGTTCATGTGAATTTACCGAAGCGCAGCTCTCGGCACTGGGTGCGTTTGATTACTTGATAACGATTAATCGCAGCCAAGGCTATCATTACGAAGCCAGTCGCACACGGTATGAATTTATCACCCGTTGCTTACGCGAGCCGCTACCGACGTTTGGATTGCCGCTGGTGCCACCCGATCCCGATGTCGCCTTAGACTTGCAAGCCGCGCTCGACCGAGTCTATGAAGAAGGGAGTTACATGCTGCGTATTAAATACGACCAACCTTGCCTACCGAATCTATCCAGCGACGACCAACGGTGGGTGTGGGACAGTTGGGCCGCCTACCGCGCCGCCCATACTGAATGGTTCCCATGATTATTCTACCATTCTGCCTTATGTCGACTTGGGAGCAGGCAGAATCATGGTTGGCAGAAAGTTTGAGCGTTTTTAAGTGGGTCGCACTTGCCGAGTGCGACATTGGCCAGCAATCTGCTCAGCCAAACTTTTTTCCCGTTCGATTCTAGCTCACCCCCTTTCAACCACCCATCTACGCTGGCACTGTCAATATCTTGGCGAAACTTTTGCGGTAAAAATCAAGCAATGGTTCGCGACATTTTAGCAGGCTGTTGTTGCGCCACGGACAGACGCTGATGAACACGGATTGATGCTTCAATTCCATCCGTGTTTATCTGTGTTCCTCCGTGGCTAGAGTCATCCGCAGAATCAACACCCTTAGCCGACTTGGCAAGCAGAGCATGCATGACAGTGGTTTACCAAACTGGAGCTTGGTAACCAGAAGCCAAAAGTTGAGCGGTATTCGCGATTACGCCGCATTAATGGTCGCCGCGTGCCGTGAGTGACTCTTCGTTCTGACCACTCGTAAGAAGTCCGACTACAAACAGGACTTCCTTATCGCAACGGAACTAGATCACAGCCGTAAATCGCGTCAATCTACAGGGGCGATATCCGGTGTGATCGGGTGGAAATAGATCAGGATTGTGCTTAATTCGCTCTAAAGCGGCATAGAACTCAACTTCGAGTTTGTCGCCCAGGCCGAGCGAAATTTCATCAAACCAATTGATGCTTGCCAACAGGTCCAATTTCGCGTATTCAGATAGCACTACGGTCATCGCTGTCGAGCTACTCGAACTTGCTCACGAAAATCTTGCTCAGATAGCCCAGAACTAGGATCGGATTTGTATTCATCCCAGCGACGATCCAATTCCTGTCGCTGCGCCAACGAAAGTTCCGTGCCGAGTCTTTCAGGTAGCCGATCCCAGATTGCTTGCACAATTTGCAGCTGGTCGAGCGGTGACATTGCGGAAATGTCGCTAATGGCTTGTTCCACGGTCATTATTTGGTCTCCGGAAATGACAATCAATCATAGCAAAGGCAGCCTGAATTGGCTAATGCTCCGTTACAGCTTAATTTACGGGTTGTCCGGGAAAAGGTGTCCGCCACCAAAACCCGGAACGGCCCTGCGGGTGCTTCGCACTTTTGGTGTCGGACACCTTTTCCCGACGCTCGCTAAATCGACAGCCCGCTAACCGTGGGAAAAGTTTGGAAATGCCCACGGCTAGCGCCTGAGGTTCACAAAGTGCATAAGTGGTATATCCGCTTGCGGCCAGCGCGCACTTCGTTCCTGTGGGTGGCACCTGTGGTCCCCCAAGAGCTAACAAATGTCTCAATCCAGTGTGGTTAACTGAAGAAAATTGGTCAATGCCCTTGAGGGCCGGACGGAAATCGCCGAATAATTTAAGGAAACGCAGAGAATTACCTGTCTTGGGCGACTGACCAATATGGCAGCCCACAACGCTCCAATTCACTGAACAGATGCACTACATACGACCGAAGTCGATTCCCCCGAAGGAGTTGTTTCCTCAGTTTAACAGGTTTAGGGAAAAGTCAAGCGATTGGGCGCGAAAGTTCGATGGACCGTGTTCACGAAAGGTGGGATTGTTACCGAAGTTTGTGATGTAACGGCGAATGCATTGTCACAAATGCAACAATTAAAAAGTTGGAAATTTCAAAGTTAGTAATTACCGCATCGCTTTGATATAATTGACTGGACTTCCTTTTCATAAGCGTGCTCATCTCGATCAAATACGATACTCTTCCCCAAGCGGCCTCGTAAATGCTAGTAGACGTCACTTGCGCCCCACGAGCGGTCGATGCACCGCCCACAGTTGGCTCTACGGCAGTCGTCGAGGAGTGGAGCCTCTCAACCAAGGGCCAGCGAAGCGTCTTCGGCCCAGGCCAGCCGTTAGCCATTGTGGGATCCTCGGAGTGTTGCGATTTTCGATTGCCGAATCTGCCGCCAGTTGCTTGTGTGTTCTACAACTGTGGCTCAAAAATTCTGGTTTGCGATTTAACCGGTAGAACGAGTAAGCCTGCGGTGAGCTTCCGGTCAAATGCGAGTTTGCCTTTGCGTGGGCATCAATTGGAGCTGGAATTTTCCCCTCGGGCACCCGACACAAAAACGGAGTCGTGGCCCGAAATTGCATTTTGTTGGGGAGGCTCGTCGCATCTTCGCCTGATGAACACGGAAATGACGACGATTGGCAGCGATTACCCTAGCCGCTATCGTTTGAGAGGGTCTTCATTGTCAACTTGTCACGCGGCGATTATTTGGCATAACTCTGCTCTTCATTTACTCGATCTAACGGAAACCTACCGAGTAAAACGCACCCATCGGTTGCAGCGAATCCAACTTGGTCAAGTTAGAGTCTGCAACGAAATTGGGATTCGATTCTGCAGTGTGGTTGATGGTGAGCGACCGTCAGAAGTCGCCACGAAAAACCCGGTCGATTTTTGCTTGCAAGAGCGGCGACAGACGATTGAGTCAATCAATGCCAAAATTGTGCAACAAATTACAACTAGATCGTTGAAAAATCGAGACTTCCGAAAAGTGTTCTTGGGTTTGTTAATGACGCCAGTGATCGCGATGGCGGGCGTATTTTGTTATCGCCTAATGAATCTGCTGATGCCCTATCTGTAGGTGGGAAATGTCAGGCTGGAGGAGGTTGCGTTTTCAGGGAGTGTTCGTTGAGTAAACGCTCACGTCGCAATTCTACTGTTGCGTCTGCCGTCGCCTGCGCAGGCTGCAGACGCGCTCTTCGATCACGCTTGGTTTGACATTGGGGTACTGTGCGTCAATAATTCGTTCTTGATTCAGCAGCCAGCTCCAGCTCGGCGTTAAACAATTCCGCGGATTGTTCACTTGGGCTGTAAACAAGTGCGGGTTTGGTCTGAGTAAACGCTCACGTCGCAATTCTATTGTTGCGTCTGCCGTCGCCTGCGCAGGCTGCAGACGCGCTCTTCGGTCAAGATTGGGGCGGCATTGGGGTTCTGTTCGTCAATTGTTCGTTCTTGATTAAGCAGCCAGCTCCGGCTCGGCGTTAAACGAATTCCAATGAATCTTACAGCGTAAGTGGCGGCGTGGAAGGGACTCGCTTGTTGCTGCCTACGTTTGTCGTGTAAGCGAAAAACGCAAATTTCAGGCTGGAAAGCCTGACGTACGGAAGACCTGTTCGGCGGCGGAGATGGTTTGATCGATTAGCTCTGGTGTGTGAGCGGCGGAGATGAAGAGTGCTTCAAACTGACTGCAGGGCAGGTACACGCCGCGTTCGATCAAGCCCCAGAAGAAGCGGCCAAACAAGGCGCGGTCACATCGGTCGGCTTGTTTCCAACCTCGGACCTCTTGATCGACAAAGAAGAGCGTACACATGCTCCCCACACGCTGAACTTGATGAACGATTCCGGCTTGGCTGGCAGCTTGGCTGAGTCCCGTAGCCAAGCGCTCACCAAGTTGTTCGAGATAAGCGTAGGGAGGTGCTTCGCGAAGTAGTTTGAGCGTGGCGGCGCCCGCCGCGGTGGCTAGTGGATTGCCGCTGAGCGTGCCAGCTTGATAGACCTTCCCGGAGGGGATGACTTGGTCCATCAAACCGGCGCGTCCCCCATACACACCTAGCGGTAAACCGCCACCGACAATTTTACCCATGGTGGTCAGGTCGGGCGTAATCCCGTAACGCTCCTGCGCTCCGCCCAGGGCGAGACGAAAGCCAGTCATGACTTCGTCGAAAATCAATATCGCGCCGTGTTGGGTGCACAACTGGCGGGCTGCTTCCAAAAAGCCAGGCTGCGGTGGGACACAGCCCATGTTGCCGACTACCGGTTCGAGGATCATGCAGGCGAGCTCGGCCCCGTGCTGCGCGAAGGCGGCGTTGAGCGCGGCGATGTCGTTGTATTCGAGTACCAGCGTATCGCGACTGGTCCCCTTGGTCACTCCGGGCGAGTCGGGAACACCCAAGCTGGCCGCGGCGCTACCCGCGGCAACCAATAGGCTATCGACGTGACCATGATAGTTGCCTGCGAACTTGATAATCTTGTCGCGACCGGTCGCACCACGCGCCAGACGCACGGCGCTCATCGTGGCTTCGGTACCACTATTAACCAATCGCAACTTTTCGATACTCGGCACGCATTCGATCACCAACTCTGCCAAGATCGATTCGGCCTCAGTCGGCGCTCCGAAACTGGTACCCCGCTCGGCCGCCTTGCAGATCGCTTCGATCACAGCGGGATGAGCGTGACCCAGAATCATCGGTCCCCATGAGCCGATGTAGTCGATCAGTTGATTGCCATCGATATCGTGCAGGTAGGGTCCGATGCCGCGTTCGATGAACAGCGGTTTCCCGCCGACCGCACCAAAGGCGCGGGCGGGGCTGTTGACACCGCCGGGCATCAGCCGGCTAGCGCGGTCGAAAGCAGTGATGGATCGCTGTTGCTGAAAAGTGGATGTTGTCGAGGCTGGCACGCTTGGTTTTCCTACTGGTCTGATTTTCCTACTGGTCAACTTCAGGGAGCATAAACTTCAGGGAGCATAAACGGTATCCCTAAATCATCTCCATTTGCTTGAAATCCGCTACCGTCGGTGTCGACAAATATTGGATTTGTGACCGCCACTGGGGGAAGTTTCCCGCTTTCAGGCCCCATGACAGGTCCAAGTGTTAGGCCTTCGCCGATCGTGGCAACGATGATGTGCGTATCACGCTCGAATTTCGGCAGCTCAAGCTCTTGCTCAAATCGCACATGTTTGTCGCTGAACATGGCAGGGTGAGTTTTGCGAGTGAAATTGAGCTGCTCCACAGGTCGCCCATTGGCGAATACTTGCACGCGATTGATGTCGAACCAATTGGGACATTGCACGCGAATCCATAGTTTCGCGGCGGGTGAATCCTGCTTCGAAATCGCATCTTCACCCGAGATGTACTCCTCGACTCGACCATCACTTTCAATTCGAAGTTTGGTTTCTAGAAAAGGTCCCGTGGTCATCACCAAATGGCCGTGTTCCGCTGAGTGAATCATGTCCTCAACGGAAATACTGGCCGGTTCATCGCTGGCAGACTCCAGGTAATTGCGGAGCCAGCCCGAACCATGAAAGTTGTAGTGCGCGTCGGTGTTCACGACACCGGTAATGCGATAGCCAAGATTGAGCAGCTGCATCCAATAGAAGATCGGGTTCTTTCGCTTGTCGTCAGGAGCGTCACTAGCGGCTGGAGTGGCGAAAATCCCTTCGGGCGGATGAACTTCAATCACATCCATCCAACCCAACATGCCACGAAATCCATCATCAGGCTTACCGTCTAAGTCAACGTCTCCCAAAATTTGGGGAATGTTGGGGTGATTGGATTGCACTACCTTGGAGCTGGTATTGTCCCACAATGCCAAGCGCTCGATTTGTTTCACGGGGTCTGCATCGGTTTCTGGACCACCACCATCTTGTTCGTGTTCGTGGCGGTGGAGTGGAAAGGCATTCTGATGATTGATTGGCAGGGGTGAGCCGGTTAGCTCCATGCCAGTGCAGGTCGCCATGGCTGCGGTGGCGCGCAACGCCTGCAGATCATCGGCGTAGGTATCAATACGATTGTGTTCGGTACAGGGGGCGAATTCGATATGCTCAGCCAGCAAATTCAGGACGCGACCGCGCTGATCGGAGACGTTGTCACCCGAAGGAGATGAGTGGCTATGGAAGTCTGAGCTAACCCAGCCACCCGTGTCAACGGACCGCGGCAGTTTACTGGTGAGTGGCACCAGTTGTCCGGACGCTACCTCGATTTCCTTGGTTTCGGCATCGTATTCCGGACCGTGGCTGATGATGACTCGATAGCGCCCTGGGCCAATGGGCTGTTCGAATTTTCCCAAGGCACAGTACACCACATTCTTGACTGCTTCGGCAGCCGCGTCGGGACCGAAGTTTGGATCGGCGGTTCCTTCCAATCCTATGAACTGCACCTTGGCGGCCATGGCGGTCCCTTCGCCATCGACGATTTCAGCTCGCACGCGGCTGGCAGCTGGTAGCGAAAGCGACTCTGCGTGTAGCTTGCCGCGATCGATCGCAAATTCCAATTCTCGCGGTTCGCGTCCGAGTGAGTTGATCGTGGCCTTATACTCCCCAGGGAGCAACTCTGTACGCACAACCCCTTCGGTATTCGAAAGGATCGTACCCAGTGACTTTCCGTCGTGGAAAAATTCGACGGCAGCATGTGCAACTGGGCCGTGCGGAGATTGCAGCGTGAGCTGCGTTGACTCGGTGGTTTTATCTTCCAATTGTCCCTGGGCCCAGCTGCGCACCCCAGGGACCCCTTGGGAACAGGAGACCTTGCCACTCCAAGTAACGCTACTGTTCGGCTCGACCGCTGGAACTTCGGGCTTGGATGACTTGAGCCGTAGATTGCGTCCGCTGCCAGTAGCGCGAATCGCGTCATCGTTGAGCAAGAAACCGTAGCTCTGGCCAAAGTACTCGTCAGTGGTTGTGAATAGTTTCAGTTCTTTATCTTCGTGGTTCGTAAACAGTGTGCCGTCGCAACGAAGAGCTTCCTCGACAGGGAGCTTCACTGCGGCCGTTCCAGAATTGGTCAGTACCACGCTGTACTCGATCCAGCCCCGATTGTTGGCCAGCGTATAAGTGACGACGGCGGAGGTGCCATCGTCGGCAATCGGCGCACCGGTGAACGACAACGAAATGGTTTTTCCCGTGACCGGTTCAGCGGGCAAATCATTCGTGGCTGATGGATCGCTATCCGGTTTTTCCGCTGGCTTGAGGAGGACTGCCTTGCCGTCGACCCGGCATGAAGTCCCGTCTGCCTGCTCGAATAGATAACGCCCCGCAGCAGGATAAAAACAACTCAGTTGATCGCTGCCATGATGGCGTCGTGTAAAGTCGATGAGCATCCCGGCCACACCACGAACCGTCATGTTGGCTTTGCGAGCGGGCGCGGCTTGCGCAATGACGGCGCACACCAGCTCATTGCGCAACACGTAGTCGCCAACGATCGCATCTATCTCTTTGCCAGCGGGAACAACTTGTTTGTAGTTGCCATGTGTAATTCGTATTAACTCAGTAGAGTGAGCTAGCGATGGGTTAGTAGCGATGACGGCGAGTAGAGTGAGTATGGTGCGAAAGTGCATGGCGCGGTTCAGCCTATTGTTTTCAGTATTGGTACGTTGGCCATTGTTGGAGAATTGAGTTTAGCAAATTCGATTGCGTCGCGCGGTTGATTGTGATCGTGGATTGCGAACTTCATCAAATCGTAATGAAGCCGCGAGCGAAAGAGTGTGGCAACGTACAGGGTGCCCATGAGAATCAGATCGTTGCGGACTCGGCAACGATCTGGCATGTGGGGGCCGCACCTCTCGTCCGTGAGCGCCTCAGGCTCGAACCCTGGGGTTCCGCTCCGTTCGCTGCGCTCACGTCGCTGCACCCCAGGCTATCACATTCCGCTGCTTCGCAGCTATCATACTCAAACGAACGCAAGTCGCTGCTTCGCAGCTGTCATACATCAGGCTATCGCAAGTCGCGGCTTAGCAGCAAACGTACATCAGTCAATCAGTCCGGTTATGCGATGGCGACAGCGCGGAGCATATTGGAGACGCGGGCGATGTTCGTTTAAGTCAACGATTGCATAAACGAATGAACTTGGTTGTTGAATTCGTCGGGGGCTTCAAGCGGAGTGAGGTGGGCGGCACTAGGGATGACGTGGCAACTGCTATTAGGGATGACTGCTGCCCACTTGCGAGTCGCCGCAGGCGGGGCGATGACGTCGTCGCTGCCGGTGATCACTAGTGTTGGAGTTCCAATGGCTGGAAGCTTAATGATAAAATCCGCGCGACCTGCTAGTGCTTGTTGAGCGTGGCACACTGCTTCGATGGAACAGGCTCTCAGCATTTGTTCGGTAGCCAAATAGGCGGGGCCACGCTCCTTCAACTGGTGCGCGGTGAGCAGCTTGGGGAGCATTGCCGACACGGCTTCCCAACTTCCCGATTTCTGAGCAACTATTGACATCTGCTCACGCGCTGTGCGGGCTTCTGGCGTATCTGCCTCGGGCTTGGTGTTGGCCAAGATCATGCCCAGCAAATGTGTGGCGTACCGTCGCCAGTATTCAAACGCCACATAACCACCCATCGATAGGCCACACAGGACGATCGGTTCGCTTGGGGAAAAATGCTGACGTACTTGTTCCACATCCTCAGCCAAATCGGCAATTGTGTAAGGCTGTTCGGTCAGCGTGGATTGTCCAAAACCTCGCAAGTCAGGTGCAATAACTCGATAGTGCGGCGACAAGTCATTGAGCTGGGGTAACCATTGGCGATGATCGAGCGGAAATCCGTGTAGCAATATCAGTGGCGGTCCCGCACCAGTGGTCGTGACCGATATCAGATTGCCGCGGGCTGCCAGGAAGGAAATAGTATTCATTCAAATCCGCTACTCACTACCTGCGTGCCAGTCGCTGTCCGCCAAAGTGTCAGACCTAATTCAAACAAAACCTAATCGCACTATCCATTGAACTAATAGTGCTACCAACAATCCTATCAAAAGGATCTGGTTCCATGGGGTAACGCGTTCCATTATCCGCTGTACGGCCCGAAATGATCTGTTTTTCGAGAGACTGCCAATGGCTAACGGGATTTGCGCTAGCACGAACACAAACAGAAGCGAGCCAACCGGATTGAGTGTCCAGGCCGCGTCGAGATTGCCGTGGGCCAGGTGAATAAAAGTTCGTGTGAGTCCACACCCAGGACAATCAATTCCGAATCTTGAGTGCAAGGTACAGGTTTCAGGCAACACCCCCAATCCAGGCAAGGATACTTGTCGATCGGAGCCTGTGGTCATGATCGATGCCAATAGCAAGATCGCAGTTGGAATGGTCAACCAGACCCAATAGGCGCTCGCAGGATGTGGGAGTGGTGGAGGGGGTTGAGGGGATGGAGGAAATGGAGATGGTTGGATAGTGGGTGGTTCACCGACGCGGAGCGTCGGGCCACTTTGGCGGAGCAGCGGGCTAGGTTGGTGATCGGGATTGCGGGGTTCAGAGGTCACTGCGAGTTGTCGATTCAAGTGGATTGAGCGGAGTCTTCTCGATTTGCCCGGCGTGCGCTAGCCCGGCGCGTGCCAGCCATTTCGTGCGTACCAGGTTCGTAAATCGAGTCCAGCTACCAAAACGAAAGAATACGAACCACAGCCCCACGATTAGCAATGACAATGCGGTAAGGGCTTTCGCGCTTTCGGATTGCAAGCGATTTCCCAATTCACGGACGGGAGCAAATACGGAACTACTCCGCTCCTGAACCAGGACCCATAAGTCGCTGCCTGCCAGTTCCTCGGGTGAATCCTTGGCACGACGATTGCCGCCCGATCGCGGCAACTCGACTTGTGCCATAGCGGCGATCCAGGTGCCACTGAATTGCTCACCTCCAGGAAACTGCGCGGCAGGGTCGGCGTAGTCCACAATGCCATCTGACTTCATGAGTCGTTCTAACTGTGGTGGTTTCATTTGGGGCATGGTTGATTTTAGCATGGTAGCGCGGTCCATGGCTTCAATCAATGGATGTTGCAGCAACGTGCCTTGTTGGTTGCCGATGCGTCCATCCACTAGGGTCGTAAACTGGCTGTCACCGATGGATACTCCACCCAACAGAACAAAGTCACCGAGATTGACGGTCAGGACCAGCACCCCCAGCGGCTTGACCGCGTCAGGAGGCTGCTGCCCCTGCTCCAGCCATGAGTGTGCTTCTAATGGCCAAATCGGCGAGCTCACTCCGAGCTTCCATTTGCCCGTTGTGGTGCTGCGAAACGAAGCCGACAGGTGCGGCGAACGCGTAGCGTTAAAGTTGGACGGTGGATCGCTTTTGGGGCCATCTTCGCGGCCACCGTGGAAGTAACTGCGGTAGGCAAAATTCTTGCCCACCGGGCTATCGGCCAGCTTCTCCAGCGGATCAACGAAGGCAATCCCCAAGTTCGTGCCTTGCGACTCGACGACAAGCAGGCTGTTGTAGATGGCCACTCCGTCACCTTTTCCCGACGCTTCGCGGGCAACAATGGAATGAATGCGTTCATCCAGCAATTGATTCAAGCGCACACGATCGGGTTGGTCCACTAATGACTTACGCAACTCCGGCGTTTCTAACCGCGAGGCAATGGAGTCCAACAGGGTTTGATTATTTGTCACCGCTGCCGACAAGGCTTGAATTAAATTGGGCCGCATCGCCTCACGTTCCACCAGTTGAAACAACGATCGGATCTCCCCTTCCATGGTGGCCTTTGCATACTTGGCCGTTTGCAGATTGCCATTTAGTGAAAGTTGTTGTACCTGTTCCAGCGACTCGCGTTTGGCGATCGAGATACTGACACTAGAAAACCAAAACATCAGCAATAACAACAAGATGGGCCCGAGGAAAGCCATGAGTACTAGCGGCCGGCGGCTACGCGAGTGCTGTCGCAGGTCGATCGCTGCGATGACCTGTTGCACGTTGGAGAATCGCTGGGCAGGATCCGGTGCCAAGCAGCGATCGATGATCGTGCACAGATGATTGTCGACTCCGCGCACGCGGTAGTGCAATCGGGGGCGGGCGGAGTGCCGCAACGTACTGCGGTAGCGTTGCAGGCGTTCGGGGAGTGAGACAGCGGTATCGAGCTCTTTTAAAGAATCAGCCGTGCGATTCGGCGGGCAGCCGACGAGCATTGTGTAGGCAATGGCTCCCAGGGCGTAAACATCCCAAGCTGCGTCCGGGGTGGCTTGCAGATCGGCTTGTTCTGGAGCCATAAAGAACAGTGTACCCAACGAGGGTGTTTGGTCGTCCGACATGCGGCTTTGGCCAAAGTCAGCCAGACGCGGGCGCCAGGCATGATCGAGCAAAATGTTGGCTGGCTTTAAATCGCAATGTAGGACCCCCTTGCCATGCGCGTAGCTCAAACCTTCTGCGATCTCCCGGAACATGGCGATGGACTGAGAGATCCCCAGCACGCCACGCGTGCGAATATGTTCCTCCAGCGATCCGTTCTCCAGATACTCCATAATGTAGTACGGAGGCTGTGCTTCCCAACCGACGCCTAGGACTTGGACGATGTACCGCCCAGTCGACATACTCACCAAATGCTTTACTTCTTGGCGTAACAACGACCAATTGACGCCGCCACAATGCAAATAGTATTTGATGGCTACTTGCCTACCAGTATTTAAGTCATGGGCGAGCCAGACTTGACCGAATGCGCCACGTCCCAGCAACCGTTCGACTTTGTAGCCCGGTACTTCCGCTGGTGGCAGCGTTGCAGGCTGGCTGAGCGCCTCGGCGTGATGCAAACCGGAGAGCGATTGTGGCTGAGTAAAGTCGGAGTTCATACCTCGAGCTCTATGCCTAGCGGAAATTTTGAAGTTGCAGTATTTCAACCGCGAAGCGGTGGTGTTGGGTAGCCTGGGGTGAAACCCCAGGGGAAATGTCGCCCGACAACCACCGGCTTGCCAGCGAGCGACCGCGAATAGATCGG
>JBGSNE010000058.1:0-7628 GCA_041739785.1 Pirellulaceae bacterium
CTCCCGCGAACTCGTCGATTTCCTCGTTTTCTCCAATGCGCGGGAGGGTGAAATCAACCTTAGTACCGGCGTTCAGCGAGAAGTGTCATATTTTCAACTAGAAAAAGGCAGCGCGGAGTTGTTGGATTTCTGCGGGGGAGCATCTGGCGGAATCAAGCCGGGGCATGTCGAAGGCTCCGCGGAAGGTGCCATGCAACTGCGTGCAGCCGGTTTGTTCTATAATTCGCTTTGCGTTTCGAGCGTTGATCCCTGCACCGGGTAAGATTTCGATCCTTCCCCGCGACCATTCGACCAATTCGCGTAGGCGTGTCACGCCTTGTTCCGCAGTCGCCGCGCCACCGGAAGTCAGCACACGCTGTACACCACAATCAATCAATTGCTCCAGTCCACGCTGTTGGTCTTGCAAGCGATCGAAAGCACGGTGGCATACGAGTTGGCGCTCACCACACAGCTTGGCTATTTGCCTAAAGTACTCCAGCTGCAGATCCCCGTTTTCGTCGAGCGCACCATACGCAACTCCGTCAACACCGCACGACAATAGAAGTTCACAGTCGGCAAGCGCGATCCGCTGATCCAAGGCATTGAGCACAAAGCTATCGTTATGGGGACGCAACATCGCGATGATCGGCAGACTACAATTGGCCTTCAGCCAGCGGCATGCGCCTAGCGTAGGTGTCAGCCCGTCGAGTCGCAGTGCGGAGTTAATCTCAATGCGCGTGGCTCCCGCCAACTGTGCAACCAGCGCATCGCCGGGATGCTCAATGCAGACTTCAATGTGAAACGAGCTGGACATGCGAAGATGTTTTGAAATGGGTTAAGATAGTACACACGGGTCGGAAGATGTCGGGCAACAGCGATCATCGATATGATATCGGCTGGCGCCAGCATGTCGATCATCGTCGCTGGCGAAACCGGGTGAGCCGTGGGCCGTAAGGCACCGGGCAATGTCGCTGGCGAAACACGGGTGAGCCGTGGGCCGTAAGGCACCGGGCAATGATTTTCGACTTACTCCTTACTCCTTACTCCTTACTCCTTACTCCTTACGAATCTCGCCCGGCCGCTCACGCGTCGCGGCTCACTAACCCAGCAGCCCGCTAGCGTCTGAGGTTCACGACAGAACAGAACTTATGCTGGATACGGATTGAACATTGTAATTTTTCAATTGTCAGGAAACAAACAAGATGGCCTCAGCGGACTTGCCTCCACCCCGAAGACCTGGACTACTCGTCGACATGCGGACGCTCGAAGATTGGTGGGCGATATGGTGTGCGGCCATTTTGCTGATCGTTTCTTTCGCCGCAGTCTGGCTGGCACGTCCCGCCGATTTGAGAGAGCAGCTGGCGTCAGGAGAGAAAGTCAAAGTTTCCAACCCACTGAAAGCGTATCTGTCGAAACCGATTGAATGGAACACCAATCCGCTGGAAGCCTTTTATAAGCCAGCGATTATGGAAGAAACAACAGACAAGGAGGTTGGCAATGTTGTTGAAGTGGATGAAGGAAGGGGCGATGTTGCGACTGAGGGAGCGCCTACCGGCGACAGGCCAAAGGAGAATGATGGGGCGGCTGCAGAAATAGCAGTGGAGGCGATTGAAATAGAGCCAGCAGTCAACACGCTTCCGGGAATCTTGGGGGTGTATATCGTTATCTCGCTGTTATTTGCCTTTGCGATTCAGATGCGGGGCCAATCGGGCTGGAAATTCATGGAAGCCTTTCCCGTAGTCTTTGTGTTGGCCACAGTTGCTTATGCCATGTCCACGCAGAGTGTCGTCAACGCCTACAATTTGGAGTACGCGCTGTGGGCGCTGCTGTTAGGATTGATCATCAGCAACACCATCGGTACTCCTCAATTTCTGCGCCCGGCGATGTTGACCGAGTTCTATATCAAAACGGGACTGGTGCTGTTGGGGGCCGAGGTGTTGATGAACCGACTACTGGCGCTGGGCTTGCCCGGTGTCTTTGTGGCTTGGGTGGTGACACCCATCGTACTCATCAGCACCTACATCTTCGGACAGAAAGTTCTGAAGATGGAATCGCGCTCCTTGAATATGGTCATCGCAGCCGACATGTCGGTATGCGGTGTGTCGGCGGCCATTGCCACTGCGGCAGCCTGTAAAGCCAAGAAAGAGGAATTGTCGTTGGCCATCGGTATGTCGCTCTCATTTACTGTGTTGATGATGGTCGTGATGCCGGCGATTATCAAACTAGTGGGGATGGACGAAGTGCTGGGTGGTGCTTGGTTGGGAGGAACAATCGATTCCACCGGTGCCGTGGCGGCCGCCGGAGCGGCGCTGGGCGATCGCGCCTTAGAGGTCGCCGCGACCGTAAAGATGATTCAGAATATTCTGATTGGCGTGACCGCTTTTGGCGTGGCCGTGTATTGGGTCACCTGCGTGGAACGCGATCCGTCGGGAGCCAAACCGAGCCTGATGGAAATCTGGTACCGCTTCCCGAAATTTGTATTGGGCTTCATCTTTGCGTCGATACTTTTTTCCGTCCTGCACGCGACATTGGTAGGTGGGCCCGAAGTCATTGACTCGGTCATTGGGGGATCAACGAAAACGTTCCGCGGTTGGTTTTTCTGCTTGGCTTTTGTCAGTATCGGCTTGGAGACCAATTTTCGCGAGTTGCTGCCGCATTTGAAAGGTGGCAAACCATTGTTGCTTTACGTCTGTGGCCAAACGCTCAATTTACTACTGACATTGTTTATGGCTTGGTTGATGTTCCGAGTGATATTCCGGGACATGATCGATAGCGCCTTACCCTAAGCGGCAGTCAAACAGGGTAGATGATAATTTGGAAATTCCGAATGTTTGGTGGTTGTAATTAGGTAGGTCAGAATGATTTGTCGGGTGCAACGCATAAGAGAGACTCTCCGGGCCTCGCTATCCTCAGCGTCCCAGAGAGATGATGCTCCGTGGTTCAGATATCTTGGCTTGGTCTTGGCAACGACTGCCGTGGCTTTCGTCTGGACAGTGATTTTGCCCTGGGTAGCCCTTCAGCCGCAGATGGCCAACCACCTGCAAGAGTTGGAAAAGCAAGGCATCGATGGTGGGGCGATGTTTTACACTGAGCTGGAAGCCATGGAACCGATCCTGCACAAGTTGGAATCGTCGCCACGGTAGCGTGCAAATGAAATAGACTGCCGCTACGTGGGAGTTTGGGCGAGCATGGCCAATACGGCTTCGGCGGTTTCGCATCCCTTGTTGCCAACGTTGCCACCAGCGCGATGAATGGCTTGTTCTAACGAATTGCAAGTCAACAATCCGAATCCGACCGGTTTGCCGGTGGCTTGCATTAGTTCCATCAGAGCCCCGCTGACGGCGCGGTTGATATGCTGATCGTGCGACGTCTCACCGCGAATCACCGCACCTAAGGTTACAACAGCCACCGTCTGATCTTGTTCCAACAACCATTTGGAAGCGAGGGGTATCTCCCAAGCGCCGGGAACTTTCAGCGTCTGCAGACGCTCGTTGCTCCAGCCGGCTTTGGTGAGCGTGTCGAGCGCTCCTTCGAGCAGGCGTTGGGTGATGTTGGAATTGTAAGTCGAAACCACAATTCCAATGCTCGAATCGGGACTCATGACCATGGTTATTGCAGCCTTAAACTCATTAAGAACTCGGCGTTGGTCTTCTTCTTTTCCAATTGTTCGACCAGTTTTTCCATGGCATCGGGCGCGTTCATCTCACCCAAGACCCGGCGCAAGGAGGTGACCCGGCGATGTTCTTCTTTGTCCATCAGCACTTCTTCGCGGCGTGTGCCACTTTTGTTCAAATCAATGGCGGGCCAAATGCGGCGATCGACCAAGGTGCGATCGAGGGCAATTTCCAAGTTGCCGGTCCCCTTGAACTCTTCGAAGATGATATCGTCCATGCGACTTCCCGTGTCAACCAGGGCGGTGGCGATGATCGTCAGCGAACCACCCTCTTCGACTTTGCGTGCAGAACCAAAGAAGGCCTTGGGTTTTTGCAACGCGTTCGCATCCAGGCCTCCCGTCAGCAGCTTGCCGCTTTGAATACATTCGCTATTCCAGGCGCGTGCAAAACGAGTAATGCTGTCGAGAAAGATTACGACATCCACCCCGTACTCGACCATCCGCTTGGCTTTTTCCAACACCATATTGGCGACCTGGATGTGTCGCGATGAAGGCTCGTCAAAGGTGCTGCTGACCACTTCGCAGTTTGGGCCACGCACCTCCCGCTCCATATCGGTCACTTCCTCAGGGCGTTCGTCGATCAAGAGCATGATCACGTACGCGTTGGGATAATTTTTCAAAACGGCCCTGGCCATTTTCTGCATCAAAATGGTTTTACCAGCCCGAGGGGGACTGACGATCAATCCTCGTTGGCCGAAACCGATCGGCGTGAACATGTCGATCACTCGTGTCTCGACGACGTCCGGCTCAGTCTCCAAAACTATCCGTTGATCCGGATGGAGTGGTGTAAGGTCTTCGAAATTCACTTTGTGATGGCGCAAATCGGGATCATGGAAATTGATCGCTTCGACCCTGAGCAAGGCAAAGTACCGCTCGTTCTCTTTGGGTGGGCGAATCTGACCGGCGACAGTGGAACCCGTTTGCAAACCGAAACGCCGAATTTGGCTCGGGGAGACGTAGATGTCGTCTGGGCAGGAGATGTAGTGGTGGCGAAAACTGCGCAGGAAGCCGAAGCCGTCGGGGAGGATTTCCAACGTACCCTCTCCGAACATCAAGCCGTTGTTTTTCAAGCGAGCTTTGAGGATTTGAAAGACCAGCTCGCGTTTATTTAGTCCGTCGACATTGACTTGTGCCGCGGTAGCCACCTGGCGCAGCTCCGACTCCTCCATGGCTTGAAGTTCGGCAAACGATGAACCTTGCGCAGGCTCGGTGCTCGACGGGGCGCGTACTTCGGGCTCGCTCTCCGTCCTCTCTTTCCCGCCGCGCCGCGCTTCGTAAGCGATTTCTTCGGCCAACGACATGGGCTCGCGATCAGAATCGAGTTCGCGAATCCGCTCTTCGACCTCAGGGGTGACATCCGGGGAGCGCGTGCGACCTGGAACGGGGCGACGATCTTGCCGATCGCCGCGCCAGCGTCGCGGACGTTGACCATTCATATCAGTAACTACTCCTGACGGAAAAGACCAAGCTGGGACAAGCTCGGCGGGTGGGGATTTGCAGACTAGGCTGGGTTTCGCTTGGCAATTGCAGTCAAGTAGCTAGAGGCAGACACATAAAAGTTGGGCTACCACGCTAACTATGAACGCACTGACGAGGGAAAACAAACAATTGGGGGATTGGTGATGAGGGGGCCACACACTTAGTTGGCTTCATTTGGACTTATTATAGGCGCGAAGCTAGTTTGAGAATAGCAATCATTTTATGTTGACGTGGAAAGCCAGCGAAAACTCAGTCAAGGGCGGCGTTTAGGGCACGTTTGTGATGACAGTTGCCTAGGTATAGGCATTCTCTTCGCCATAGCCAAGAAGGGCGAATTGTGGACCAGCCCAGCATTGTCGCACGACTCTCCGAGTCGTGAACTAATATCCCCCACAATCGCCAGACTCAACTCGACTCGACTCAACTCGACTCGGAGAGTCGAGCGACGAAGGAGAGTCGAGCGACGAAGGAGAGTCGTGACCGAGCACTTGCCATTAGCGACTAACCAGCACTTTGCCGATCGGCTGAGTTTCAGGCCAGTACGAAAGTACATATGTGTTGCGTCCGTCGACCACGTTGACATGACACGGAACACCGGCAGCGATCGGACGACCACCACTGACCGGTTCCAGATTCAATTGATGTGGTCCAGCTGGCAACTCCAGTCGGAGGACTTGAATCTCGCGGGGGAGCAACCCCCAACATCGCGTGTCGGCCGCCTCGCTCGCCTCCCACAACACGCCGGCCGCATCCATGGCCAGCGACGCGATGGATGAATTGACCTCCAGTTGATCCTTGGCAGCCACCACGGCACCTTTTTTGATGACACGCCGCGCGACCGTTCGCGCCATGATCTCCGGCAGCTTGGCCGCGTAGGTCTCCGTCGCCAATTGATGCACATCGGTGATGGGCAAGGTTGTCGAAACGGGTCGACCATCTACTTCAACCCCCAATAGATCAAAAGGTTTGGTGGGCGAAACAATTTGAGGGATCTTGATTGGAGCGAGCGTCGGCGGGACAGAGTACTTGCCCACTGCCGAGACAATGCGATCGGCGATAAGTAGCGCTTCCTGGGTGGCACGCTCCTCAACCTCGATTTTGTACGGTCCCCGTCCTACTAAAGCAATCACCATCACCACACCATGCCCCGGCGAGCTGTGGACGCCATGGGTCACACGTTGAATATCACTTTGCAGCCAGCTCGCTTCGGGTAGCAACGCGGCGGCATGCTGGTAGCCTCGCAAAGCATCGTCATAGCTATTCCAAGTTGCTTCGCGTATCACTCCGCGAAGGTAGGGGGCCACAGCCGGTACGCAGTACGATTCGGGAACGGTCTCACCCCAGCGCGATTGGGCGTCGATCCGCAATTGCTCATGCTTGGCCAGCGTTTGCAGTGAGTAACTTTCGGCATCCACTCCATCCTGCATCAGGCTCGATAGCGTCAGGAAGACGCGCAACAAAAGCTTTTCATAATCCTCTCCCACATAGGCACGACGCTGATCATCGGTGATCACGGAGGCTGCCGCTTCAGCCCAACTCTTTTGTTCCAAGTGATCGAGACTATCGCGCACCTCGCGCAGTCGTTGCTCTGCACCCGCCGGATTGCCCTGCAACAAATCGACGATCGCCAGATCGAGCTGGACAACGTTTTGATCGCCACCGCGTTTAGTGGACAACTTCGTAAGTTGCGTCTGAGCTTGAGTTAGATCGTTTGTATAAAACGCTTGACGAGGCGCGACCAAGCGCTGCGCATGGGTTGAACATCCAGCGCAGCACAACACCCCGAAAGACCCGAAGACCACGGCTACGATTGCGGTCGAACTGGTCTGCCGGTTGAACCGCATTGACTAAGATTTCTCCTGCAGGACTTGATCGTAGTGGAAACTACCTACCCGCTGGGAACAGGCTGTAGTTCGCCAACTTGCCCAGTGCTGATGGGTGATAGCCCTTGCGAATCGTGGCATCCTCTTTGACATAGGCTCCGGTACGTGTGTCGACCATTTCGAGTGTCAATAAGTAATCGCGCTGCGACGACTTATTGCGCTCGGTGGTACCACTGGTCAACGTGGCGTACAGCAAGTAGTCCACCGGCTGCCCGTCGCGTTGCAGTACTGCCGTGAACAATTGCATGTTGCTGGGCACCAATAGCGAATCCGGACGCAGGCGAGTTTCATGTAAGGCCGAGTCGACCATGCGGCGACTGATGCACTGGAACGTCGCCGCGCGATTGATCTCGGTGTCGACCAGCTGATAGATCTGTTCTTTAAAATCACCAAGCTCTTCAGCGCTTTTATTCTCCACGCCGACAAAACAGACTCGTTGTGGCAGCGGCATGCCATCGGGGCCAAAAGTCGCTCCCGCAGGTGCGACTGCGCAGCCACCCAACAGTTTTGCCACAGACTCTTCAATCAACGGCTTGTAGACTTCGCTGCCGGCAGCATGGCTGCCAACCATGTCCGGTGCGTCACCTTTGACTAGATGGCCATACTGATAGCCA
>JBGSNE010000084.1:0-36128 GCA_041739785.1 Pirellulaceae bacterium
ACACTGCACGCCGCAGCCGTCGAGCTTCAACTGTTCTTCCCAACTAGCAACCACACTGCTTTCTCAAACCAGCCAGCGAACCCGCAACACTCTTCCAGCCACCCTGCTAAATTGGCTGATTCTTAATTGCGTTTGACACCCATTGCCGCCAATCACCTGACCGCATTCATTGATGTCCAACAAAAGCTATTGTTCTACGTCGTGGCAGCGTGACGACGGCGCCGCGATGAAGACGGCAAACGCGGAATTTGAACGAGATCCTGTCGGTGTACCCACCCACGTCAATGCTACTCGGATTCACCATCGCAAGGCTTGAAAAACGTCGAAACAGGTTTCAATTTCGTCGCATTCAATCCTTTTTCAACGGAAGCCCCCGTCGATATCCTGCTCCAAGGCAGCGGTACTACGCAGCCGCTAAAGAACTCGGTTTTCATGCGTTTACGGTAATTCTGTTACAATTTTTAGGGACTTCAAAATCTGACGAGTCGGACCAACAATACCGATAATCTGCTGCGGTAACGAATTCTCGCTGTGCTCATTGAGCCAATTGGTGGCTGGCCCGGTCTCCGCTTCGCCGCGAACAGAGTATGCTGACGACCGAAAATTCAAGATTTGGCTTTTGGGGCAAGGTATGCAAGCATGCGCACACGCTACAAAGATCTTAGCTTGCAACAAAGACCAAGCTGCGATTGGCCGATATTCTAAAGTACCCCATCGTGTTGGGAACGCCGGGGACGCGTTCGCGAGGGAGCATTGATGAGGTCTTGCATCGCGCCGGACTGATCGACGATTCGAAAATTGCAATGGAAACCAATAGCACCGCAACCACCTTTGCTGGCGTCCGGGCCGGTGTGGGAATTGGTATTGGGGCGGCGCCATTGCATGGCTGGTTAGCCAAGGGGCTAGCCGTCCGATCACTCGAAAAATGGTCCGGTAAAGCCAGGTATGTTTTTGTCTGGAAGCGGGGAACAACACCCACGCTGGTCCAGCTCAAACTCGTGGAATGCATTCGTTCCTGTACCGACAGTAGCTGAGGAGGCTTGGAACCACATCTGCTCGATACGCCTCGCGAGCAACTCGACTGATTTCCATCGATTCGAAACTAAGAACACAACCTGTGGGTGCAAGTATGAATATTCAATTTCGAATGAAGACGCTGTGGCTCCTGCCACTGTGGCTGGTGTGCCCAGACTTACTTCCGGCACAAGACGCGTCACCATTGCGTTCCGATTTGGGCCAGACGTTTGTTCCGACCGACGTCGATTGGAACACGCCCGTTTACGAAACTTCCTTTGATAGCCAGCAAGTTCTAGAGGAGTGGTTGCTCGAAGGTGGCAAGCAGGCGCAGATTGAATCTGGCAAACTCGTTTTGCAAAGCCGAGCAGCGCCTGTAGCAAGTGACCTCGGTCGCAATCCTAACCATTTGGTCTACTGGTTGAAAAAGGAGATGCCGGCCGACTTCCTGTTGGAATTTTCTCTCTGTCCTCTGGATCGTGCTGAGGGCCTGAACATTGTCTTTTTCAACACTCGTGGATTAGCCGGCCAGAGTATCTTTGACCCGACCTTGGAGCCGAGAACTGGAATCTTCAAACAATATCACAGCGGCGACCTGAACTGCTATCACATCTCCTATTGGGCCGGTGAGCGGGGAACTGCCAACATTCGCAAAAATCGCGGATTTAACTTGGTTGCTTCCGGAAACGACTTAATCACAACCGGACCGCCTGGCGAATTTCAGACTGTCAGGATCTACAAGCGTGGACGGAAGATCCGCCTGATGGTCGACGACGTCGTAGCCGCTGCCTTTGACGATGATGGACAGACCTATGGCCCTGTGCATACACACTCCGGTTGGATTGGTTTGCGGCAGATGGGGCATACTTTACGCTGTGTGTACGAGCGGCTGGCGGTGTATCCCTTGGTCGACGATCTGCAGCCTGGCAAGTCCATTTCTGTTCCACTGCTAGGTGTGCTGGAACAGACGTTTAATAATTCTTCGCCGCTCTCGAATCCTTACGTCGACGTAGTTGCCACCGCTTCGATTGTTTCACCTCAGGGGTCTGTCGCTGAGATTCCCCTGTTCTGGGACGGAGCCGACGTGTGGAGATTTCGATTTTCCCCGAACGCAATTGGGAGCTGGAAATGGAACGTCACCTCCAACGCCGCCGGATTGGACGGCAAGAGCGGCGATTTTGAAGTGATTGCGTCCGACAATCTCGGCGGAGTCCAGCCGATGAAAGACTATCCCTATCACTTTCAAAATCAATCTGGCCGTCCATTCTGGTTTATGGGCGATACAGCTTGGGCGCTGTTCGCGGACGATCAAGCGGAGCGGCTGGATTGGCCAAACGTAAAAAAATACCTGGATCAACGCAGTGCGCAACGATTCAATGTCGTGCATGCGATGTTGATTAGCGAAATCAGCTCGGGCAATCGGCAGGGCAGTCCCTTTGCAGAGCTAGCCACAGAGCAGATAAATCCGAACTTTTGGAGTGAAGTGGACCGCCGCATTCGCTACGCCAACCAGCAGGATATAACCGTTGGTTTAGTCCTCGCCTGGAGCAATAAGCCACATTCACTCAATAGCTGGGCCTCGTTTCCGTCGCGCACGGCTCAATTAAGATACGCGCGCTACGTCGCGGCCCGTTATTCAGCCTACAACGTATTTTTCATTCTGGCTGGGGAGTGGAACTACGACGTTCGCCAACGAGCCGCCGATGCGACCGAAGAGCAGGTGCTGCAGCTCTATGATGCTTTTGCTGAGGCGGTTTCGCAGAGCGATCCGCACCAACGCATGATCACGCTGCATCCGTCGACGCGTCCGGGTACGGTCCATGAGTTCGCCACTAAATCTTGGATGTCGTTTGGAAACTATCAGCAGCGATACACCGATCTGCACCAATCTGTGCTGGAAGTGCGCGATGCTCACAAGCCGGTCGTGAATGCCGAGTACGCGTACTACCTGCGAGATCAAAGTGAAAAGGGTCTGACCGACAAGCACAATAGCGCCGACGTCGACATGATCCGACATGCCACTTGGGACATTGCCATGGCCGGCGGTTACTTTATCACCGGTTTTGGATCTACCTATGCCGGCGGAAAACGGAACCCTGGACCGTTTCGGGTCGACAATCCGCGCAATGCCGACTGGGAGCAGCAAGTCGCATATGTGCAGCAGTTATTCACTAGTCTCGACTGGTGGCAGCTCGAACCTCGCGATGACCTAATAGCCTCCTTGGTGGATCGGGGAAGCGACGAGTCACGGTTAGGCGTAACCGCACCGCCAACTACAACCTATTGGGCGTTGGCCAATCCTGGCCACCAATACGTGTACTATATGCGTGGGTCTGCCGAGGCATATCAACTGTCGCTCGGGGAAAGGGCTACAGCGGACTACCAGCTCACGCAATTCGATCCGCGCAATGGCACGACGACAGTATTAGGCAACCAGCGGATCGAGGTTGACTTTCCCTACACCCCTCCCGACGCGGGTGATTGGATCCTGATGCTGACCAAACAGGACAACCGACCCTAAATCGGCAGCAATTTTTAAGGAAAAATAATCGTGAAACTAACGCTTACCTGCATACTCCTTTATTGCGCCATTGTGCGTCTCTGCCGCTGCGGCTGCGGACAAAAGCCGGCCGAATGTACTGCTGATTGCCATCGACGATCTCAATGACTGGGTTGGATTCCTGGAGGGGCACCCACAGACGAAAACGCCGAACATGGATCGACTAGCCCAACGGGGTGTCGTCTTTGCCAATGCGCAGTGCTCCGCTCCACTGTGTTGTCCGTCGCGGGCAGCTATCTTCAGTGGACAGCAACCGTTTCACACGGGCATTTACAACAACGATCAGAATATCTTGAGGCAGTTTCCCAATATCGAAATGCTGCCCCAGACTTTTGCAAAACACGGCTACAAAACACAGGGAACAGGTAAGTTGCTACACAGTGGCGGTTCGGAACTTTACGACGAATACTTCCATGCGCAGCAGCGATGGAGTCCCTTTGGCAGTGTGCGTAACGTTATCCGGCCAAAAATCTAGCACAAAAGTCAAGCCATCCGCAGTATGCGGTCCAGCTTGGTAACCAACAGATCTTTCTTCCACTCAACGGCATTCCCAGCGATCGCAATCCGACAGGACCCAACGGTGAATCGTTTGACTGGGGCCCATTGAAAGTCGACGACGCTCAAATGGGAGATGGTCAGATCACCACGTGGGCCATGGAGCGACTCTCCAGGCTGTCGGAGCAACCATTTTTCTTAGCCGTTGGCTACTATCGGCCACACATTCCCCTTTGGGCGCCCCAAAAGTATTTCGATTTATTCTCAGGACAATCGATTGTTCTACCGGACGTCCTGGCCGATGACCTCCAAGACCTCAGCGAAGTTGGTAAGCGATGGGCGATCGACCCCGTTACAGCCGGCTCGCATGCGACGGTGGTCGAACACATGCAATGGCAGGCCGCAGTTACCGCCTACTTGGCTTGCGTCGCTTTTGTCGACGCTCAGATCGGCCGCCTACTGGACGGCCTAGGTCGCAGCACTCATGCTAACAATACGCTCACCGCTAGCATAATGGTGTGTTCGGGGTTCATCCGACCGAAAGTTGCCCAACCACCACGCTTGGATATTTGACTCTTCAGACGAATCTGTGGGTAGTCAATCGATTCAAGACTCAATTCTGATAGGTTTTTCAAGGCATAGCAGGGTCCGTAGCCAGTTTGAACGCGCTACTGGCTAGATGTGATTGGCATGCTCGTCAACCTGTTTTCTAAATACACGTCATCCCCTTGGTTGGGCGTGCGTCATCATAGATCGCAATCCATTTTGCTCCCAACAACACCAGCGCATACTAGCACTCATCGGCTACGCGCACCGCATCAACTGGCAGGCTACCCGTCGACAGGCTTCCATTTGATCATCCAGGTCGACGAAATGCACAAGTTTCGCGATTCCGCCAAACACCTTCACCAATACTTTCAACTTCCACGAATAGACGTCTTTTCCGTCACGAGAGATATGCCAACCACACGAGAAGACGAGACGCGCACTCTTGTCGGCAAAGTCGAGCACCGCCTGAGCAGTGCCTGTTGAATATTGGTGAACGCCCCACGGCACCAGTACCGTCAAGACTCCATCGCAATCCGCGACGGCCTTCCTTACAACCGCTCGATCGTTTGTCGCACCTGGAATGACGGTGATTCGGTCTACAAATCGCTCCAGTTTGTGAACGCTCTTCTGCCGGCATACGCCGACCACTTCGTAACCGCGATCCAGTGCGTGCTGAACCATGTACTGTCCCAGTTTGCCAGATGCGCCGAGGATGCAAACCTTTTTCATCTCAACACCGAAAATCAATCGTCGACTAAGCGTCACAGTAGGTCACGCTGGAAAACACTTCTTTACGTCAATTTTATCTAACTATGAGCGATCGACACCTCCAGTTTTTGGTTAACCCTGTCGAGTTCTCTCCTACATAACCCTGAGGGGGGACCGTATTCCGCAAGCAGGGCCGCGGGAGTACGCGGCGCAGTGGACGGATGGAGGTCGTGTGAAAGTGAGCGGTGCACTGTAGATGTGAAATCGGGCCGGATTGATTTTCTCGGCTCGAAGGTGCTGGACGAGCACGTCCGGCCTGAGCCTCAACTAGCGAGATAGCTTTGCTGGGGCTTCCGCGCGCCCGGGGACACTACGGCGTCCGATCCTCGTTTGGGGAGGGTGAAGGGGTAGCGTCCGCCGTCACGCTCGGGCCTTCGCTCAATACGACTGCGTGAGCGATGAACGAAATACCTTGTTGACCCCGTGTGTCAATCATGATGGTTTCGACAAGTGGTTGGTTGACTTCGGTGCCTGCTTGCCATTCAACAATGAAGCTCGCGCCGCTACCTCCGGCCTTGTCATCGCGCTCGATCACGAATTCTGTTGCCGCCAGCGGACTGAGCCGCAAGGGCCTTGTCAACATTGACCGAACCTCCTTCCCTCCTGTGTCGAAGTATCGCACGGACGAAACCACAATCTCGTGTGCGACGTCGGTGTTGCGAATATTTAGAGTGACGGTCAGGAGATAGGGGTCGCCTTGTTGGTGATAGACGTGAGAGTAAGCCGGCACGTACAATCGTTGCCCCTCGACAGGACGCCAGGGCATGACGTCTATTTCCATCCGCGCTTCATCGCGAAGGCTGGGGGTTTGATAGGGGATGCTCGACTCAATCGAACGAAAGCGAAATTCGATGAACAGCACCAACAAGATGATTGGCACGATTACAAACAGGAAGATCACCAGTTTGATCTGGCGAGAAATCTTGTCTGCTTGTTCTTCGTTGATTCGGCCTGACATAGAGCAGGAGGCTTTCGTTGATGGGCATGAGGTAGTGTATTGGGTCATCTGACAACATACAACACAACGTCTGTATTCAAAACCCGTGCCCAAATGGTGACAGGCCTGTGATCGACTGGACGACATTCTGTACGGCAGGCCATGCTCAGCGTCCCGCTGACTACCGCGCTGTTGGTAGCCGCACGACGACCGAGACACCATACATTGCGGCTAACAAAATGGCCAGCTTGATGTTGGTTCCCAGCGTTCCCAACAAGAGTGTTACCCCAACGAGCAATGTGACCATGGTATATGCGGTGAATTTTACACTCAATCGCACTCCTCCCTGGTCTCGCCAGTCTCTCAGCGGGCCGCCAACAACCGGCCACGCCATCGCTTTGGCGTGAAGCGTAGGAGAAACCCGAATCAGGAAATAGCACATTAAGAGCAAGAATGGTGTCGTCGGGATGCCTGGTAACACCACACCGATCATGGCCAGCGCGAAGAAAAACCCGGCAAGCGTCCAGTAGACCAGTCGCTTCAGCCTATGAGCTGGCCGGCCCCCATTGGAGGCACCACGCTGTGCGGAAGGTGCTTCGGTCTGGCTCACGGGTCGGTCGGAACTTGGTATGCACTTATCCATAAAAAACTTTCGGAGCGTGTGCAGGCTGGCCGCGCGGTTGGCTCGCCCCCAAGAACCCATCCATGGGCTCACACAAAATATTGATTGGCCGGTGGGAGAAAGTTCACCTACACCCAAAGGTATGCCTATCAATCTACACGTCAAGGTGTATATTAGTAATCGTTCCATTTTTCTGTCGGAGCGAATGACGAAAATGCTTTCCAAGACAGCCGAATATGCTTTGCGAGCGGTTACATGCTTAGCCGAGCGCGAAGCCTGCGACAAAACGCCGTCGTCGGCTGATGTACTGGCCGAGGGGACCAAAGTGCCACGGCGTTACCTCAACCGCGTGCTTCAGGACTTGGTCGCCGTCGGACTGGTTTGTTCACATTGTGGTGCGCGTGGCGGTTATGAGTTGGCGAAGCGGGCTGACGCGATCACGATTTTGGATGTCGTCAATGCGGTCGCACCCATTGGGCGCATCGAGTCCTGTCCACTCGGTCTGAAGTCGCACACGTCGCTCTGTCCCCTGCACGCCGAGCTCGATCGCGCTTACGCAGCCACCGAAGCTGCATTTGCCGGAGTTACGATCGCACAACTGCTGGATTCGACGAGCCCTATTGTTCCGTTGGTCGAATCGCCATAACCGTTGATGTTGCCGCGGGCCGTAATTTTAAAGTGTTTCACCAAATTCTAAACAACGCTTGCACGCGCTAGGACTCCGAATGATTATTTAGGAATGGTTAACCACCGCTGGAGAACGTTTGGTCGGGCGGCTCGACGCGGTTGGTGCCACGATTCAGACGGATATTGAAGGCCAGAGCCAAAAACAGGATAGTCAAGTTATAATCAGGCTGAAATCGGCACGACGCGTTGGTAAATCGACGTCTCGGTTTGCGCGAGGCCGACGAAAGCACCATGCAAGCAAGCCGATCGAAGCAACCGGTGCATGTTGCGGCAGGGGCTATTCATGACGATCTCTCCCAAACTGATTTCAGTTCAAGTCGGCATGCCGCGACTCATTGAAGGCTCGCAGCCATGGACATCGGGCTTTATTAAAACGCCGATTGCCGAACCTCTCTGGCTCGGCAGAACAAACCTTGAGGGTGATGGGCAAGCCGACCTGATCCATCACGGTGGGGCTGACAAAGCGGTTTGTGTTTATCCAGCAGCACACTACGAGTATTGGCGGCAGCAATTGCGGCGTCACGATTTTTTTGGGGGAAGCTTCGGTGAGAACTTTACGGTGAGTCAGCTCGTCGAGCAAGACGTTTGCATTGGTGACGTGTGGACGATGGGTGACGCAGCACTACAGATCTCCCAGCCACGACAGCCTTGTTGGAAACTCGCTCGACGTTGGGGCGTGAAGGACTTAGCGCTGCAAGTCCAAGAGACAGGGCGTACGGGTTGGTATTTCCGTGTCCTGACCGAAGGCATCGTTCAACGAGGTATGCCACTGCAGCTTGCTGACCGCCAACATCCGACTTGGACAATAGCCGAAGCCAATCGGATCATGCATCACGACAAACACGACCGCGAAGCAGCCGCGTTGCTCGCGGCGATCCCATACTTATCAGATAGTTGGAAATCGACTCTCACCAACCGCATCGAGAAGAATATAGAACCTGAAACACGGAAGAGATTGAACCCTGCGGATTAAGGGACGGCGATAGCCTGCCACAGTCGCTGGAGTACTTCCTGAGGACTTAGCCCGTGATGAATGCAGACATAGTGCAGCGACTTCCCTGCGCAGCTTGTATCCAAACCCAGATCGTTAAACACACGAAGAGTCTCGGGATGCTCGATGATCCAATCGGGAATGCAATTGTCAAGGTCACAGTTCATCTACAATCCCGATTGTTTCTCTTGTCCCATCCAACAACACTGACAGGGCGGACGTTGCCCAGTATCCGAGGGAGCGATCCGCCTGCGCCACGACGCGTCAGCAAGGAATAGGAATATTGGACTACCCCTGCTGGCTGGTTTTTTGTGACCATCTTATTTCCGCAGTATCCTGAATGAAACTACTTACAATTGGGCCCATACTTTCCTTGTGTGTGGACAAGCGATAAAAGTAGAGCTATGGTACGGTGACGTTCCGAACGTTCAATGGCAGGAGCGTGTTTAGTCATTCGCGACTTTTGCGCAAAGCGATAACTCATGGCTTCCCGTAGGAACTCATTGAATGCAGTGGACAAGGCTACGAGTCCCCGGCGACTTACGTTCTGCACGATTGCTAGCCGTCGTAGCCTCGTCCAATTCGGAAGAGTTGCATCGGAAAAGAAATTCCCAAGGAATCTTGGAGAGTGAGCATGAAGAAAATCCTACGTGTTATACAGAACGTGCCTCAACATTGGGTTGGGGATGGGTTTCCGGTTCGGAGTCTATTCTCGTACAGTGGCGGTAACGAGTTCGATCCCTTCCTGTTGCTCGATTACGCAGGCCCACATGATTTTCCGCCAACGACAGGAAAGCGCGGAGTTGATGTGCATCCGCACAAGGGCTTCGAGACCGTGACAATTCTTTATCAGGGCGAGTTGGCGCATCGTGATTCCAGCGGCGGTAACGGGCGACTCGGGCCTGGCGACGTGCAGTGGATGACGGCTGGCAGTGGGATAGTCCATGAAGAGTTTCACAGCGAGAAGTTCTCGAAACAGGGCGGCAGGCTGGAAATGATTCAACTGTGGGTCAATCTTCGCAGTAAGGATAAATCGACGGCGCCCAAGTATCAGGACTTGCGAGACGACCAGTTTCCGCGTACCAAACTTGACGGTGGCGCTGGAACTGTTCGCGTGATCGCCGGAGAGTTCGCGGACGCTCGCGGTACTGCCAACACATTCTCGCCAATCAACGTCTGGGACTTGAAGCTGAACGCTGATGCAGACGTCGAGCTAAAAGTTCCCGCCAGCCATACGACAGTTCTGGTCGCTCAGTCGGGTAGGTTGACTGTCAACGGTTCGTCAATGAACGCGGTTGAGCTTGCGTTGTTTGAACGCGAGGGAGATTGCATCCAGATTCAGACCGCAACGGATGCTCGCGTGCTGATACTCACCGGAGAGCCACTCGGTGAACCGGTCGTCGGCCAAGGCCCGTTTGTGATGAACACTCGTGACGAAATCCACAAAGCGATTCAGGATTACCAAACGGGAAAGATGGGACAACTCACTTAACACCTTCAACACACAGGAATGAACCGCCCTGCCGCGTTGCGATGGGTACGTTCACCTGGGTCGCCAATTGGCTCGAAACGCTCTAACGAACCTTGAAGTAGTAGTCGTGGTCATCGGGCTGGTTTCCTCCTTCGTCGATAACGTGCCGCTTGTTGATGGACAGCCCGGTCTGTGTCGTCCTGTGTTATTGCAGAAAGGTGCGGCACTGATGAAAATAAGTTTGATCGTACTCTTGCAGATCACATTGGTATTAAAAGTCCATCCTGACGATCCAGCATAAGCGACGCCAGTAGCATGGGCTAAGCGTCGACAGCACGCTGCGGTCTTCGAGATGTTGAACGACTAGCGATCTTTAAGTCGTATGGTTCATTCGCGGTTTATTCCACCTAGTATGCAACCAGCATATCTGAAGTGTGCAAAAATCTATTCTTTTCGATGGCCGGCGTTAGCGCGCGGGAGGGTAGAAACCCCTTCCATGACGGCGATCCGCGAGAAGAATCGCATAATTCAGGAAACACGACTGCAATGTCAAGTTATTCGTTTTCTGGCGAACGTGTTCTTTGAGTCCTTTGGGCGGTCGGCTTGGCCTACCATTCGAGACAGCTCGTTCTCAAGAGGCCCAAGTTGCTGCACACTTGCTTGTATTGCCCAAGTCTATAGATTAAAGTCTCTAGCCTATAAAGCATGTCAAATAGAGGCGAAGAATGCCAGTGGAATGTCAACAAACGTTCGTTCAACACAGGTACGAAACGAATGGCCCCGCGAAACTGAAACCAACTTTGGACTTCCGAAAATGAAAACTAGAATTGTAAGCTTAGCACTGTTTTTCGTGACGATTGCCAGTGTGACGATTTGCCGTGTGGCTGTGCACGCGGATGAAGTGAACCTTCCTGAACTTTCCCAGCCGGGCAGCGGCGGAGTCTTGTCAGCTAAACTGATTTATGAAGTTGCAGATGCTTCGACGCCTGAGTGTCACGCATCCACGATAGTCGAAACCAATGATGGTTTGGTGGCGGCTTGGTTTGGCGGTACTCACGAGAATAATCCCGATGTGGGAATTTGGCTGTCCCGACACGTGGATGGGAACTGGACAACGCCTGTGGAACTTGTCGACGGGTCCGAAAACGAAGAGCAGGAATACGCTTGCTGGAATCCCGTGTTGTTTCAACCGGCCGATGGACCACTGATGTTGTTTTACAAAGTGGGACTCAATCCACGCGACTGGTGGGGGGCGTTGATCACCTCGGGCGATGGCGGCAAGACATGGTCGAAATCACGGCGACTTGGTACGAACGAAGCCCTGCCCGAAGCGAATCGAAATCTGCTTGGGCCAGTGAAGAATAAGCCGCTCCAACTTGCCGACGGCACGATTCTCTGTCCGACCAGTACTGAGAACGATGGTTGGAGAGTTCATTTTGAAGCGACTCGCGACCTTGGCAAGACTTGGCAAGTGGTCGGCCCGATCGAAGGCGACTTCAACGCCATCCAGCCTAGCATTTTGACGTATGCCGACGGGCGATTACAGATCCTGTGCCGCACCAAAGAAGGCGTGATCGCGCAGAGTTGGTCGAAAGACCATGGCAAATCATGGCAGCCGCTCAGCGCCACCGATTTACCCAATCCAAATTCAGGAACGGATGCCGTGACCCTATCCGATGGTCGACAGTTGCTGGTTTACAACCATACTCAAAAAACGGGACCGTTTCCGTCCAATCGCAGCATGCTTAACGTAGCGATGTCGGTCGACGGAGAGAGCTGGAAACCCGTGTTGACCTTGGAAAAGGAACCGGGCGAATTCTCCTATCCGGCCGTGGTTCAAACAAGTGACGGCAAAATCCATATCACGTACACGTGGAAGCGCCAAAGCGTCAAGCATGTGGTGCTCGATCCTACCGTGATTCAATGAGCGTCGTTTGGAGTAGGAAAACGACGAGTTGCCGTGTTGCTTGAAGAAATATTGAATGCATCCAATCATGGTAATGGCCATGTATAGATTGGTCTTCGCAATGTTTGTGGGTTGTCTTGCCTGCCACAGCGCATGCGCGAACCAGCCCAACATCGTTTTCATCATGGCTGATGACCTCGGCTACGGAGACCTCGGTTGTTATGGTCAGAAGCTCATTGCAACGCCGCATATCGACCGGCTCGCCGCCGAAGGGATTCGATTCAGCCAGGCTTACGCGGGCGGTCCGGTCTGCACACCCAGTCGCAGCGTACTGATGACGGGCCTCCACAACGGTCATACTCCAGCACGTGATAACATTCCGCACTACCCGACATATTTGCGAGAAGACGACTTCACAGTGGCGAAGTTGCTGAAGGAAGCCGGTTACCACACCGGTGGCGTCGGCAAATGGTCGCTCGGTGACGCGGAAACTGAGGGCCGCGCTACGAATCAGGGCTTTTCATCATGGTTTGGTTACCTCAATCAGGACCATGCTCACTATTACTTCACTGAGTACTTGGATGACGATGAAGGCCGGCTCGAGCTGACCGGCAACTCAACTTCTCGGGAACACTACAGTCACGACCTGCTGACTGAGCGTGCCCTGCAGTTTATTCGCGAATCGAAGAACGGTCCGTTCTTTCTCTACGTCGCTTTCACGGTTCCTCATTTCGCGGCCCATGACGAAGACTCGGATGGGTTCACCGTTCCTTCCACCGAGCTCTATGCAAATCGCGCTTGGGATCAGCGTTCGAAGAAATACGCTGCAATGATCCATCGGCTGGATCAAGATGTCGGAAGAATCGTGAAATTACTCGACGAGCTGAATTTGACCCAAAACAGTCTGGTGATCTTCACTAGCGACAACGGCGGTCATGAAATCAATGGCCAGCGATTTCAATCCAGCGGTCCGTTGCGCGGGTACAAGCGTGATCTGACCGAAGGCGGCATCCGTGTCCCCTTCATTGCACGCTGGCCGGGAACTGTTCCCACGGGAGAAACCAGCTCAGAGGTCATTGCCTTTCAAGACCTGCTGCCAACCTTCGCCGAGCTGGCAGGAGTGCAACCGCGGCCAAACCTGGATGGGATCTCAATCGTCGAGACTTTACGTGGAACGACGCTGACCACACCGCGTCCTTATCTTTATTGGGACTATGGTCATAATCGCGCGCGTTACGACCAGGCCGTCCGGCTTGGAAACTGGAAGGGTATTCGCCTCGGCCGGGGAACACCGCTGGAACTGTACGACCTTGCCAACGATCCCGGCGAAAGGAGCGATCTTGCATCCAAGCATCCTGATGTGGTCGCTAGTTTCGAACGAATCATGCACAGCGCTGTAACGCCGAGCGAGCGGTACGAAGTTGGAAAACTCTACCGCGGCGGTCCAATCTGGAAACGACCATGAGTTGTGAACGAAATCGATCCGAGCAGGTAAACCGGCTGATAGATACCTGAAAAAAGTGGGAAGCAGACGTAAATCGCCGCGTCCAAGAGGTGCAATGATTGGACGTCACCGGTGTAAAGACAAGAAAGTGTCAAGAGCTAGGAATCCCTATCGAAACATCAATAGTGGCGGACGTTCACATACGGGCTTGATGGGTGTTGCCTGACCGCATCGCAGTTGTGAGGGCGTACATCACATCGCGTGTGTCACTCACGATCTGTCAACCAGGCATGTGAGCCTAGCTTATTTGCTGCACGCGTCACTCGCTCTCATTTTCGTACGCGTCCTGTGTGGTGGGAAAATGCGAATTGTCTCGTGTTCCCTTCCGATCCTCGCTACTATTCTATCGGCCGTTAAGGGTAGTGTGTTCGGGAGGTAGCCAAGGCGCTCGACGTTAAATCCGAATTAAGGTCTCGATGTTCATGAGCTACTTTAACCGAATCAGGACTTCGTTCCGACGCAATGGACCAGGGGTAAATGGTGGATCGTACGATGCGGATTCGACTCCGCTAGATTCTGCCGAGTCGTGGGCTACGAAGCCCTTTGTTTGCATCCAGGCCCGGAGCTTGGTCTCGGAATCTTTGGCTAGCTTGGCGTTGAGGCGTCCGGAGAATCGCAGGACTGCGAAACGGCCGCCAGCCCGCCGGCGAATTTCGACGTTGGGGCCGGTAGGTGATGGCACGCCTTCGACAGCAACATCCTTCGGCATTACGAATCCCATTTGCACTGCCGAATCCACTTTGTCATTCTCCATGAACACCGGCGTTGTCATGGAAATCTTTTGCTCGGACTCGTTCGCTCCAGATATGTAGCGGAACAGTTTCATGAAGCTGCCGTCACGACCTTGGGCATCAATCTCAGTCGTCGTGGCGACCAGCATTAGGTCGGGATATTCCCGGACTTCAAAGTTGCCTTCGGATTCAACGACCTTGTATTCCGCTGATTCGTAGCCAGCTCGAGCCGTTAGGCTCCAGGCAAACACACTTGTCAACGCCAGCCCAACAGCTACTGAGAGATAGAACATTTGTTTACGCATTATTGATTCACCTGACAAAATCTGTGGCGATGATTCAGAATTCCAATCATCCATCACCTCATCATAGATGTCTGGCAAGTGTCCTATCGGAACGCCTGAACTTTGGCACTTTTGCCGTGATTGACGGGGCGAAACTCTCTTCAAGTTCCGAACCGGTGACTTCACCAGTTGTTCCACGTGATGTTGAACTGCAGGACGCTGGCGATCGTGAAAGCCGACGTTGGTCCCAAGGACTAACGCCGGCTTCTTCGTGAAATACCGCTTGTCTGATATAGTCGACTCACGATCGAGAGCTGTCACGTCATGACATGACCACCAAAACGAAGTCGACTCGCGACTATTACACTCTTTCCGCCTTCCACGACTTGATCACCAATCTACGAAGCTATTTTCCTCCGTTCGAACTAGCGTAAAAGTTGATGTGGGGCTACGAGCGAACTTACATGTTGATCTCGAAGCCTTTTCGGCTTTCTCGTGAAAGAAAAGCATTGGCTTCGTCGTCACCGATGATCTCACGTTTGTTCGGATCCCAATTCAGTTCACGTCCCAACCGGATTGCGATGTTCGCCAGGTGACAAGTTTCGAGCATCCGGTTGTGGGTCCACACATCCGAGATCGGTTGCTTTCGCGAGCGTATCGCGTCGATGAAGTTAGCGGTGTGATTTTCGCTTACCGGGCCGCCGTAAACTTTTTCCACTGCGTCCTCAGGCAACGGATTGCTCTCCAGATCCTCAACTGGCCTGCCCGTCAGCTTGCCGCGATTGACGAAGAATCGGCCTTTCGTTCCCTCGAACAAAATGCCATTGTCACCCTCGCTGGTGATGATCATAGGAATGTTACCGGGCATGTTGGCGTGGATCTCAAACTTGGTCGGCGAATTGTATTGATCGCTGACGGTCGGATAGCCATTCTCATACTTGACGGGGAGCGAATAGCTCACCGGTGTGATCTTGTTCGGGCCGGTATCAACTGCACCCAGCGCCCACGTCGCAATATCAACGTGGTGAGCACCCCAGTCGTTCATCTGGCCACCGGAGTACTCGTACCAGTTACGCCAAGCGTAGTGACAGTTCGTGTACAGCGGAACGCCGCCGCCGTATCCTTGGCGCATTTCTGGCAAGGCACGGTAGGGCACCTTGGGAGCTGGGCCGAGCCACATGTCCCAGTCGAGCCCTTCGGGAACATCGATCGCTGGGATGACTGGCGAGCCTGTGGCACCGTTGATACCACAAGTGACCTTTTGGATCTCGCCGATCCGCCCGTCTCGAATTAAGGCGATCGCTTTCAGAAACCGATGATCGTTTTCGGTCCGCTGCATCGTTCCAACTTGGAAGACGCGTCCGGTTTGCTTGACAATCTTTTCGATCAATTTGCCCTCGGCAATCGTCAACGTCAATGGTTTTTCGCAATACACGTCCTTCCCAGCCAGCATCGCTTCGACCGAGATCTTAGTGTGCCAATGATCTGGCGCTGCAATCATAACCGCATCGATGTCGTCGCGATCGAGAACCTTGCGATAGTCTTTGTAGCCTTCAGCCTTCTTGCCAGTCTTCTTTTCAAGCTGTTCATTAATCGCTCCTAGTACATTGGCGTCGACATCGGCAAAGGCGGCGAAGTCTGCGAACTTGGTCGATTTTTCGGTAATCGTCCAACCCTGGTTCCGCAACCCAATGGTAGCGAAGACTGGTCGCTCATTGGGTGAATCTTGGCCGCGCGTGAAGGCGCTAGTACCGATGAAAACACCGGCAGCAGTCGCCGAGCCCGTGGTCTGAATAAAACTGCGTCGACTAAATTTGCGTTTTGCAACCATCGTAAATCCTCTCAAGGAAAAAGGGGAAAGTGTCAGACCGAAAAAGTTTTGGGAGTGTGGCTGGTGCTATTTGCCCAAGTCCTCAAAATGGCCCTGCCGCTGTCGCATGCTATCGCCAATAAGTTGGCCAGCATCGCGAACTAGTTTAATCGCTCGCGGGGGAGACATAAGGGTGGCAAAGCGTTTTTGGTGCGCGCAACATTATTTCCTGTTTTGATCGTCTCAGAAGTCGGGTGAAGGACTGATTTCAGGCGCGATGTGACCTGGGAGGATCTCTGGCGAGGGATCGTCGGGAATCTCAGGCGATAGGTCTGGAAGCGGTATTACGGGCAGATCGGGTTGGATCTCAGGATCATGCGGCTCGTCAGGTATTTCGCGGACCGGTTCCTTGGCTATTAGCAGCCCACGATCGATTGTGGGCGTTAAGCGTTGGGAAGACAAAGAACAATCTCTCATTTGCGTTTCCATGGCAGGAAGTCTCTCTTATTCTTGCGGAAGAGGTTGTTGTGGTAATCCGTCAAGCCTCAATAGTTCTAGTTGGTCGGGATCCTCCTTGGTGAGGACTATAACTTTCATTGCGAATCCTTAGTCTGTGTAAAGTACTCGCAACACTCATCTTCTCGACCACGCACAAGGCGGCATCCGCAAAGATTTCCGAACTAGGACTCGATCACTGTCCAACATCCGTGTGAAGAAAGTTCAATATTTGTCCGCGGATCGTAAACGCAGTTCATAGCGACCAGCCTCTGCCTTTCAAAACCAGCAGTACTAGGACAGTCAATAAAGCGAACCAAATGGCCAGCGAAATACGGGTTGCCTTGGTCGCGCGTTCGGCCTCCCACCATGTTCTTGGTCGAATGCCCTGCGCGACAAAGGTCAGCACACCGGCCAAGTTGACACAGATCACATTGGTAGCCACAAGCATCAAAGCGCCCTGGGCTAGAGTGAACTTGCCAGCAGCCAGCAGCAGCCCAAATACCGCAAAGGGAGGTAACAAAGCCACAGCGACCATCACACCAATCAATGCAGAGGGAGCCCCGGTCGTGAAGGCCAGTACGCCAGCACATCCGGACGCAAGTGCCAAGACAACATCCCCCAGGTCGACATTGGTGCGTGACAGTATACTCTGGCTGGTGGGATCAAGGGTCAACAGAGTGCCTGCTAGGATGGAAACCACCAATGCCACCAACAAACCCGCAGCATTGGTTCGAATTGATTTCTTGGCAAGTTCCATGTCGCCCAATGCCGTCGCCAAACATAATGACATGTTGGGGCCGAGCAGCGGTGCAATCACCATGGCTCCGATAATGATGGCCGTGTCGTCGCGTATCAAACCCACGGCGGCGACCAGAGTTGCTATCACTGTGGAGGCGACAAACACGCGCGTGAGGGCGGCACCTTTGCCAATATCTGCGTAGAGTTCTTCGCGACTAATCCGCTCCGGTGACTTTGAATTCCGCTGTGCCTTTTCATCCGCCACGGGTTCCGACACGCGTGGCAGCGTCGCCTCCACCGGTAGCAAAACCAAGCGGCAGCCCTCCTCACCGGAGAAACGATTTTGCAAATCGTCACACATCCTCTCCGCGTCCTCCGCGCGCAACAAAATACGAACTAGCAGGTGACCATCGTCGGTTCGCATCCGCCAGCTTTGTACTACCGTTTCGCCGTCAACAATCGCATTGAGCTGGTTTGATTTGTCGTTGGAGAGATAAACCTCAATTAGGCGTAGCGACACAAACCATTTCCTTTTGTTCAATGCCCCGAAACCGAGGCCTTTCCCACGTTTCGTCTCACACTGTGCCAGACGGCACTGAACTTCCCGGTCACTCCCAGACGGAAGCAATTTCGTCAATTGACTGCATGGTATCAGCCATTTTCCAACACCTACTGTACGGCTTCACGAGTCAAAGTGGCCATGTCATCCGGCCCGAGTTTTTCCTTAATTCGTGCGCGATAAGTCTCGTTCGTTTTGGGACTTAGTTGCATACGGTCGGCAATGTCTGAAGTCTTCAGGCCACGACCAATCCACTCGAACGTTTGTAGTTCCCGATCCGAAAGCGCTTCAGTAGGCACTTGACCGGCTGCCGCATTGCCAGTCACCATGCGGTGTATCAGCTTGGCGGCGAGCTTTTCGCACAAGAAGACTTCCCCATTCATCACTTTGCGAATGGCGTTGACGATCATTCCCGTGGCATTCTCTTTGTTAATGTACCCCATCGCTCCGGCCCTCAAAACTCGTTCGGCGTAGAGTGAATCGTCGTACATTGACCACACCAGCAATTTGGTGGGAAGGTCCTCAGCTTTGACGCGTTTGATCAGTTCCATGCCATTGCTGGTCTTGAGCGAGATATCCACGATGGCAATAGGAGGGCTATGGCGCCGGATCAGTTCGACGCCGTCCTCAACATCAGCAGCTTCACCGACGACTTGCAAGTCTGGTTCGATGTTGATGCGCATCGACAGTCCATCTCGCGTGGAAGGATGGTCGTCGATAACCACAATACGTGTGTTGCAGATTGGAATAAAGTTATCCATTGGAACTGAAACAAATATAACGAATCACGATCAGTTCGCTAGTTCATGATTCGCTATACCTACCCTGAGGATGATCTAGTGTACCAACCAAGGTTCTTTGACTGATTTCTACCAGCCCTGCTGAGTATACCATTGAGCGGCTTAAGCGAGTCCAAAATGTGGAACTATAACAACAAATGACAGTACGGCAGCTCGTCGATTTGGTGACCTTTCTAGAGTCACACTACTCCCTCATTGAATACGACCTAACGCCTTATGGGCCTTTCTATTATTAGGGATTACCGAACGGGCAAAGCGACCGTATCGTTGTCCTTGTTCGAGGTTTGAATCGATCGCAGGCAAGCAAAGTGAAGAGTTGTAGTGGGAACTCTCACAGAGTTGTCGCCGCCCGGTGGTTGGCTAGCCAGCCCGAGAGCAAGTAGAGGATAGCTGGAGCAGAAAAAACTGCAAAGTATGGTCCGCTGGGAAGACGTTCGGAAACGACTACGTGCCAGCTGTAGAAGGCAAGTAGGCTAACAATGGCCACACAGCCACCATAGGTCGGTTGCTTCAGCCCAAGTAGTAGCCCAAACATCACTCCCAAGGGGAAAAACGCCAAGCCAATGACTTCTGACCATGATGGAAATTCGCGAGTCTCTTGGATGCCGCTGAGGACAAACAAGAGCAAGAGTATACAACTCAGCAGCGCAGTACTGCGAGCAATCCATTGAACTACCATGACTGTCTCCTCCCGATCGATCGACAATCAAAGTGATTTTCGAATCTTAGCAAAGCCAGCTCGAATCTCATTGCCGACAAGCTTCAGCGACTCCCAGACCTCTTCCGTCGACTCAGCTACCGCATGCCGCAATGGCTCGTAGCGATGACTAAGTGCGTCAAGCCGATCGTCAAGTGTTTGCCACTCATCCTGAAGATCCTTTTTAGCCAGATGCATCTGCAATTGGAGCTCGTCGCGCTCGTGCTTGAGGCCGCGTAGCAATTCTGCCACCAGTTTGTCTTGTCCGCTCATTGTCCCTCTCCCTAGCCATGTGTCAGGTACCAAACCACATTCGGCCAAGCAGCAAGTAGTATACCAATTTCGTCGTGAGGAAGTTTCTTACATGGCAATCAGTTAAAGCCTTACGTGTCTGTAGGGCGGTTTGTGGCTTTGTCGTTTGCCGCATCGTCATAGATTTGGGGATCGACCGTGACCAATTTAACCAAGGACGGAAGGGGATTTGATGAACGCCGATCGACTCAACTGGGTACTGGTGGTCGAAGACGATGCGGCAATCCAAGAGCGCTTGCATGAATTATTGAATTTCTTTGGCTATCGCGCAACCGGTGTCGGCTCAATCGCTCAGACGCTGGCGCTGTCGAACTTGTCGAACTTCAAGACCAATTTGCTTGATTGGCTTCGTTGGAATACGGATTGACTGATATTCAAGTTTCGGTCGCCCCACAGAAACTCGAACAAGTGTTTCGCAACCTTTTTGACAATGCACTTGCCGCCAGTCCGTCTCCTGCCAAGATTGAAGTATCATGTTCGACAGCCATGAAAGACGATCAGAGCATACTTCAGATCGTTGTTCAACGATAATGGATCGGGATTTACCAGCCAGCAGATGCAACAAGCGTTTGAACCATTTTTTTCCACCAAGAGCAGGGGAATAAGCCTGGGGCTGCCGATCTGCAATCGCATTCTGGAGCAGCACCCGGGGCTGACAGTTTCCGAAGGGCGCCTCCGACCGTTCTATTCGCCCCCTCCCCGCACACCGCTCTACTTTTGCACAGAATTGTGTGCAGCCTTGCGCTTTTATGTACCCTCAACTCAGACTATCAATATGAGCCAGGCTTTTTCTGCATTCCCACCCGTGGGAGTCCAGACCTGCCACGCCAACTCCTGCGCGGCAGTTTCTGCTAAAGTCCACATCGCTCAGCTTGTGCGTCGCGACCCCAGTTTTCAAGGGCGACAGACTACGTTCACTCATAAAATCGCCCATCATTTCCGCTCGAATTTGATCATCTACTTCCAGGGCTATCATTCTTCGAATGAGCTTTTGCACTGGGAAACAACCTGATGACGTGCTGTGCAAAGGCTGTGCCTTTCGTAGGTTGGGTTCTCGCAGGGCCTCGGTACGCCTTTTGCTGGTCACATAGGATGCTAATAAATTGAATTTTTGGCGCGCCAATCGAGCCGCCTAGGGATGGACCTTGTGAGAGTCAAAGCACCCAGACGAAGCGCTCGATAGCGAGCCGCATGAGACGAATACGATGTTCGAGAACCTTTTGCTCATCGATCCGGACCAAGAAATCCTCGACACCTTCCAAAGGTACCTGGCGCGACATGGCTACACCATAGCGACCGCCTCTAGCGGGCCAGAAGCCACGCGTCAATTACGACACAGGCGGCCGGATTTGATAGTCATCGAGCCTGTATTATCCAACGATTGGGGTGAGAGTGTCTTAGAGCAATATCAACACACAGCTGCCGGTGTACCCGTGATCGGGTTATCGAAGCACCCGCGTAGCAGGGTAGCGTTCCCGTTTTGCGTTTATCATGTCAAGCCTATTTCAATGGTCCTGTTGCTAGAAAACATTCGAACAGCGCTGATGCGACAGTGCAATGCCTGCCATACTCTGTTTGCGGATGGGAAACACGAACTCACACCGTAACTGCCAGAACGCAAACGAATGTCTCCTCGCGATTACATTTTTCGCAATACGAGATGGAACATCAACATTCTCAGGAAAACGACAACATGAAGCACGCAAAACAGGTTTCCTTTGTTTCTTGTATATTCGCTCTGGGCGTCTGGCCGAATGCAGACTGGTCCCAAGGGTTTCGCTAAGAACCGAACTGGGAATCCGTCCGCAGCCACTATGAAGTGCCAGAGTGGTTTCGCGACCCCAAACGCGGCGGCGGAGTATTTACAGCGGCGAACGACACCAATCCAACGCACTTCCACAAAGGCGAACGTCAAACGATCAAGGTTGGCGGCGTCGAACTAGAGCTTGTCTCATCACCTGGCGAAACCAACGATCAGCTATTCGCTTGGTATCCTGCAGGAAAGGTTCACTTCGCCGGCGACAACTTCTACTGGTCGTTTCCGAACTTGTACGCTATCCGTGGCACTCCGAATCGCAGCGTTCGTTTGTGGGCCGAACCGAGGAAGACATCCGCAATTGTGGTCTCCACTGGGTGATCGGTCGCAACGGAATCTACATCGAACCCGACGTCGAGTATATCGAGACGTTCAAAAAACGTGGCGAAATCGCGAATTGTGCTGGCGACGGATTATGCGGCTACACAACGCGATGCGAGTTGGCCTACGCCTACGCAAAGATGCTGACGGAATCTAAACACGACGGACAAACGTTCAACTTGCATGGCGAAACGATCACACAACAGCAACTGGCCGACTACCTGAACGGTGCGTTCGGCACCGATCTAAAATACCGCACGATGACAGTTGCCGAATACCGGGAAGACCGCACCGCCGAACTGGGCGAATTCAAGGGCAATTTCATCGCTGGAATCTACGAAGGCATCCGCAACGGTGCATCCAACAACGAAAGCCACTTCGACAAAGCCGCCGGACGTGCTCATCAAAGCTGGGATGAGTACTTCAAGCAACTATTCGCGTTGCGCACAGCTTCGGCGTGAAAGCGTGTTTTTGGGGAGCAAACACGCTGGTGATTTTTGTATCCGCTACCATGGGGCATCTGAAAACCTCGCCCGCTTTGCCGCTAATGAACTGCGTCGGCACCATTGGGTTGTCGGCGAGCAACGTTGCAGTGTTCGCCTGGCTACGCATGGCAGTCGTTTCCTCGCGGCGCGCGATCAGGTTGGCTTCGGCCGCCTTCTTGTCTTCCGTGACCTTGTTCATCAAGTCCTTCATGTCGCCTGGCAAAATCACGTCCTTGATACCTACCGAGCTGACTTCCAGACCCAGCACAGTCGCCTGCTCGCGGACTTGCTGCTCAAGTTCCTGAGCCACATCGTCCTTGCCGGTCAGGAAACTGTCGAGCTCGCGCCCACCGATCACAGCTCGCAACGCCAACTGCACCTCGCGGTACAACGAATGACGAACATCACTCGAAGCGTTCACGGCACGACGAGCATCTTTGATCGCGAAAGTCACGTTCGCGTTCATGCGTAGCGTCACTTTACCGGTTCGGCCAGTTCCTTCTTGCATTTCAACGTAGTTGAAGGTAGCCTTGAGCTCCGGTGCGTAAATAAGTGTCGGATCCCTCTTGCCGCAATGTGCATTTGTTGCAGAGGGCGAAACGGAGCCACCAGAGCACTCGCCAGAACACCCACCACCACACGCAATCTTACAACCTAAAGATTCTGCGGAAGCGCCCGATACTTAACTCCTCATATCGCTGAAGGATCAACCATGCTCAGTCGTAGAAACCTGCTTCAGGGAATGGCCGCCAGCGTTGCTGCCACCTCACTACTATCCAGACATCTCTTGGCGTCGCCTGTCAGTAACACGACTCCCAAGCGCCTCATCTTCTTCATGCAGAACCAGGGCTTCGATCCGAAGACCTGCATCCCAAACGGGATGAACAGCAGCGGTTCGTTGGCGAAAGTCACACTTCCCGAGCCCATCAGTGCGCTCGAGCCTTACAAGGAGAGACTGCACATCATCAATGGCCTGCACGGCCTGCACACCAGTCCGTCACACAGCGCCTTCTTCGGCGCGCTCGGCGGCTATCGCGGCAGCGACGGTGTTCCGCCCAGCGGCCCCACAATCGATTATGAATTGAGCAAGGTCCTGCCACAAACCCTGCTGCCTCATCTGTGCATCGGCATGGACTCCATCGAGAACATGACGACCAAACCGACGATTGCGACGTTGTCGGCCAGCGGTGCCGGTCAGCCGATCTTCATGCATTCAAACCCGAATCATCTGTATCAGATGCTGTATGGCGGTATCTCCACGGGCGACATTCGAACGCAGCACGAAGCGCAATCCAGCGTGATGAATCAGATCGAAAAACTAGCCGCTGCCAAGGGGCGCTTCCTGCCGATGACGGACCAATTGCGATACGATCAATACGTCCATGGATTTCAAAATGTGAATGGCCTGCGCGATCGCCTCACCACGGTTTCCGATCACCTTCGCAAGTTTGCGCCACAGGTCGACGAGCGTTACACCAACCCAGAGTTCGAAACCGACTGGCACGATGCATTGCTGGACCTTGGTATCTCGGCACTCGCATCGGGCATCACCAATACTCTAACCATCGGTTCGGGGCGCGGCGAAATCTTCGGTGCCTGGAAAGGGCTGGGTATCGAGGAACAAGGGCACAACCTTGGGCACATGGACCAGCCGGACAATCCGATCTGGATCAAGATCCGCCAATACAACAGCCGCATGCTGGTGAGGATCATGGAAACGCTGGAAAGCGTGCCCGAGGGCAGCGGCACGATGATGGACCACACGCTAATCGTCTACACCAGCAACAACGCCGACAAACAGCACACAGGCGGTTCCAACTGGCCGGTCATGCTGTTGGGTAACTTTGACGGCTCGTTCAAGACCGGTTGCTTCACCCAACTCGACGGCAAGCGCCCCATCAACGCGCTCTACACGTCACTTTTGCAGGCCGCTGGGCAGAACGTGGATCGATTTAACATGAGCGAGCAACTGGCCAAGAAGTATGACGACAGTACCGGCCCGCTGAGGGAAGTGCTCGTATGAACAGGATCCAAAAGCTCGTAGCGAAAGTCGCCAAGATTTTCGGTAGTTGGGGAGCGACGAAACACTTGGCGAGTTTCGCTACCAATAGTCTAGCAGTACTGCTTTGGATCGACTTATGGCAACCAGGCTCTGCCCAAACTTATACGCCCGGACAGCTGGTCAACAAAGACTATGGCAGTTTCGCCAAGTCGTTCCTGGCCGACCACTGCCTGGACTGTCATGGCGAGTCAGAGCCCGAAGGCAATCTTTCGCTGCATGATCTGGGGCCAGTGGATGAAGTCAATGCCGGCATCTGGAGGAACGTTTGGGCGCAGGTCACTCTCAAAGAGATGCCGCCCCGAGACGCCGCTGATCTGGAAGTCGTCGATCGGTTGCAGTTTTCCGACTGGGTTGTCGGCGAGCTATCGCGCGTCATGCGCGACAAAGGCGGATTTCACGATCACCTCGATCCGAGCAAAGGCAATTTTGTCGACCACGCTCTGTTGTTTGGTTCTCTGCCCGACGGCGTCGAACTCGTACCGACGTCTTCGCCGGCGCGCATCTGGCGTGTGACACCAGAGGAACACATCACGCGTCTGAATGATTTGATCAACACGGAACCAGAGTTTGATCCGGAAAAACCAGGCCTGCGCACGCATGGCGATGCCGTTCCCACCAATCATGGCGGTGAACTTAAGCTCTACTTCGGCACGGATAATATTCTAAAGTGGCAAGGTGGGACGGTGGCCTATGCCACTTCGGTCAAGAGCATTCCAGCCGTTCTTTCGTCGTCACGATATCACGGGCTGGACAAATACCCTGACTTCTACACGGTCAACAGCGCTGAGGCGACGCAGATTATGAGCGCTGCGGCTGACATTATACGATACATGGCCTATGGCCCGCTAAGCATTGTCGGGGTACCAGAGCAGATCACAGATGACCCCAATTCGTACAAGATGGAGGGCGATATTCGCGGCCTGCCCACTGCGATTGTCTACAGCACAAAGATCCTTCGTCCACTGACGCCGATTTACGAACTTATGAAAGACGAGGGTGTTTCAGACGAGCGATTGCGTGCTTCTGTGGAGCACCTCTTCGAAGCGCTGACATTCCGGCCACCGAGCAAAAAAGAAACTGATGAATACCTGACGATCGTCAATCAAGCCATTGAGAAGCTCGGCAAGGAAGACGGCGCTGTTCTCGGCCTGTCAGCCATCTTTCTCGATCGCGACGCGCTCTTCAGACCGGAATTGGTCGAGACCGGCACGCGGGATAAATATGGTCGCGTCATGCTTCAGGATTGGGAACTCGGCCTGGCGGTCAATCACGCGCTGCGCTACATCAAGCCGGACGATGAATTGCGGTCGGCAATCATTGAAGGGCGAATGCGTACCAAGGCTGATGTGCAGCGCGAAGTTGAACGAATACTGGCGGACGAGAGCATAAGAAAGCCTCGCATCTTGCGATTTTTTCGTGACTACTTTAGCTACGACCTTGGCGGCTACATCTGCAAGGACACCAAAGCGCTGGCCGATACGGGTGTGAGCACAAAGTTTGTTCAACACCACTATCGTGCCATGTTTGACGCGACTGCGAGTACCGACCGCCTGGTTGAACTCATCCTGCAGGAAGACAGGGATGTGCTCAAGCAGTTGCTGACTACCGAAAGGGTCGTGGCCTACCCGTCAGACAGTCTGTATTTCGGCAGGCAGCTCACCCGCGAAGAACGGCAATCTGAGGGCAACAAGAGCCGAGACAATGACGATCAAAGCGTTGCCGAAGCAACACTGACGGGCCCAAAGCTCTACGCCCGCGCGAGCCGTCGTAGTTTCGGCGAACACAAAAGTTTCAACAATGGTTCCATGAAACCGGAGCGTGTGCTGGCCACCGCACCCGAAGGTGAACGTCTGGGCATCCTGACGCACCCCAGTTGGCTCGTTTCACACTCGGATGCCATGGACAATCATGCCATCCACCGCGGCCGTTGGATTCGCGAACGCTTAATTGGTGGTGGCATCCCCGATGTGCCGATCACCGTTGATGCCATGCTTCCAAACGAGCCTCACAACACGTTGCGAGAACGGATGCGTGTAACCCGGGAAGAGTACTGTTGGAATTGCCACCAGAAGATGGATCCCCTGGGGCTGCCGTTCGAAATGTACAACCACGCAGGCTTGTTCCGAACGACCGAATTGGACAAACCTGTCGACACGACCGGCGAAATCATAGATTCCGGTGATCCCACCCTGGACGGCCCCGTCGAGGGCGCCATCGACATGATTCAGAAGCTCGCAGAAAGTGAACGTGCCGAACAGGTCTTCGTCCGCCACGCCTTTCGGTTCTGGATGGGCCGCAACGAAACCCTCAACGACGCTCCCGTGCTTCAAGAAGCCTATCACGCCTATAAGGACAACGGCGGCAGCATGAATGCGCTACTTACCTCGCTGCTGAACTCTGACGCGTTTCTCTACCGCACTCGATGTAGTCCTGACACCAATGGCACTGATGCCGAATGACAACACCGTTAGCGACAAGTGATTAGATTTAGTAATCATTTCAGCAGCCAAACTCTCATGAAAATCCCCTCGCTTAAAATGCAATTCTTCCTCAACCCGAAAACCCTAGCATGCCTCGTCAGCCTGCTTTGGTCGCTCATCGCGTACGCCGACAATTGGCCACAAGCTGCTGGACCGAACGCAAATTGGAAAGTCGACGGAGAAGCTCCGGTCCATTGGAGCGTCGCTCAGAACAAGAACATAAAGTGGCGGACCACTCTTCCCGAAGGCGGACAAAGTTCTCTAACCATCTGGGAAGACAAAGGCTTTCTCACCACCTACAAGCCGCTCCAATCCAGCGACCAGTCGAGCGCCTCCACGGACATCGTTGGCTATTGCCTCGATCTCTCCAGCGGTGAGATTCTGTGGACCGTCGATCTACCTGGATCCGTCCCAGTGGGAACTGCAGGGATCTTCAGCGACGCCACTGTTTTCGCACCCGTCACAGACGGCACGCACGTCTGGTTCTTCAATCGCAGCGGATCGATCGGCTGCTACAACATGGATGGGAAACCTGTATGGCTTCGTGAAACCACGCCACGTAACCGACACACGAATCGGCAAGCAGAACCCATTCTCATCAATAGCCAGCTCCTGGTCGTCGAAGTCCTGGGTAAAGACGCGGCCCAGAAACTGACACGTCACGCTGGCATTCCTGAGGGCATCGATCCGAAATCCGTCTGGACCTACATTCACGGTCTGGACGCCTCGACTGGCGATGTTCTTTGGGTCGAACCCCTCGGCACCGTCATCCACAACACTCCGATGATCGGCCAGCGAGCAAACGGAGAATGGGCCGTGCTGCACGCTCGCGGCGGTCCTCACGCTCCGCTTGAAACGCCCTACGGCCTGACCCTCACCAGTCTCGCACCGGGTAAAGAAGGCACACCCCTTTGGTCCACAGAGTTCCCGCGCATCAATCCAATGCTCAACAACCACTGGGACGCCCAACACACCTATGCGCTCGACGGAGATTATCATCTGATTTTGGATACGAACACAGGTCGTGAGCTTTCCCGCCAGAACCTTCGAACGAACGTGGATGTTTGGACCTACCTCCATGGTTCCGACTCAAGAAAGCTGATGCAAGGCGTTGACCTGCCAGGCAAGATGCCACGACTGAATACCTACCACACCAATATCGTCGTTGGTGACTGGCACTATTTTCTCGCCCACCAACGCAACGCCATCGGACGCGTGAACCTGCGTTCGGGAAAGGTCGAATACCTTGACGTGCCCTACCAATTGGCAGTCTCTAACGACGGAACTCGCACTCAGATTTGGGAATTAGCAAACGCTGTCCCTACCATCCCCGAAAACTCTCGCGGGATCCAATTGATGAACGACAAGCGCTCCTCCGGCACTGGCTGGGGACATGTTTGCGCCGCCAGCCCGATCCTCGTCGGCCAATACCTCTATTTCCCAGTATTGACCGGCACAGTCTACGTTATCGACACCAAGGCAACTGAATTCTCTGAAAAAGCCATTGTCGCGATCAACGACTTAGGACCGGCCGGCGAGACATGGACCTTAAGCTCGTTCAGCTATGCCGATAAAAAGCTGTACATGAGAACGTTGAAAGAAGTAATCTGCATTGGAAACTGATTCGAACCTTCCAGTTTTTGCCGTTTGGACGATTGCATGTCGCAATCCCAAGCGGACATGCCATTTGGATTTCTCCGATTTCGTCGGAATAGCATTCTGATCTCTGAAGGTCGCGCTGCCAACACAGTTATACAGGATGACATCAATGACATACCGTCCCAGGAATCCACATTGGTCTCAATCGCTGGTTCTGCTTGCGGCTATGTTTCCCATGTCCGCTTTCTGCATACTGGCGTTGGCGACGTCTCGATTGGCAGTTGCTCAATCCGGATCCGCAGCCCGGTTGAAGCTCCCGGCGGGGTTCACGGCAGAACTGTTGTACCGTGTTCCCGCTGAGCAAGGATCTTGGGTTTCGCTCACAAACGATCCCCAAGGCCGCCTTATTGTGTCCGATCAGTACGGAAAACTTTACCGAATTACTCCCCGGCGTGATAGCCAGGCAGATGTTGAAGAAATCGATCTAAACATTGGATTCGCCCAAGGCCTACTTTGTGCATTTGACAGCCTGTACGTCGTGTCGCATGGTAATATGCGAAACCGCATTGAAACAGTCGGCGGTACTGCAACTCAGGAAGAGATCCCCGCGGGGTTATATCGAGTGCGGGATACCGACAACGACGACAGGTATGATTCGGTCGAGTTATTGCGTGAAATTGATGGCACCTCGGAACACGGCCCTCATGCCGTCATCCTGGGGCCCGACAAAAAATCACTTTATCTCTGTGCGGGTAATGCCACGCGGATTCCAAACCCAGAAACATCCAGCGTGCCGCGCGTCTGGGAGGAAGACCAGGTGCTGACACGATTTCCCGATGCCACGGGTTTCGCTGCGACTTGGATGGCGCCAGCCGGTTGGATTTGCAAAACCGACCCTGATGGAAAAGCATTTGAGCTGATCGCAATCGGATTCCGAAATCAGTATGACATTGCGTTTGATCCAAACGGTGAACTCTTTACATTCGACTCCGATATGCAGTGGGATTTTGGATTGCCATGGTATCGGCCCACGCGCGTCTGCCATGTTGTTTCAGGAGGCGAATTTGGCTGGCGTACTGGATCAGGAAAATGGCCGCCGTACTACCCTGACAGCGTTCCAGCGGTGCTTGATATTGGTCCCGGCAGCCCCACAGGCATCACCTTTGGCACAGGTGCAAAGTTTCCAGCCAAATATCAAAATGCATTGTTCATTGCCGACTGGAGCTACGGGATTATTTATTCCGTTCATCTTGAAAATCATGGAGCCAGCTTTCAAGCGACCCAGGAACGTTTCTGCTACGCACCCGCATTGCCGATTACAGATCTGGTCATCAACCCTGCGGACGGTGCGATGTATTTTCTGGTTGGAGGTCGGAGACTTCAGTCCGAACTTTATCGGGTGACTTACGTTGGGGATGAGCCGATAACGCCCGCGTCCTATCCAAAGGTCGACGCGGACATTGAGCGTCGTCGGAATATTGAATCGTTTCACACGCTTCCTGACACAGCGTCCCTGGACAAGATCTGGGAGGATCTCGCAGACGATGACCGCTTTATACGATATGCGGCGCGAATCGCCCTTGAACATCAAGCCGTCGAAACGTGGGTACAACGCGCAACGCAGGAAACACGCGCAGCCCAGGAAACCGATCCTCAGCGGACGTTGGAAGCCATCACGGCTCTGGCCCGATGTGGAAATGAAATTCACCAATCCGCTGCGGTCGCGGCGTTGGATCGGCTGGAGTGGGATTCGCTATCCGGGGCTCAACGATACCATCTGATGCGAAACTACGGGTTGATCCTCTGTCGGCTAGGCAAACCGACTGAGTCAACCCAGCAATCGATCAGAAAGCTTGATGCTCAATTCCCCACTGGCCAGGAGCTGATTGACCTTGAACTTGCCAAAATCTTGATCGCCGTCCAAACGCCCGGCGCGACGCGAAAGACGGTCGAACTCTTGGGTAGTCGCAGTATGCAAGAGCAACAGATTGCTCTCGCGATGTCGCTCAGCGATGCCAAGGCCGGCTGGACGATACCGCTTCGTGAAAAGTACTTTCAATGGTTCCTAGATGCAGCCGGCACCACGGGAGGCCAGTCGCTTGGCGGATACGTCAACAGCGTTCGCGACCATGCCGTAGAAAACCTCACCAGCCAAGAAAAAAGCAGTCTCGCGGCCATCCTCGCCAAGCAACCAGAGATTAGCGATCCATATGCTGACTTGAAAGCTCGGCCGTTTGTCGAGCAATGGACACTCGACGATTTGCTTCCGATAATGGATGTCGACTTTGCCCGACGCGATCTGGTAAATGGCAAGGAATTGTTTTTGATTGCGAGTTGTTACAAATGCCATCGTATCTCGGGGCAGGGGGGAATCGTCGGTCCAGATCTGACCACGGCTGGCCATCGCTTCAATGCCAAGGATCTGTTGGAGACGATTATTAACCCGAACAAGGAAATTTCAGATCAATATGAGGCGACTCTCTTTCAGATGGATGACGGTCGAGTGATCACCGGTCGCATCGCAGACATGACTGGCGACACGTACAAGATCCAGGAAGACATGATCAATCCGGGAAAGCTCACCCTGATCAGCATTACTGAAATCGAGGCCATGAAGCCATCCAAGACTTCAACGATGCCATCGGGACTACTTGACACCCTGACTCGAGACGAAATCCTTGACCTGTTGGCCTACATGAAATCAACGGTTGATAACTAAGCCCTTCACCCACGATCTGCCGGTTGATGTGGCCAGTAAACATTCGCCGAAGTAGTGAGCGGAAAGGCGCTATCGGGCTGTGGATTTAGTGAACCTCTGGGCGCTAGCCGTGGGCCTTGAAACACGCTCAGGCTAGCCGTGGGCTAATGGGTCGAATCAGCCGTTAGAAGCCCACGGCTAGCGCCTGAGGTTTACTAAAACAATGTTTCATCAGGAAAATCGGGAACTTCAATGGATGCACCCGCGGTCCATTTAGGTTTCCCAAACTCATAGGCACCCACATCAGGAGCCCCGACAAAATCGTCGGTGATCCCCGCAACATGCGTGCCTGCATCAATGGCCGCAGCGCCCGGCTTTAAACTGTAATCTCTGCCTGCATGATCAGTGAATTCATCCACGTCCGCGACTTGGTTGTGAGATTTAGTAATCCCGTAAAGAACATCATCCGAACTGACAAGATTGTTCTGTGTTACGATGACAGCCCCAACTCTCTCTGCTCCGCGAACTTCGATGGCTTTCGTTACATCCATGAGGGTATTGTTCACAAAGTAATTATCAGTAGCCGACCTGGTGCGAATGCCATCATGAGAGTTCCACACCACATTATGGTGAACCTTGTAGCCGCTGCTGGAGTTGTCTAGATAGATGCCCACGGCTCCCGGATGATGACTCATAAAGTCATGAAAAATATTGAAAGAGATCTCCGTATTTGCCAAGGGAGATGCACCTTGGTTGTTGGCGTATAGCAGTCCAGAATCGGGAACCAGATATCCGAGTCGTCTGGATCAATTACGAGCGCGCGCACTACTTTGTCGATCAAGCCGCGATTCATCTCTCGCCAAGTTGCTCCGCCGTCCATTGTCTTAAAGACACCAGTGCCATCGGTACCAGCAAATACGATGCGATCATCCTGTGGGTGAATCACCAGGGCACGTATCCTGAGAACCGTGGTGCCTTGGTTTAGCTGCTTCCAGTTTTTGGCGCCGTCATCGGACCGATATACCCCCGTCTTGTGCGTTCCCACGTAGAGCAAGTCGGGATGGTTCTGGCTCACGGCAATGGTTCGTGGCGACACCATCTCGAGCCCAAAGCTTGGCCAGTCGTCGAGCCCACCCCTGAGCGTCTTGCAGAGTCCTTTGGCCGCGCCAGCATAAATAATATCCGGGTTAGTGGGATGAAGCGCGATCGCTTGAGTCTCTCCGTGGCCGGGAGAGCCCATTTGTGCGAAAGCGACCGGATAGATTGATATGGCCACCAGCAGAGAGGCAATCTGTGTTTTCATGTTTACCGATCCCATGGAAAAGCATAGCTGAGTTGATTAGCGTAGCGCCCGAGGTAAATACGAAGAGTTGCGCCCGACCCCGGTTCCAGATGCACCGCAATGGCGACTCCGCCAACGTCCTTACTGGTTTTGGTCGCGGACTGCGTATCTTGATTTCGCTGCCGGTTGCCACGTTCACCTCGAGCCCAACTATCGGTAACTTGATCAAATTCGACCCGCTGAATATGGTGCGGTGCTCACCGTAGGCGCCGCCCTGAATAACCAACTGCCGGGATTCTGTCACATTGAGATTGACCAATTCCACCTCAACCCAGTCGCGTTCGATTCTCGAGACCAGCGCGGAGACATCAGCCGGCAGGCCGGGCCGACGACCCTGGCCGTCGAAGTAGCGTAGCTGCGAATGAAGCATCTCGCCTCGAATCTGCACTGGAATCCCTCCGACCGAAAACCGAGTGAGGTTTTCAACGACCATCGGGTCCATGTTAGACCACTTATTATCCACCCATGTCTCTGAGTATCCGCGTTCATTCTGAATTTGCTCGACCTTGCGGGCGATAGCAGCCAGGTCTCGACTGAGCGCACGTTCGGGATAGCCCGGGTTGAGTCCTTTGACGAAGTAGGCCCATTCAAGGTCGGGGTCGGTGATCCTGCCCCCGACACTTTTCTCCATTTCCGCCAACCGCTGGATCTCCTTCCAATCCTGCTCATCATGGGAGAGGAACCAGAGATTGATATAGGGATCGGCGGGTTCCTCAACGAAGTGATACCAGCCTCGATGATCGTGGCGAATCGGGACCATCGACCGACCGTCGCGGACTTCGCCCTGTTTCCGCAAGACCGCCATTTGGCTGCGCGGAAGCTCGGCCCAGCGGTTATCGCCTGTGAGCAACGTAGCGACTTTGGCCGCAGTGAGTTCTGCTTGGACTATATCCGTGCCACCGCGAGGCCACACCCACCCGTAGTAGCCGCCCCACCAGTGTCCCGTGTACTCGCCGATTTTCCCTGACAGGCCAACGTTGTCCGGGGTGATTCCGTTGTTCCTTTCGGTAAGTTCTTCCCATGAGCCAAAGTAGTCTTTGACCCATTCAACTAACGCTGGTCGCCCGTGTACAGATACGCATTGGCGATCAGCGGAGTCACCGTCAAGTTGATGGGAACATCGCCTTTCGCCATCCGGTCACTCATGCCCTTGACGAGTTTAGCGAATTGATCGTTGTCCGGATGGTCATTGATCCAAGCCGTTGTCGCGTCAACGCCCGGTAGATCGAGGAAGGGCAAGGGATAATAAACTAGATTTGCATTGGTAGGGATCCAATCGCGTTTGGTCCACACCATCTTTGGCCCCCTGCTACCATTCATCACCGCTCGCATTAACATTAGCTCTGGGTCGTAGTTTGTGGCCTCCGGATCATCCCCAATGAACATCGCGGCGAAGGGCATTCTACGAAATTGGGGTAGATCTATGGTTCGCATTCTCTATTTGGCTCCGGTGTAGATTTCTCGTGACTACGACAGCAACCAAGCAAATCGGAAAGTAGTAGCTAGTCAAAAGTTGATTCTTAGGGGCTGCGAATTCAGATGAACCAGTGTCTTAACTCTAAGCGACATGAAATTTTCCTGAGTTTGGGTTAGCATAACTCAATCCGAGAGGACGTTTCATCTCCAAACGAAGAAATTTTACTGCTGAGCAGAAGTAGGACGTAGTTCGCCGGCACCTAAAAGTCAAAGTTGCGATCAGCGAATAGACTATGTTCATTCCAAGGAATTACATCAACAAAAAAGGGGAAACATGAGAAATTTTTTCACCCAATCGCGATCACGCCCTCCTTGATTGTATTCATTCTTTCTCAGACAAGTTTGGCACAGCATGCTAATGTTGAACGCGTGCCCATGATCCACCCAGGGATTTTAATGACCGGAGAACAACTGGATTTGATGCGGGACCGAATCAATAGGGGAATCGAACCGCAAAAGACTGCATTTGATGTACTCAAAAATGACCGCAGGGCTTCGAAAACTTACACACCCAATTCTACGCATTTTAATTGGAATGCGGCCGAAAGAGATGCCCAGGCTTGCTGGGTTCAAGCATTGATGTGGTCTGTCACTAAAGAAGAAGTGTATGCTGAAAATGTTATGAGCATTATGGAAGCCTACGGATCTCTAAAAGAAGTGACTGGAGTTACGAAAGACCTAAGGATCGGCTTGATGGGCACCATGTTTATGCGGGGTGCGGAAATTGTAAAGCACACCTATCCGAAGTGGAGGCCAGAAACAGAAACGATATTTATGGACATGTACGACAAAGCGTTCATGCCTACGTTGATGAAACGTGTGGAGCACGAAAACAATTGGATGTCTTCTATTACCGAATCACTCATGGCCACTGCAATTTTCAAAGATGATCCAGAACTCTTTGATTTAGCAGTGTACCGTCTCAAAATTTACCTGCCGACGAATATACCCTTTGAAAATGGACAGCCAGCAGAATTATATCGGGATCTCGCCCACTCCCAAGAGGGACTCGGAGCTTTGGTACAAACTGCAGAGATGGCTTGGAATCAGGGGGTGGATGCCTACGCATGGCTGGATAACCGTCTGGCCACTGGCCTTGAGTATTTAGCAAAAGTTATCGACACAAAACAACCGGGATTCAATAAGTCCTATCCCTTACCTGTAGGCTGGGAAATCGCATACAACCATTACAAATACCGAATGGGAATAGATATGCCCTGGACGAAGAATTTAGTGGATAGGGTGCGGCCGGAGGGTCTAATTAGGCACACTTCCCTGGGCACATTGACAAAAGGCGAAATGGATAAAGAGAGACCCGTAGTTATCTCTCACTGGCGTTTGCCCATCGCTTACACAGATGCACCTTATTCGCATACATTAAAAAGTTACGGCTGCATACCACCGGTAGAGTGGGGTCAAGATGCTGGAACGACCATGCCTTCAGGCCTGAACCTCAGTTCGAATGGACAGGTGACTGGCAGTGTCGAAGCAGCCCCGGGGGTCTATAAGGTTGTTTTGAAAAGTTCCGGTACCTCCTGCGATCCTGTTTCAACCTCATATTATTTGCCTGTTAAACACCTGCTTCCTGCAGCACAAGTAAAAGTTACTGAGCCTGGTCTTTGGTATGAATACAGAACCCCTCATTTTGAAACTGATCCTGGATTGGATTCCTTTGAGAGCAGTGCGTCAGGAACCACTCCCACCTTCAGCTTTTCAGTTGCCAAAGACGACAAATATGCCATCCGTTTTTCCGGTTTTCTGGACGTTCCCGCTGACGGTGTGTCAAACGCAATTAAGAATCAGCCAATTTAGCAGGGTGGCTGGAAGAGTGTTGCGGGTTCGCTGGCTGGTTTGAGAAAGCAGTGTGGTTGCTAGTTGGGAAGAACAGTTGAAGCTCGACGGCTGCGGCGTGCAGT
>JBGSNE010000097.1:0-24697 GCA_041739785.1 Pirellulaceae bacterium
CGAAAGCCGGAACGGCCCTGCGGGTGCTTCGCACTTTCGGTGTCGGACACCTTTTCCCGACGCGCGCTCTACGTTACGAAAGAAGCTTACCAAAACATGTCTGGATACATAGAAATCTTCAATCTTGGAAAGACTTACGACACCCCGAATGGTCCGGCGGTAATTGTCGAAGAATTTAACTTGAATATGGAGCAAGGTGAGTACGTTTGCTTGTTAGGTCACAGTGGTTGTGGCAAGAGTACGGTATTAACCATGGTGGCTGGTCTAAATTCAGTTACGACCGGGGGTGTGGTAGTTGGCAATCGCGAAATTGATGGTCCTGGACCGGACCGCGGGGTCGTTTTCCAGTCGCCTTGCCTGATGCCCTGGATGACAGCGCTTGACAACGTACTGTTGGGTGTTAATCAGGTTTACAGGCACGGTACGAAACGTCAGCGACACGACATTGCCGCCTATTACCTATCGTTAGTGGGCTTGGGGAATAGTTTGCACAAACGCGCTTCCGATTTGAGTCAAGGCATGCAGCAGCGTGTGGGGATTGCGCGGGCTTTTGCCTTGAAACCCAAAATGCTGCTACTCGACGAACCATTTGGCATGTTGGATTCGCTGACACGCATGGAGCTGCAGGAGGTATTGCTCGAAATCCTGATGCGGGATCGGGTGACGACGATGATGATCACCCACGATGTCGATGAGGCACTCTTTATGAGTGACCGCGTTGTCATGATGACCAATGGCCCACGTGCTCGAGTCGGGGCGATATTCGAAATGCCCTTTGAACGACCACGTGTACGCACCGACGTTCTCGAACATCCCGAGTACTACGACTATCGCGAAAAGATGTTGAGCTTCCTCGAAGAGCAAGAGCACAAAAAACATATAGCAAACGTGCAGAAATTCGAGGGACAACGCGATCTCTCTTCGGATCGCGAATCCAATCTCCGAACAAAAGCAGTTGAAGTTTAAGAGCCCAACCCAAAGGTGTCGGACACATTGGGGATCAGCGCTGGGAAAAGGTGTCCGACACCAAAAGTGCGAAGCACCCGCAGGGCCGTTCCGGCTTTTGGTGTCGGACACCTTTTCCCAGACAACCCAAAAATTAAATGTGGACAGAGCACCAGACCTGACTGACATATTAATCATTCCTCCTATTGAAGACAGTGCCTTGAGTTCGGTACCGCTTGCAGACATCGGTTCATTCCTCAGTCATGTTGTTGTTCACGACATGCAGAATGGCCAGTTGTTGACTACAGATTATCCCATCGACGCCTGTACGGAACGTGTTCGTGAAGACGGACTCCCACATGTGGTCGAAGAGGGAGATCGTGTCGTACTTGCCATTCCCGTTTTCTGTGGCGCCGAGTTGAGATCCATCGTTACGCTGGTTGGCAAGTCGCGAGCAGGGGCCAGTGGTGTTTTCGAAATATGGGAACCCCACGGGCCCTACCGAGATCTGAGATTGACTGAAGGTTACTTCGGAAGACTAGAACGCTTTCAAAATGTAAGTTCCTTTGTGCGATTCGAAATCGGTTCAGGACTACCGGGACAAGCCGCCATGCTGGGGCAAGCGATTATTCATGATGATTTGCAGAATCATCCAGGCTTTTTGCGAGCCGCCGGTGCATCGGCAGGGGAATTGCAGACAGCCATTGCGCTACCGATCTTCAATCCAAATTTTGCGGCTGCCGTGTTGCTCATCAGTAGTCGATCGACGCCGCTGGCTAGGTGCGTCGAAGTGTGGACGCCGGTCGGCACAGAATTCGAATTGCAGCAAATCGCACATACAGAACTGTTGGTCAGTTTTGGGGCGTGGCCCGAAGTTGGCAAGCGGCTTTCGGCAGCTACCGGTATTTTCGGCGAAGTGGTCCAACATAGAAACGCAATCTTGTGTAACGATCCGTGTTGGTTGGCCGAGGGGCATGTCGACCTCGAGGCAACAGCTTCCGAGTCATGTTTGGCTATTCCGACCTATCAAGATGCAACGCTCAAATCAATCACCTTACTTTGGCTGTAGCAATCCTCAAGCTTGACTTCAAGGAGTCGAGTGCCGCCAACTTAAATTGAACAATTCCCCAGTTCAGCGTTGCTGAGCTAAATCGCAATACCTTTCATTAAGCATCCATGTCCACTGCAAGCTCATCCACTGAATTGACGGCCGAAGGCTTTCTTCTGCAGCTGTTGCAAGAGCAGTCGGATTTGTCTGCGGTGGAGAGATTTAGTGTTTGGCATGACTTGGCTCCTGATGACTTGCCACACGACGCGGCACCCGAGCAAGCGCGCTACTATCAATCGCTTTTGCCGGCCACCCTGCCAAGTGTCGATGAACAATACGGTTTCGAAGTCGACCTGGATGCGTGCAGCGGTTGCAAGGCCTGTGTGGTGGCCTGCCACACGTTGAACGGTTTGGAAGAAGAGGAGAGTTGGCGACGGGTGGGTGCCTTCACCGTCAATGAGCCGCTTCCTCAGTTGCGTTACGTCACCACCGCTTGCCATCATTGCGCCGATCCCGGTTGTCTAAACGGTTGTCCGGTGATTGCCTACGACAAAGACCCCTTGACCGGGATTGTTCGGCATCTGGACGATCAATGTATTGGTTGCAAGTATTGCACCATGATGTGTCCCTACGAAGTACCTCAGTACAGTTCACGACTGGGAATCGTACGCAAGTGTGATATGTGCCATCAGCGGCTGAGCGTTGGAGAAGCCCCGGCCTGCGTACAGTCCTGCCCGAACGAAGCCATCTCCATTCGGAATGTATCGCGACACAAGCAGTATGGCCCGGAAGAAATACTTGTCCCCAGTGCTCCGCGTTCGGATTTGACGCATCCCACTACAAAGTATGTTGGCCAAGGGAGTTTGAGCGGATTGGCAACGCCTCAAGACAGCCAAGTCGACCACGCGCATGAATCGCATTGGCCATTGGCCGTGATGTTGGTGATGACTCAAGCTGCCGTGGGTCTGATCATGATGGAACGATTGCTGGCGGCTTATCAGTCAGTGGTGGGGAACCCTATCTCCCCCGTGCAAACGTTAGTAGCCTCAGCCCTCGCTCTAGGGCTCGCCTTAATCGGACTGAGCATAGCCCCATTGCACCTCGGGCAACCTCTTCGTGCATGGCGCGTTTTTCTGGGGCTCCGCACTAGCTGGCTCAGCCGCGAGGCCGTTCTGTTTGGTAAGTTTGTCGGCGCGTTGCTGCTGGCGGTGTTGTTGATGAGCCTCAATGTCGCTGAGACAGACAATCTTTGGATACGACGAATCCCAGGTTGGGTTGATGGACTCTTACTTGGCAGTGCACTGGCTTTGGGGATAGCGGGTTTGTTTAGCAGCGCGATGATCTATGTCGTCACCCGCCGCGAACTATGGAGATTTTCACGAACGTCACAACGCTTCATGGGGTCGGCGGTTGTTTTAGGCTTGGCCCTGTTGGCGGCTGCGACCGGCAACGCCTTCTTGGCTGCCTGCGCAGCGATGGCTGTCACAGTCAAGTTGACTTGGGAGTGGTCAATCTACCTAGGACGGCAAAGAGCATCGGATACTACGTTTCAAGCCCGCAGTCGTCGGTTAGTGCACCGAGAGCTTTCCTCCTGGGCAAGCTGGCGGATCGCCCTGAGTTCCATTGGAGCGCTGTTTTGCGTAGGTGCCATTGCGCTGCTCCTCACTTCCAGGCATACCGCAGGGAGCTCGGTCATGCTGTTGGCCTCCGCGTTGATGATCGGCGGAGAGGTCTTCGAGCGATTGCTGTACTTTGCGAGCGTGGTATTCGACCGCATGCCCGGTGTAATGAAATAGGAAGCCATGCATGACTGAAACAACTTTAGCCAGAGATCTGCCGAATTTCGCAAAGCCACTTTTGCCAATTATTCAGCGGCACACCGGCACGATGACCAGGGAGCTACTCCTGGAGCCAGGTCGTCATGGTCTAGGTTTGACACCTGACAGCTTATCAGCAGAGTCTACGACGACTTCGGTTTGCGGATTCTGTGCTACCGGTTGTGGACTGCGGATGCACCTGCGCGACAACGTGGCCGTTGGTCTGACACCGAATAGCAACTATCCAGTGAACATGGGTATGGCCTGCCCAAAAGGCTGGGAAGCTCTTCGAGTCCTCGACAGTGAGGATCGCGCGACAACGCCACTCTTGAGAGATGCCACTGGAACTTTGCAACCTGTGAGCTGGCATGAAGCGTTGAATGAGTTTTGTAGGCGTTTTAAGGATATTCAAGAAAGGCATGGAAAGCACTCGGTGGCCTTCCTAAGCACGGGACAAATTGCGTGCGAAGAGATGGCATTTCTGGGTGCGCTGGCTAAATTTGGCATGGGGATGCTGCACGGAGATGGAAACACCCGGCAATGTATGGCAACAGCCGTTACTGCCTACAAAGAGTCTTTTGGGTTTGATGCTCCACCGTACACTTACGCAGATTTCGAGCTGAGTGATTGCCTCGTATTTGTGGGTGCCAATCCCTGCATTGCCCATCCGATCATGTGGGAACGAGTGCTCCGCAACAAACGTCATCCAGAAATTATCGTCCTCGATCCGCGGCGCACAGAAACGGCTATGGCTGCCAGTCAGCACATGCAGCTTGCGCCAAAAACGGACCTAGCTGTGTTATATGCCATCACTCACGAAATCATCGAGCAAGGACTGATCGACGAGAAATTCGTTAGTGAACATACCACTGGGTATGAACAGTTGCGCGAGCACGTCCAGCAATTTACGGCTGAGCGTGTATCAAGCGCTAGCGGGCTAAGTGTGGATGCGATCCGCCGCGCTGCGAATTCGATTGGTACAGCGCCTGCCTGCTCTTTGTGGTGGACCATGGGTGTCAATCAAAGCTACGAAGGCGTACGCACAGCTCAGGCAATTATCAATATCGCGCTGATCACAGGCAACATTGGGCGACCGGGTACCGGGGCCAACAGTATCACGGGACAATGTAACGCTATGGGCTCCCGGCTATGGAGCAACACGACGAATCTAATTGGACACCACAAGTTTGAGGACGAAAATGATCGCGCAAAAGTGGCTGAGACGCTTGGTATCGCAGTAGACAATATACCGACGCAAGGCAGTTGGAGCTACGAGCGCATTCTCGAAGAGATCGACACAGGTGCCATCAAGGGCCTGTGGTTGATCGCGACAAATCCCGCACACAGCTGGATCAATCAAACCGAAGCTCAAGATCGACTGTCCAAATTGGAATTCTTGGTGGTTCAGGATATGTATGTGTCGACAGAAACGGCCGAGATGGCTGACTTGATTTTGCCGGCTGGGGGCTGGGGTGAAAAAGAAGGGACGTTTATCAACAGCGAGCGGCGGTATGGCTTGCACAAACGTGTTCGCCAGGCACCAGGCGAGGCGTTGGCCGACTTCCAGATTTTTCGAGCCATCGCAAATTACTGGGGTGTCGCAGAGATGTTTCGTGAGTGGACGTCACCCGAGTCGGTATTTCGCATGATGCAGCGCCTCAGCCAGGGCCAACCCTGCGACATTTCCGGTATCGCTGGTTACGAACAAATTGAACGCAATGGTGGTATTCAATGGCCCTGGTCGCGGCACGATGCGGAACAACATCCCGCACCCGCGCAGGAACGTCGACTCTTTGGAAATGGCAGCTTTTTTACGCCAGATGGTCGGGCTCGTTTGATCGTTGACCAAGTAACCGACTTGCCTGAGCCGCCGTGTGACGACTACCCCTGGATGTTACTCACCGGACGCGGGACCGTCAGCCAATGGCACACACAAACTCGGACGAGTAAAAGTCCGATTTTACGCAAGCTCTACCCTAGGCAGCCTTACATAGAACTGAATCTCTTGGACGCACAATCGCTGGGCATTCAAAATGGTGACTGGGTGCAGGTTACGTCACGTCGCGGGAGTGTTGCTGCCCGTGCACAAGTGACGCCCACGGTTGAGCCCCGGCAGGCTTTTATGCCCATGCACTACGCCGAGACCAATCAACTTACGTTGCCCCACTTTGATCCGCATAGTCGCCAGCCCAGCTACAAAGACTGCGCTGTGAACGTTGTAGCTCTGGCGGGCTGTGCGTCCCGACGGTGAACGTCCACTTATAGAAATCCATAATTGATCGAAATCTTTCATGTCGAATCAAAACCTAACTGAATCGCAGAAGCAGTACTTGGCCGGCCTCATGATGGGTTCCGACGTCGCCCGATCTGTTCGTGGATTGCCAATACTTGCGGGCTCGGCGAATCCCACTGCGGCCAACGGCGTGTCTCTCCAAATTGGAGCAAGCAAGAGCAACTTGGGAGCTGGGCCGACCGCGCCTGAACAGATTGCTTACGCAGCTCAACAAGCAGTATTGGATTCTGGCAAAAAACTCTCCACGGAAGAGAAGGCCAAGTTCGAGAAAAATCCATTGGATATGTGGGACGAAATCGCGGGACGCAGTGCGGCCGGTGAATTTCCTAGAGGGTCGGATGTCTTTCTGACAAAGTACCACGGATTATTCTATGTGGCACCTGCCCAGGATTCGTTCATGTGCCGCTTGCGGATACCAGGCGGTGAGTTGTATGGGAATCAACTAGAGGGCTTAGCCGACTTGGCCGACAAGTCTGCGGGAGGAAATATTGACGTCACCACCCGAGCCAATTTGCAGCTTCGCGAAATACCCGCCCAGCAAGCCATGAATATCCTCTATGGTGTTCGTGAACTTGGACTTATAAGCCTGGGTTCCGGCGGTGATAACATTCGCAACGTGACGGCTAGTCCGTTGAGTGGGATCGACCCAGCAGAGCTGATTGAGACGATTCCGATTGCCAAACAAATGCACCACTACATTTGCCAACATCGGGAAATGTATGGGCTGCCACGGAAGTTCAATATTGCCTTTGATGGTGGCGGGCGGATTAGTGCGTTGGACGATACGAACGACATTGGATTTCACGCCGTTCGAGTCACCGCAGAAAAGCAGACAGAGGAAGTTCCCGCTGGTGTCTATTATCAATTGACGCTGGGCGGCATTACTGGACATCGCGACTTTGCACGCGATACCGGAGTGTGCCTGACGCCTGATGAATGCCTGGCTGTCGCGGGCGCGATCGTGCGCACCTTTGTCAAGCACGGTGATCGAACGGATCGCAAGAAAGCACGCTTAAAGTACGTGCTCGATGCTTGGGGGTTTGATAAATTTATCGCTGAGGTGGAACGGGAGCTGGGCAGAACGCTACGCCGTGTTAGTAGCCTTCAATTGGAATGCACGGTAGACGAAGACCGCTTTGCTCACGTGGACTTTCACGCCCAAAAGCAACCCGGTAAATACTACGTTGGCGTCGTTCTGCCGGTTGGCCGCATGACCAGCGTACAAGCTCGAGGGCTAGCCCACATTGCGCGCCGCTACGGTTCTGGGAAGATTCGACTGACCGTTTGGCAGAATCTCATTATTCCTGATATCGACAGCTCAGACTGCGATACCGTGCGCGAAGCGCTGTTGGAGATCGGACTTGATTTCCGGGCGACCGCATTTCGAGCCGGTCTGGTCGCTTGTACCGGAAGTGCGGGCTGCAAATTTGCCGCAGCGGATACCAAGCGACATGCGCTGGAGATTGCGCAATACCTTGAGCGTCGCTTCGAATTCGATCAACCCATCAACATTCACCTGACCGGCTGCCATCACAGTTGCGCGCAACACTACATTGGCGACATCGGATTGATCGGCACCAAAATCGAAGTCAACGAAGAGATGATTGACGGCTATGACATCTACCTTGGCGGCGGTTGGGGTTCGAGGCAACAAATTGCCAGGCCCGTTCGCATGAAAGTTCCAAGTGAATCTGTACCCATAGTGCTGGCAGAAATTTTGGAAAGGTACGTGGAACAACGCGATGGCGCGGAGTCCTTCAGTCAATTTGTGCAAAGACTCGATGACGATGCGTTAAAGCAACTTTCTAGTCCTGTGCTGCAGGCGCTAGGTGCACAATGCTCATAACCAAGCCAGTGGGAGATAGGGGGGGCAGGAGTCGATTGCCGGACCCGACGATCCGGTGCTTTGCCCTATCGACGTCTGCCCTCTCTCCACCTCCTGTCCCATTTTATGTTTACGAAACCATTTCGACGCTTGATTAATTGGTGAAGTATGTCAACAGCAACACTGGTCCCCGAGTCAGCCCCGTTTAGCGATGAGCAACGTGCTTGGCTGAATGGATTTTTGACTGGCTTCTTAGGATTCAATGGTCAGGAGGCCTCAAGGTCCGAGGTAGCTCAGTTTGCTTTGCCTCCTGTGCAGGCAAGCGAGTCGGAAGAAGATTTGGATGATGCCCCCTGGCATGATCCTGCACTAGTTATCGATGATCGAATGAAACTGGCGGAAGGGAAGCCGCTGCCGCACAAGCTGATGGCCGCTATGGCACAGCTCGATTGCGGATCGTGCGGCTACCTTTGCAAAACATACAGCTCGGCCATTGCATCCGGATCTGAGACCAATTTGACCCTATGTAGCCCGGGTGGCAAGGAAACTAAGCAGATTCTGAAACAACTGCTCAGAGAATCCAACCCTGGCGAATCTAACAGTGGTGCAACCGCTAACGGCAAACCCGCTAATGGTAAACCCAGTAATGGTAAACCCAGCAATGGTAAAGCCAGTAATGGTAAACCCAGCAATGGTAAACCCAGCAATGGTGCGACAAATGGGGCTGCTCGCAATGGTGCCCCTGCGAGTCCCACGAAAGTTGGCTCGCGCCAAAACCCATTTCGAGCGCGACTGCTTGAGTCACTACCGCTGAATAAGTCAGGGTCGGCCAAAGACACTCGCCATGTGACGATCGATCTTGGTGAGTCTGGCATCAAATACGATGTTGGCGATGCGTTGGGCATTTACCCAACCAATTGCAACGAGTTAGTGCTTCAGATTATTGCTAGACTGGGCGTAAGTGCAGACAGTGAAATCAGCTCGCCGACCGGAACTGTCAAATCTCTGGCTGACGCGTTGACCGAGGACTTCTGTCTTAAAGAACCCACGGACGAGCTCTTGGAGGTCTTGTTGGAGGAAGCGGTTGACCCTCAGGTTTGTTCGCTACTACAAGGATTTTTGAGCGACGGAGTTCCCGAAGGTTTTGACGTGTTGGATGCGTTGGAGACTGTAGATAAGCTAACATTAGACGCATCACGCTTCGTTGGACTGCTGTCTCCGCTCAATCCGAGATTGTATTCGATTGCCAGCAGCATGGCCAAGGTCGGAAGTCAGGTACACCTGACGGTCGGTAAGGTGACCTTTAAGAGTGCGGGCAGATTGCGCAAGGGGGTAGCCAGCACGATGCTTGCCGATCGCCTGGAGTGCAATCAGGAATTGCGTGTCTTCGTCCAGCCAAATCATGGTGGCTTTACATTGCCCACTGACCCTGAATCACCGATCATCATGGTGGGGCCCGGAACAGGCGTAGCTCCCTTCATCGCGTTTTTGCAAGAGCGTGAGGCACTCGCTGCTCACGGCAAAAACTGGCTGTTTTTCGGCGATCAGCATCAAGAATCCGATTTTCTGTACGAGCAACAACTTGCCCAGTGGCAAGCTTCAGGGCTGCTGACGAATCTGGATACTGCGTTTAGTCGCGATTCGGATAAGAAGGTCTACGTCCAAGACAAAATGCGGCAGCGCGGGGCGGAGCTTTGGTCTTGGCTCGACGCCGGGGCATATTTCTACGTCTGCGGTGATGCCTCCCGGATGGCTGCCGACGTTGACGCAGCACTTAAGGAGGTCGTTGGTGAACATGGTGCAATGAGTCGCGAGAAGGCGGAGCAGTTCGTGAAACAGCTGTCCTCTGAGCGACGGTATGTCCGCGATGTCTACTAGTTGAGACTCGTTGGGGTACGAGCTAGCCCAACTCCAACGGGCAGACGTTCGTCAGCCAAACTATCGGTTGAGAAGGTGGCCAACGTGCAGCCATAGACTTAGGAATACGGGCAACACTACGATTCCAAAAGCGACGCACCAAGTTGGAGAGTATTGAAAACGGCAACTCCCCAAAAGATACGCGGTAGACGGATGGTTCCGATTGAAATTCGTAACTGTTCACGATTTCTATGGCTTCAACGTGAACTTCAACTTGGACAAAAGTTTAAGTTGGAGTTTAGGTTTCAGGATAATTCTCGCTGATCACCGCCGCCGTCTCACGCAATCAACACTTAGTAAGTGATTTTTCAAGTGGGCTGCCGAGAGGAAGAGTCAGGCAAAGTTCGCATTTTGCATATTCGCGCTTGTTCGCGCTATTGGTGGGCAGTCATTGTGTTTGCCCGCGAACCACTCCAATGAACACGAATCGAAAGTGGCTATTGATTGCAAAGTCGCGTCGATCACTCTATGCGAAGACCAACGATGGACTAGGTCTGAGGAGCTAGCTTGGTCGCGAATGATCCAGAACCTTCGAAGAATTGGCTGTTGCCTTGCCAGCTTCATTATTTGGTTAGAATAGTCAGCTGATTCTCCAAGTGGCCAACAGAGAAAGTTCTTTCAATGATTCGATTGATATTTGCGTTTATTATTGTTCTGATCTGTCCGAACCCAACGCTATTTGCGGCGGAAGATGCCGAACAAGTCTGGGAAACGATCGATACAAATGGACTTCCGACCGCGCGTCACGAAGCGGTCTTGGTGGGATTTGAAGACCGTTTGGTTTTGCTGGGTGGACGTCGTATCAATCCAATTGACGTCTACGATCCCGCGACGAACACCTGGACCGCCAAGAGTTCGACGCCGATGGAATTGCATCATTTCCAGGGGGTTGTAGTTGGTGACCGCATTTTCATGATGGGAGCGATGTCAGGTGTTTATCCGGGGGAGAAACCGCTGGAGAAAATCGCAACCTACTATCCTGCGAATGACAAATTCCAGTTTGTGCACTCGATCCCTGAGTCGCGACGACGTGGTGCGGCTGGTGCGGTGCTGTACAACGAGAAAATTTATCTGGTAGGCGGTATCACCAATGGCCACATCGATGGTAGCCAGCCGTGGTTTGACGAATATGATCCGCAGACGGGTGACTGGCGAATTCTGCCCGATGCGCCGCATGCACGCGACCACTTCCAAGCTGTGGTGATTGGCAATCGATTGTACGCGGCGGGGGGACGAACCACGTCCCAAGCAACCGGACATGTGTTTGACCTAACGGTTCCTGAAGTGGATGTTTTTGACTTTCGTTCCGGGCAATGGCTCGCGGCAGAAGGTTCACCGGTGTTGCCGACACCGCGTGCGGGGAATAGCGCGGTCGACGTGAACGGAAAACTTGTAGTTGGCGGAGGGGAGAGCGGGACCACCAAAGTAGCCCACGCCGAAGTCGAAGTCTTCGATCCGCAGACCGACCGCTGGACGACATGGCCGCCACTTCAGCAGGGTCGTCATGGCACAGGTCTGGTGGTCATCGAAGATCAGCTGTGGACAGCCTCAGGCAGCGGTGGTCAAGGTGGTCGACCCGAATTGAACAGCACCGAACGACTTCGGTTGACAGCTAACGAAACGCTTCCCCAGTGAAACCGAAGCCGATGCCAAGTGTTTGATGACTATCCAATTTGACGCTAGTGACGCAGATATTGGTATTAGAAGAATATGAATAAGGCAATAGTGAAGTCTATCTACCCGCTTCTCATGGCGGGCTTCTTATCGGCGTTGGCCAGTACGGTCATTGCTCAGTCGTCCGCGACGAAAGAAAACGCCGACTATGCAGACTAGCTGGCTTCTCCGGCGAGCGGTATGGAGATAAATTGAATGGTTGGTGGTTTGACGGGGGGCAAAGGTATTACGATTGTCATTTCGACAATTCATCATCGGCGACTGGTATTTTGTCCGCTCCTTTCAAGCAAATAACACAAGCGGCTAGGCTGGGTAATGACGAGCGATTAGTGGCTTACAATTCGTGGATTAAACCTCGGCTGACCGAATATCAAGATTATTACGGCGGGGAAGGTCATCATCAGCGTACGGGGCTAGACAATGGAATCTTTAGCGTTGGTGGGCAGACCGGTTTGCAAGGCCACGGTTGTTTCATTCTTGAGAAAAACTGGGGGCACATCGAGCAGAACACTCCAATTCCGAAACCAAAATATAGCCTGAGTCAACTGAGTACCATTGTGCAGGAAGCGCAAAGAAGCCAATATCCAGTCTCGATCAATTTGGAGATGTACGAAGACGGATCGGTCTCCCCAGAATCGATGACATTGTTGAAACAACTGCGGGAAACAATTCGTGGGGAATAAGGGTCCATACCGGGAAAAGGTATCCGACACCAAAAGTGCGAAGCACCCGCAGGGCCGTTCCGGCTTTTGGTGTCGGACACATTTTCCCAGCGGTGGTGGTCGACAGGTCTCGGACAATATAAAACTCTTGAGAGGCGAACGATGAAGTTGCGGATACTTTTGGTTGCTTGGACCCTCTGGTTTGCTTCGTTCGATACGCGGGCCTGGTCACAATCGATCACTGTTGCCGAGTCGCTACGCACGGCGCAGAGCTTCCCCGAGCCCTACGATAGCGAGCCGGCAGCCTCAGCACCTATGTCGGCGGAAGAAGCTGCGGCTACGGCAGTGCTGCCACCTGGGTTCCACTGTGAGGTGTTTGCCAGCGAACCTGATGTCCAGCAACCCATCGCCATGTGCTTTGATGGTCGCGGACGATTGTGGGTCGCCGAATGCTACACGTATGCTGAACAACCCGATCGCTGGACCACGGACCTTCGTGATCGCATCATCATCTTGGAAGATACCACGGGTGATGGGCGCGCAGATAAGCGACGAGTGTTTTGGGATCAAGGCGTGCATTTGACCAGCGTGGCCCACGTCGACGGTGGTGTCTATGCACTTTGCCCGCCACAATTATTGTTTATAGCGGACACGAATGGAGATGATATTCCCGACGGTGAGCCGCAAGTTATTTTGGATGGCTTCGAAGTTGACACGATTGGGCACAACGTGGCCAATGGCTTAAAAGTCGGTCCCGACGGCTGGCTGTATGGTAGACATGGCATCACTTCTGTCTCATTAGTTGGCAGGCCAGAGACTCCCGACTCGCAGCGGACACATCTCAATTGTTCTATTTGGCGCTACCATCCCCAGCGGCAAAGGTTTGAAGTGTTTTGCAATGGTGGAACCAATCCCTGGGGGCTCGATTGGACGTCTGATGGTCAGATGTTTTACACAAACACAGTCATCGGTCACTTATGGCATGCGATTCCTGGTGCGTATTACGAACGGATGTTTGGCGCGCACATGAACCCACACGTTTACGACGTTATTAGGCACACTGCCGACCATGTCCATTGGGACACTGGCTCCGAAAACTGGACCAATGTCCGCGACGGCGTGAGCCAAAGCACCTCGGCGGTGGGAGGCGGGCATGCTCACATGGGATGTCTAATTTACAAAAGTGGCGTCTGGCCCAACGAGTATGCCGGCAATTTGTTTACCTGCAATCTCCACGGTCGTCGCATTAATAGAGATATTTTAGAGCGTGAAGGCTGCGGTTACGTCGCACATCACGGTCAAGATTTTATGCTCATGAAAGATCCGTTCTTCCGTGGACTTGACATCATCGCCGGACCTGATGGGCAAATGTGGATCAACGATTGGTCCGACACTGGCGAGTGTCACGACAACACGGGATTGCATCGCAAGAGTGGTCGTATTTACAGAGTCGTATACGATGGCCAGACGCAGGGCAAGCCAAAGCAGGAGTATCCCCAGTGGTTAACTGCCCGAGCCGATTCGATCTTTGGCAGACATGACATCGACGATTTGCTGGTTGCACCGCAGGAAACTCGGCGGGCTATGGGCGTGCGGTACTTGTGCGAAGATTTTGCCACAGATAAGTCAACGATTGAGCGACTTGTTGCAATTGCCAAACAAGAAGTGTCTGGATTGGTACGAGTCGAAGTGGCGGCCGGCCTGCAGCGTTTGCCTTTGGATTCCCGAATCACAGTCGCTTCCGCGCTTTGTCAGCGAAGCGAAGATGCGGACGATCGTCAGCAACCTTTGATGATCTGGTACGGAATTGAAGAAGCGGTTCCTATTCATAGCGATCATGCCGTAAAACTGGCGATCGAAAGTTCAATCCCAATGGTCCGACAACTGATCGCCAGACGGATTGCCGAAGTGCTGGACGAGGAATCGCAACCAGTGGTAGACTTGTTGACCGCTGCCCTATCCGCAAGGGGTACATCCGTGCGATTGGGAATACTACAGGGAATCGATCTGGGGTTGCGCGGTCGTGCTCGCGCAACTCCGCCCGCGAATTGGGATGAGGTGATTAAGGCTGTTGAGCAAGATGGCTCTGTGGAAGAACGGCAATTGGTACAGTCATTGTCTTTGGTCTTCGGCGATGGACGTACCCGTGAAGTTGTGATGAACGTGGCCTTTGACACCACAGCTGATCCAGCCAGTCGCCGCGCGGCGCTGAATAGTCTGATGGGTCAGCCAACAAGTGATCTGCTGCCCAAACTGTTAGAATCCATCGACGACAAAGTCATTTCAGGCGAGGTCGTGCGAGCTTTGGCGTACTACGACTCTCCCGGAGTATCGATGCGACTGATCAACCGTTGGAAGCGATCGGTCCTGGATCGCGAGGCCGCCATCGATTCACTAGTTGCCAGAAAGCGGCACTCGGTTGATTTGCTCGACGCGGTCCAAAACGGAACGCTTCCTGTGAGCGCGATCTCGCCCTTTCATGCGCGGCAAATCGATAACCACGGAGACGCAAAACTCAGCGAGCAGCTGCGAAGGCTGTGGGGTAATGTTCGTGAGACGCCTGCGGAAAAGAAGCTAGAAATGGCACGCTGGAAAACGACACTGACGGCCGAACGCATCGCGAGTGCGGATGCGAGTGTAGGCAAGGCGATCTTCATCAAGCAGTGTTCGGCCTGTCACCAGCTGTATAGTGACGGTCACGCCGTCGGTCCCAACTTGACCGGCAGCGATCGACACAACCTTGACTATCTTTTGGGCAACATGCTTGACCCTAGTTCGGCTGTAGCTATTGCTTATCGCCTGAGCGTCTTTGCACTTGAAGATGGCCGCGTCGTTTCTGGCGTTGTGACAGCCGAGAATGAACGGACGCTAACCGTTCAAACCCAACAGCGAGCCGAAGAAGTGGACAAGCAAATGATAGTTGACAGGAAGACGTCTGACCTCTCCTTGATGCCCGACGCTCTCCTCACGCAGATGAATGAGGAGGAAGTTGTCAGCCTAATTGCCTACCTCATGACCAAAAATCCGATTGCCGCTAATCCGTAATTGTAGTCAGGAGCAAAATAGGCAAGAGACTTTTGTAGGTGTTGTGGAAAGCGATATTTACAGGCTGGCTCGTGTTTTTTGGCACTATCTCGGTCACAAGTTCCTAGTCTGCGCGTGAAGAAATCGTCCTGATATTTGCTGACAGTGGGGTTGGGGCGATCCACAGTGCTACCGGTCCGAGTCGAGAGTCCCCACGCCGAGCCTTTAGGACAACTGTATAATCTAGCCAATGATCCACGTGAACAGACCAATGACCGGAGCCAGCAAATCCTACAGGTTACTGCTCTGCAGACGCAATTAAGCACTGTACGCGGAAATTCGGCCCGGCATGTCGTGCGAAGCGAAATGCAATATGATTGATAAATCTCGAAACAAACGACACTTAGGAAAGCTGAAACACCCATGAAGCCGGCCGTCACAATCTTAGCAACTCTGTTGCTCGTTTTAGTCAACACCGCTCACTCAGCGCAATCGTCCCAACCCAACATCCTGTTTATCATCGTGGACGATCAATCGCCCATGGACTTCAGCTTTTATGATTCCAATGCCTCGATGCAAACACCAGTGATCGACCGACTGGCGAAAGAGGGCATGGTATTTGACGCGGCCTATCACATGGGCGCGTTCATCGGCGGAGTTTGTACTCCGTCCAGGCACATGGTCATGAGCGGACGCACGGTTTGGCATCTGCCTATCGGCCCAGGTGCCAAAACGCATTGCCCGCCGAACCTCGAATTGAACACCATGGCGGCAGTGTTCAATCGCGCAGGCTATTCGACCATGCGCACCTGCAAGAACGGCAATAGCTACGAAGGTGCCAACAAGCAGTTCACGGTCCGGCACGATTCGACCAAGCGTGGCGGTACGGAGGAATCGGGGAGCGCCTGGCATGCAGAGCAAGTGCTCAACTATCTGAACGATCGTGAGGCGACCAAAGATAGCCAGCCATTCCTGATCTACTACGGATTCTCGCATCCGCATGACACTCGCGATGGTACGCCAGAGTTGCTTGCGAAATACGGCGCGGTCAATCATACCGATAAAGAAACGCTTCCGCCCGCCAATCCGAAGCAGCCCAAGTTGCCTGCCAACTATCTACCGGCCCATCCTTTTCCCGATGGACATCCCGGTCTACGGGATGAAGTTGCCGTGCAGGGAGTCTGGGACAAACGCGACCCGCAGACTATTCGCAACGAAATTGGACGCTACGACGCGTGTAGCGAAAACATCGACGTTCAGATCGGTCGCGTGCTTAAGAAGCTTGAAGCCATGGGTGAGCTCGACAATACCTATATTTTCTACACCTCCGATCATGGCATGGCAGTTGGTCGCCACGGCTTGCAAGGCAAACAAAATCTCTACGAACATACTTGGCGTGTACCCTATGTCGTCACAGGCCCGGGCATCAAACCCGGCTCGCGTGCACCGGGAAACATTTATCTACTCGATACGCTGGCGACCCTCTGCGATATCGCCGGAATTGACGCGCCCGAAAGCAACGAAGGAATCAGTTTCAAACCCGTGCTGGAGAACAGGCAGCCGGTCATTCGCGATGTGCTCTATGGCACCTACTGCGGAGGTACCAAGCCCGGTATGCGCAGCGTTCGCAAAGGGGATTGGAAGCTAATCGAGTACGACGTGATCGACGGAACCGTTCGTGAACAACAGCTCTTCAACTTGGCTGAGAATCCCAACGAGTTCCTGCCGCAGCATCATGACCCGGCTGTCATCGCACTCACGGGTGTTACTCCCGAACCGAACCAGACTAACCTGGCAAGCGACCCAAAATACGCTGACCAGCTCGCCGAAATGGAAACGCTTTTGCTCTCCGAAATGCGACGTTTGGACGATCCCTATCGGTTGTGGAATCAACCCGATGATGGTCTTAATCCACCGGCTGAAGCTGCTACCAAACAGAAGAAGGGCCGAACTAAAAAGGCGAAACAGGAGTAGCGATTCAATTTGATTCCGTACCAAGCTTACCCTATAAATAAAACAGGGATTTACACAAATGAACGTTTACCTAGTGCGAACCCTCGCACTCATTGGCGTCTTGCTGCTGGCACCTCTTGCAGGCTTGAACGCGGCAGAAGATTCCCAGCCAAACATATTGTTTATTTTCGGCGACGATTGGGGCTGGGGCGATTTGGGGTGTCACGGACATCCTTATGTGAAGACCCCCAATATTGATCGTTTAGCGCGCGAGGGGACCGATTTTCATCGTTTTACCGTTGCCAGCGGTGTTTGCTCGCCGAGCCGCACAGCGGTAATGACGGGACATTTTCCTGCTCGCTACAACATTGATGGTCATTTTGCATGGGTGCCCAGCAACGCCAAACGCAATATGCCGGATTGGCTCGACCCGGCCACAGTCACCTTGCCCAAGCTAATTCAAACAGCCGGTTACGCGACGGCGCATTTTGGGAAATGGCATCTGTCCAACGACATGATTCCCGATTCTCCGTCACCCGGCGTGTATGGCTACGATACCTATGGCGCGTTCAACTGTTCCGGTGAGCAAATTCCAGTTCACGCAGATGCGGCAGCGGCGATCGGTTTCATTGAAAACGCTCAGCAAGCTGGTAAACCGTTTTTCATTAATTTGTGGATACATGAACCTCACACTCCATTCCACGTAGTTCCCAAATATCGTTGGCGTTTTCGCGAGAGTGGTCTCGAGGAGCCAGACGAAATCTATGCCTCGGTATTAGCGCACGCAGATGATCGAATTGGCGAAGTGCTGGACACACTCGATCGCTTGCGTCTAGCTGAAAATACGCTTGTGATCTTCAGTTCCGATAACGGGCCAGCGCGGTCCGCATCGCGAACGTCGTTGGAACTCACCTACGACACCGCAACTGGCGCAGGCTTCGGGTCTGCCGCGTCCAAGGGTATTACTGCGGGTCGAAAAGGCTACAAAAGTGCTCTGTTTGAAGGAGGTATCAACGTTCCCTTTATCGCCAGGTGGCCAGGCAAAATCGCAGCCGGTAAAGTGGACGACCGTTTGATGATTTCAGCGGTCGACTTATTGCCCACTTTCTGCGAAGCTGCTGCCGCAGAGATTCCGGAATCGCACAAGCTAGATGGTGTAAGCCAGTTAGCTCAACTGCAGGGCAAAGCCAGTGAAGGACGTGCAAAGCCACTTTTTTGGAAGATGGATTCCAAGTGGCCCGCACCAAAGTCCAGCCCCTATCATTGGGTATCGTACTGCGTGGTATTCGAAAACTGGAAGTTGTTAGCCAATGCAGACTCCTCGTATCTAGAGTTGTACGACATTGTGGAGGATGCTTACGAGAAAAATGACTTAAGGGAAACCCAGCCGCAGGTCGTTCGACAACTCACGGAACGGTTGTCTCAATGGAAATCAACACTTCCGTCGCAGCCTGATAGCAAAAACTTTTCATCTCTGCGGAACCAATAGGGAAATCCTGCCGCGACAATTTGCCCGTGATTAATCGTGTAGGCAGTTTGGCTGGGAGGTACGCCCGCGTGTTAGACTTGAGTGATGGGAAACATTAATCGTGCCACGCTACCACCGGGGCCGGCGGGTCGCCTGAGGCCGACTCTAAAATTGATTCGCGACCCGCAGGGTGCACTCAACGAGTGGAGATCGACTTACGGAGATCCGTTTTTTATGCACGCGCTGAATGGTCCAGTGGTGATTACTGGCCGAGCCGATTTGATCCATGAGATCTTCGCTCGCGACGCAGCGCACTACGATCCATTCGCCACCAAAGCGCTCGTTCCGATACTTGGCGCCGGTTCGATGCTCTGCCTGGCCGGTTCTGCGCATCGCCGAGAGCGCAAATTGATTATGCCGATGTTTCACGGCGACCGCATGCGATCGTACGCAGCGATCATGCAACAGGCGACGCAAGAAGCAATGCAGAACGTGGCTCATTCCGAGTTCAATATGCTCGACGTAACAACCAGCATTTCGCTCAAAGTTATAGTGGAAGCAATTTTTGGAGGTGAGGACAGCCAATCTGTCACCAATTTGATGCGATTGGCCCGCAAGGCTATCAGAGATATTTCGCCACTACTTTTTTTCTCACCGAAACTGCATTTCAGTTTCTTGGGTCTGAGTCCGTGGGATCGATTCGTGCGAGCGCGAAATCGCTTGCGCGAGGCGTTTGATGTCGAACTAGCAAGCCGAGCAGACACCAGTGTTCAGCGTGATGACATTATGACTATGTTGACGCAAGCCAGTTACGAAGACGGCAGCCGCATATCACCCAACGACGCGTACGAAGAACTAGGGACTTTCTTGTTCGCCGGCCACGAGACAACTGCTATCTCGATGGCTTGGGCCATGTATCACTTGCACACGCATCCTGAAAGCCTTCAGTTGCTACAGCAGGAATTGCTGGCTGCCGGCGAAGTGCCGCCCGAAGTGCTGGCCGGGCTGCCCTACTTGAAAGCTGTCGTCCAAGAAACGCTCCGGATGCATCCCGTAATAACGGAGGTGGTTCGCTTGTCGAATGTCCCCATGAAGCTAGCCGGGTACGATCTTCCCGCCGGCACAGCCGTCGCACCTGCTATTGTACTGGCTCACTACGACGAAAACGTTTTCGAGTCTCCCAACGAATTTCGTCCAGAGCGTTTTCTAGATCGGAAGTATTCCTCCGCAGAGTATTTGCCTTTTGGCGGAGGCCATCGTCGTTGTGCTGGAGCAGCATTTGCCACCTACGAGATGGCTATTGCACTGGGTACCATAGTCGCGAATTACAAACTGGAACTACTTGAGTCGAAACCCGTCAGGCCCAAGCGACGCAATGTCACCATGGGACCATCCACGGGCATTCGCATGCGCGTGGTATGATGTAACGACAAGTACCGACGTTCTCGCACGTTTGAGGATTTTTCTAACGAATCCGATTTGGGGGCTTTGATGTTAGTTTCCAACTTACCATCCGCTGACGATGTTGCCAATGTGTGCTGCGAGTGGATGCTAACGGACACCTGATGATCCAAATGTCGAAAACACCGGCGCAGTATATTTCCGCCGCGTTAGCAGAGTGGCGTACCAGCGGCGACCGGCCGCGGTTGCTGCTCGACTTTTCGAGAATTCAATTTCTGACGAGCGAATTTCTAAATGCCCTGATCTTGTTACAGACTGGGCGGTTGTGCCAGCCGATACTTTGTAACCTCTCGGTAGAACTTCAAGAAGTTTTTCAGATTACACGTTTAAACCGAGTTTTCGAGATCCGCCCTCGCAAGGCTACGGGAGTAAGGCTATTTTTGTAGCTCAAAAGTCGATTGGAGCGTTGGTCTGTTTAACCGCGAAGCGCGTCCAGGACGTCGAGAGCCAGGCACCACTGGAATTTGCTTTACCGAGATACCTGCCTAAAGACCATCACCGGAGCTTGATGACCTTGTGCGTGAAGCGACCGAGAGCGGGACGTCTCCTTAGGGCTTGCTCCGTCGCTTCCGGTCGGCCCCTGCCAGCCAAACTATTCTGCGGTCCATCGACCTTCGTATCAAGATGCTAGGCTTCCAATATCACTCGGTTCGGCCTCGATCAAGTTTCAATCCGCGTCCGCTCTCGCGAGCGGACGCTGTGGCATTCCGCCATGATGTCCCGCGATTGCGAACGCGACCGCGTTGTAGTCCAATTGAGCTGCCTTTGCCGCCCCCGCTTGCTTGTGATAGCGTTTTTCCTTCTCAACTGGCCGACCGAAGAGATAGTCCTGAAAGTCAGGTCGATATTTACCGAGGTCATGCAGCCAACCGGCAATTTCCGCTGCTCTGCACCAAGTGCTCTTTTCATCTCCGCAGCGATTGCTTTCCACTCGTCGGCGTGCTCCATTTGCAACCTCTTTCAGATGGTCAGAAAGCAACTGCCAATCGGAGCCGTCCTCAGACACCCCTGTATGCGCAAACACTAAGTTGGTTAGAAGGACCCCCATGAACTAGCCCTCACCTGCAATCAAGAGGTTGAACTTGCGACGAGGTGCTAAGAACAACCTTCGTCGTACAAAGAGCGCGATTTCAAGTAGTAACTGCGCCCCAAGAAACAACGGACGGGCTTCAGTACCTTGCCTCTTCGAACAGGGGTGCACGTAGCACCATGCTGCATATCGGCGGATGACACGAGGACGGCAGCGCCCTGCGGACAAGTCCGCGCACAGGCAATCGGCACTATGGCGCTTGGATGGTTGGGGCTCGAGGCTTGTTGCGAGCGGGAAGAAATGTTGGGCGTTCATGGGTTCTCTGCGGCTCCGTGCAGGTTGGATGCCTACTTGAGATTCAATAAGAAACGCAGATTACTCCATCCGCCGGACACCTTTGGTCACTGGAGAGGTGAAACGCAGAAATTTTCGGGATTTTCTTGTCGCTTTTCGGGACTGGCAAAAACGAAGCGGCAGGGCTGCTGACAGCGACGGACGATCAAGTAGGCAGCTACCTGGTTGTGCTGTAGCTATAAGAGCCGCAGTGGAGAGCATAGCCCCACAACTTGTCACAAATGGAGTATTCCATGAGGTGACTTCGCCGACGCGATCTTTCCTCCAGCGAATCTGCCCAGACAGTTTGTCGATTGCCACTATAAACGATCCCTCCTCTTGATTCCTATTGATGGCCAATGCATCGTCGCTATGCGGCCTTTATTTAACTTCATCGCCCGGTCACAATTGTATTCAGCCAGGATCATTCGTCGCTCATCCCTAAAACAACCATCGTGAATAAGCATGACAAAGAAACAAATTACCGCACCTGAGCAAAAGTACTGGAGAGCGATTCCTTTGGCAATCACGCTCGGAGGTATGCTGAGCCTATCGATTGGTTGTGGCGGGCGTGGACCAGGCAAAGTCAACCGTATCGACGAGGTATCGCTGGCCAGCAGTGGTATTGAGGTGCGCGAGGTTGCGACGCAGCTCAGCCCAACACGAGATTGGCCGGGATGGCGCGGGCCGAGTGGGAATGGGATCGCAGCGGCCGCTTCGGCTCCGATCCGCTGGAGCGATAGCGAAGGGATACGTTGGTCAGCCAACGTGCCGGGACGCGGCCATGGTTCGCCCATCGTCATTGGTGATCGCGTCTTACTGGCGACCGCTGTTGATGCCCAGGCACAACAGTTGGTGCTGGCCTACGATCGAGAATCGGGGCAAGAGCTGTGGCAGCGAATCATCCATGAAGGGAATTTTCCAGATCCCGCCGAGGTGCACACCAAGGGAACGAACGCGAACAGTACACTGGCCAGCGATGGTAATCTGGCCTTTATCTCTTTTTTTAATAATAGTCATGTGACTGCCACGGCGCTCGACTTAGATGGTCACATCGTTTGGCAAACCGAACTGGGGCCCTTCAGCTCCAAATTCGGTTATGCCCCTTCTCCGATGCTGTACAAGTCATTGGTTATCTTCGCGGTTGACAACTGGGGAGGGGGATACCTGGTGGGCGTAGACGCGGGGAGTGGTCAAGTCGCTTGGCGCGTCGCGCGTCCCGCTAAAAATTCCCATTCCTCACCGCTGATCGCGACCGTTGGTGGCCGCGATCAACTGTTGATCGCTGGTTGCGACCAAGTTTGTAGTTACGACCCGGCCACTGGAAAACAATTGTGGTCCGCAGCAGGCACATCAGAAACAACCTGTGGCACGATGGTTGTTGCCAACGAACTCGTCTTTGCATCCGGTGGCTATCCCGGCAAACAAACGATCTGTCTTACCGCGGACGGCAAGAAAGTGTGGGATAACCGGGTCAGTTTCTATGAACCATCGTTGCTAGCCGTCGACGACCTGTTGTTCGGTGTGACCGACAGCGGGATCGCCTATTGCTGGTCTGCCGCGGATGGCCGTGAGCGTTGGAAGGAGCGGTTAGGGGGGAACTTTTCATCGTCGCCCACGTACTGCAATGGCAACATCTATGTTAGCGACTTGAGTGGAAAAACCTACGTGTTTGCCGCAAGTGGCGAGCGCTATCAGCAAGTCAGTTTGAATCGCGTGGGTAACGATAATTACGCCAGTCCAGCCATCATTGATAGGGAGATTTTCCTGCGCGTCGGCTTTGGGAGTGGCACCGATCGTCAGGAAAAATTGCTTGCTATTGGCGGTTAAGCCCTCATGCTCACTCCATGAATCGCAACCCAGGCCGTGACTGCTCGCGAAATTGCCTATTCGATCGTTGGCTTTTCTCCGGAAATGCACTGTCCAGCGACCCACTCGCTTGCGCGTCGAGCTGATATTGGGACCCAAAGTTGCGCTGTCCAATTGTGGCGATGAGGTAAATTGAAATCCAAAACTGAGCTTCGAATCCGCACTATCTTGTAGAGCATTTACTTCGCGATTCCACACTGTCTTCCAGAGACAGAGTTGCGGCAGCGAGTTGAACAACTGCTGGAGGCGCATGCAACGGAAGACAGCTTGCTTGAAAGTGCCGCAACCATGGACAGTACCACCGATGCGGTGGCGGCGGGTAGACATCCGGTGATTGGCAATTACAAACTGCTGCACAAACTGGGCGAAGGTGGTTTTGGTGTGGTCTACATGGCGGAACAATTGCAGCCGGTGCGGCGCAAGGTGGCGTTGAAGTCGGCAAGCATTCGTTGCATTAGACTAACTGACAACGACATACGTCGTCCCGATATGCAATCGAAATTGCTTTTGTCCAGCGAACTTGTGAAAGAAGCGGTCGAGTTCGACGTCGCCACTATAAAAGCCATCGCGTTTGTCGTCGGCTCGTAATACCCGAATCTCAATCATCGAACAGTGCTCGCATCGCCTCCGTCACCGGCTTCGGATTTTCGATGCGTTCGAGTATGGCGCTCCCTGTCGAGCGAGATACTTCAATGATCGGCGGAATGAGCAGATCTGTTGGAATGGCGTCGAGAGCGCTAAGATGATGCACCAGGGCCGTTTCTATCAAATACGATTTTTTTACGCCATGCGCTGCCACGTAGCGCTCCAATAACTCCCGCGTTTCGGCTGAAATGTTGGCAGATATTTGCGTCGTCGAATTCACCGAAATTCACCTCTATTAATTTAGCGTAGGAATTTCTACGGTTTCGTAGATTGTACTTCGCGGGCTTGGCTCAAAACGGAAATGGATTCTTAACGCACTCAAAGTTTTGATTAGGCAGACTCCATGGATACACATGCAAAGCCTAGTTTTCAGCCGATGCGTCGTTGAACCCTTGACGAGTGGCGATGGGTACGTAGCCAATTTCGAATCCTGCAGGAGGAGTTACGAGCAGCGCCGGATCGAGGTCAGCTAGCTTGCCGATCGTGGGAGGCGCCAGATACTCGCGATCCTTTGTCCATGCCCGATGCAGCTTCTCTGCCTTGGCCTGCATCTGTTCGCGTTCGGCCGTCGACAAATCTGCATTGAGCAAGGCGGGCTCTTCTAGCACTGTCAAGTTCCATTTTAAAATAATTTTCGTACGCTCTTTGCGTACCGCGAAATGTCGTTTTTCAAAGCAATTTTGAAAAGCGTTGGCGGTCTGCCACGGTTGATCGTTTGTTCATAGTTGATGCG
>JBGSNE010000288.1:0-39366 GCA_041739785.1 Pirellulaceae bacterium
ACACCAAAAGTGCGAAGCACCCGAAGGGCCGTTCCGGCTTTTGGTGTCCGACACCTTTTCCCAGACAACCCTAAAATTAAATGTGGTTGAAGCACTGGGGCAATCCATTCCACTTTTTCTATCTGCTTGAAAGCCAGCCCACCATGAAAGCCATTGCGGTTACGCCGGGTAAACCCCACAGCGTTCACTTGCGTGATATCCCCACGCCGACTTTGACTGCGATCCCGGGTGGCAAAGGGATTCGTGTGAAGGTACTCAAGGTCGGTGTCGATGCTACCGACCGTGAAATCAACGATGCTTTGTACGGCAATTCGCCCCCAGGGGATGATTATTTAGTCTTGGGACACGAGTGTTTTGGGCGTGTTGTTGAGGTCGGCCCCAATGTCACACGCGTTAAGCCGGGAGACTATGTCACCGCTACAGTCCGTCGCCCAGGCGGTTCTATCTACGACCACATCGGCACTTACGACATGACCAGTGAGGAGACTTACTACGAACGTGGGATCAATCTGCTGCATGGCTATCTGACTGAGGAATTTGTCGATGCGGAGGATTATATCGTCCGTGTCCCCGAAGGCTTGAAGCATTTGCACGTCTTGATGGAGCCGATGAGTTGTGCGGCCAAGGCGATCGGCCAAGCCTACGAATGCCAACGACGAATGAAAATCTGGAGCCCCAAGCGGGCCTTTGTGCTGGGGGCCGGACAGATCGGGCTGCTGGCGACATTGGTCCTCAAGCTCAAGGGGTTGGAGGTTTTCACGCTGGCTCGGGCTCCGGCCCCTCACCTCAAGAGCGAAATCGTGGCCGGCTTGGAATCCAAATACATTAGCACATCACAGACCAGTTTGACCGATTTGGCGAAACAGGTCGGCAAAGCCGATCTAATCGTCGATGCCACCGGGAGTAGTCGAACCGCCTTCGAAGCTATGCAGGCGCTGGGGCACAACGGAGCGCTCGTCTGGACCAGTATCACGGGTGGCAAGGCAAATACCGAAGTCCCCTCCGACAAGATCAACATTGAATGGGTCTTGGGAAACAAACTGCTGTTGGGTTCGGTAAATGCCAATCGCGAACATTTCGAGTCAGGGATCAAGGATTTGGCACTCGGCGAAGTAATGTATCCTGGGGTCCTGCACAAGATTTTGACCAGCCCCGTGGATGGACTCGACAATTACGCCGAAATGATGCGGCTGTTGGTCGAAGACAACTCAGCGCTCAAGGTTTACGTCAATGTGGCAGACGAATAGTACGCTGGCAGGTAGTGCGCTGTTGGCCATCGCGGTGGTCCACAGTGGCTGCCGACCAACGGTTGTACAGGAAAAAGGGCAAGCAACTCAGTCTCAGCAGACCGACCAGGCCGAAGTTTCGAATTGGCGCGAGCAATTTGAACTGGTGCTGGCTGAGGATAACGACCGCATCATCGTCGAAGCAGGTCCCATCACTACTGAGCAATTGTTGCAATTGTCCCAGTTGGATGGCAAACTCAGGCAACTGTTGATCGAAGCAGGGGGCGTCAGCGATGCCGACATCGAAGCCATTGCCAAGGTGCCAAGCCTAGTCCATCTGCGGCTACGCGAGAGCCCAATAGGTGATGAGGGCTTGGCCAAATTGGCCGAAGCAGGAATGCCTGAATTGCAGATACTGAACATTCCGCAGGGACAGTTCACCGTCGTGGGGATCGCGAAACTAGCGGCCTTACCCAAGCTGATTCAATTGCGATTGGGTGGTAAACTCATCGAAGATGCGGCGGTGGCTGAGATCGCCAAGTTTTCGAAGCTGCGTAGCCTACATCTCATTGGCCCGAGCTTGACCGACGCAGCGCTGGCGAAATTGGCCGACAGTCCACTGCTGAGCACTTTCTACTTGGATGATTGTCCACTCAGCGATGAGGCTTGGAAGCAGCTCTTTGATGCCAAACCCAAATTGCACGTGCACATCGATCAAGCACATCATGATCGCGATCCCAATCAACATGGCAACTAGCTGAGTCCAAATGCGGGCGGCGGTCCAGTTGGTCGTAGTACGCCAAAACATGCTTGGGGGAGTCAAGCTCCCCGCCAAGCAGAACTTGAAAAACATTGAGTTGCCACTCGGGGCTTGGTAACCAGTTGGTGGCGATCAGCGAGAAGTGTCGAAAGTCTTGGCGACTTCCGCTACGACGTTTCGCATTACTTTACTAATCCAGGTCTCTCAAACCTCTCAAACAATTGGGCTGGTAGGACTTCGCCTAGCAGCGGTTGATTGGATTGGTCGCGAATCGATTCTTCGGTAACGATCACTAAACAGTTCTCGTTGAGTGCTTGACGATGGAGTTCCGGGATCTCGGGTAGCTCGCCGACAAAGCGATCGAGCAAAAACGCAGGTTGGAGCGAATTGAGTTTTTCAGTGGCGATGTCAACCGCCAGTTCGTTACCTTTCAAGTCGAGAAAGCGGAATTCGCTGGCGGGCCTGGTGACCGGTTTGCGACCGGCGGGGATTTTGACGTCGACTTCGCCCTCGGCAGTGAACGGAACATTAACCGTGTAGACTTGCTCCTTCACCCCTCCCTGACCATCTGGAACCATACGTGTTCGAACTACTTGCTCAACCTGCGTGACGCGTCCCTCGCGTTTTTCAGTGCGGAAACTTTCGAGCATCATCACCAGTTGAAGCTTCCCTTCATGCCGGTCGAGCTTCACCAATACCAAGTCGCTCAGCAAGGGAGTTCGTGTAGTACGAGCCGCTTGAGCCGGTCTGAGAGGCATCATTGGAACTGCGGCTGGAATGGGTGCCTGGGCACAAAGTTCACTTGTGAGCAGGGCCGTAGCCATAACAATGGCCAACGGCCATTGGCATGATTTCCAAGCGAGCCGCCATTTGAGGCAGCGAAGATTGATGGCAATTAGGTGCAACATAACGCCGTACTCCATTTAAAAAGATAGAGCAGGGGAGCTCTTGGCCAACGAAATGTGAATCACAATTTTGGATGTTCGTCCTGAGGTACTCACCAATATAGCAACTGCGCGGGCCGCTGGGACGGTTCAGTTTTTCCCAATCGACTCGCAGGTTATTGTATAATGGGCTGACCATCATTCCCTTGAGCTAGTGCCCCCCTATCCGAAAGCGACCCATGTTTGGCATCGGACTGCAAGAGATAGTGATTCTCATGGTTGTCTTGGGAGTGATGGTCGCTTTCCCTCTGGTGCTAGTCGTAGGCGTGATTGCCATCGTGCGGTATCGCGACCGAGCCAGCCAGACGCAAAATCCAAACCTCGAAATATGTAGCGACTGCGGAGGGATCGTATCGATCCACGCAGAGGCTTGTCCGCATTGCGGTTGTGTGCGGCAAACGTCTGGTGAATAGTTACACTCTGAAAATTGCCTGCTAACGCGGTTGCGCTTGCCAAGCTGTCGATATCGGGCTAGCTTGGTGGCAGCGAAAATCCCTCACCTAACCCCTCCCTGGACTTGGCATGATCACACGATTCTCACTCAGTACACGGCTTGTTTTTTCGGGACTGCTGGTAATGTTCGTTGTTGGCTGTCAGCCCGAAGTGAAGCCGGCTCCCACGGCCAAGGCGACTGCGGATAAGAAGGATGCAGGGCCCGCGAAAGTCCCAGAGGATGATGCGGCGGCGGTTAAGCAATTGGAGGAAGCTGGATTTACGCTGACGCGGAACAAAGCTGGTAGAGTCGTGGGGGCAGCGATTGACCGGCGTGAGAATGCCACCGATCTCGTGTTGCTTCTGGCAGGGCTTCCCAACCTAGAGACATTGAAGCTAGGTGGCACGGGGATCGTGGATGAAGGGTTTTCTGCGGTCGAGAAACTACACAACCTCAAACGATTGGATCTCTATGGTGCGGGGATCAGCGATCAGGCGCTGGAGTCGATCGGGAAACTCAGTGGCTTGGAAGTGTTGTCGCTGCGCTTGACGGCTGTCTCCGATGCAGGGCTATCGGCGCTCACGGGTTTGAAGAAACTGCGTGCGCTGGATTTGCGCAATACGAATTTGACCGACGCCGGCATGCCTCCACTAGGACAACTGACCAACCTGGCGGATTTGCAGATCGAACGCGCCAAAGTGACCAGGGAGGGGATCGCTGAACTTAAGAACCTGAAGAAACTCAAATCGCTGAATCTGAACACAACCTTTGTACGCGACGAAGTGATTGCGGTCCTAGGTGAAATGACTTCGCTAGAGTCGTTGCAGCTAGACGCGGCAAAAATAACTGACGCTTGTATGGCGGACATTGCTAAGCTCAAGAATCTCAAGCGCTTCCGGATTCGTGATTGCGACATTACTGGCGAAGGCTTTGAGAAGATCAAGGATCTAAAGAATATGGAACGGCTTGAGTTGCGGTTAACATCGACCAACGACGAAGCCCTGGTAGTGATTAGCAACTTTCCGAAGCTCAACTATTTAGAGTTGACCGAATGTCGCTTGTTGACCGAAGAAGGGATTTCGTGGATTGGGAAACTGACCAACTTAGTGACGCTAGATTTATTGGAAACCAAAACTACCGACGCGGCGCTGGCAGCCATGTCGGGTCTGAGCAAATTGTCAGAACTCAATTTGGAAGCGACCAAGATAACGAACAAATCTGTCGACACGCTTTTGAAATTCAAAGAACTAACTCGCCTAAATATCAACGGCACGCGCTTGGATGATGAAGCGGCCAGCCGACTCAAGGAACTTCCTAAGCTGGCTTGGATCAGTGTCAACAATAGTGGCATCGGTTATGCGGGTGTGGACGAAATGAAGGCAGCGCGACCGGGGTTAGAAGTCGTCGAGTGAGCCGTGGGCCGTAAGGCACCGGGCAGTGTAGGTGGCCCGGCCGCTCAGGCGTCGCGGCTCACTAATTCAACAAGCCCTTGGCGACTTCCGCTACAGATAGTATTCCGGTTTTCCTCAAGTTATTGCTAGCAATGGGCCGATCTAGCCATCGAGGCGGCTCCGCCAGGGTGGTGCGCCTTGATTTCTTCTTGGGAGAACAACCTGTGTGGCGAGCGTTTTTCTTTGCGATAGGTGCGATGCTCATTATTGTTGGGGTCGAGTGCCTGCTGATCGATAGTGCAACCTTGGCATCTGATCGGACCGAAGTGGTCCAGGTGAACCAGGGGTGGTTCCAACCTCCGCAAACGCTGGAAGTTAGCAACGGCAAGGTCATTCGTCCCAGCGAATGGATCCCGTGGAGCTCGTTGGCAACAGGGGCTGTGGTACTGCTGTACTCGTTCACGCTGCCCCGTCGATGGGGTGCCACCGGAGGTGGGTAAGCTCCCGGTCTCCCGTAGCGGAAGTCGCCGAGACCTTCGGTGGCTGCAGTCTGCGATGCAAGGTTGGGCTGCCGAAGGTCTCGGCGAATTCCGCTACGAGGAAATCGGCCAGTAAAATTCTTCGCGAGTTCGGCTGCAAGTCAGATGCATCATTGATACAACCCGACGCTGGTCACCGCCCCCTCTAACAGGGATGACGGAATCCTCAGCCAATTGGTGTGAATGAGCCTGGGTTTGGAATAAGATAGAGGGGGCTTCGCGGTCTCTCGTCATTCCATGCCTATCTCGCGCCGTTTGGATCTTCATCATGCGTACTCCCACAATTGCCGCGCTTGGGCTCTTGCTTGTCTGCATCTGCTCACAGCCAACGCTGGCAGGTATGACGGTCAATGGCTATTCGGTTGCCACGGCCGACCAATATGATCGCTTTAATAACTCGGCGGCCTTTATCGGCAATCCCTATGATTGGTCGGGGGTGGGGCGGACGACGACAGGTAAATGGGGAACCTTGATCAGTCCTTCATTTGTGATCAGCGCCACGCACTTCGCACCCGAGTTTGGGACTTCCATTCGTTTTTACACCGGCAACGATCCGCTGGGAGGATTTGTCGATCGCACGATCGGTGCTAGTGTCGCGTTGACGCAGTTGGGATTTCCCGGCAGTTCCGATCTGGTGCTGACGCAACTCAACACGCCAGTTACCGGCGTTGCCTCTTATGCGATCGCTGCGCCCACCAGCCCAGCTAGTCTCGTCGGACAACAACTCTACGTATGGGGCCAAGCCGATACGGTCCCAGTACAAACCAGCATGCGGCTGGGAACCAATCAGGTGTTTAACGTGATCCCTGCACTCAACGATGGGACATCCGTGGGGAGTGTATTTGTGTATGACTACAACACTGCGACCAGTCCCGATGAGGCGCGGTTGGTATCGGGCGACTCAGGTGGGCCGAGTTTTTTGGTCGGTCCCAATGGTCCGGCCATCGTAGGCATTCACTGGTTTAATACCGAACCGGCCGATATGCTGACTGGAAGTCTTCAAGGATCGGGTGACACGTTGGTATCGAGCTTTGTTACAGAGTTGAACAATGCGATGTCGGCGACGGGGAGTAGCGAACGCGTTAGGGTCGTAGCGGTCCCGGAACCTTCGTCGTTAGCCCTGCTGCTGATGGGCTTGGGGGCTGTGGTGCGTAGACGCCGTCGGCAGCGTTGAATTGAGTGCCAGCAGTCAGCGACGCCTAGCCAATCAGCCGAATATCACTCGATGCTGTTGCGAATGGAGCGCAGGTTTATCGAAGGCGATGCACTGGAAGCCGCACAGTCAGGCGACCCACTCGCTGGCGCGTCGAGCTGATATTGGGACCGGAAGCGGCGTTTTCCATTTAATTGGCAAGAGGGATTTCCACGCACACGAACTGGCTTCTACCAGTTTCATTGTTAGTATCGCGGGCAATGAGTTTTCCTGCGGCCAGGGCAGGGGGCGCGCGATAGGTTCCAGCGGGCAGTTGCGTTCGCGCCAGCTCGCGATACTCATCGGCTGTTCCATCGATGAGCACGAGCGTTCCCGATTTGGTCAGGGCTAACACTTGTGTTCCAACCGCGATTAAATGCGCGGTACCGAAACCGGGCTGTTCCCATATCATCTTTTGCTGTTCGACATCGATCGCACGCAGCGCCGATGGGGGGCCGTCGTCGCGACCTTCGATGGCAATCACGCGATGGTTCACCGTAATAGGCGTGATGTATTGACTGCTGAACAATTCGCTCCCTTCAAAAATCGGCAGCAGCTGGCGATCGCTGGTCGATAGCAATGTAGCGCCGACACCATAGTTGGCCGTCAACAGGTAGCGATCTGTAGCGACCGGAATAGGAGTGGCTGCGTTGACAGTTGGGCCACGGCTGCCGAAGGCGATTTCCGACAACACTTGTCCATCACTGACATCGAGTAGCACTGTGCGGAGTCGAGTAACAACGAGTGCCGTCTGTGGATCAACGGCGATCGGCGGAGCGTAACTGGCATCGTAATCAGTTGCCGTCCATTTGGTTTTGCCCGATTCGAGGTCAACACCGACGATGCCAGCTTGTTTACCTCCTAGGCAAACGACGATAGTTTCACCCATTACCAATGGTGCGGAGCCAGCGCCAAAATACCCATCGTCGGCGTCATATTCGGCGCGGAGCCGGCGATGCCAGAGCAGTTGACCATTTTCAATGTCGACTGCCGTCAGATCGCCAGCGGCGCCGTAGCACACAACATATTTCCCCGCGACGGTTGGAACACAACGCGGGCCAGTATCGGTATTGTAGCCGCCTTGATAAGTGGCAGGCCAGCTGGCTCGCCATCGCTTTTGACCGTTGGCCAAATCGACGGCTTCGAGCACTTCTTCGTTACCTAGTCGATGGAGGGCGAGAACGCTTTGGTTGGAAATAGCTGCACCGCTGTAGCCACTCCCCAAGCCTATTTGCCAAGTAATTTTCACCTTGGCCGGCCACGAGGTGGTAAGCGGAGGATGCGCGGTGGCTTGGCCATCGCGTCCTGGACCCATGATTTGTGGCCAGTCTTGGGCGGTCGCCTGCGTGGCTAAAACCGCAGCGAAACCAAGTAGCACCGTCAAAAACAGTCCCCTCAAAAACCTAGCTCGCAAAACTCGACCCCTGGTACGAATGGCTGCGCCGATAAATGATAACCTGCTGAGTTGGATAGCGTTACGATGCGCTGGTGTCCAGGCATTAGGCGTTTTCGATGTGGTTGACATGCAAAGGGGGCGCATAGCTGTACTCCTAGGCATGGGTGACCAACACAGACGTTTCGAGCGACGCTGTCCGACTGAGGCCTGGTAAATCGAACGATAATGGTTAGCGAACATTGGGAGCCTGCGGGTGGCGAAGTGGGTACGACTGTGGGGGAAAAAACGCGGAACGCGGATGAGCGGTTGGTGGGTTGTCGGGAGCGTCAGCGAGGCGGCCTTTTTTGGTGTATTGTTCATTCTTGGCATTGTATCACTGACCATCGTCGTCTCGTCGCAAGTTTTCTGGTCCGGGAATACATTTCTGCCGACGATTGGCTTCGGTTTTTGGTTGATGGTCATTGCTTCCATTTCGTTCATTGTGATCGGCTTGACCGCTTTTGTGTTGCAAGTGTCGCAAACACTGGCTTCCCCTGAGCAGCGATCGGTCATGGTCGACAAGGCCAAGCGAGAACATCTGCGCAGAGCGGCCGGGAGTGAACAAGCCGACTTGGCCAACTTGCCCAGCCTGCGAGCCTTAACGGACAGTCCGGGAGTTAGGCTGACCTATCGTTTGGCTATTCAGCGGGGAGAGACCACGCCCTTAGTGCTCAGCAGTCTGTTTTCAGTGGCTTGGAACGCGATGTTAGCTGTTCTGGCGGTGATTGCCGTCGAAAACCACCTGCGCAACCAGCCCGATTGGTTCCTGACTGTCCTGTTGGTTCCCTTTGCTACGGTCGGTTTTTTTTCGACAAAGTGGTTTTGTCGGACCTTTCGTCGCCAGAGTGGCGTTGGTCCTACCGCTGTCGAGATCAGCGACCTTCCCTTGTTGCCCGGCAAGGCCTATCAGGTATATGTTTGTCAGTATGGACGAGTTAAGTTCGAATCCTACCATGTTTCGTTGGTGTCGTTCGAGGAGGCCACATACCAACAGGGGACCGATGTGCGTACCGAACGCGTCGAAACGATGCGGATCGACCTGCCAATTGTCGCTTGTAGTAGCAGTGGTGCTGGTCGGGAAGCGCCCGAGGAATCGGCTTCTCTCCCAATGCGATTAGTGGCAGAATCGGAAAAGCCCATGGAAATGGATTGCCAAATTCGCTTACCACTTGATATGATGCACTCGTTCCAAGGTCGCCACAACGCGATCATCTGGAGAATTGTTGTTGAAGGAGAAGTCAAGAAGTGGCCATCGTTCTGCCGAAGTTTCCCAGTCGTCGTCTTTCCACCCGACGCAGCATAGCGGTTCGCAGCGAGCCGGCTATCGGACTTCGTTTGCTCAGCCTGCAGCAGGGGTTGGAGCCCGCCGAGACGCTCAGCTTTGAGTATTGCTTGAAGCGTGTAACGTCGGCCATGATCGATCGCTTGGAAGTTTCGGTGATGTGGTGTACCGAAGGGAAGGGGTGCGAGGATCTGGGAGTCCATTTGTTTGAGAGTTTTACTCGCGAGCAATTGGCCGGCCAGCCACTCCAGCAAGCCCGCGAGGTAAGCACCCTCTTGCCAGCTTATCCGCTCAGCTATGAGGGGCGGTTGATGAAAATTCGTTGGTGTGTCCGCTTGCGATTGTATCTCAGCGATGGTCGTGAAATCACAGCTGAGCAACCGTTTTATCTCGGGCATTTGACGCGTGAAGTCTAACTCACAGCGGCCTGGGCTACCAGTTTACGATGTGCGCTATCCAGTGCGCTATCCATCCAACCCCTTCGCGACCCGTTTTGTTTGCCCTGGCCAACTTGATTGGGTTTCCTCACCAAACCATTCTGTTGCAGCTTTAGCAAAGCGTTTCGCAACTGAGCACGGCAATCACGCGGCAATTGTTGGTCCACACGGTAGCGGCAAAACTACTCTGCTGACGCACCTATTGCCTCTACTCGGTGAAGTTCTCTGGCATCAAGCGGTCGATCATCCTGGTGGGGTCGTCCATCCCGCTGGGACAACGGTCTGGCTCGGTTTACGTCGCCTGAGCCACCGGCCGTTTCAACAAATCATCGCAACCAAGAAATATTGGCGTCAGGGTGGTTTGTTGGTGCTGGATGGGCTCGAACAATTGCGCCCCTGGGAAACAGTATGTGTACGTGTTATGCAACGCTCCGCGCGGATGGGACTGTTGGCAACCTGCCATCGTCCCCATCAATGTCTAGGCTGGAGGTTATCGACTCTAATCAACACAACTGCCGAGGCACAAACAGTACAACGGTTAGTTGTCGATCGACTAAAATCAGTCGCAGGCATATCAACGTTGGTGACCGAAGAACTTGCTGAACTTCCGCTGATCGATCACTTGCTAAGCGAAGCGCAGGGGAGTGTTCGCGAAGTCTTCATGCGGATGTATGATGTGGTGGAAAATAGTCGCGAGCCCAGCGGATTGTCTGGCTCGCACCGATCTTTCGTGAGTAAAATCACTTGTACTGCTGGTCGCTAGTACTTTGTTACAGCTTAGTGTTTTAGTTGGATGTTTTAGTTGGATTGCGCCACTTAGGGACCGTCCCAATATAAGTTACCGGATCGAATAGTAGCGGCAGGGCGCAAGCCCTCCGGTTTTACGACACCGGACGGCTTGCGCCGTTCCGCTAAAACGGCAACTGATATTGGGACCGAACGTGGCGCTGTCCAACGAGAGTTGTTCGGAAAAAGGTAGGTTTTGTGGCAGCGCGTTTGACAGTAATCATTTCGCAATCGGCAATTCGCCATAGTCGCGCCAGCGATGCAGAGGAAGCGTTGTTGACTGAGCTGTTGATGACGCCTGGCTTAGACGCGACGCTGATTGGTTCACTCGACGAAGTACAAATCGACAGTACGGATTATCTGTGCCTGAGTGGCTTTACTCAGCACGTGGCGCTGGTCTCTTCGCTGACAGTGCCGGAAGTTGCCCAGCATTGGGAGCGACTTGACTTAGGTGGCCATGTGGTCTCATTGGGGCAAACCAATGGCGCTCCCGGACGACGCGTTTATTGTCTGTCACTGGAGCTCGGGACAGTTCAGATACTCGCCCAACTCAGGCAACTGTTGGATGATCGAAGTGTGCAGACGGTAAACCTCTCGCTGCCGGTGATGCCCAAACCAGCTTCCCCGAGCGCGCCCGTCGAAGCAGAGGTACCACGAAACAGGAATTCCAGCAGCCCCCCTGCGGTTGCTGCAAAGGAGGGAGTGTCGGCGCCAGCATTGTCTACTGATGACTCACAGTCGCGGAATAATCCGCTGCGCGATTCCGAGAACTCTGATGAAGAGTGGCCCAACTTAGATCAGTTGGTTGATGACTTCGATGCATTGGATCTTTGATTTGGTGAATTGCGATATGTCCCTCGATGCCCCCACTTCACAACGTTGGTTGGCCTATGAACTGCATGATGGTTTGTTGCAGTGGGTCATCGGCGCGCGACTACAGCTAATCGCCGCACTAGGCCGCAACCAACCGAGCCTCGAGAGTTGTCAGCGCGCAATGAACAAAGCGATCAGCAGTCTTGAAATGGGGCTGTTCGAAGCTCGCCAACTGATCGGTTATCTCGAACAGCAGCCTGCTCGGGGGCAGACGCGTTTAGCCTCAGTATTGGCACAGTTCATTGAGGTTACCCAGCGCGACGCCGAATTGCACGATCAAACGCTCCAAGTCCGCATCGACTTGGGAACGCAAGACCAACTCGATCAGATGTTGACCGATGCGGTCAGTTGGAATTTACTGCGCATCGCTCAACAAGCCATTCGCAATGCGATCACGCATGCTGGGCCGACGCAAATCAGCGTTCAGTTGTATTATGTGGTGGAGTCGAAGCAGATCACATTGGTCGTGGAGGATCACGGTCGGGGTTTTGAAAGCAGCCAGCCCCAAACCGAAAGTCAGCATTTCGGATTGAGCAGCATGTCGCACCGCGCCCAGCTCATTGGAGCGCGATTAGAAATTCAAAGCAATCCCGGTGCAGGCTGTTGTGTGACCTGCACACTGCCGATGGCTGTGACGAAGCACTAGGCACTAGGGCGTAGTGGTACCGATGTCTTTCAACGATTTGCCCAAGCGTCTGCGAGATTTGGAATTGGTTCCTGGTCCTCCGCCGGTTGACGCGGCTGGAGTCAAATTGGGCGTCGCGTGTGACGGTCCGTCGACCTTCAAAAAACCAGCCACGCTGGGATGGAGATCTTCCATCGCGGCGGGTGTACCGAGTTGTTCAACGGCGTCACTGACCCCCAGCAATACCGATTGCCGCACGCCGTCACGAATCCATCCAAAAAAGTTCATATTGTTCATTGAGTCTCCTCCTGGCACCACATGTTTTTCGGCCTCAGTTTCCCAAGGCGGTTTCCACTCCTCGCTTTTACAAGCTCAGATCGACGAAGTCCAGGGCGAATTCCGCTACGGGTGTGCCTCAGCCAGTGTTTGCTACTGAAAAGAGATCAACAGGTCGCTAGCATCTCAGAGAGTAATTCCATCGGTAAACCAACGACATTGTCAGCGGTCCCGGAGATGAGTTGTAGCCAGGGATGTCCGTCCTGGTAACCAAATGCACCCGACTTGCCAATCCAGTCGTCGCTGTCGAGATACTCTTTGATCTGCGAGTCGCTGAGCACATGCATTTCTAGTTCGCTCTTGGAGACGCGTACTTGTGGCTCGCCACCAGGGACGCGTAGCAGGCAGAGCCCGCTGTAGACACGGTGTCGGCGACCGCTTAACAACCGCAACATCTCTTCGGCATGCCGTCGATCTTCGGGTTTTCCTAATACGCGCCCCATGATGTCGGCGACCGTGTCACAGGCGACCACAATTGCTTCTCCATCAATCCGCGGCGCGACATCCATCGCTTTTTGATAGGCCAACCGCGCGACCAACTCTGGTGTCGACTCGCGCGAGCAGATACCACACTCGGCGGTCTCGCTGGGGAGAACCGATTCAAACACGTATCCCGCCTCGCGCATCAACTGATGCCTGCGTGGAGATTGGCTGGCGAGTATGATTCGCATGTTGGGAATCACGACTCGGAGAGTCGTGCGACGAAGGAAAATCGTGCGACGAAGGAAAGTTGTGCGACGAAGGGAGAACGCTGGGCGAGGACTGGATCACGCAAAGGGGTTGTCTTCATCAGAAAAGCTGGACGGAGGATTCGGTGGAGGTTCTTTGCCTGGGGGTGGTTGCTGCATCCGCGTGCGCATTTGCTCCCATGTTCCCTTTAGGCTCTCGAACAATCTGGGGATCTGCCCGGCCGCTAGGAAGACGCGGGCGCTGACGGCTGAGTGGGGATAGAAGTTCGTGATGAAATCGAAGCTGAATTCGTGAGGTCCATGGCCAATCATTACGGCGTTGGCATAGGCCCCGCTTAAGATCTCATCGCGGATTTTTAAGTCGTCGTAAATATCTTGGACTGAGGCCTGTCGAGTGCTGGAACTCCCAAATGAGCCCGAGTTCGACTGCTTTGCCCCGCCGGCTGATTCAGCTCCCGCCCCTTCTCCGCTAGAGTGGCTCGACTCGGGCGCAGAGTGGCTAGGACCGCCTCCTCCACCGCCGGAGCTTCCACCGCTGTTGGTTTCTCCAGGGGGGCGAACGGCACCTGCGGCCAAGTGTTGCGCAGGTGCCTGAGAAGACGCTGGCCCCTGCGGTGATTGTGGTGTGGTTTCACCCAGCGCCGAAGGGGAGGGGCGTTCAGCGTCCTGACTAGGAGCTTTCGTCGTGCCGGTCTGCGGTAGCTCGCCCCAACGATTTCTGTACAGTTCAATATTGCGCTGCAACGCATCGACCAGCTGTGGCAATACATGATGAGGCATGACAACTCGTGAAATGATTTGGTGAGGACGCCCCAAATTCTGCACGAAGTCGAGAATAAATTCTGTTTGGGCGGTCATCACAATCACGCCGGTGCTGAATGCGCCAGCAGCCACATGGTCGGGGACGCGAGCGCGAATCGGCTGCTCGGACGGATCGGGGCGGTCTTCTGGATGATAATGGGCCATGAATTGCTAATCCGCAAAAGGGTCTGCAGGAACGGGGGGCGCGGGTTGATTGAGGCTATCGTCCTGTCGAATCCGTGGCGGCACGACAACTCGTACCAACATCACGTCGCGAGTACAGAATACTAAATTCAAACCGAAAATCGCGATGGCGCACAGGGTAACGATTACCATACTGGCCCCGATATCCAGCGAAAACCTGCTATCCACTTCATCAATGGTCCAAAAAATGTTGAATGCCTGATGCCAAGCGTAGCCAAAGTCGCGATAGTCATTGGCATAATAGGCAAAAAACAGCGGCAACATATGGGCCATCACCAACGTGGCGATCATCAACGCGATTGAAGCCAGCATCCGAGCTGGGATTTGTCGCGGCACCAGCATCATCAGCAGTCGATTCAGACCCACATAAAAGACCAAGTAGCACAGCAGCAAAAAACCAATCGTAATACTAGCCGCATCGCGTCCAGATTGAAATTTCCCGTCGTAGAAGACGTCGATCACGGCCACGGTGCCAACCATCGCTGCAAACAGGCACACGATAAAAATGTACCCCAATCCAGCGCCGGGATAAAACCACGTCAACAAGGCTCGGCCCAAAAAGGTTTTAGGCAGACCGCGCTGCGCTCGAGGTGAAATGACTCCGCGTTCGCCGGTGACGAGTGAGCCAATCACCATCAGGATGACAAACACCACTGTCAGCAGAGCATTGGCGGCTCCCATGTCCTCGACATACACCACCCCCAGTATCGACCAGAAGCTGGCCAAAGTCAGCAAGCCGAAAATGCGCCGTCGCAAGGGGGTTGAATGGTTTTCACTTGGGAAATCGATCGCAGCGGCTGCCGCGCGAAGCACTAGCGAAACGCTCATGGCTAAGACGGTAACCATCGCCAAGACCACCACCAACTCCGTACTGGCTGGATTGGTAAATGTCTCCAAGCCCACCGACAATAAGAAACTGAGCCAGGTTCCAACTCCAAAAAACAAACCGGCCAACGCGCCCACCGCAGCGCCGACTTGCAACATCCGCGTCCGTGCGATGGCTCCCAACAGCAAGGCCAGGGCTGTCTCGCAGATGCTCAACACCACGGTCCAGCCCAGGAAAAACAGGATCGTGTACAGTCCCACGCCCCGCAGTAGATAGGTCAACACAATGCAAGGTGCCAAGGCAGATAGATACAATAGTATCTGCACGCACGACGACGCCATCTTGCCGTGTACGATTTGCAGCGCTGACAGCGCCGAAATACTGAGCAATTCAAAAGTGCTGTCTTCCGTCTCGGCGGTGAGCGATAAGAAAGCACCAAACGGAATGATGACCATGAGTGGCACGACTAGGATACAAAAGTAGCCCGACAGTAGCGGAATGCCTGCAGGCATATAGAAGATGCGCGGGACCATCAGCGAGATTGCGATCAGTGTCCAGCCAACAGCGGCGATCAACGTCAAACCGAAGCTGATCGTGAATTGTTTACTTTTGAGCGATTGCCGGACTTCCTTGACCACGATCGGGTTGATCCGTTCACTGGTCCACAACCACCACGTTTCCCAACCTTGTTTTGGCGGATCGGTAATGCGGTGGCGAAAGTCGTCACCATCGGTTGGCTGAGATTGCCCCATGAGGGAGACTTGGCTCATTGCACAGCTCCCGTTGTAATCTGCAAGAACACATCCTCCAAAGAGCAGCTTTCGATCGAATACTCGAGAATCGCAAATTCGGCTTCTACCATGGCACGCAGCATAGACGCTTGGTCTTGGGGGTCTGCCGAAGCGAATTGAAAACGGACCAAACGATCAGCGGCTTGGATGTGCGACACGTTGGACTTGTCCGCCAGCCACTGGCCGAGTCCTTCGCCACTGCTCAGTAGTTCTACCTTGACGTCGATATGAGGTCGGAGTTTGGCTTTGATCTCGGCCACGGTTCCGCTAACGATCAGTTCGCCACGTTCGATGATCCCGATTGCATCGCACATTTCTCCCAACTCGGTCAAGATGTGCGAAGAAACCAACAGGGCTTTCCCTTCTGCCGCGAGACCGCGAATCATGTGCCGCAGCTCGATCCGCGCTCTGGGATCGAGTCCATTGGCCGGTTCGTCCAGGATCAACACGGCTGGATCATGGATCATGGCGCGTCCCAAACACAGGCGTTGCCGCATTCCCTTCGACAATCCTCGAATCGACTTCTCGGCGATCTTGTCGAGTCCCGTGTAGGCTAGGGTGCGTCGCAAGGCTTTGGTCCGATCACGCCCGACGACGCCGTACGATCTGGCAAAGAAGTCGAGGTACTCGATGCAGTTCATATTCGGATACGTACCAAAGTTGTCGGGCATGAATCCCAATCGCTTGCGAACTCGGTCCGGATCATTGATACACGAAAATCCATCCACGAGCGCATCACCGTAGTCGGGCAAATCGAGCGTGGAGAGGATCCGCATGCTGGTGGTTTTTCCCGCACCGTTGGGTCCGATGTAGCCAAATACTTGTCCCGCTTCGACTTCGAACGACACATCGTTGACTGCTCGGGTTTGTCCGAAAAAGCGATACACCCGCCGCAATTGAATCATGGGATGACTTACCATGCGTGGGTCCCTATGATCAAATGCAAGTTTTCGTCCGAAGTCCCTTGGAGTGGTACTTCGACTTGATCCGACTCGGTGGTCAGGATCGCGAAGCCGAAGGGGGGCATTTCCAGTTTGTCCGACACGCGCTGTTTGAAAAAGGAGTTCAGAATGTCTTCGAGTTCGAAGAAGTTGTTTTGCGTGGTGTAGCGTCGCGAGCCTGAGCCGAAATCGAGTAGTGAACCACCTTCTCCCAACTCGGGAGGAGACTGAGGACGATAGTCGACCATCACCTTGGCAACTTTAGCACGTATGGTGTCTAACGCATCGCCCTTAAGCTCAGCCAATTGGCCGGGAGCCAGTTGTTCCGTGAAGTAGTAGTCGTTCCGCTCACCCCGGAGTAGTACGAGCTTGAGTTCCGTCCGACCGGTGTTTTTAAGCGAGACCCTTCCCTGGGAGCGTGCAACTTCGATGGGCAGCTTGGGGGATTTCGCCGTATGGCCAACCAGCAGTTGTTGCTGCTGCCGCGGTCGCAACCAACCTGTCCAATTTTGCCCGTCGGGGAGAATGTTTACGGTCGAAGTGATGCCTCGCCGCGGATTCCCGTCATAACGATAATTGTTTCGGTCGTTTTCAGCCGCTACCTCGCGGGCGAAGGTCTGCGATGAAAAGGTAATCCCATCGCGTGGTGGCAGACCACTGAAGTAGTTTTGTCGCGACCAGACAAAACCTTGCTGAGTGGCTGGCTCTATGGCTTGAACGGAAGTGACTCGAACATGCGTCTCAAAACCTTCGTGAAGTACTCCGTAAGAGACGATGGCCAGGGTGGCCACGAGCGAAATAGCCGGCACGAGAAAAATCATCAGGCTGCGTCGCTTCATGCGGCCGGTGAAAACCAACAGGCCTGGCCCGAGCAGTGCGCCAAAAAGTGTGACAATTCCGCAAAAGACCCACACAGGCGGTTTGCCTACAGCGCGAATTAAGTTCCTCCAAAACCAATCTCCATCGTTTTCAAAAGCAATGGGCTTGGGACGGAGCAACGATGATAATGTGATCTTCCAATAGTCGCTGTTCATGCCCTTCAGTGGTTCCGCAGTTGCGAGAACGCTTCCAAAGCAGAATTTTTTCAGGATGGGATGATCTTGCAGTGCGGCTGCGGGGTTTTCGAGATAAGTTGAATTCGCGTCCATCAAGCCAGTTTGCATAGCAAAATCGGTGGTCCAGAATTGGCCGTCTCCGTTGGAAGAAGTTCCGCTGAGCAGATTTCCGCTGAGCAGATTGTTGACTTCGGCCAGCTGGGCGGCGTCCGTTGTGCCTGGGACCAACAGGAAGCCACCGGCTGCGATGTAGTTCCGCACAGCTTGAGCGGCCGGCGGCCGGAGATTGAGTTCCGCAATGGCTGTCGGCGAGATCACCCAGCACGAACGGGTCAAATAAAATCGCCAATCTTGGCTAGCCTCAGCTACCTGAAACACTTGAGCGATCGGAAGGCCAGCCAAGCGAGGCTGGACAGGGAGAGACATGACATGTTCGGAAAGATCTTCCAGCTCTTGCAATGCCGTTGATTCCGATTCGCCGTTGGCTAACAGTGCTGCCAAACCCAAGTAGGGACCGTCATTGCTGTTCGTCCAATTCATTGTCGAGGTTTGCCCTCGGGTATCTTCGATGTCGCGCCCGTCTTCGAAAACACCGACGTCCCAGATTGATTGGCCTTGAAAGCTCACATACGGCAATTCCAATTCAACGCGGCTTTTTCCCTCCTCCAGCCGAATGGGGACGCGATAGGCGACGTTGGTGTTTTTCGCGCTGCCGTAAGACTGCAAGTAAAAGACTACTACTAGGTCGCGGTCGGCTGGGCTCGGTTTGGGAGCGCCGATGGACACTTTGATCACGCCCGTGTTGCCACCGGGAGGTGAATCGACGGTGGATTGAACACGGAGTACGTCGCGGCCGCGAATGCTGCGGGTGACAAAGGCTTCCGTGTTCGAGTATTGGGACCAAGCTGTGGAGGGGAGGAGGGTCGTGAGCAGGATCAGTACAAGTTGGAGAACTCGTAGGGCAACGTGAGTTGTGGAGGGGAGTCTCTTCAAGTGGGGTGCGATTGTGGGGTGCGAGCACTGGGGTGCTAACCAGTCACTTTCGGCAAAAGTGACCCACTGGAATGCACAGTCACTTTCGGCAAAAGTGACCCACTGGAATGCACAGTCACTTTCGGCAAAAGTGACCCACTGGAATGCACTGTCACTTTCGGCAAAAGTGACCCACTGAAATGCACCGTCACTTTCGGCAAGAGTGGCCCACTGGAATGCACGGTCACTTTTGGCAACAGAGATCCGTTGGAATGCACTTTGACACTCGGAAAGGGGGGCTGACTTATTTGAATCGAGCACGTTGTTCAAGCGTTTTCATCGACTGATTTGGGGGGGACGATTTGCGGTGGCAACGAGCCATCGCTGAAGGGACTGGCCGGAGTGTCGACCCGTCCGACGACAGCTCGCTCGGCAGCACCCATGAAGTAGGCGATTAAAAAGCAAATAACTGAGAAGATTGCGAACAACGCGATGAACAAGCTCGTCAACAAACAGGCGGCTTGGAGCGCTCGTCCTTGCTCGGCTGCGCGGATGACACCCAGTGCCACGGCCACCACGCTGGCAACAATAAAAAACCAAATCATTCCCACGCGAGGCAGAAACGGTTGCGATTGAGGTTCGTCTGACATGGCCATGTTTGCTTCGAGTAAACTTACGTACGTCAGGCTTTCCAGCCTGACTCGGATTCGTACGTCAGGCTTTTCAGCCTGACATGCAGTTTTCAAATACCAACCGCTTGCATCCAGCCAGTTTATCCGACGGAATAGCCTGCAGGTTCCACGGGTGTCAGGCTGGAAAACCTTAAGTGCAGTTAAACTTAACAGAATTTCACACGTCTTTCTCGGGGAACGATGACAATTATGGCCATGATTCATAAAGACCACTGGCGAATTGCCCTCAGCGGCTGCGTGCTGTTGTTTGTCGATTGCCTGGTGAATGTACCGCCTGTGTCGGGGCAAGAGCGGGCCGCGGCGACTCAACCCAACGCGTACCAACCGGTCGTGGTTTCAGCCAAGGCGCGAGCGATCCACCAACGAGGCTATGTCTTCGACGGTCACAACGATCTTCCCTGGACGTTGCGAAGTGAGGCGTCAAGTTCGTTTGAAAAACTCGATATCTCTCAACCGCAACCCAAAATTCATACCGATATCGCCAGGTTAAGGCAGGGTGGGGTAGGGGCTCAGTTCTGGTCTGTCTATGTCCCTGCACATACCGCTGAGTCAGGACGGGCGCATCAAATGACGTTGGAGCAAATCGCGATTGTCGAGGCGATGCAGAGGCGCTATCCGGAGACGTTCGAAATGGCGCTAAGCTGCGACGACGTGACGCGAATTCGTAGTAGCGGAAAAATTGCTTCGCTGATCGGTGTCGAAGGTGGGCATGCCATCGACAACTCGCTGGAGAAACTTCGGCGGTTGTTTGAGTTAGGGGCGCGGTATATGACTCTTACACACAGCGATTCGCTCGACTGGGCCGATTCGTGCAGCGACGAAGCTAAGTGCGGTGGCTTGAGTGAGTTTGGCTGCGCGGTCGTGCGCGAGATGAATCGCCTGGGAATGATGGTCGACATCTCACACGTCTCACCTCAGACCATGCAAGCCGCCTTGGATGCCAGCCAGGCACCCATCCTCTTTTCACATTCGTCGGCCCGGGGCGTGGCCGATCATCCACGCAATGTACCCGATGAGATTTTGGCACAACTTCCCGCCGACGGCGGTGTGGTAATGGTCAATTTCTATTCTGGGTTTGTGGTCCCCGCAGCGGCTGAGAACACAAAGCAGATATTCGAACGCACGCGCGAGCTGCGAAAGAAATACGGGGACGATGAAGAAGCAATTCGCCAGGAGTCTGCTGCCTATCGCGCTAAATTTCCCATTCCACCGGGAACCATTCACGACGTCGCCAATCACATCGACCACATCGTTCGCGTGGCGGGCATTGATCACGTTGGCATCGGTAGTGACTTTGACGGCATAACCACTCTGCCCAAACAATTGGAGGACGTTTCCACCTATCCGCTGCTGACGCAAGTCTTGATGGATCGCGGCTATTCGGAAGAGGACATTCACAAAATCATGAGCGAAAACATATTGCGGGTGATGCACGATGTGGAAGCGGTTGCCAAACGCCTGCGGACTGAGACGCGGTAGGCCGCGGTGTGCTGTTTGCAGCTAGTGATATCCACAGCCGAAAGTCTTGGCGACTTCCGCTATGAATATGGACGAAAGTATTGGCTCTCTTCCGCTGCGTTCATTGCTGCTAACCTTCGCGGAGATAATCCGGGAGGCGACGGACTTTGCCTGTACGGTCGACACAAGCAATCGTGCTGAGGCCCGTGACGATGGTTTGTGTTTTCCCACTGGCTGCGTCGATACGCGTAAGTTCGTAGGCATGTTCGATTCGGACCCCTCGGCTGCGGACCACCGAAGTAACGAGGCTTAGCAGATCGTCGAACTCGGCCGCGCCCACATAATTGACGTTCAACTCAGCCACGACCAACATCAGCCCATTTGCCTCGAATTCCCGGTAGCTGTGGCCACGCGAGCGCATCAATTCCACCCGCCCGCGTTCAAAATAATTGAGATATTGAGCATGGTGAACGCGTCCTTGCCCATCGGTCTCGTTGTACTGCACACGGATTGAAATTGTGTCTTGGACGGTCACTGGTTTATCTTTTCCTGGCGCTGCTGGTCTTACTTACGGTCGACGTCAACCGTCCTGGCTTACCTAGCCGGATGCGGTTTGTCGCAGACTGCTACAGACAACTCGGGGGATGAAAGAGCACGATCTTGCATTTTGACCAGCCATTTGGCAAGGGTATTTGCTTTGACGCGAGGAAACTGTCAGAATATCAAGCTTGGCGACACCCGCCACGGCTGCGATAAAAGTGGATAAAACTAAGGTGCGAATATGAGTTTTGGCGAGGGGGCAGTGACCGATTTCACAACGGCTCGTGGCAGGGATTATCCTACCATTCGCCAATTCACCGTTTTTCTGGAAAATCGCGTGGGGCAGCTGCTGGAAGTTGTCCGTCGATTTGAGGGGACTGGAATTCGGATTGTGGCCTTGTCGATAAACGACTCGGCAGAATGTGCCTTTGTTCGATTCTTGGTGAGCCATCCGGAACGCGGTCGAGAAATCTTGGAGCGAGCCGGTTTGGCCATCATCGAAAGCGACCTAATCGGTATCGAACTCCCCAACGATAGCCAACCGTTGCTGCAAGTCTGTTCTGCATTGTTGCAAGCCGAGATTAACATCGTGCAGGCCTACCCATTATTGACCCACGAAGGCTCGGCGCCCGCGGTCGCCCTGATGGTAGACAACACCGAACTGGCCCAAGAAGTACTGGCCAAACAAGGGTTTAAGATGTTGAACGAAGACGACCTGCTCGACTCCGCGCTTTGAGTGGGAGTCTGGGAGTTGGGAGTTGGGAGTTGGGAGCAGGGAGCAGGGAGCAAGGAGCAGGGAGCAAGGAGCAGGGAACTTCTGGTGGATTCCCGTCATCTAAATCAAATAGGGGGGGCTTTCTGTGGGTCTCCTAGCTAGCGGCCGTCGTTATATTCTTTGGTAATCTTTGTCGATTAGTGCCGGTTGGGGTGTTTAGGCTGAAATTTCAGGCTCGGTATTGCCGACGTTTCAGAAACGGGGCAGTGCGGGCTAAACTAAGATCTGCCTTCCAATTAGGCTAAGAATTACTGGAACGGCGCGGTCGCTTTGCCGTCTTAATCAATAACGGCATTACCGTCGGTTCGTCGGTGTGTTTCAACCAGAGTCTTTGAGGTAAGTGGATATGTCGCGTCGCGAGAAAAGACAACGTTTTTCTAAGTGGCTGGCAGAGCTGTTTTTTACCCATCCACCGGTGTTGGGAGCCAAAGCGACAGGCCCAAGTCGGCGACCGATGTTGGTCGAACCGCTCGAAATGCGGCAGCTCATGGCTGCCGACGGTTTTATGGCGTTGCTTGGATCGACTTATTACGACACACATAACGCGTCCGTCCCGCAGGAATCCAATTTTGGCTCGTTGGCCGGTGAAGGCGAATTGGTGGCAGAGGGTGAGCCGGCGAATGACCTAGTGGCGTTTGCCAAAGCGTTGACCGACTCGGGAACACGATTCTTCGGAGCGGCCTGGTGCCCTTTCTGCACCGAACAAAAACAATTGTTCGAAGATGGATATAAGTTCCTGCCGTTCATCGAAGTCACCAATGCAGACCGGACCCCTAATCAAATCGCCATTGACGAGGGGATTACTGAGTATCCGACTTGGGAATTCCCCGATAGCACACGATTGACGGGCGTGCAATCGTTGCAGACGTTGGCGCAACGGGCGGGAGTGAGTATTCCTCAATCGTCGACGCCATCGATCGCGGCCTTGAGCAACGTCAACGTGGCCATCGGTTCACCCCTGCACGTGCCAATTGATGCCTACGATCCCAATGGCAATCCGCTGACGATTTCGGTCACTTCGAGCGATCCCAATCTCGTCGCTGCGCAAGTCGTCAGTGGCAACCGGAGTTTGAGACTGGCCATTCAGGGCTTTGGAGATATGGTCTTCGAATTGTTTGAAGACAAAGCGCCGCGACCTACGGGGCGTGTTATTCAGCTGGCCCAAGACGGTTATTACGATGGCGTCCCTTTTCACCGTGTGATCAATAACTTTGTGATTCAAGCCGGGGATGGCGAGAATCAGAATGGGACCGGTGGTTCCACGCTGGGGGACTTCGACGACCAATTCAATCTAGACCTGCAACACAACCGCACTGGAGTGCTCTCCTACGCCAAATCGACTGATGACACCAACGATTCTCAGTTCTTCATTACCGAAGGTCCACAGCGCTTTTTGGATTTTAACCACAGCGTGTTTGGGCAACTCATTGAGGGCGAAGCGGTTCGCGAGGCGATCAGCAACACGGCCACCAATGCCTCTGACCGTCCAACCAACGCCGTGCTGATCAACTCAGCCACGGTGTTTACCGACAATGAAAATGGTTTGATCATGCTCAAACCGACTGGTAACGGTACCGGTACCGCCAACATTACGGTCACCGTTACCGACAGCGAAGGCAATAGCACGTCGCAAATATTCCAAGCCACTGTGGTTCAAGACACAGCCAACGGTGCACCATTTTTGAATGACATTCCAACGGTACAGGCACAGGCTGGCGTGCCAACGCAAGTCACCCTGACGGCTCAAGACGCTGAAAATGATACGCTCATCTATAGTGTGACCAAGTTGGGGACGGAGAACTATACCGTCACCGTCGACGGTGATTCCGGCATTGTCACGATCACTCCGCCGGTCGGGTTCACTGGACAATTGCAGTTTCGCGCAACCGTTCGCCAGTCAACGACGCCGACGACCAATAGTCCTGATGACAATCAAGTCGTGACAGTCAACGTATCGCAATCGGCCCCCACCGGGATCGATTTGTTGCCCGAAAGCGACAGTGGGGCTAGCAATACAGACAACAACACCAATGCTCAATCGCTGACCTTCGCCGTTTCAGGCACAACGGTAGGTGCCATCGTCGAGGTGCTGTCGGGAGGCAACGTAGTTGGCACGGCTACGGCCACCAGCGGCACCACGAATGTCATTGTCAGCAATGTCGCCAGTCTTGGCCAAGGTTCGGTCTCCTTCACTTCGCGACAACGAGTTTCGGGGGTCAACAGTGCGTCGTCAGCTAGTCTGGCGGTCGTGCTCGACAATCAATCACCCGAAGCGATCGCTTCGGGTGTGATTCCTTCGAATGTGGTCGTCAGCACGCCACTGTCGATCGATCTGAATCATCCCGAGGAAGGTCAAGGCTTGGTCTACGCATTGGCATCGGGTGCCCCGGCAGGCATGACCATCGACGCGGCCACCGGGCTGATTGCCTGGACTCCGACTACCGGCCAGCTTGGTACTCGGTCGCTAACTCTGCAATTGACCGACGCGGCAGGGAACCTTCGCGATCAAGCCATCAGCATCAATGTAATCGAGCAACCTAAAGTCCGTATCTCACTCAACGCGGTTGACCTGAGTGGGCAACCAATTACGACTGTAGCCACCGGCCAAGAGTTTAAAGTGCAAGTGGTCGTGTTGGACTTGCGGAGCGGTACCACTGTTCCGGATTCTCCAACCGGGGTCTATGCAGCGTATGTAGATCTGTTGTTCGATTCGGCCATTATAGAACCGATCGCTAACAATCCTATCAGCTACTTGGATCCCTATTTGAATGACCTCAGCGGCACTACCACGACACCGGGGTTGATCGACGAATTGGGCGCCTTTTCCGATCGCAGTTCGCGTCTGGGGAGCGATTCGCGCGTTTTGACAGAAGTTACTTTTGTCGCCAAGGCGGCGGGTAATCCAATGCTCAGAACCGAGTCGCCAGACATCTCCGGTCATGATATTTTGTTGTACGACATCGCAAGTGCGACGCCATTCTCACAAGTTGACTTTGGGACGAGCCCATTTGTGGTTGGGGCCAATTTCACACTTGCCAATGACGTCTTTAACTTCGACGAAGACACAGGCGTGCACTCACTGGATGTGCTAGCCAATGATACGTTAACTAGTGGAGCAGTGCTGACCATCAGTGCGGTAGGTTCACCCAACGGCGGTGGCTCGGTTACCATTGCATCCGATGGAAAGACGCTCAACTACACTTCAGCCGCCAATTTTAATGGCGCTGAGACATTTACTTACACCGCGCAGAATCAACAGGGTGTACCACTTACGGCCACGGTCACCATTCAAGTTGCTGATATCAATGATCCGCCACTTGCGCTTAATGACACATTTACCGTATTCCGAAACTCAACGCAAAATGTGTTGGAAGTGCTGACCAACGACACCACGGGTGTCGACAGCGACAATTCGGAGAGCCTATCAATCGTCTCCGTCAGTAGCGGTTCGGCGGGAGGGACGATCGAGCGCGGGCCAAGTGGGTTAACGGTGCGTTATACGCCGGTCGCCAGTTTCTCGGGGACGGAGACGTTTACCTATACGCTCAGCGATGGTCGTGGTGGGACGGCCGTTGGAACGGTCTCAGTGGCAGTGAATCTTGAGAATCCTCCGCCGACACCGCAGAATGACACCTTCCAAGTTGTGGAGGATGCAGCCGAGAACGTTTTCGATGTGTTGGTTAATGATACCACCGACAATTCGGCCGAGACCTTGAGCATCTCGGCGGTGGGGACATCGCAAGTTGGCAGTACCGTATCCGTTTCCAGCGATGGTCTGACGATTCGTTACAAGCCAGGACTTAATTTCAATGGTACCGAAGTGTTGACCTACACGCTCCGGGACAGTGGAGGGGCGACCGCCTTGGGGCAGATGACGTTTGTTGTCAGCGCTGTCAACGATCCTCCCAATGCGGTCGACGATTCATTGAACGCGTTGTCAGCACTGGGTGAGACCACGTTGGAAGTGCTGCTGAACGACATCAACCCAGACCAGGGCGAAACACAACGCATCACAGCCGTCAGCCAGCCGCCCAGTGGCAGTGGGACATTGGCGATATCCAGCAATGGCCAACATCTGATCTATACTCCTCCGGCTACTGGATTTGAAGGACTGTTCTCGTTCACTTATACGATCGACGATGGCACCGGGCTAACCGATACCGCCACAGTCACGCTTAACGTGAGCAACTATACGCCGCGCGACATTTCGGGATTGGTCGGTAGTTCAGGCCTCGATAACTTCTATTACGCGGGCTTCCCGGTATCGCTTAGCGGTACCGACTTGACGGGTGCGGCCGTTTCGCTTCAATCGCAGGTTGGGATAGGAGGAACGTTTGCTTTCAACGATCTTGCACCGGGCAATTATTCGTTGATCCGCGAGCCGCTTCCGTTCCTCAATGATAGTGGCTCGAACGTAAGTCTCAATTCGGGCGTGGCTGATGGCGACATGGTCAGCAACTTGATCGTCACAGGTTCACTCAAGGTGGGCTATTTCGATATTCGCGACTTCCTCGGCTCGACCGTTAAGAACAGTCTCACCGTGGCTTTGAAGGCCGATGGCACCACCAACTGGATCGCACCGCGCGGCGATTGGGCGCAGCTCAATACATTGCAGGCCCAATTGGACACAACGGCCAATACATTGAATATCAGCGCCACCAATGCGACGGCGTCAAATCTACAAGCGTCGTTAGCGTTGAACAACACATCGATCGCCTCGCTGGTTGGGACGGAGTCTTCTATGAAACTGCTTCGCGTGCGTGGCAGTACTAGTCTGGCTGGCTTGGCTCCAGCGACTGCCAGCAGCAGTTCGACCAATGACACCAGCAACACCGGCACCTTGAGCGGTGAAGGGGAGGGGGGAAGCAGTACTTCGCCCGCTGCAGACCTGTCGGATTTAGTCCGTTCACGAACAAGTAGCGACAGGCTAGCTTCCGCGACAAACTCGTCCACGATTGATCAATCGCTGGTTGCTCGAACCTTATCGCCATCGCAGGCGATACGCCAGCTGTTGGGTTCAGCCCGACATGACTCGGCAGGTGCCAAGGCTGACGCCGTCGACTTGGCCATGCAGTCCGTTTTGCCGTCGCTGGAGCTAAAATTAGCCGATGATTTGCAGGATGCCTTAGCCGGCGGCGGGCAGCTTTCTGCTGCTGCCACGGATGCGATTGTGGCTCAGTTGTGAAGGCTAGTGCTCTGTCCATATTAGATTTTGGGGGTTGTCCGGGAAAAGGTGTCGGACACGAATGGCACGAGGTTAACACGTAGCGGAAGTCGGCAAGAATTTCGTCCGTAGCAGTTTTCCCTTGAAAAGTCGAAAGTCTTGGCGACTTCCGCTACGAATTTATCCGCCGAAAGTCTTGGCGAGTTCCGCTACGGTTTTCACCTGGTTTTGGCCGATGAAAACAGCCTGTTCGATGCCTGCAGCACGTGTCCTTCGAGATGTTTAGCAGGCCTGAAACCAGCGTTTTTCCCGAAGAAAAACAGGATTATCTCCAAAAAACCATGAAAACGCATGGATTTTTGCGGTTTTCGGGGCTGTCTCCCGTTGAAATTTGCGCCGTGCATCGTTTAATCAGCTCCCAAGTGAATTCCGCTCCATTGGCTAAATCATTTAGAAAGGGATTGAAAGTATGGCGAAAGCCGCTGCCAAGAAAAAACCGTTGACGAAGACTGAGATCTTCAACAACATGGCCGAACGCACTGGATTGAACAAGAAGCAAATTGCTGAGTTCTTCGATGCGTTGGCCAGTGAAATTGAAGCCAACATTGGCAAGAAAGGGCCACGTGTTTTCCAGATTCCGAATCTGTGCAAAATTGTGGCTGTCGACAAACCTGCACTGCCCAAGCGCCAAGTCCGCAATCCGGCTACCGGTGAGATGATTTGGGCTGACCCTAAGCCAGCTTCTGTGCAAGTCAAAGTTCGTCCTCTGAAGAAGCTCAAGGACATGGCGTAATTTCGCCATTTCCAGCTCTGAGAAATTTGCTGTTAGGCGTCCCATCTGGGACGCCTAATTGCTTTTGGTGCGAACCGTACGTCAGGCTTTCCCGCCTGACACGAACTACCAGAATGGTCAGGCAGGAAAGCCTGACGTACCCAACAGCCCAACAATTCCTTCGTCGGCCAAACTGGTTGCCCGGTAGCAGACGCCCGTGAAATCATGGTCTTGGCTATGGTCTCCCGGCACGGCGACCGTGCATGCTCCGGCGGTTAGTCCGGCCCGTGAACCATGATGGCTGTCCTCGAGTACCAGCATTTCATGAGCCGAGATTCCTAGGCGTTGGGCTGCTTTAAGATAGATATCGGGTGCCGGCTTACCGTGCTCCACATCCTCAGCCGTCACCACAAAATCGAAGCGATCGCTCAGACCGATGATCTCCAGCACTTGTCTGGCGAAATGATGAGGACTGCTGGTGGCGATGCAGCGTGGCAGTTGGCGCATGTCGAGCTCTTCCAAGAGACCGTCCAAACCAGGCAACTTCTGCAATTTTTCAGGGAGTAAGTCGACAAAAATCTCGTCGCATTCAACGGCCAGTATGCTGGGGGTATCGCTTAAACTCTCACGCTCGATCATGACAGCAAAGGCTTGTGGTCCCGGCAAACCCATCATGGCGGCTTTGAGCTCCAGCGTGAATCGCCTTCCACGACGTCTGAGTAGGATGTCTCCGACCTCCGAGTACAACTCCTCCGTGTTAACCATCAATCCGTCCATATCGAAGGCGACTCCCCGAATTGCATGCGCCCAAACTGTCATCTATCGTGGCCTTATAAAATCGTTGGTGTACTGAGATGCCGAGCCGAGTTGCCGCGCAACTCGGCCTGAGTATTTTTGTTACCGCCCCGACAATGCAATACTGAACAGCCAACCATCGCAATACTATTCGCATTTTCAAAGCACTGAACCATGCTGCAATTGGACGCAGATACGTTTGTCGACCAGACCGAAGGTCGTCGCGAGAACTTCGTGCCGTTGCATACGACCGACGTGGTGGAGTTTCTTGCACAACATCCTGTTCTGGCTCGCGAGCAACGGGGCCAATTCCGTGAGTTGGCTGCGTTGATTCTCTCGCTTTGCCATCATTTGTACAGGCAGCGCCACGAAAAGCTAACCTATATTTATGCGCCGCTTGATCCAGATCGTGACCGCCTGCTGATGACCGTCCCTACACACGACAGTCGCGATCGATTGGCAAAGGAATTGTTCCAACAAGTTCCTGATGTGTTGTTTCGTGCCAACTACCATCGGTTGACCCAGGAGCAAATCGATCAGGCTATTCGGGCAGCCAGTCGTTGGGGCGTACGCATGCGTATCCGACTCGATACGCTCGACCACTTGGAAGTCTACGGCCGCGGCTGTGTGATTGGTAAACGCTCCATTCGCAACTGGCACAATTTCTTTCGCTTGGAAACGGTTGACGTGCCGTTGTTTCAGCGGATCGTGGTCGTTTTTCGCACCAACTCTGAATTCAAATCGTCGCAGTTCGACCCACGACGCGTCTATTTGCGGATGTTTAAAAACGTTCCGCAACAAGACGTCGACATGTTGCTTCCTGCACTTGGGATTCAGATGACGTGGCTCGACCATTCGCGGATCGTGGTACCGAGTCTGTATGCGGCTGGTATTACGTTGTGGCGATTTCTGCGAAACGTTTTGCTGCTGGCCTTCTTCGGCGTTTTCAAAACGGTGGCCATGGTGCTCTTGGTTCTATTCGCGATTGGCTTTGGTGTGAAATCGATGTTCACCTATCGTACCAATACCAAACGCCGCTACCTATTGAACATGGCACAGAGCCTCTACTATCAAAACCTCGACAACAATGCTGGCGTGTTGCTGCGTTTGCTCGAGGAAGGAGAGCAACAAGAGGCTTGTGAAGCCATACTGGCCTACTTTGCCGCCGCCCTGTTGCTGCCTGCGCGGGCTGAGAAGGAGCAGACCGGTGATTCGCTCACCATGGAGGAAATCGATCGCGCCTGCGAAGAACTCCTGCTGGAAGCCACCAATTTGCAGGTCGATTTTGATGTTGAGAACACCGTGCTCAATCTGACCCGTTTGGGGGTTCTGCGGGCTGATGGCGCGGGTTGGCGAGCCATGCCGCTGGCCGAAGCGGCAGACACGCTGGGCAAGACGTGGGACGATTGGTTTACCTAGCCTATTGGTCGCACAGCCTTGAGCTGAGGGAGGGCTGCCACGGTTCTCTGCGAGTGGCACCGACCAAGGACGGTTCCACCCCTTCGGCCAACCGATTGGATGATTGTTCGACTCAATTTTTTCATTCGTTTTCCCGTCAAAATTCCAGGGAAACACCCCCTGTCCGTCCCTGAGGTCATAGTTTTCCGGGGTTGTTTAAAACAATATCCGATGGCTGGGACCAAAGGTGTCCAGGTGGGACGCGATACTATATTTCGTTGGGCGAGTTGCTACGACGCCACCAATTCGGTAGTATCGCGCGTAGCTGAATCAGGTCCGCTGATTCAAGCCCGCCGATTTAGTTCCACACTTTCGGTCAGGAGTTCCTGGGAAATGGTTACCACAGTGAGAAAAAACATGGCAAAGAAGAAGAGTTCGGCTCCTAGCGGCAAAAAGGGTGGGAATGGTCCAGAAGGAATGGAGGCGGTTTACAAGCGAGAGCCAGGGCTGAAAACCACGCTAGAACAGATTGAGAAGCAGTTCGGCGAAGGTTCGATCATGCCCCTGGGAGGTGAAGCACTGTTGAAAATCTCTGGTGTCCCCACCGGTAGTCTGTCGCTCGATATGGCTTTGGGAGGAGTTGGGGTTCCGCGCGGGCGGATCATTGAAATCTTCGGACCTGAGTCGAGCGGAAAGACGACGTTGGCCCTACACATTTGTGCCGAAGCACAAAAGGCAGGTGGTATCGCTTCGATTATCGACGCCGAACACGCCTTCGACCCGAGTTGGGCAAAGAAGCTTGGCGTGCAACTCGACACCCTGCTGGTCTCGCAACCCAGTTGCGGTGAGGAAGCGATGCAGATCACCGAACACTTGGTCAAAAGCAATGCCGTCGACGTCATCGTCATCGACTCAGTGGCAGCCCTGGTGCCCAAAGCGGAATTGGATGGTGAAATTGGCCAATCGCACGTCGGACTTCAAGCGCGTTTGATGAGCCAATCGATGCGCAAATTGACCGGTGCTATCGCCAAGAGCAAGACGGTTGTTATCTTCATCAACCAGATTCGCGAGAAGATCGGAGTGATGTTCGGCAGTCCCGAAACGACTCCCGGTGGTCGTGCGCTGAAGTTCTACACCTCCTGCCGCATTGATGTCCGCCGCATCGGTAGCTTGAAAGATGGCGAAGAGGTGGTCGGCCAGCGCGTGCGTTGCAAGATCGTGAAAAACAAAGTGGCTCCGCCGTTCCGCATTGCTGAATTCGACATGATGCACAATTCGGGTATCAGCTTCGAAGGGGATCTGCTCGACGTTGGCACGGAAGTGAAAATCATCTCCCGCAGTGGGGCGTGGTTTAAGTACAATGAAACGTACTTGGGGCAAGGCAAGGAGAAGGCTCGTGCTTATCTGCTGGAGAATAAGGATGTCGCAACTGAGATCAAGGATCTGATCATGGCCAATGGCGGATACTGCGGGCCCGAGGGGGGCGCTGAAGAAGTGGCGGCCGCCGAGGAAGAAACCGAAATGGTGGATAGCTAATGAAATTGACTGCAGTCGTGGCACTTTTGGCGTGGGCGATTGGCCCAGCAGCCGCGTCGGCCCAATCGCCGGCTGCAGATGATGCGTTGAGCGTAGTGGCTGCCGTGGAACAGGCCACGATATCGGCCATCGAATCGGCTGAGCGATCGGTGGTGGCCATTGCCCGCATTCGTCGCAATCAAGCTCCGGCGGCCCAAGTCGATCAATTGAGGTTCGATCAATTCCGACTGGGAAATCCCTTTCCATCCCCGGATCTTCCCGATAACCCTGACTTCGTGCCGACGCTATTTGGTAGTGGCATCGTCATTAGCGACGATGGTTTTATTGTTACTTGCGGGCATGTGTTGGGCGATCCCCGAGAGCACGACTACTATGTCTGGCTCGACAAGCAAAGCTATGCTGCCCGTGTCGTGGGGATGCCCGCGAAAGTTCTCGCCTCGGATCCTTTTAGCGATTTAGCCGTTCTGAAAATTGACGCATCGAACTTGAAGCCCGCCATTTTTGGTCAAGCCGAATTGCGAAAGGGCCAGTTCGTGATCGCGCTGGGCAATCCGCAAGCCATAGCGCGTGACGGTCGCGCCAGTGCGAGTTGGGGTATTGTTTCAAATCTGAATCGCGTCGCCCCCAGTGAAGCGGCCGCTGGTGAGGGTGGCAAAGAGACCCTTCATCACTTTGGAACTTTGATCCAGACCGATGCTAAACTCAATTTGGGCATGAGTGGTGGCGCGCTTGTCAACCTAAAAGGCGAGGTCGTCGGCTTGACTACCGCGCTGGCTGCTTCGGCGGGCTATGAACAATCGGCCGGATATGCCATCGCCGTCGACGAAATGTTCCTGCGAGTAATCGAATCGCTCAAAGCGGGCAAAATTCCCGAGTTCGGATTTCTAGGAATTCAGCCCGAGGATCTACGCAGCGTTGAAAAAGCCCGCGGTCTCACCGGAGCTCGTGTAAGCGTAGTGATCCCGGGTCTGCCGGGCGAACAAGCTGGTTTGCGAGCCGATGATGTAATCTTCCAAGTCAATCAACACTCGATTGTCGACCGCAACGATTTGTTTCGTGAGTTAAGCCTAGCGGCGGCCGGGACCGACGTTCAACTTTCTGTCCATCGCTTTCGCCCTGGACGGAGCACCCCCGAAGCCTTGCAATTGCCAGCCCATTTGAGCAAGAAACCGATCAGCACCAAACGGCCCGGTTACGCGGTCAACGGTCCTGGAAAATGGCGCGGCATGTTGATTGACTATGCCACCGCCGTTTCGCCGGAGCTCATCCGCTCGGGCTTGGGGGGGAATCGACGAGGGGCTTTAAAGCTAGCAATTCTGTCGGTTGACCCTGACACACCAGCTTGGAACGCCGGACTGCGCCCCGGCCATAGCGTGGTGTCCGTGGATGGGGTAACGGTCGAAAGCCCCGAAGATTTCTATCGGCAAGTACAAGTGGAACTAGGTCCCGTTGCCTTGTCGGTCTTTCGCGGGGACGGGCGGGCTGAGACGATCGAAGTCGAGCCGGCTGATGAGTAGGGGGGCAGCGGGCGCAAGTGGGTCGCACTTGCCGAGTGCGACTGCTCCTCGTCTTTAGTCAATTTTAGTCAATGCTTGATGATTGGTTAACATCAGAGGGATTCAGTAGTCGCACCCGGCAGGAGCGACCCACTGGATTTTCGGCCTCTGGGCTGTCCGATAGCTGGTTTTGATATCTCTCGATATATTGTTGGAAATCGTCGCTCGACTTTCCGAGTTGAATTCGCTGTAGCGTGAGAGTCTGACCTAGGTTCACTAGTCAGAGAGCCGAATGATGATGTTTGCGTTCTCGACTCGGAGAGTCGAGCGACGATGTTGTTGACGTAGTGATTTTCCTGGAAACCTCGATCGATGAAAACTGACGAACTTCGCGAAAAATACTTAGCCTTCTTTCAGAGCAAGGGGCATTCCCGCCAGCCGAGCGACGTCTTGGTTCCGACTTGGGACCCTTCGGTCCTCTTTACCCCGGCGGGGATGAACCAGTTCAAGGATCACTTTCTAGGAAAAGTGAAGCTCGACTTCACGCGCGCGACAACTTGCCAAAAGTGTTTGCGGACAGGTGACATCGACAACGTGGGCCGCACTGCGTACCACCATACCTTCTTCGAAATGTTGGGGAATTTTAGCTTTGGCGATTACTTCAAGCAGGAAGCGATTGTCTGGGCCTGGGAGTTTCTGACTGACAAAAAATGGTTGGGGATCGATCCGCAGCGACTGAAGGTAACCGTCTACAAAGACGATGACGAAGCGGCCAAGATTTGGCATGAGAAGATTGGCCTGGAGACCGCCCGAATTGCCAGGATGGAGGAGGACGAAAACTTCTGGCCCGCCAGCGCGCCGAGCCTAGGCCCTGACGGTGTCTGTGGCCCCTGTAGCGAAATATATTTCCAGCTGGGTAACGGCAAAGAGGTGGAGATTTGGAATCTGGTTTTCACTCAATTCAATCGCATCGGTGATCCCCCCGATAACCTCCGCCCGCTACCCAGCAAGAACATCGATACGGGTATGGGGCTGGAACGCACGGCGAGTGTACTTCAAAACGTGCCGACGAATTTCCATATCGATATATTGCGGCCGATCTTGGACGCCGCTGCCGAAGTATGCTCCGTCAAATATGAATACGAAAGTGACAATGGACGTCGTCTGCGACGGATTACGGACCACATTCGTGCGTGTTCTTTTGCGGTGCACGAGAACATCTTGCCTGGACCGAAGAAAGCTCGTTACGTTATCAAGCGATTGTTGCGACGGGCGGTGTTGGATGGCCACCAAATGGGCTTGCGCGAACCTTTTCTGTATCAGTTGGTCCCCGCTGTGGCCAGTACGATGGCCAACGCCTATCCCGAATTGAAGTCGACTGTCGATCGAGTGTCGGAAGTAATTCGCAAGGAGGAAAACGATTTCTTCTCTACGATTGGAGGCGGCTTAGAACGCATCGGGCGCGTGTTTGAATCGATGCAGAGTGCGTCGGCGGTGATGGTGGACGGCAGCGAAGCGGCCAGTCTCTATCAAACCTACGGTGTTCCACCAGAGTTGTTTCAAGCACTCGCCGCCGAGCGTAGTTTGACTTTCGACTGGGATGGTTATCGCGAAGCGATGGAGCAGCACGAAAAAGTGAGCGGTGGTGGTCGTGGTGAGCTGTTCGCCACTGGGCCCATCGAGACCTTAAAGGAAGCGCTGCGACGCACCGAATTCCTCGGCTATGATAAAGTCGAATCGTCGGCGCAAGTGAAAGGGATTGTCATTGGCGAGGATGACGCTGCGCACTTGGTAAATGAACTAAAAGCCAGCGATGCTAAGGACCAAGTGGTTCGCGTCTTCCTCGATCGCTCTCCGTGTTACGGTGAAGGAGGGGGACAAGTTGGCGATTCAGGAACGATCTTCGCCGACGATTCGTTATTCGAAATCAACGATACCCAACGGGCCGGCGACTTGCTGGTCCATATTGGCAAGCTCAAAGCAGGAAGTTTTGCAGCGGGCATGCACGTCACCGTCAAAGTCGATGTCACGCGACGTGACGGTATTCGCCGAGCTCACTCCGCGACCCACATACTGCATCACGCTCTGCAATCGATCGTGGGTGGGCATGCACAACAACAGGGGAGCAAGGTCGATGCCGATTGGTTGCGATTCGACTTCACTAACCAGGCCGCACTGACCGACGATCAGATTCGTTCGATCGAAACCATTGTGGCGGAGAAAGTACAACGCGCTGCCCCGATTTCATGGAAGACCGTGCCTTTGGCCGAAGCACGACAAGCCGGTGCGATGATGTTGTTCGGAGAAAAGTATCCCGATCCGGTGCGCATGGTCAGCATGGGTGAGTTCTCTAAGGAACTGTGTGGCGGCACACACTTGACCAATACCAGCCAAGTGGAGCAGTTTGAAGTAATCGTCGAAGAGAGCGTGTCGGCCGGCACGCGTCGTGTCATCGCCTATACAGGACAGCGCGCCCAGGCACACCGTCAACAAGTACAAACACTTCTGGCTGCCGCCGCCAAAACGCTGGGATGCAATCCTAGTGAAGTGGTGGGACATGTGGCCGGGCTTACCAGCGAGATTCGCAACCTGAAAAAACAGCTTGCCGGTAGCGGTGCTACGGTCGAAGAAAAATCTCCGATCAACAGTAAAGTTGACGCCAACAACTATTTAACGCAGCGTTCCATGTTGCGCGACGCAGCCCGACTGCTCAATGTCGCGACCGAAGAGATCCCCGCGCGGCTCGCGGCTTTGCAGGATGAAAAAGCCAAGTTGGCTCAGCAAGTGTCCGCGCTGGCTGCCAGCGGATCAATTTCGGCTGAGTCATTGTTGGAGTCGGCCTCGCAAATATTCGGTGTGGCTGTGGTAGTCGCGGAAACGCCCGGAGCCACTCCCAACCTGATGCGGCAATGGATCGATCAAATCCGACAAAAGTGTAGTGAACCCACCGCTGTCTTGTTCGCCAATAAAGCTGGCGACGATAAAGTGCTGCTGGTGGCTGGGATCAGCAGGGCTTTGCAAGATCGCGGTTTGAGCGCGTCGACTTGGATTGGCGAAGTCGCTCCGATCGTAGGTGGAGGTGGCGGTGGCAAGGCCGATTTGGCACAGGCCGGCGGCAAGTTCCCAGACAAGATTCCCGAAGCGGTGGAAGCTGCCAAGAAGTCCATCGCCGCCATGTTGGCGGGGTAGGCTTGAGGTTTCAGGTTTCAGCTTTCAGGTTTCAGCTTTCGGGCTTGGCGCTGGTGCGCTGGGTACGGCGCTAAAGTGTTTTATCCGTGCACCGGCTTTGCCATCCGTGCTAGCCCACTAATCATCTGCTCAGCCGACATGGCATTTGCTCAGCACCTATGGCATGGGGGTGCACCGATAATTCGCTATCTTCGGTTCGCCCCACGCTCGACCACTAGACTTGCTACAATCTCGGGCGACTCATCGACTGGAGTCCGCCACATCGATAGCAGTTTGCATCGATTGTGGCGTGTTAGCCATATTGACTGGACAGGCGGAGATTTTGCTAGTGACCGAACCGACTATCCAAGATCGCAACACTCGATTGGGATTGCGGCTTTTTTTCGTCTATGGCCTGTTCTATCTGGCCTTCGTGTTGGTTAACGCGTTTGCGCCTACCTGGGGAGAATGGCAGACGATCGGCGGTTTGAATCTGGCGGTGTTGTGGGGGTTCGTATTGATTGGCTTGGCCTTCGTGATGGCCTTGATCTATGGCGTGCTTTGCGGGCGGAAGAACGGGGGTCGATCATGATTTACGAACCCACCCTGTTGGCCGTCGGGGTCTTTGTAGTCTTTGTAGGGTTCACGCTCGGACTGAGTTTTTATCTTGGGGGCAAAGCCAAATCGTCGTCGGGCTATTTCGCCGCGCATGGACAAATTCCATGGTTCGTAAACGGTATCGCCTTTGCCGGCGACTATCTTTCTGCCGCTTCGTTTCTCGGTATCTGCGGCATGATCGCTTTCTACGGCTATGACGGATTCCTCTATTCCATTGGCTATTTGGCGGGTTGGATCGTAGCACTGTTCGTTATCGCCGAACCGATGAAACGATTAGGGAAATTCACTTTCGCCGACGCGCTCAATTCGAAATTCCAATCGCGCGGTATTCAATTGGCAGCTGGAATTAGCACGCTAACCGTTAGCGTTTTCTATTTGATTCCGCAAATGGTTGGGGCCGGCGTGCTAGTACGACCATTATTGGGATTCGACCATTGGGTGGGCGTGGTGATCGTTGGTGCGGTAGTAATCTTAATTGTGGTTACGGCTGGCATGGTCTCGACGACTTGGGTGCAATTTCTGAAGGGTTCACTGTTGGTTGCCTTCAGCGCAGTCTTGACCGTTCTCATTTTGCAGCGTGGATTGGAAGTTCAATCGGGTGGAACCGACGGCTACGCCTTTACCGCCATTGAACTCTCCGAACAGCAAACAACTCAGCAGCAATTAAACGACCTTGGCTATCGCGTTGAACCGCTACCGTCAGAGTGGAGCGAAAAACCGTACGTTCAAGTTGTCACCGAAGATGATCGCAGTTTGCTGCTGCGTGAAACGAGTTCAAGCGACGGTGCCAAGTGGCTGCGCGAATGTCAAACGGTGGAAGTTTCCGCAACCGGGGAGCAGTTGGTAAACGGTGCGCCGTTGGGAGAGTCGCGCGTAGATGGTGGACGGAATGAGCTGCATCCAACCGGCTTCATTTCAAAATTGCCCGATGGGCAAACCAAGACCGGGGCATTGGGACCGCTGTCCTTCTTCAAGACGCTCAACGATTCGGAAATCATACTGTGGGGTAATGAAAAAGTCACAAGTTCGGCTGGTGCGGTCACTACCGTTTACTATCCCAAGCCTACGCCTGGATCGCACGTGCTACGGCCGGGTGAGCATCCGATCTTTTCAGGTATTCGCCAAGAAGGACTGTGGCCCAAGCTCAATTTTCTTTCGTTGATGCTGGCGTTGTTTTGCGGAACTGCCTCGTTGCCCCACATTTTGATTCGTTATTACACCGTGAAAGATGCCAGTGCGGCGCGGAAGAGTACCATTGTGGGAATTGCCGCCATTGGCTTCTTCTACGTGCTGACGTTGTATATGGGGCTGGGCGCGATGACCAGCGGTTCACTGGATGTAACCAATAGCAATATGGCCGCACCACTCTTGGCTCGCAGTATGAACCAGTGGTTGTTTGCCATGATCTCGGCGATCGCTTTTACCACTGTATTGGGAACGGTCAGCGGTTTGATCTTGGCCTCAGCCGGAGCTGTCAGCCATGACATTCTGAAAAATGTGCTGGGCATGGAGATGTCTGACCACCAGCAGGTACGAGTGGCCAAGGCAGCTTCTGTAGTGGTGGGGGTAATTGCCATCGTGTTAGGGATCTTGTTTGAGAAGATGAACGTCAATTACTTGGTGGGCTGGGCTTTTAGCGTAGCCGCCTCAGCCAATCTCCCCTCGTTGGTGATGCTGTTATTCTGGCCACGTACCACTAAGAATGGGATCATTGCCGCAGTTGTGGTGGGCATGGTCAGTTCACTTGCCTGGATTCTGCTGAGCGCCGATACGTTTTCGCAGGTCTATGGGGTGGCTCGCCCCGAGTGGCTGGCAAGCTTCATTCCGTTTAGCCAGCCTGGGATTGTGACCATCCCCCTCTCGTTCCTAACCTTGATTGTGGTCTCGTTAGCCACAGGCAAAAAATAAGGTGGGTCGTTTCTGCCGGAAGCGACAATCGTGGGTCGCTTCTGCCGGAAGCGACAATCGTGGGTTGTTTCTGCCGGAAGCGACTACCGTGAGTTGCTTCTGCCGGAAGCGACCAATGGTAAGCCGCTTCTGCCTGAGTAACCGTTCTCGGTTTCAAAAAACGGTGCTAGCCGAAGTCCAGACGTAGCGTTGCACTTGTTAACAAACAGGAGTCAACGCAGATTGCAGCGAACTCTCTGTTGCCTCTGTTTTCTCCTGTTAAATCGCTCTCAATGTGGAAATTCATTTGCAGGCATGAACAGCGGAGCAGCGTGCCCAAAAGTATCACGCCTGTCTAATCCTTTTCCCAAGTGTTTGGCACGCTGATTGCATGTTTCTGAAGGCAAACCACCCCATTTGTCAGCTTGGCAGCTGAGAATTCCTCACGGGTACCCCATCGTCGCTCGACTCTCCGAGTCGAGATTCGTAGGTCTCGTGGTCAGAGCGTGCAAATCACGACTCGGAGAGT
>JBGSNE010000293.1:0-36679 GCA_041739785.1 Pirellulaceae bacterium
TTGCCTCGAAAACTTTGTCATCGAATTCGTCGAAACGATAACGCCAAACCTGGTCCATCAACATCAAAAGGTCTCCCACACGTGACGCGACGATACTGCTACCATTATGCGCTTGGATTGATGTTTAGTCAGCAGTCTCCTATGGCCTGCCGTTAAACAAATTCGCGAATGAAAAACTATGAATTCTGGATCATGCGCCAACGGAGATAGGCGTCCAAAAACTGCTGGATGTCACCATTCATGACGGCGTGAAAACTATTCTGCAAATGCTCGGTCCGCGAATCCTTCACGCGTTGGTCAGGATGGAGAAAATAGTTGCGGATTTGTGAACCAAAGCCTTTTTGACGGACTTTGTTCTTGTACTTTGCCAGCTGCTCCTCTTCCCTTTTTTCCTCTTCAACTCGAGCCAGACGGGCGCGGAGCACCTTCCAAGCATTGGCGCGGTTCTTGTGCTGACTGCGCTCACCTTGGCAGGCGGCTACGATACCGGAAGGAATGTGAGTCAAGCGGACGGCGCTGTCGGTCTTGTTGATGTGTTGACCACCCGCACCGCTGGCACGATAGGTATCCTCACGAACGTCTTTCTCTTCGATGTCTACTTCGACAGAATCGTTGATTTCTGGTGAGACATCGACTGCAGCGAAACTAGTTTGTCGTTTTCCTTCCGCATTAAAAGGGCTAATGCGTACCAAGCGATGAATCCCCTCTTCGCCTTTGAGGTAGCCATAGGCCATCGGGCCACGCACGGCGATGGTAGCCTGTGTAATGCCCGCTTCCTCGTTGTCTTGGCGATCGATCAGTTCGAAGGAATAATCGTGTTGTTCAGCCCAGGCAATATACATTTGCAACAACATGGCCGCCCAGTCATTGGCATCGACACCACCATCGCGGGCATGCACACTGAGTAGTGCACCTTTGCTGTCGTGCGGCCCGTCGAGCAGTGCTTTGAGTTCGAGTTCCTCGACTTGCAGTTCCAACCGCGCGACCTCGGCAATTACCTCGTCACGCGCCGATTCGTCCTCAGCTAAGATTTCCAGCAGACCCACCAGGTCATCAGCTGAATCGAGCGCGTCCTTCAATGGGAGCACGACCGAGCGTAGGCTTTTCAATTCGCCTACAACTGCCTGTGCTCTCTCCTGATTGCTCCAAAAATCTGCGGCAGCCATTTGATCATCGATCGCGGCAATGCTCGCCGTTTTCTGGTCGAAGTCAAAGACTGTCCCGAAGTTGCGTTAGCCGGCTGCGAATCGTCGCGGCGCGATTTTCTAATTCGCTATCGCTCATCTGGGACACCTCCTATGTTCTCGCTAAAGGTAGTGATGGACCTACTTGAGCCGCTTGATAATATGCCAACCAAACGGGCTATCGATTGGGTCGTAGACGGCTAACCCGATTTCCCCGACTTCGAGTGGAAAACCGGTATTACCGAATGCTGGAACCATGCCGTTGCGTGCATAGACATGATTGCTCGGGACGCGGCTGGTCATATCTCCAGCAAAACCCTCGTTGGCCATTTTGTAAATTCCAGGAGGCGAATCATCGGTGTGCGTAGCCACAATGGCTGCGAAATCTTCACCAGCCTGAGCTTTGGCGAACAGCTCCTGAGCCAGCTTTTCTGCTTCGCTTTCCGAACGCACAATCACCTTGCCTTGCACCGAGCCTTCAAAGGCGATCAGGCAGTGTTGTACTGTAATGTACGCGGGCTCGCCCGACGGGGCCATTAGCCCCTCGCGATAGACTCCGGGATCCTTAGATTGCATGCCATTACAACCTGCCAAGCAGAGAACTGCTAACATCAAGCTTCGTGTCGGTTGCCACATAACTGGTCGCCCTCTCAATTCTTGCATTCTATACCGTCGCGCGACTCTCCGAGTCGTGAACGCATCCCCATTTATTCCACAGTGTTCCATTTCGGCGTCCTAAGTCAATGCCGCGTGCCGCAGCCATTTTGAAGGGCCTCCTATGATAACCCGAAGCTTTCAGATCGACTATGACGCAGTTCCGTTATCGCGGCGATTTCCAACGCCCGGACTGATAAAATGCGTCTGCTGCGTCGACCAACCGCTGCGGGCCATCGCGGATGACATCGACCACAGGCAAGCCCATGTCGGCTTCTATCGAGCGTGCCAATTGGTCAGCCTGCGATTTGTTTAGCCGACGTCCATTCATGGCCAGGCCAATGGTTTCACAAGGTTGATAGATACTGGCCATCGTTTCAAAGAGCTCACGTTGTGTCTTCAAGCTCGGCAGTTTGACTTGTTCCAAGCCTCCCACCTCTTCGCGTCCCGCCTCGAAGACAAATATTAGCCCGTGAGGCATGCAGCCGTGCAGCAACCCTAACGTTACGGCGGAATAGGAGGGATGCACCAAGCTCCCTTGGCCTTCGACGACAATGATTTCATGGTGCTGTGAATCGAGCACCAACTGCTCGGCCGCTCCGTTGACGAAATCGGCCACGATGCAATCGATAGGGAGCCCTGAGCCCGACACCATGATTCCCGTCTGACCGGTAGCCACGAAATGAGCGTCACGACCGCGCAAGGTGAGGCCGCGTTCAAGCTCCAAACTGACAACCATCTTTCCCACGCTGCAATCGTGCCCCACGGTATGCAGGCGGCAACATGTGTCGTTTAGTCCCTGGCGACGGGCAATCTGTTTGAAATGATTCTTGCGCACATCGGTGATCGTTACCCCCTTGGAACTCGCGGCGGCTGCCAACTCCGCATCATCGGAAAGGAAATCATGCAAGCCACTGAGGATATTCATACCGCGATCGATAGCTTGGAAGATCACCGCACGCCACGCGGCTGGGATCTTGCCGCCAGGAGGAGCGATTCCCAGCACTAAAGTATCGGCACCGGGGGCTGCGTCGAGCGCCGCGATGATCGGCGTATCTCCGCCAACCTCTAGCAACTCTTGGGCAGTCCGGCCCGCTTGGTCGGGATCGAGCACCGCCAAGCACTCATCGGGACAATAGCGCAACAGCCCCGTGGCCGTTTTGGCGGTCCGCGGATTGGTGTGTCCCCAGGTCAACAAGACCATCTTTCGCGACGACATACTCTAAGGTTCCCCAACGGCAGTTGCATAAGCCACTGCATAACTTTTGCAGTGGGAGATACTAATCATCATTTCGCGAATCCCCTGCTGAGCGCTCAGCTCCTTGGCCACACCGGTCAGCACAATGTTGGGCTTGCCGCCTTGCTGATTGACGACCTCTACGTCGGTCCATTGAATTCCATGCGCCCAACCAGTCCCCAACGCCTTGAGAACCGCTTCTTTGGCCGCCCAGCGACCGGCGTAGTGTTGAATGGCTGCCTTGCGTCCCGAACAATAATCGATCTCACCCGTCGTATAAACTCGAGCTAGAAAAACGTCGCCATGCTTCTCCAGCATCTGCTCGATGCGATCGCATTCGATAATGTCGGTTCCAATTCCGACAACTCCCGCCGCCACACTTTTGGTAGAAACGGCCTGCGAACCAATCGGTGGGGAATTGACCGGTTGAGTGCTAACGAGCGGATCAGTACTATGCCTCGCCTCGCTCATGTCGTGTACTCGGAGTTGAACCGCACGTAGTCGACCCCCAAATCACTGGTCCAGTGCGTGCAGACACCCGGGCCACTGCCTACGGTCAATTCAATCAAAGTCGTATGGTTATCGCGAATGGACTGACTGGCAGCTTTCGCGTCGAACGTTACCGGCTCCCCAGCAGTGAATAGCTGGATACCATTGATCATCAGTGCGAGTTGCGACGTTTCAATCGTCGGCCCAGCATAACCGGCCGCGGATACGATGCGCCCCCAGTTTGGATCGCCACCATGCACGGCGGTTTTGACTAAGTTGCTACTGGCCACGCAATGGGAAATCTTTCTTGCGTCAGCATCGGAATGTGCGCCGGTGACGCGAACTTCGATTAAGTGAGCCGAGCCTTCGCCGTCCGCCGGAATCTGCTTGGCCAATTCGATACACATGGCTTCCAAATGTTCGGCGAATTGCGACTCTTCCACACTACTAAGCTCGTTGCCCCCGGATTGCCCATTGGCGAGCAACAACATGCTATCGTTGGTACTGGTATGTCCTTCGACGCTAATATTATTGAACGATTTATTGGCCGCGTTGGTTAGCAAGCGTTGGGCTTGTTCGGCTGAGAGCTTGGCATCCGTCACGACGCAACACAGCATGGTGGCCATGTTGGGCCCGATCATCCCCGCCCCTTTGGCCATGCCGGCAATGTGAATTTGTTTGCCACCCAACTCCGCTGCACGAGTCGTTACCTTGCGGGCCACATCGGTAGTCATGATGGCGTCGGCCGCGTTGAGGAAGGCGGTCTCGCCAGCAGCCAAGTCACCGGCGGCTTGTTGGATGCCCGCTTCGATCTTTTTCATGGGAAGGAAATGACCGATTACGCCTGTGCTCATCACCAACGTCTGTTCCGGCACGACATTTTCATTGGCTCCACTTACGGCGACTGCTAACAGTTCGCACATCCGCCGCGCATCGGCATCGCCGCGGGTCCCAGTACAGGCATTGGCATTTCCACTGTTCACTACGATAGCTCGGGCGGTGGCCAGCGGAGTGCGCGAGCGGCACAGGACCACCGGCGCGGCGACGACTTGATTCTGGGTATATACCCCGGCTGCGACGGCAGGGACGTCCGAGACGATCAGTGCGATGTCTTTGGTCCCCGCTTTTTTCTTGATAGCCGCGCTGACACCAGCAAAACGGAAGCCTTGAGGCAAATGATAGGTCACGATGTACTAAGCCCTTAATCCTTCCGCTTGGTCGAGATCGAACATCACGTTGAGGCATTGCACCGCCGCCCCCGATGCGCCCTTGATCAAGTTGTCCAGTACCGAAATCAATATAATCCAACCATCATTCTCACGAACGGTGATATCGCAGTAATTGGTGTAGGCCACGTGCTTGGTAGCCGGCAAGTGCGAGACAATCCGTACAAAGCCGTGTGTTCCCTCATAAAATCCTGACAGGCATTCACGTATCTGATTGGCGGTCACGTGCGGTTTAGGGCGAACGTAAATGGTTGACAGAATGCCACGATCCATGGGTACCAAGTGCGGCGTAAAGACCAAACTTGGCTGGGTTCCTGTATAGCGTCCAATGATATCGATGATTTCTGGCTGATGTCGATGAGTGCCGACCGCATAGGCCGAAAACGATTCGTTAACTTCGGCATAGAGGTTCCCCAGCTTGGGCGTTCGGCCCGCACCGCTGACACCACTTTTTGAATCAACCACGATCCCTTGCGACTCGACCAGCCCTTCTTGAATCAGTGGCGATAGAGGCAATATCGCACTTGAGGGATAACAACCGGGATTAGCTACCAGATTTGCGCCACGAATCTGTTCCGCGAACAATTCCGGGATACCGTAAGGGGTTTGCCCGAGGCGACCTGGGTCGGCATGTTTTTCACCGTACCACTGCTCGTACAGGGCGGGGGTGCTCAAGCGATAGTCGGCGCTGAGGTCAATGACTCTGCAGCCGCCATTCAATATCCGCGACACAATCGGAGCCGAAGCGGCGTGGGGCAAACAGCACAGGGCCACATCGCACCGCTCGGCGATCTGTTCCGGCGAGAGATCCTCGACCACCAACTCCAGCCGTCCGGTCAACTGCGGGTGCATATCGCACAGGGTCGACCCGTCCGCTTGGCGGCTAGTCGCGGCCACGATTTGCACCTGCGGATGCCGCAGTAAAATTCGAATTGCTTCAATGGCCGTATAGCCCGAACAGCCGACAATGCCAACTTTGATCATGTTCCTCACTCAACCTTCCCACCTAGCCGCTGAAGTTTCCGCTCATTGTAACCGCTGTCCGGAGCTTCTCTTAGGGGTGGTCCTCACCACATTGCCTTACCGGGCTGTTGATATGGTGAGCCGCGACGCGTGAGCGGCCGGGCGACCAGCATTGCCGGTGCCTTACGGCCCACGGCTCACTCATAGATTGCCAGTATCGTTCCAATCGCCTGCCCGCTAATGCGTCTTGGGTGAGAAACCAATGGCCGCATCCAGTACTTGGCCATTGCGCGGCGCGGTGTGCGCTTGATTGGCGAATTGAACCAATCGGGAAAGCACTTCAGGGTGGTGGTCGGCAACGTTGTTCTGCTCCTGCAGGTCGATGGCCAAGTCGTAGAGTTCGAAGGGCTGTTCTTTGCCGGGGCGGATGGCCTTCCAATGGTTCATGCGAACCGCGACACTCTTGCTATCTTCCCAGTAAAGATACTCATGTTGTGGTTGGGAGCGACCCGTTGCTTGTTCACCGAGCAGCGTTGGAGCAATTGATATTCCGTCGGTTGGCGATGGCGTCGGAGCACCAGCCAGTTCACACAGCGTAGGCAGGATGTCCGGAAAATATCCGAGGTGATCGGAGACAGTTGCCGGTGGGATCTTTCCAGGCCAGCGCACGAGGAACGGGATCCGTAAGCCACCTTCGTAAAAGCTTCCCTTGCCGCCCCGGAACCGCTGGCCTGTTTTCGGATTCAGGTTGGGTGCCAAGAACCCATGCGGATGGTTTTCGTTTTCGAAGTAGGGTTGCCCACCGTTGTCACCACACACAAAAACGATTGTGTTATTTTCCAGTTCGAGCTCGCGCAGCAACTGCAACACTTCGCCGATTTGACGGTCGACCATCTCCACCATGGCCGCGTAGATTTGCGCATCTTTGGGGCCACGCTGGTTATTTGCGTCCCAGTCGAGATCTTTGTACTTAGACCAAGCCGGTTCATCGTGCGGAATTCCCCACAGACCATGAGGAGGCGTCCACGGGAAGTAAGCAAAAAAGGGGCGGTCCTTGTGCGCGCGGATAAAATCCATGCCAGCCCGGTGAATCAAGTCCTGGGCAAAGGTCTCACCCGTAGCCCAACTTCCAGAATTCCCTTCCAGCGGGACTTGTTCACTGTTGTGAATTAAGCATCGCGGAAAATGCGAGTGAGCATGGACCTGATGGTAGTATCCAAAGAACGTGTCGAAGCCATGGTTTTCGGGGACGCCTGTGGTGCCGACGTCTCCCAAACCCCACTTTCCGAATCCGCCCGTGGCATAACCCTGGTCATGCAGCAATTGTGCAACCGTCACGTCTTCGGCTCGCAGCGCCAAACCGCCCGCATTGAGTCGCACGGTGGTGTGTCCCGTATGCAAGCCAGTCATCAGTGTGCTCCGCGTCGGCGCACAAACGTTGGCGCCCGCCAGGAATTGTGTAAACCGCATCCCTTCGGTTGCCATCCGATCGATGTTGGGAGTCTCCAGGATCGGATGTCCCATCCCTGAGGATTCGAAGTACCCCCACTCATCCATCATGATGTACACGATGTTCGGTTGCTCCCGGGCATGCAGAGCACCTTGAATACAAAGTGCCACACAAACAACGTGTCTGACACTTTGCGTGCCAAGCAAAATCGCCATAAGTCGTGGAGCTTTAGGAAGTGCCAGACACCACGTTTGTTTGGCTATAAATAAGAACGAGATCAACAACAGTCTGAGCATCATGAGTCACGGTCGCTTTGGTTAGTAAAACGAATGGGCACGTTCACGGATGGTAGCTAATACTTGGTGGAGTTCAGTGAGAAGCGTTGAAGGTTCAATATACTCGCATTGCTGGTTGGTTACGTCGCGGACGCCCCATTTGTTCGGCAAGACTTTGTAGCGTTGGTAGAATCGATGGGTTTGCCACGTTTTCTCTCTTCGGTCACCAGCGGCGTTGGCAAAATCTTCCGTTGTGTTCCCCTAGAGAATCGGGAACTCAAGATCGCCGGGAACGATACGAACGATCTCCAGCATGCCGTCCTTTTCGCGGAAGTAGATGATGTAGCGTCCGACGTATACCGATCGAATACCTTGGCCGAGATCGCCACGGTCGTCGCCGATATCTGGATACTTCGCTGCCAGTCGGCATTTCTGACGGAGCTTTGCTACCCATTGCCTTGCGGCAACCGGCTTATCTCGAGCGATGAAGCGGGCGATCTCTTTCAGGTCTTCTTTGGATGCCGCAGAATACCATAGTCTTGGCATCACCTATCCTAGATCGCGTGTCGACTCGATTCGGGCGATTTCGGCCTCAACTTCGTCAAAGACGGACTCTTCGTCAAACGAATCGCCACGATCCAACTGGTCGGTGCCCACCGCGATCTTCGCCCGTAATTCTTCTCGACCCTTCAACAATCGGATGCCATCGACAACTGCATCTTCCTCGGATTGATACTTGCCCTGCGCTACGAGGCTTTTCACAAAATCATTCGCTTCGACGGGAAGATTCAAATTCATAGCTTGTCTCCATTGCAACCGGCGCACACAATAGGGTTTTGCCGCAAAGCAGCAGGTTCCACATTGCTAAGTCTATCGCCAATTATAGTTACGAACCTTCGGTGGCGTCCACTGGCCAGTCAAACTCGCGAATGCCCCATTTGGTTGGCAACACTTTCAGGCGTTGGTAGAATCTATTGCCCTGCCACGTTTTCTCGTTGCGGTTAAGAACGGCTTCAGCAAAACCTTCCGTTAGGCGACATGGCTATGTCCGATTATCAAGAGATCTTGACTCACGCATTTCGATTGCCGATTGCCGATCGACTGCGACTCATCGACGAGTTGGCGTCATCGGTGCCCGATGATCATCCACCGCGTCTGTCGCCACAATGGCTCGCCGAGATCAATCGCCGCTCTGAGGAAATTGACTCGGGAGCCGTTGAAACTGAAAGCTGGTCGGTAATTCGGGAACGTTTGTTCGCCAAACATGGGGTTCGTGATGCAGGTTGACTTCCATCCGGATGCAACCGCTGAATTGTCCGAATCGACCGAATGGTATGCTGCACAAAGCCCAACTGCTGCGCGTAACTTCCTCGTCGCCGTCGATTTGCGGTTGCTGCAATTGTTGCCGATCCAGCGCGGTTTGTGCACATTGACGACCGACATCAGTCTTGCAGCATTTCCAAATTCCCTTTTCAAATTGTTTACCGACATGTGTCCAACCGGATCGAAGTGATTGCCGTGGCCCATGCAAAACGTCGTCCAGGGTATTGGCGTGGCCGATAGGACTAACGGTGGACTGCAAAAAAGTTGGCTTTGCAGAAAAATGCGGCTTGCGCAAGATTGCTTCCATCGGGCTTGCCAACATCCAAAGGGATCGCGATCTGGATGTAGAATATTGGGACATCGATTAACCACGAACGTTCCCTATCACATTGGTCTATAGCTCATGCGAGTGACAGTTTGGAATGAATTTGTTCATGAACGTACTAACCCGGAGGTACAAGCGATCTACCCGCAGGGTATCCATACAGCCCTGGCGGATGCGCTACAAAAACATTTGGGAGTAGACGCCGAGGTAACCTGCGCTACGCTCGACGAGGCGGAACACGGCTTAACCGAAGAACGCTTGCAGAATACTGATGTGTTGGTGTGGTGGGGGCACGCGGCGCACGATCAAGTGCAAGACGAGGTGGTCGATCGCGTGCAGCGTCGTGTGCTGGAAGGAATGGGACTGATCGTGCTGCACAGTGGTCATGGTTCCAAGATCTTCAGACGCTTGATGGGGACCGGTTGTATGTTGCGGTGGCGGGAAGCGGGCGAGTTGGAACGACTGTGGATCGTGGCTCCCGGACATCCTATTCTGCGCGGCATCGAAGGGGATTTTATGGAACTACCAGCCACGGAAATGTACGGCGAACACTTTGATATTCCGCAGCCGGATGAATTACTACTGATCAGCTGGTTTGCTGGCGGAGAAGTGTTCCGCAGTGGTTGCACCTTTCGCCGCGGGCAAGGGAAGATCTTCTATTTTCGACCGGGTCACGAAACCTATCCGATCTATCATCAACCCCAAGTGCAACTAGTGGTGAGCAATGCCGTACGCTGGGCGATGCCTGAGACGGGGAATTATAGTTTCGACGCGCGACACATCCCTGAGCCGCTGTCCAAGTTAACTCAATGAGTGCTTTCCCAGCGGTGGATGGCTTGGTTGTCGATCGACAGTTGGTCAAGGATCCGGGCAACGATGAAATCAACTAAATCCAAGAGTGTGGTCGCGCCGTGATACCAACCCGGCGATGCGGGGAGTACGATTGCGCCGGCTTGCGCCAAGCGCTGCATGTTCTCCAGTTGCAAGACGCTAACGGGCGTTTCCCTGGGAACCACAATTAATTTGCGATGTTCTTTTAAATGCACTTCCGCGGCGCGTTGGATCAGGTTTTGACTGGCGGCATGCGCAATGCCACTGAGCGTACTTCCTGAACAGGGACAGACAACCATACCGGCTGTCAGGAAGGAGCCGCTGGCGATGGGAGTGAAATAGTCCGTGTGGTGATGCACTTTTAACAAGCCCGATTCGGCCTGGGCCATGGCTTTGCTTGAGTTCCAAGTCGCATCGTCAGGGATCGCAAGTAGTTTGTCGGCAGCCGCCAGTACCTCGGCCAATCGTTCGCCGCGCAGTCCAACGGAGACTTGTAGCTCTTGCCGGATTACGGCAGCCCCGGATTCCGAGAGCGTCAAATGCACTTCGCTTCCCAGTGTCAGCAGGGCTTCCAACAAACGAGCGGCGTAGACCGCGCCGCTAGCACCAGTGATGGCCAAGACGATAGGTAGTGGTTTTCGTGCGGCGTTAGAAGAAGCCATATCCGATTCATTCATGTTCAATTGCCTAGCGCTCACCGATATAAAGTGACGCTACGCCGAACGTGAGCGAATGAATACGAACGGAGTGCAGCCCGGCCCGTTCCATCCGCTCCGCCAAGGCGCGGCCGCATGGGAATTCGACCACACTGTTAGGCAGGTATACATAGGCGCCTTTGTCGTTTTTGGCAAAGAACTGTCCGATTCTGGGGAGCACGTGGCGAAAGTAGGCTTGATAAAGTTGTTTGACTACGGGAAATGAGGGTGTTGAGAACTCGAGCACGGCCACTTGCCCTCCCGGAGCGCACAGGCGAACCATTTCGCGTAGCCCGGCATCTGTGTCTTGCACGTTGCGCAGACCGAAGGCGACCGTCACCGCCTGATAGCTCGCGTCAGGAAAGGGCAAGGCTTGCGAGTCCCCTTCACGGAATTCGACTGGCAACGAAGCGAACCGCCGTCGGTGCTTTTCTTTGGCCAGCGACAACATCGGAGCGCAGAAGTCGGTCCCCATCACGGCCACTCGGCCTTTGACTTTTTCTGCCAACATGAACGCCAAGTCACCGGTGCCGGTGCAGCAATCGAGGATTGGCAGTGAGCCGTCGAGTCGCAGTTCGCGCACTACCCGCCGTCGCCAACGAATATCGATGCCGAGCGATAGCACATGGTTCATCAAATCATAGCGCGGCGCAATCTGTGCGAACATGTCGCGCACACGTTCGCCTGATTTGTCGACAGGTTGAGAACGCGGGACAGTCGATGGGTTAGCCGCTTGGGAGGGCGCTTCGGTCATGGGGTTGGCTGGCATGGTGTGATGTAGGGAATAAATAGTAGCGGCCGACAGCCCGTGCTTGAAATGTGGTCACCATCGTCGCTCGACTCTCCGAGTCGAGACTTGATTCGATAATTTGTGCGGCGTTTCAACTGGACTCAACTCAACTGGGCTGGGCTGGGCTGGGCCCGACTCGACTCGGAGAGTCGAGCGACTATCAATCGAGCGACCAACTGTCGCCTGCCCCGTTAATTGTCGATAATGTAAACTTGTAGTTCGCGGCAACCGTGGGCGCCGATGACCAGTGATTGCTCGATATCCGCTGTCTTGCTTGGTCCAGACAGGAAAAGCCCAAAACCGGGTTGAGGCACATTGGCTCGGGCGTAGGCTTCGTGCATTGTGGGGACCAAATCGCTGCGATTGACTACCAGCACGAGGAATTGCGTTATGAAAAAAATCACGCGGTGCCGTAGGTCGCGATCGGTCAACCAAATCGCCCCATTTTCTACGACCGCAAACTCTCCTGGGTAGATAACAAAGTCGAGGTTTTCCAAGTCGTGTGGGTCGGAGATGGCGTCCAAATCGACGTTTCCGGTGATGGCGGGGACTTTAGAAAAGATGCGGTTGGCCTCTCGCCATTGGTCGAATGCCTCGAGCTTGGCGGCTAGCTCCGAGGGGTCGCCCAACACCGTGCACGATCCTCCGACAAACGAGATCATCTCCGAGAATTGTTGGAGCGGATCGGCAAAACGAATCCAATCGCCTTGGAGCACTTCCGGGAGTTCGACTTGATCGACCACTTGTCGTCTAAGTTTGGCTAGAATTTCGTTACGAGCTGACAAGGGTCAATCCTGAGTGATATTTGGGAATTTGGCGGGGCGAGTTGCGTGGTAGTATATTCTCGCATCAAATCCCCGGCGTTGAAAGGTTAGCGACATTGATCCCAAATCCGTTGCGGGAGGCTGCTAAGTGTCGAGCAAACAGCTACAATGCTGCCCAAGTGGCCGGCACATCCGTGTACTGCGTCGTCACACACACCATCTCTATTTCATGACAATTGGAACCAATGCCCTCTTGGTTTAACCTGATTTTGGCTCTCCTGCTGGTGATTGCCAATGGTTTCTTTGTGGCTGCCGAATTCGCATTGGTCAAGGTTCGCGTTAGCCGCGTGGAACACATGGTGACGCAGAAGCGATTTTTCGCCAAGACGGCGCGGTGGTTGGCTGTCCGCCTGGAACGCTCGCTATCGGCTTGCCAGCTGGGCATTACCATGGCTTCACTGGCGCTGGGGTGGGTTGGCGAGCCTGCTTTTGCGGCGCTGCTTGAACCGCTGTTGGAAGCTGTCGGGATTCACTCGGCTGCAGTGCTGCATACACTGTCGTTTATTATTGGCTTTACGGTAATCACCGCATTGCATTTAGTGATTGGCGAACAAGCCCCTAAGATTTTTGCGATTCGGCAACCTGAGAACATGCTGCTGTGGACCGCACTTCCTTTAAAAGCCTTTTATGTGCTGACCTACCCGCTGATGATTGGCCTGAACGCCTCCACCACCTGGTTGCTCAGAGCGATCGGTCTGAAAGACGCCGGTGAGCACGAAGTGCCGCATACCGAAGAGGAGATCCGCGCTTTGCTGCGCGAAGCTCATATCCACGGTAACCTAACTCGCTCAGAACATCGTTTGCTGGATGCTGTTTTTGAATTCGACGACATGATTTGTCGTCGCATCATGTTGCCGCGAGGTGAAGTGGAATACTTGGATATTAATGAATCCGTGTCCAGCAATCTGGAGCTGATCCGCCGCACCAAGCACACTCGCTATCCCATCTGCGATGGTTCGCTGGATGAAGTCATGGGGGTGCTGCATGTTAAGGATTTGATCGGTCGCAAGTTGGACGAAAGTTTTAAACTGCAGTCGATCATGCGGCCCCCCAAAAAAGTTCCCGAAAGCATGCCGATCAGTAAACTCTTGCGACACTTTCAAGGGACGCATCAACTGCTGGCTTTTGTGCTCGACGAGTATGGGACTGTGATTGGTATTGTCACACTGGAAAATGTTTTGGAAGAAATCATCGGCAACGTGGCTGACGAATTCGATGTGGAAGAGCCAGACATTGTTCCTGATGGGCCGGGAGCCTTTATCATCGATGGAAGTGCGGCGGTTTACGATGTTGAACGAGAGCTTGGCTTGTCCTTTGGCGAAACGGACGCCGACAGCATGTCTGGTCTATTGATGCACTATGCACATCGGATCGTCAATTCAGGCGACATCGTTGACTTGGGTGTGGCCCAAGCCAAAGTTTTAGAAGTGTCCGACGACCGCACCACGCGGCTGCGAATTGTGCTCCCCCACAGCGAATAACTGTACGTCAGGCTTTCCTGACTGCCCTGCCCTGCCTGCCTGCCCTGTCCCGAGTCGTAGGGCTGGACTGTTACAAAGTTGGGGCTGTCTGCGATTTGCCTTTACGCATGTTCTATCCCTTCAGAACTGTGAGTTTTGGCAAACTTAAACTTAAACTTAAACTCGAACTTAAACTCTATCTTCCAGCTATTAGTTTAGGTTTAAGTGTCAGAAATTGCTCAAATGCGCTCCGCTTCGTTGGGACGAAAACCGATTTTTCCGAACTAGAACGCGTGCTTGAAAGGGCCTGGAATCGTTAGTCATTCCCAAACTATTTGGAGCCCACCGCAGCGCCCTGCCTACTATGCTCGACCTCACTCTACACTGTCCCCGTCGCCGCGTGCTAGAACTCTTCGCTGGCATCGGTGGTTTAGCCTGTGCGTGGCCCGAAGCGGAGATTAGGGCGGCCGTAGATATCAACTCCGTCGCTGCTGGTGTCTACCGGCAAAACTTTTTGCATAACTATCTAATCCAAGAAATCGAGTCGCTTTCCGACGCGACGCTCAGTGGATTTCAAGCCGACTTTTGGTGGCTTTCGCCACCTTGCCAGCCCTTCTCGCGGCGCGGCATGCAGTCCGGTCGACGGCGTGACATCGACGACCCGCGAACGCAAGGGCTGTTGCGAATCATCCGGGCGATTGGCGAGTGCCAGCCGGACACAGTGGGCTTAGAAAATGTCATTGGCTTCGCTGGTTCGCGAACTTACAAGCGATTGTTGGAAGAGCTGAAGCGTTCTGGCTATTTCGTCCAGTCCCGAGAGTTGTGTCCCACGCAATTGGGTTGGCCCAATCGACGGCCGCGATTCTATCTGCTCGCGTCGCGAACCCCACTCCCCGATTGGCGGCCGCTGCCGCGTTATACCGTCCGGCTGACTGACCTGCTGGATGTTAGTCTGACACCGGAAGCAGAGTTGACCCAACGTCTGTTATTGCGGTTGGAAGACGTGGACAAGTATCGCGCCGGGCTGAATCGGATTGAAGAATGTGATGGGGCCAGCGTCACGGCTTGTTTTGCGGGAAGCTACGGAAAGACGCTATTGCACGCGGGGAGTTACCTGCGGTGTGGCGACAGCTATCGTCGGTTTTCGCCGCGCGAAGTGGCTCGATTGTTAGGTTTTTCCGAACATTTGCGATTGGAAGGGCTCAGCCAGCGTACCGCCTGGAAGCTGCTAGGCAATAGTCTTTCGTTACCTGCCGTTCGGTATGTGCTGTCTCATGTGCCGAGTTGAGCAGGAATTTCAAGTCGTAGAAGCCTGGTCCGAAATCTTTAGGTACCGCTCGGAGGGCTTAAGAATGTTGCTGATGCGAATACCGAATTTGTCGCCGGTTTTGACAACTTCCCCTTCGGCAATCGGCTGTTCTCCAATTTCGACCGTCATGGGACTTTCGTAAGGCTTGTCGAATTGGATCAGTACGCCAGGGACAAGTTTGGTGACTTGATCGATACGCATCGATTGCCGGGCCAGTACGACCACCAGCGGGACGCGGATCCGCAAAACGCTTTGGCAGTAGGGTTTGAGCATCTGACTTGGATTAACTGGGCTTAAGCTGGCAAAACGGGGGGGGAGACATGAGCTAATCCCCTCGGTTTACTATCGTCGTCAAAGTTGTCTCGACTTGATAAACTCTAGGGAGTGTCACCAAAGGTGTCTGAGACTTTGCGCGTCGAAAAGGTGTCCGACACCTTTTCAGGAGTACAAAATGACCATAGCCCCCATTTTGCCAGCATCCCCCGGCAAGCTGCCCCTCAGCGACTACAAACCGCTTGGAAATGACGAGCTGTCGGCCCGCATTGAGGCAGGGAGAAAGAAGCTCGGCAAAAGCTTGCTAATACTTGGTCACCACTATCAGCAAGACGAAGTGATCGAGCATGCTGACTTGCGCGGCGACAGTTACCAGCTGAGCCAGCTGGCGGCATCCAGTTCCGATTGTCGCACGATTATTTTTTGCGGCGTGCATTTTATGGCTGAGACGGCTGATATTCTGGCTAATCGTCCCGATAAATTATCCGAACGCAACGGTCTCCGAGTGGACGTGATTCTCCCCGATATGGCGGCCGGATGTTCCATGGCGGACATGGCGGCGATCCGCCAAGTCGAGGATGCTTGGGATCAATTGGGAGAAGTCATCGACACGCAGCGTTTGATTCCGGTGACCTATATTAACTCGGCGGCAAGTCTCAAAGCGTTCTGCGGTCGGCATGGTGGAATCGTCTGCACCAGCAGCAATGCGGCAGCCGTGATTCGCTGGGCATTTGAAAGGGGGGATCGAGTTTTCTTTTTTCCCGATCAACACCTTGGACGAAACACGGCGTTGAAGATGGGGATCACCAACGAACAAATGCCGGTGTGGGACCCCTATGCCGACGATATGGGAGGCAATACCGAACAGGCGATCGAGTCGAGCAAGGTAGTGCTGTGGAAAGGGCATTGCAGCGTGCATCAAATGTTCCGCCCCGAACACGTCGCGCAATTCCGACAGAAGCATCCGGGCATCAAGATCTTAGTCCATCCGGAATGCCCTCAGGAGGTCAACGACCTGGCAGATGTTTCAGGGTCAACTAGCACCATTTTAAAGACGGTCGAGCAGGCGCCTCCCGGCACAAAGTGGGCCATCGGCACTGAATTGCATTTGGTCAACCGCATTAAGAAAGAACACCCCGAACAAGAGATTCATTTCCTATCTCCAGTGGTATGTATGTGCGCGACGATGTACCGCATCGATTTGGCCCATTTAGCTTGGGCCATTGAAAATCTTATCGAAGGTGACGTCGTTAATGAAATCGAAGTGGACGCTGAAACTTCACGCTATTCACTCATCGCGCTGGAGAGAATGTTGGAAGTGAAGTGAGCCGTGACGCGTCAGCGGCTTGTTGATTTAATCGTTTAACCCGCAGCCAAAGGCGAAGTTCTCCCTGATGATCCTCGCCTACGGCTGCGGGTTAAACAATGAACCGTCGAATCAACACTAAATCAACAAGCCCGTAAGCAGTAGAGCACACGAAACCCGCGTCATACGCCCGGTGACTTACGGCCCGCGGCTCACTGATGCTGCAAATTCGCTAGAGGAGCATGAGCGGAGTTGTGGCCCAGTCAATCTCACCAGATAATAGATTCCATCCATTGTTTTCTCAACTTTACCCCACTCCTAAGGATAACCACCGTGCGCGCCATAACGTTCATCGCCGCCTGCCTGGCGATTTTGTTTACGACTACTTACTCGCTTCGAGCCGAAGAATACCTCACGGGTATTCAATGGGAACAGCCGCCGATCATCAAACCTGCCGATACTGTGGGTTTGCCACCCTCGGATGCGACGGTCCTATTCAACGGTCAGGATCTGAGCAATTGGAAGAATGGCGACAATTGGCCGGTGGCTGACGGAGTGATGTCGAGCGGTAAGGGGATGATCACATCGCAGGAAGAATTTGGCGATTGTCAATTGCATATCGAGTGGGCCTCCCCCACCGTCGTCAAAGGGGACGGCCAGGGCCGTGGCAACAGCGGCCTGTTCATGATGGGCAAGTATGAAATCCAAATCCTTGATTCCTATGACAATGAAACCTACTTTGATGGGCAGGCCGGCGCCATTTACAAACAGACGCCGCCGATGGTTAACGCCATGCGTCCGCCAGGCGAGTGGAATACCTACGACGTGTTCTGGACCGCTCCACGTTTCAACGCAGATGGCACGCTGAAGTCTCCCGCGTATGTGACTTTGGTTCACAATGGCGTGTTGCTGTTGAATCATTTCGAATTGTTGGGAGACACCCCCTTCAATCGCCCGCCACAGTACGTGGCGCATCCCGCTGAGGGCCCAATCTCGCTTCAAGATCATGGTAACCCAGTTCGCTTCCGCAACATTTGGGTGCGCCCTTTGGTTCCTGTAAAAAGCGAGCGCAGGCGTGAACCGTTCATCCGCGACGGGGACAAAGAAACACCCCTTGCCAAGTAAAGTACATCAGCCTTTCCAGGCTGAGCATTTTCTTAAACTTAAACTTAAACTTCCAGGCTAATGGTTTAGGTTTAAGTTTGCAGAAACTCGCAGTACCTAACGAATAGAACATGCGCATGAGACAGAGTCCAGGCAATGTCAAATTATAATATCCCAGCTTAGGGACCGTCCGTAAATAAGTTGCCGTTTTAGCGGAACGGCGCAAGGGGCTTGATGATTTAGTGTTGATTCGACGATTCTGTGTTTAACCCGCAGCGTAGGCGAGGATCAACGGGGCGAACCTCGCCTTCGGCTGCGGGTTAAACGAATAAATCAACAAGCCCCAAGCCGTCCGGTGTCGTAAAACCGGAGGGCTTGCGCCCTGCCGCTACAATTCGATCCGGTAACTTATATTGGGACGGTCCCTTAGTGTCCACACTCTTAATATGTGCCAACACTAAGCTAAGTTTATCCCTTTTTTCTTCTAGGAATGATCTGTTTTGAACGCTCGCTTTGTCCTACTTCCCGGTGATGGCATTGGCCCAGAAATTGTCTCGCAAGCCAAGCGAGTGTTAGAAGCAGTCGCCACCAAATTTGGTCATCAGTTCACTTATCAGGAATGCAAGATCGGTGGAATCGCTATCGATGAAACGGGCGACCCACTACCACCAGCCACTATTGACGCGTGCAAGAACTGCGATGCCGTGCTGCTCGGTGCGGTGGGGGGACCGAAATGGGATGACCCAGCGGCTAAGACACGCCCCGAAGCGGGCTTGTTGAAGATTCGCAAGGAACTCGGCTTGTTCGCTAACTTGCGTCCGATTGCTCCGTTTGCGGAATTGCTCGATTCGTCCCCGCTAAAACGTGAGATCGTCGAGGGGACAGATATCCTGTTCTTCCGTGAGTTAACAGGAGGTATTTATTTCGGACCCTCGGGCTGCGAAACGCTTTCCAATGGCGAAGAGCGGGCGTTCAGTACGATGGTTTATGAGACGCACGAAGTTGAGCGCATCTTTCGCTTGGCCGCCGATGCAGCTCGCCTACGTCGCAAGAAGCTGACGATGGTCGACAAAGCCAACGTGCTCGAAGCCAGCCGTCTGTGGCGACGTGTGTGTGCGAAGATCGTCAAGGAGGAGTACACCGACTTGGAATATGAAGTGGTGTTGGTCGATTCGATGGCTATGCACCTGATCAGCCGCCCTACTTCGTTCGACGTGGTAGTAACCAGCAACATGTTTGGAGACATACTGACCGACGAAGCATCGATGCTACCCGGTTCCCTTGGCATGTTGCCGAGCGCTTCGCTGGGAGCAGGTGGACCCGGCTTATACGAACCGATTCATGGTAGCGCTCCCGATATCGCTGGCAAGGGTATCGCCAATCCGCTGGCGACCATCTTGGCCGTGGCCATGATGCTCCGCCATTCGTGCGACATGAAGGCTGAAGCGGAAGCAATCGAGGCGGCCGTCAAAGCGGTCTTAGCTGCCGGCCATCGCACTGCCGATCTCGTGCCGCGCGGCACTGCATCGCTGGGAACCATCGCCATGACCGACAAAGTGCTGGCGAGTTTTGGGTAAAGTACGTCAGGCATTCTTGCCTGACATAGATTCTTGAACGTGTAATTGTATGAATTGTCAGGCTGGAAAGCCTGACGTGCGAAAAGGCCGGTCAGACTGGAATGCCCGACGTACGGTCGTTAAGCAATAGTTATAGCTCAATAGCTATTGAACGATGCTAATGCGCTTCAACCAGTTGTGACACAACTCGGGCCATTGGTTGGCACCGGGAACAGCGGCGCCCAGGCCAATGCCATGCTTGCCGACGGGGAACACATGCAACTCCGCAGGCACTTTGGCTTTGGCCAGCGCCGCATAAAACGCCAAGCTATTTTCGACGGGAACCGCCGTGTCTTCGGCAGTGTGCCATACAAAGCAGGGCGGCGTTCGCGCGGTAACTTGTTTTTCATTCGATAGGGACCGCAGTAGTTCCGGGCTGGGGGCTTCCCCCAGCAGATTCTTTTGACTCCCTTGGTGCGTGAATTCCTCACCCAGCCCAATCACTGCATAACAGACCACGCCAAAATCGGGACGACAACTGAGCTTGTCCGCCGCGTCTTGACTGTCGCTATGACCATCATCGAAGTGGGTCAGCACGGTAGTGGTCAAGTGGCCGCCGGCAGAAAAACCAAGCACGCCGACTTTGTTGGGGTCAATGTTCCATTGGTCGGCATGCTGACGAGTCAATCGAATCGCTCTCTGTGCATCCAGCATTGGAGCGGGATGACCGTAACCGCGATTGCGATGCCGATAACTGACGATAATTCCAGCCAATCCCATATCGTTGGCCCATTGGGCGATCTGATGTCCTTCATGATCTATGGCTAAGTGACCGTAGCCACCGCCAGGGAAAATGACGATGGCGCCCGTGGGAGCGGTCGATTTTTCCGGTAAGTATACGATGGCGGTGGGGACATCTTTTTCCTCGGTTCCCAATGCTCCTGGCGCATCACCCTCCCACAACCGAATCGTTTGCGGTTCTTCGGCACGCAGATTCGCAAAGGAGTTTAGTAATGTAAAACCAATCGCAACCAATAGCATAAAGCGGTGCATAACGCAGACCTTGGGCAGAGTGTTTGTTTGTAGCAGTGGCAACTTCGACTGGCCGCTAGCGAGCGATTATTCTAACCGATAGGCCGGTCGCTGGTGCGGGCGCACTGGATCGGTCCGCAGTACGTCAGGCATTCCAGCCTGACTTGAGGTACCTGAAATTGGTACAGTGGGAGAGTCAGGCTGAAAAGCCTGACGTACGCTAGTCTTGGTGCAGCAGTCGGCGACGAGGTGGTTCGACGTTGGTGATGCGACCAAGAATGCTTTCCAGGAGACGCCGTTCCAAGTCGCGATCGCGTCCGATCTCGTACCATCCCAAGGTGATCGGTTGTTGTCGCAATTGATTTTCATGTCGAATGATGGAACCATCATGCCGCTGTGCAGCCGCACCGGCAGTGGCGAATTGCGATTGATCGACATCCTCCTGTTCTTTCATAACTTGGACATCGATCATGTATCCGCTAGCTTCCGGGACGATGCGAATATTGGCCGTGCGACGAATCGATTGAATCGTACTTTGTAGTCGCTCGAATCCGCGGGCGGTATCACGTCGCCAGGGCTCAAAGCTAGTGCCGCTGACTTCGGGATAAGTAGTCAGTCGGCCTTCGAGCCAATTCATGTTGTCGCGTCGTACCGGTTGTTCAGTATCGATGCGAAAGTGATCGTCGACGGCATCGACAATTTGTCGCCATAGAAAGTCTGGATCAACGGGGCCGATGTGTGCGGGGTTCGAAACGGGTACTTCAATGGGCGGCGGTGGGGTGAGAAAATCAATCCCTTTGTCGAGCGCTGCCCCTGGAAGTCGATGACATCCCGACGAAATCAGCCATTGCAAACACAAAAGTCCAATGCAGGCGGCGCGACGACAATCGCAGTTCAATTTCGCAGGCTGCATGGTTTGTCTTACGTGAAAAACAAAAGGCGTTGCAGCAGTCACCACAGTTGTCGATGCAAGGAACTGAGCGACTGACTGAGCGACTGACTGCGAGGCCGAAAGTTTGGGCGACTTCCGCTACAAAAAAACGCGGGGAATTAGGCCGCCCTGGCGACCAACTCTTTTCCAGTTCCAACCTGCCGCCGTTCGTCGACATGCTTGGCGTGACGACCAACACGCAACTCCATCATCTCACGCGCCAGCGCGCGATAGTCTTCGGCACCATTGGAAGTGGGAGCATAATCCAGAATTGATTGCCCAAAGCTTGGCGCCTCGGCTAAGCGAATATTGCGGCGAATGCGAGTCTGGAAAAACTTGGCACCTGACCATACGCCATCGCTCCGCGATTGGAGTTCTAAGAATTCGTCGACGTCACGCGTTACTTCGGCGGCCAGTCGTGTGCTCGTTTCATACATGCATAACACAACTCCAGACAAATGCAGGCTAGGATTGAGTCGCTTAGCCACAATCTCAATCGTCTTCAGCAACTTGCTCAATCCGTGTAGTGCCAAGAAGTGTGGTTGCAGCGGCAGAAAAACTTCGTCCACGGCAGTGAGTGCATTAATTGTCAGTACTCCCAGCGAAGGGGGACAATCGAGAATCAAATAGTCAAACTTCTGTGGATCAACTTCGAGTTTGTCGCGCAGAATTACCTCGCGACCCACCTCGCCGGCCAACTCCATTTCAGCAGCGGCTAAGTCTAGATTGGAGGGAACGACGGCCAGACGCTCATTGATCCAACAACGAGCGTCATCAATGGAGGCGTCTCCGCATAAAATGTCATAAACGCTCAGCTGATCGTTGACTACCGACAAACCCAAGTGCAAGGAGGCATGCGCTTGCGGATCGAGATCGAGGACACATACGCTGTTCCCGGCTTCTGCCAAGGAAGCGGCCAAGTTGACGGCAGTGGTTGTCTTTCCGACACCACCCTTCTGATTAATTACGGCGATGGATCGCATCGTTTTGCATTCCTTTGCAGGGGAGGACGGGTCGCGCCGCGGCGGGATCGGCGATCGCTTACCGGGATAGTACGGAATTTGCCACCTTGCTCGCTAGAGCGGATTATTCCCAACCCCACGTGAATGAGACGTTTCAGATTACGCCTGTGAACTGGCATTTTCGCCTATTTTAACTCGTTTCCCGAGTGCCATGGATCTGGCAGTCCAGGAGTTTGTGAAACAATTGACAACCTAAATAGCGCATTAAGGTAATTTTAATTGACTTTGGTGGGTTTTGGGCGAATGATAGAGATATGGGTATGCCGCAGGCAGGCGCTGATCTTCACAGCACGGTTGCTAGCTTGGGATGTTCTCAGGCTGGCTGGCTTGGGCTGCTGGCAACAATCAAAAAGGGAGAAAGGGAACATGTCCACACTACCTTTTGACAATCGATTCTCCGACATTCCCTCCGATAATGCGTCGGTCGGGGATACTTGCCAGACGCGTCCGTCGGGGGGACCAGCAGCGAGGAATTCAAAAGCGAGGAATTCAGCAACTGGGTATTCAGCAACTGGGAATTCAGCAACTGGGAATTCAGCAGCTAACTACCCGATGGGCGTTCCTCGTCGATTGGCCTATCCAACTTATCCTGCTTGGGGACTGCTTGATCAAGCAGCGGCGATCGTACCGCAGCGAGTGGCTACGCGGATGATGGGTGTTGAACTGACCTATAGTGAAGTGCAGGCGGCGGCGGTGCGACTGGCAAGTTGGCTACAACAATCGGGCTTGGTTGCCGGCGATCGCGTGGCAGTTTTACTTCCCAACATGCCAGAGTATATGATCGCTCTGAACGGAATATGGCGAGTCGGAGGTGTGGCGGTCGCGCTCAGTCCGCTGTCGGTGCCGGAGGAAATTGCCGCACAGCTTAAGGCGACCGGGTGTAGCCGTGTGATTTGCCTCGATTTGCTTACCGGGCTTCTGCGCGAGTCCCAAACAGTTCAGTACCAATTGTTGGTCAGCCTGCGCACTTATTTGCCCCTATGGAAGCGAGCCGCGTACAGCCTGGCGATGTGGCGCAGGACTGGACATTTTTCATTCGCTAAAACTACCCGTCAGTGTATGTTATGGGATGCGATCGAGCACTCCACAGCGTCCGTCATTCCTGTAGAGACGCTTCCTGGTTACGATCCAGCCTATATCTTGAGCACGGGAGGAACGACCGGAAACCCGAAGGCAGTGACGCTCAGTCATCGAAATATAGTCGCTAACGCGTGGCAACAATCGCGTTGGGCAGGGGCTACGATGGGGGAAGAAACCATGTTGGCGGTTCTGCCGTTCTTTCATAGTTATGGCATGTCGACCATGTTGGCTAGTGGCGCGGCGCTGGGGGCCACGTTGATCTTGCAGCCCAGGTTCGACGTCAATCAAGCTATTGCGGCCATCGAGCAGCATCGACCGACAGTTTTTCACGCGGTTCCTGCGATGCTGAGTGCGATGAACATTCGCCTGCGACGCAAACCGGCTGACCTGAGTTCGCTCAAGTGGGTCATCTCTGGCGGCGCGCCTCTTTCACCGGCCATCGCGGAGGAATTTTCTCAGTACACCGGGGCGATCGTGGTGCAGGGATATGGCTTGTCCGAGGCTTCGCCTGTTACACACGTGGGACCGTTGGACGGTACGAATTTGCCCGGCACCATCGGCCTGCCACTTCCAGATACCGATTGTCGCATCGTCGATACCGAGACTAGCTCCCGGGACTTGCCTGTCGGTGAAGTGGGTGAGCTGTTGGTCCGGGGCCCTCAAGTCATGTTGGGCTATTGGAATAATCCAACTGCCACAGCCGACGCAATTCAGGATGGCTGGCTACATACCGGTGACTTAGCGTCGGTTAATGCCGATGGTTTTTATCGCATTGTCGATCGCAAGAAAGACTTAATTATCACTTCTGGATTCAATGTTTATCCGGCGGACGTGGAAGAGGTCCTGCGCTATTGCGATTGCGTGGCCGATGTGGCGGTGATTGGCATTCCCGATCCGGAGCGAGGCGAAGTAGTGAAAGCCTTTGTGGTCCTACGCGACGGTCATGCCTGGCAACCGACCAAGCTGACCAAATATTGCAAGGAGCATTTGGCTGCTCATCGCCGACCGCGACTTTGGGAACTGGTAAAAGGTGATTTGCCAAGAAACTTTTTAGGAAAGGTTGTTCGTAGAGAGCTCCGTGGAAGATAGTCGAGCGACGATGGTAGGCCCTGCATCTTGCGAAGAGGGTAAACAAAACAGGCAAAGGACAATTCGATGAATGCTGAACCTCGCGAATGTGTACAACTGCAACCCATCGATGATGGTGGGTTGATTGTGTGGCTTGATTCACCCGGACGCAGCGTAAATGTCTTCAATGCCGAAATGCTCGCTGCATTGGAAGCTGCGATTGGTCATATCGCCTCGACCAACCGTTACCGCGTGGTCCTATTCCGTAGTCGCAAGCGTGGTTGCTTCTTTGCCGGGGCTGATGTCAAGGCGATTGCCGGATTAAAAAGTCCGATTGAAGTGCGTGAGATCGTCCAGCGTGGACAACAGCTGATGCAACGCGTGGAGGATTTGAAGGCGACCACGGTGGCTGTCATCGACGGTATGTGTATGGGGGGAGGACTCGAGTTCGCGATGGCATGTACCCATCGCGTAGCTACGGCCTCCAGCGGCACGAAATTAAGTTTGCCGGAAATTCGCCTGGGACTTATTCCTGGCTGGGGAGGCACGCAACGCCTTCCTAGACTGGTCGGACTGCAACGCGCGCTGAAGATGATACTCAAGGGGTCTTCACTGTCTGCCGCCAAGGCCAAGCAGGCTGGTCTCGTCGATCGCGTAGTTAGCACTGACGACATCGATCGACAGTTGCAACAACTGCTCGTGGAGTTGCATGCAGACTCATTTCGCGGTGCTACTCGACGATTGCCACTGACAACGAAACTGCTCGAAGGGAATGCACTGGGGCGCGCGCTGGTGTTGCATCTGGCCCGCAAGCAAGTGGCCTCGCAGGCCGTGCACTATCCTGCCGTATTGGAAGCCATCGAGTCGGTACGCTTGGCCTTTGCCAAGCATGGCATTGGATACGAATTCGAATGCGAAGCCTTCACTCGACTACTGTTCACTCCGACGGCGAGAAGCCTGTTGAGTCTCTTCGTGGCGCGCGACCGCGCCAAAAAACTTGCGACTTGGTTCCCCGCGGATCAGCACGCATTGAATGACGAAAAGCCTGCACCCTGCTATCGACTGGCGGTTGTGGGGGCGGGTGCCATGGGAGCCGGCATTGGGTTAGCAGCCGCGGGCCGCGGGGTGGAAGTCATCTTCAAGGAAATTGACGAAGCGGCGGCCAGCGCGGGGGCAGAACGAGTGCGTAAATCACTGGCAGACCAGGTCGCAGCCCAACGTATGACGGAAGTTGAGCAGCAAGCGGCCCGCGAACGCACCGCGTTCACCACTCGTTGGAATGACTTGAATCAATGCGATTTGGCCATCGAGGCAGTACTTGAAATCGATTCGGTCAAACGCGACGTGTTCCAACAACTCGATCGTTGGCTCCCCGAGCACGCTGCGCTGGTTTCCAATACGTCGTCGCTGAGTGTTACACAGATGGCGACCGCCACTCGACGCCATTCCAAAGTCGCTGGACTACACTTTTTCAATCCGGTTGATCGCATGGAATTGGTCGAAGTAGTGCGCACTGAGATGACCGATGATGCTTGCGTAAGTCAGTTGTTAGAACTAGTCAAGCGATTGGGGAAGACACCCATGGTAACTTCTGACAAACCGGGGTTCTTGGTGAACCGTGTACTGTTTCCGTACTTGGGAGAAGCGGTGCGCATGGTTGCTGAAGGCGTTGACATCGTCACCATCGATCGCGAGCTAAAGCAATTTGGGATGCCCATGGGTCCACTGGAGTTGATCGATCAAGTGGGAATCGATATTGCCAGCCATGTAGCCAGCTCACTAGCCGCGATACAGACCGATGCAGAAGTCCCTGCAGCCTTTCTACACGAGATGGCTGAGCGCAAATGGTTGGGGAAGAAAACGCGGATTGGCTTCTATCGTTGGGGAAAGAAGCGAGTGCCCAACGCGGAAATTAAACGCCAACCAACTTTGCATCGCGACAAGCATGAGTTTGAAGCGGATGGACTTAGTGCGATTCAGCGACGTTTGGTCTATCCCATGCTCAATGAAGCGGTGCACTGCCTGGATGAGTTGGTTGTAACCGAACCTTGGATGGTCGACCTAGGGATGGTGCTGGGTACCGGGTTTGCTCCTCACCATGGTGGACCATTGCGGTTGATCGACGCGTTGGGAGGGGACCTGGTGTTGCGCAACATGTTGGTCCTCGAGCGCAGCTTGGGGCGACGTTTTGCCCCGGCCGACGGCTTGACAGCTCGCGCCACGCGGCGCGAACCCTTCTTTGCGAAGGACAGTGTTTCGAATTCTCTAGTTTGGGAGAACAATCATGAGTCACGATGTACAACCGAATCTTGATGCTCGCTCAGTCGCGCGTGATGCTCGGTCGGTCAGTTTGACCAAGATGCCAAAGACTACTGATTCGTCTGAGTCGTTTGCCGAAACCGCTCTGCGGTTGGGCGGCAAGAGCTCCGACGAAGCTTCGCGAACTGGCAAGATCGACAAGGCTGATGATCAAGTCGAAGAGATGTTTGCAGCTCAATACCAGACCGCGGCCAGCCCTATCCATCGCGCGGTGTGGCAACGGCGCGTGCCGCTAGAGTTGTTCGGCTTCGAAGCCACACCAATGGACGACGCCATCAACACCGCCATGAATCGGGGCGTGTCCTTGGTCAATCGCCGCAAGCGAGACGGGCGGCTGCTGGATGAACAACACAAACTCAGCCCAGAGACGCTGGATGAATTGGGCACCACCGGCTATTGGGGTTTGCTGATTCCTAAGGAGTACGGTGGCTTGGGGAGTTCTTTTCTGGATTTCGCCCGACTACTTACGCGGATGGCCACCGCAGATCCAACCGTAGCCGGTTTGGCTTCGGTGCATGGTTGTATAGGAGCGGTCGATCCGGTGAGAACATTCGGAAATTCCGAACAAAAGCAGCAGTTTTTGCCCACTTTGGCGAGCGGCCAGCGGTTGAGCGGTTTTGCGTTGACGGAACCCGGTGCAGGGAGCGACCTGACCGCACTGCGAACCACGGCCGTGCTGGCAGGGGATCACTACGTGGTCAATGGTGAAAAGCTGTTTATTACCAACGTCACCACTGGACGCACGGTCGGTTTGGTCTGCTTGATCGATCATAAACCAGCTGTGTTGATTGTCGATTTGCCCGAGGAGGAAAATGAATCATTCCAATTGAAAAAGTATGGCTTGTATGCACTCAAGCACGCTTTCAATCAGGGCATCGTCTTTCGAGACTTCCATGTCCCTGCTGAAAACCTGTTAGTCCCCACTGCCGGCGATGGATTGACGGTAGCCTATCACGGATTGAATCTCGGCCGCGTGTCACTGTGCGCCAATGCCGCAGGAACCATGCGGATGATGCTGGCCAATATGCTCCCCTGGGCCGCCTACCGAACGACGTACGGCGAGTCGATTGATCGGCGTGAATTGGTACGGCGGCGGGTGGGTGAAATGGCAGGTTATATCGTCGCTTGCGACGCGCTGACCGATTGGTGCGCGAACTTGATCGACCTGGGTTATCGCGGTGAGATGGAATGTATCATTGCGAAGATCTTTGGGAGCGAAGTACAAAAAACGGCAGCCATTGAATTGTTCATGAAGACGCATGGTGGCCGCTCGTTCTTGCATGGGCATCTATTCGGCGATAACGTGCATGAATTTTTGGCGCCATGTATCTACGAAGGCGAAGGAGAGATGCTGGGCATGGCTTTCTTTAAATCGCTGGTCAAAAGCCATGGCAAGGAGTTCTTTGAGCCGATCGGTCGCGTGTTGTTCGACGCTGGGATTAAGTCGCCCAATCTCGCCAATCCCATGCACGCTTGGATGCTACGTCGTCCATTGACCGCCTATGCCAAGTGGTGGGTTGGCATGCGGATGATCGGTCGCGCTAAACCAAGACTCGACGGTCTGCCCGCGGGGTTGCTGCGTTACGCTACTTTTGCCTGCGATTTCTTAAGCGACCAAGGACTGGAAATTTCGGCTGCCATGCGAACTCACCAATTAAAGTTGGCTGATCGCCAGTGTTCGATGATTGATTTGTCGCAGCGGCTACAAGATGCCGTCGTAATGTTAGTCACCAGTTTGTACGGTGCTAAACAGACCGACCCGCTGACCCGCGACGCTTGTGAAGTGATCTGTGGCCAATTGTGGCGTGGTCTACAAGGTAACCGCGCCACGAACCGAGACTGGCGACGAGTTACCGACCTTGGCGGCGCAATCGCCGACGAGGGTTGGGGCGAACTGTACGGCATCGAGGCAAACGAGATCATGATGCGTTATCGTACTTGATTCGTGAGCTGTGTTTCGTACGACGTGAGCCGTGACGCGTAAGCGGCCGGGCGCCCCAGCCGCGCGCACTGCCTGATGCCTCACTGGCTTACTGTCTGGTGCGTCGTCCGTTTACATCTCAAATCCGTTTTTGACACCAGGAGCTTCATGATGATTGCAAGAGTTTCCAATCCCAATGGGCCCCGGGCTGTGTTGGCCTTGGGAGGTGGCGGAGCGCGAGGTCTAGCTCACTTCGGCGCGGTCCAAGCCATTTTGGAAGACGGACTTGGGATCGAGCGGATCGTTGGTGTGAGTATGGGCAGTTTAGCCGGTGCGATGCTGGCCCTGGACGATTGCGGAACGCGCGTGCAGTCGCGAGTGCTGGCGTATATCGCCAGCGATGACTTCGACGCGCGGCAGGAATCGCTGTTCGGAACGCAGCCGAACACATCCAAAAGCTCAACCGGTCTGTTGGCTTGGTACGATCAAATCAAATCCTATTTGTGGGCCAGGCATTTGCTCGGTCGCGTATTTCGTCGTCGCTCGTTGTTAGCTGGCGGCGTACTGGAAGGAGTCATTGCTCAGCTCATTCCCGACATGGATATCGCCGATTCGCCCATTCCGCTCAGTGTAGTGGCGGTCGATCTCAAAAGCGGCCATCCCATCGTGCTCGAACGCGGCCCATTGCGTCGGGCCATTGCCGCGTCGACGGCGATTCCTGGGATTTTTCCACCGGTTGAGTGGGACCAGATGCTATTGTGTGACGTGGGGGTACTCGATTCTCTGCCAACCCATGTGGCGCGTGGCTACGGAGGTGACTTGCTGATCGGGGTTGATGTGGGGCCACACTTGGAACGCGCTGAAAACTGTGATTCGGCCTTACATGTGCTTTTGCGGATGGATGAAATTGGCGAGCGACTGACGCGTCGTAGTTCACAACGGCAGGCAGATGTCTTGATTCAACCTGCAGTCGGTCAATATGCCTGGTTTGATTTTTCGCAACCCGAACGGATCATTGCGGCCGGTTTTGAAGCCGGCGTGCACGCCATGGCTGCTTGGCGACGCTCACAGCCCAGTGAGGCTGTCAACGTGCTACCGAAGTTTGTCCCCAATTGCGCTGCGTTAAATAGTTTCTTGCGGTAGAAAAATTCTTGGAGTGCTCCGAGTTCTCGGAGCTTTCTTTTTCCAAGTGGCGTACAGCGCACTGGAACTGACGGGGGAACTGCGAGCCCGAAGCGAGCAGGCCACTAACTGTAGTCCGGCTTACCTATGCGCGCTGTTGACTCAGTTTGTTAGCTAGATAGCGCGGATAGCAAGGACGGGGCACGGATGTCTGGCTCCGGACCAAGTTGGTCGCATCTGGTTTCCGTGTGCGACTCGGCCGCTTGGAAAATGAAAGCTGTGATAAATCCCAGCACTCCAAATCACGCAGCACTGCGAGTAGAATGAAGGCTGTTGTCTTCAGCAAGGAGTATCTATGCCGGTGCACGATTGGTCCAAAGTAGACGCTGGTATCTTTCACCATTTCCACCAAAGGTGGATAACTTCACTCAGCGATGCGCTCAACGCGTTACTGCCTGGAGATTACTACGCCTTGGCTGAGCAAGTAGCCGAAGGTCCGATTCCAGACGTGGTCACGCTTGAGCGGCAAAGGCATTTGGACGAGCCCTCGCCAACAACATCAGCATCAACTCCTTCGCACACGATTGCTGTCGCCGACGCGCCGCCTCGAACTCAGTTCGTTTGCGAGGGAGAAATTGCACAATATGCTGCCAAGACAAGTCGCGTGGCGGTGTACCATCGCAGCGGCGACGAAGTGATCGGATATATTGAGATTGTGTCTCCAGGCAACAAACACAGCGAGGCGGCCATTCGCAAATTCATAAGTAAGCTCAATACGACATTGCAGCGTGGTTGTCACGCACTTGTCATCGATGTGCATGGACCAACCAATCGCGATCCGCGCGGGATCCACGCCCGCTTCTGGGAGGAATATGTATCCGACGAAAGTGTTCCAGGCGTTACGGCGTCTCAGCCGTTAGGTATGGCTGCCTATCGCTCTGACTTAACTCCCACAGCCTATTTCGAGCCTTTCGCAGTAGGATGTAAATTAATTGACATGCCCACGTTTTTGACCCCCGATCACTATATCAACACGCCACTAGACGCCACTTATGGTCAAGCTTATACGAGTGTGCCTAGGCGCTGGCGCGAAGTCATCGAGGCTTAGAGCCTAAAAAAAAGATGTCGGACACATAAAGGGGCCGAGTAGCGTCAATAGATATCGTAGTACTTTAGAGAGTGTCCGGCACCTTTTTTGTTTGGTTCTTAGCGTATGAACTGGAGTATCCGCACTGCAACCGTGGAAGACATACCCGCCCTGGTTGATTTCAATTGCGCAATTGCCAGGGAAACCGAAGGGAAGGAGTTGCCGCAAGAAATCGTGACGCGAGGTGTTACCCGAGGACTTGCGCAGGGGGCAGAAGTCGTCTACTATGTGGCCGACGATGGCAGCGGTCCGATTGGTTGCTTAATGCTCACGCGTGAATGGAGCGACTGGCGCGACGGTTGGTTGGCTTGGGTGCAAAGCGTCTATGTCAAACCTGAATATCGTAGCCAAGGAGTGTTTCGTTCGTTGTTAAAACACGTGCGCGACACATTGCAGCACCAAGCCGATGTGGTTGGAATTCGATTGTATGTTGAAGCCGAAAACTCGCGCGCTCAAGCGGTCTATCTCCGCACGGGCTTTGTCGATCCACGCTACCATGTATTGGAACAAATGTTCTGATTTTAGGCAGTTCTTAAATGCGGCTCGGTCTCTCCGAGCCTGCGGCAAGGGCACTGGTTGGAACGCCTAGTTCCCCAATCGTTTGGGTCGAGCGGCGAAGCCGACCAGGACCATCAATGCGAAGAAGACGGTGATACCAATAATCGTTGGCCCGGCGACGGGATCAATCATCTTCTGCGACATGGCTGAACCGGCAGCAACCAATGCACCGGCGACGGAGAAGCCCATCAATATATTCCACACCAGTAGACTTCCTCCGCGTGGTTTTTCGTCTCCGAGTAACTCGCGACTGTTCATCATGAAGAAGAAAGTGATGTAGGCGATTGGTAGCAGCATCGCACCGAAAGTAGAGGTCAGAATGGCCAGCCAGAACTGAGACTCTCCTTTCCAAATCAGAGGCCATAAGGCACCGCACAGGCCCGCCACCACACAGCCCAGAAAATGAGCCACTTTCTCGAAACGGGGTGGGGCGAGTTCACGAAAGACGTAACCGTTGATCAACATCAAAATGATGATCGAAGAAAAGCCCATCCCCAGTACGCCTAAGCCGAAAATTAGCTTGGCCAAGCGTTCACCCAGCAGGGGCGAAAGTGACTGAGCTAGTTGAAAGGCGTCGCGTTTGACCAGCGTTCCGGCTAGTCGCTTTTCGGGCTCGGAGAGTTTAGCAATCTTGTCGGCCCGCTCTTCACCGGTGAGCTTTTCCCAGGCCGTCAAACCGAGCATCGTTTCGTAACGCGCAGCGAGTACTGCCGTGGGGAGTTGCTGTTCTTTTTCGGGCAGAGTCTTAACCCATGCGGTTTGCTCTACTTCACTGCCACTGGCAACAGCCTCGCTTCCCAATTGTTTTTGGATGCGGGCAGTGAGCACGCCTTGCGCACCTCCAAAAATGCTACTGGTCTTCATCACTTCAGGATCGCTGCTTAGAAACGCGTCGTCCACTTTTCCGTGAAAGGAAAACGCAGCCGCAATCACCACGCAACTAGTGACGATCACGTAGGGAATGGCCATGCCAGTCGACAAATCGAAGCGCGCCAAGCCACGAAACGGCTTGTCCCAACCGCGGGCCAGCATGGAATAGGGAAGTAGGAATGTCATGTTGATGCCGACCGCTGTGGCGGCCGCGCCTATCATCACATCGCGCTGCTGAGCGACAATGCTGCCTGACCAAAACGCGCGAAAGGCCTCTGGCGATTGCTGTAACAGCTCGACTACCGTGCCTGTCGGTGCGTTCCACTGATTGAGATTCGGGACAAAGCCGGCCAGTATGGTTTGCCATTGCAAACCTTGCTTGAGAGTCAAATAGATCACGACACCAAAAAAGCAAATAACGATCATTCCGACCAGCGCCTTCAGGAACAGGTCAAAAATCTTCGAGGCCAACCCACGACGTTCGTTGAGGACAACTAAAACCAGCGCGAGGACAAACAGCACTACCGAGACGCCGATCTTAGAATTAAAACTCCCTCCTAGGCCACCCGTCAGATTCTTGTCGAGTGCATCGTAGGAGAGACTAAATTGGGGCATGCACCAAATCATGTTGGCGGCGCTCGTGGCCAGCAGCCAACCACATCCGAGCACAGGGTTGATCGTTTCGTTGATGGCTTGAAACGGACGTTTGCCGGTTGAGAGCGTCACGTAACTGATCGCCGAGAGCATGATGACTCCCATAATAATGGCGATCAATTGCAGCCACAGCATGCTGGTCCCACCGAGCACGCCCAGAAACAGGGCGCCGGTCAGTGAGCCACCTCCGAGCGTGATAGCGCTTTGCAGCCAACCGGGGCCAGACAAGCGTGTGTAGGCCGCCAACAACGATAGTCCACCGCGCTGTTGAGCCGAGACTAACATTTGCCGATTTTCGGTCACTTTCGAAGATTCCGCCATCAACTCGTACCTTTGCACCTAAACTAGCTTGTGTCACACCTGGCCAACAGGTTAACTGGAAACTCGCACGCTCGCGAGAACCGCTGGGCGACTTTTGGCGGTTTTCTTGCGATTCGCAAGCCGTGAGCCGTGACGCGTGAGCGGCCGGGCGACCTACATTGCCCGGTGCCTTACGGCCCACGGCTCACCAGCGCGCGAGGCTGCCTTCGTGTCTCTTCAAAAAGTGTATGATTTTAGGAGCATCACTATTGCAGGATGACAGCCGTTGGCACGAGTGAGGAGCAATGACAGGAATACCGATTACGCAGAGACTGACGATTCCCGAAGAGCAATTGCAATGGTCGTTTGCGCGGAGTAGCGGGCCTGGGGGGCAGAACGTCAACAAAGTCAACAGCAAGGCCACGTTGCGATGGACTCCCCTGGAAGGGACACTGTCCGTGGCGGCTTGGAACCGTTTTCGTCGCTCGGCGGGACGCTACTTGACCAACGAAGGAGAGGTGGTGATCCAGTCGCAGGAGCATCGTGACCAATGGCAAAACGTGCAAGCCTGTCGAGATAAGTTGCGAGTTCTGTTAGTTGCGGCAATCACGCCACCCAAACGCCGCGTCGCCACTAAGCCGACCAAAGCTTCACGTCAGCGCCGCCTCGACGACAAACAACGCCGCTCAGACAAAAAGAAGTCGCGACAAGCCAAAGATATCGGTTGACCGTAAAGGTTGATTGCTAAAACGTGCAGATCGACCATTTGCCGTTGTTATAGTCCAACAATCCCAATAGCTTTCCGCTGGACGAATTGACAACCGGGGAACCACTCAAAGGGAGCGCAATAGCAACGCCGGGAGCTATTGCGATGCGTCCCGCAGTTCCTGATGTAATCCGTGTGCCGTCGATGGCCAGCGGTTCATTCAATTCGGGATTAACAATGAGCAATACGGTTTGACTGCTCCACTCAATCGCAATGTCTGCCAGCGGCCATTGGGCAACTTGGGCTTCTGCAGGGAGCGGCAGGGCAACTAGCTCATTAGAATTCTTGAGGGCTTCGGCAGAGGGGATGGAGCTGGAGAGTGCAAAACTCTTGCCAGCCACTTCGATCAGTACATCACTATCCGCTTCGAGAGCCTTCCGCACAAAACTGCTGGGGACTCGCAACGATTTGTCCTCCAGCGCGATACCCCAAGTTTCGAGTGTGCGGCGGCGATAAAGCCCCAACCATGACGCCTGCCAACTGGCGACTACGCGGATTGGTCTGGGAAGTTCCTTGCCGCCGACGGATTGATTGGAGCCACGGACGGCGATGCGAGGTTGCCACTGCAGCCATTCAGATTGCGGTTCGGCTTCCAACATGAATCGATGACCAGTGACCACCCGCTCGCCCGGAGTGGGAGGCGTGGCAAAGGCGATTCCGCCGCGAATCCAGGCCGACAGCGACTCGATCGAAACCTGCACACCTGTCAGACTGGCATCGAGTTCGATACCGCCGATAGCCCACCATTTCGAATTGGCCCGCACCAACTCCGCATACTCGGTATCAATCACTACGCTGACTTTTACCGAGGCTCCATCGCTGGCCAATCCTACCTTGGAAACTCGGCCTACTTCCAGACCGCGATAGGTAATCGGTGCGCCTCGGACAAGCCCCAGACGGCTGGATGCGTCGAGCTCTAGCTCGAGCGAACCATCGCGGCGGGGCAGCGGCGGAGGCTCAGCCAAACCAATAAATTCGGTCGTTACTGGACTGTCGAGCGAACTGGGTTGCATGGCGATATAACGTCCACCCAGCAGCGTTTCCAATCCACGAATCTCCGTCAAATCCAACCGAGGCCGTTCGATCCAGAATTGTGTCCCAGCCCGAGCCAGTTCGCGCGAAGCGCCGACCAAACGCACCCCCACCGAAATCGATTCCAATGATTGCTGCAATTCGACATAGGTGACTTCTCCCACCACAATGCCACGAAAGCGAATGGGATCGCCAACTTCCAAACCCTCGCCAGCCGGAAACTGAATGTGGATCTCCTGCGACTGGCCATCGGTCATGCCGAGCGGCGTTTCCAGCCCTTCAAATTCTATCTGCGGCTGGGCTGCTAGGTCCCCCGGAACGACTCCGACATATTTGGCTCCCAAGACCGTATCGAGTCCCGAGACTTGACCAAGTCGCAATCGAGCCCGAGCGATCCAAAACTGACTACCCTCAACGGCGACTCGTTCGTTGCCAGGCGCCAACTGAATCTTAACGTTGACACTTTCTAAATCAGGGCTAATCACGACAGCGGTAATCGAGCCCACATCAATACCGCGGTAACGCAACGTGTCGCCCGGTTTTAAACCATAACCATCACGGAAACGAACTGAGATTACTTTCCCTTGGCTACGGAAACTGGTCGCGATCAAGCCAATGGATAGCAGCACGCACAGGCCAGTCAGCCACCACAGACGCGTGCGCAGCCGACCAGCACTCGCCTCCTGAGCAGACCTCACGATTGCCTGTGGGATGGCACCTACGTCGGGATTGACCGCGGAAGTCGACGGTTGTCTGTCAATTGGGTTGCTGGAATGCGTCATTGGCAAACAGTCGACTCCTGTTCCCAAATTGCATGGGGATCAAACATTACCGAGGCAATCATGCTCATCAACACGCACATCACGAAAGCCACTACGGCTGGGCCAAGTTGAAAGGAAACCAGATCGCCGAGCTTTACCAGAGTTACCAACAACGCTAGTAACAATACGTCCATCATGCTCCAGCGTCCCGTCCATTCGACCACGCGATAGGTCCACGCCCGATGTTGGCAGTGGGTTAAACCGATATAGCTCAATTCTAACAACGCCAACAGTTTTACTAACGGTAAGATGATTGAAAACAGGAGTACAATCATGCCCACCAATAGGCTCCCGTGCCAGATTAGGTCTAATGTCCCTCCGAGCAAGCTAGCCCCGTGATGATGCCCCATTTTTTCGATCTCAAGAATCGGCAGCAAGATGGCCGGAAAATATAGAATCAATCCTCCCAGTGCCGCTGCGAAACATCGCGCGGAGCTGCGCTTACCACTCCGGCGTCCCGAATCAATACGACTGTGACAGCGCACGCAGACAGCCTCTTGGTTTAGCTCCAAAGGTGTAACCTGATGGACCAAGCCACAGCAATGGCAGGCGCGTAAATGGTTTTGCTTGTGCATTGTTCTCGTTGTAGCGGAAGTCGCCAAGACTTTTGAACGCCATACCAGCTCGACGCGCTAGTTTTGAAGTTGCAGTATTTCAACCGCGAAGCGGTGGTGTTGGGTAGCCTGGGGTGCAACCCCAGGGGAAATGTCGCCCGACAACCAGCGGCTTGCCAGCGAGCGACCGCGAATGCGGTCGCTCGCT
>JBGSNE010000289.1:0-6454 GCA_041739785.1 Pirellulaceae bacterium
GATCGACCGCGAATGCGGTCGATCGCTGGCAAGCCGGAAAAACGCGGGGATACTTCAATGACCTGGGGTTTGCACCCCAGGCTATCAAATTCCGTGCCTTCGGCACTAAATTGCGAGGGCTTCAAAAGCCGAAGGCGTCGACCAATGGTGGTTCGGTGACTCCGCCCATCGCGGCTGCAATTACCTGTTGCAGCTTTGAGATGGCCGCGCGATCTAGCTCACTAGCCGACGAAAGCTCAATTGGCAATTCCTCTAGCGGACGCTGGGTAAATTTGAACAACCGCCCATCGCGAAAATATTTGTAATCTTTATCTAGTGCAAACACCTCGCGCGAAAACTGTGTTTTGTCTTCGCCTGGGCGCGGATCGTACCAACAAAAAACGGCCTCGCGCTTTTTACCTGTTTGGCCCAGTAATTCGGGTGCGAAACTGATCCCATCGAAGCTACTCTGTGGTGGTAGTTGCCCACCAGCCAACTCCATAAGCGTTGGTAAAAAGTCGGATGCATCGACCAGGGAATCACTCACGGCCGGTTGAATATGTCCAGGCCATGAGACAATCAAAGGCACATGGATGCCAGTCTGTCGAGTTGTCCCCTTGCCACCTTGAATCGTTCGGCCATCCGACAACTTCGATGACACCTGCAGATGAGTCCCATTGTCGCTGTAAAAGATGACCAGCGTATTTTCTCGCAAGCCTTTTGAGTCCAGTCCATGGATCAAATTGCCAACGGCTGTATCCATGTACTCGATCATGTCCGTGGCATAGTTGAGCGATTCAGTAACTGGTTTTTCAGGTGCCCAGTCGTCGCTGTTGGGTGTGGGCACAAAAGGCCAATGCGGAAGCGCCATCGGATAATAGACAAACGCGGGCTGAGCGCGATGACGATCAAGAAAGTCAAGGGTCTTAGCCACCCAGATATCTTCACCAAATTTTCCCTGGTAGGTTTTGAGTTTTCCCTCCTGTCCTGCCGCTCCTTCGAGCATGGTTGGGTTGGCATAACGCGAGCCTTTGTCTTCCGTATGCAGGGCATGGAACAGTGCATATTCATCGAAACCTGCGTCTTTGGGATGCATGCCCGTTCCACGACGATTTTCAGCACCCGGGAAATCAGGGGGATCGTAGGATTGCAATTGCCACTTGCCAAAAATGGCTGTGGCATAGCCGGCTGCGCGCAACAAGTGCCCAAAGGTTCTTTCTTTCGGATCGAGAACTCCGAAATACTTCCAATTGCGGTGATTGTATTTACCCGTCATTAATTGCACGCGCGTCGGTGTACACAGAGGTTGGGAATAGGCATGTGTGAAGCGCACTCCACTTTGTGCAAGCGCGTCGAGGGCCGGGGTTTTATAGGAGACTCCGCCGTAACAACCTAGTCCTTCGATCCCAACGTCGTCGGCCATGATCAAGACAATGTTGGGAAGTGTTTTGCTAGATGCTTCGGCGCCAAGCACCTGCCGGAGCGCAATATTGCGATAGCGAACTGCTGTATGATCGCCTTGCAAGTAGATTGGTCCGGGAGCGTTATCATCTGCTGAGAGAGCTCCGTTGGTGCAACCGACAATTGGTTCGTTGTCGATGACTTTGGTGCCATTAAGTATGACAGTCGCATGCCGGTTCACCAACGTGATATCGTATGTTTGCCACTCGCCCCCTGGTTTTCCCGCGTTGATGCTCGGAGCAATGCGACTGAAGATGGCGCCGACTCCTTGAATGCCTTGCATACGGCTGTCACGATCCGTCACTTGGGCTTCATAGCGGCCGCGAAGATAGACGCCACTATTGCCACCAGCGGGAACATTGAATTCGAGCTTCAGATTGAAATCTTCGAACTCTTGTTCCGTACGTAGATTGCCATAGTGCGAAAAGGGATCAAAACTGAGTTTGGGAGTTGCATTGACCAACTCACCGTTTTCCACTTTCCAGCCATTGAGTTGCTTGGGATTGGTGAGTCGCCAGCCAGCCAGATCTACGCCATTGAACAGTTCGATCGGCTTGCCCAACTTGACTTGACTCAAGTCGGGACGCGGGGGGAGCGGTGGTAAGCGCCTGCCCGTAAAAGTTAGCTCCTGGATTCTTCCATCATTGGTCGGCAATTCCATGACCAACGCGATCTGATCGCGATCCACGCGCGCCCGATGCCGAACGTCTACCTTTGCTCCGGTGGGTGGCCCGCCCTCATACTCCGGTTTGCCGATAGGAATATTGCGGAAGAACGTCAGTTCGTCTCCGTCGAACACCATATTGCGAGTGTTGCGTCCCATACCGACGGTCCACAACTCTCCACTCATCTCATCGGTGGCTTGACTGATAGTCAGCCACCCAGCAGCCCCTCCGGGCATTACCAGGCCCCAATTGCCGAGATAGTCTTCCTTTGTAATTTCCTTCGTTTCGTCTGCATGCAAGTTCTGCGATGCATTCAAAAGAATAAGCACCAAGACAAGAACAGGCCTTGTTGTAGAAAGTGCAAGACACTCTTGGAGACAGAGCATCGGCCGGTATAAGTGCATGAGAGAGGGCTCCGTGTTTTTGCTGAATTGATTCGTGGTGCGATGTTCCTCCGATGTTGATCGGTCTTTGCCAACGGTGGACACAATAGCAGCTACATTGATTCGGTCGACAGACTCGAGTTTCGCGCCAAACACTTCGATATCGTGGATTCGATTCGGTGATGGTGGCTAGCGATGATACTACCAGTTCTGAATCGCTAGGTTACTCTTGTCGTTAGTATTTACCATTGGTGCCAAACATGTCTAGTTTCGACGGGCGCGGACGTTTGCGAACGCTGTGGTCAGGTTCTCCGGTGACGCGATCAAATTCGTCCGGCGTGCGTTGGCTGGGTATATAGTCATTCGTTTCTTCAGTCCACTTCGCTAGCGCGTGCTGCATTTGCTCCCTGATGGATGTGTAGGCGGGATCGTCAATAAGATTCTTTAATTCCCCAGGGTCACGTTGCAAGTCATATAGCTCCCAGGTTGGGCGTGGCGCGATGAAACAACTTTGTTGGGCTGCTGTCAGCTTGCCTGCCGATTGTAGCTGCAACATGTCTTGCCAAGTTAGCCCGCGACCAGCGTCGGCAGACGGTGTGGGCAGCAAATCGATGTAATCATTGCGGATCAGTTTGAACTGTTGGTCGGCGACAGAGCGGGCATGATCTTCGTAGTCGTGCCAATGATCTTCGGCGAAGGCGAGTTCACGATGCGTTTGCGTGGGATCGCGAAGTACATGGACGAAACTTTGGCCTTCGAATGAGTCTTGAATGTCAGCCTTAAGGGCCGTCGCATTGGGCGTTGCGTCAACTCCCGCCAGCTCTAGAAAAGTTGGAGCGATGTCAACCGCACTGACGAGGGCGTTTGTTTTAACCCCTGCTGCAACTTCCCCTGGCCAACGCACAATCCATGGAGTCCTGATGCCCCCATCGTAAAGCGTTGACTTGTCGCGCGGAAACGGACGTCCGTTGTCGCTGATGAACAGCACCAGGGTGTTGTCAGCAACACCTTGCTCGTCCAACTTGGCCATAACTTTGCCAACGTACTGGTCAAGTCTTCCGATTTCGTCGTAGTACAGACGCAGGTCTTCGCGAACGGCGGGAGTATCGGGCAAATGCGGAGGTACAATCACGTCCTCCAAACGATGTGGTGGATCAAGGGCCCCTGCGGTGTATTCGCGATGTGGATCCAGTGAGGCCAACCACATGAAAAATGGTTTGGCAGAGTCACGTTCGTCGAGTGCTCGTTCCCAATCCTCGCAACCACTGGGTTGCTCAGCTATCATCTTAGGCGGTTCGCCAGCTTTGCCCGAAGGGAGCACGAAGCCGGCTGTGGATGCTTCGTAGATTTTGTCGAAGTGATCGCGAATCGCATCACCCATATGCCACTTGCCAGCCGCGGCGGTGTAATAACCCAGAGACTTCAATTGACCAACAAAAGTTTGGCTGCCCGCAGGGATTGGCCAGTGCAATTGTTCGGCGCCAGTGTTGTGTGGGTATTTCCCAGTGATCATGCTAGCTCGCGAGGGGCTGCACGAATTGGTCGTCAGGTAAGCATGCTGAAACAGCAAGCCAGCTTCGGCCAACTGGTCAATGTTGGGCGTGCGGATCGCCGGGTGACCGTAAGCTCCACTGTCATCCCAATTCATATCATCGGCAATGATTAAAACTATATTGAGTCGATCGTCGGACCGGCCCGTAGCAGACAACGCGCAAGTAAAAGCCAATATAGCTACTATTTGTTTCAACAAACTCTCTCGCTTCATTGTTTGTACTCCTCAGGTACGCTGGGATTACTCGGGGGTAATCTCTCGCAATTCGATACTTCTCGTTGAGCACCACCACCGTTAGCAGCCACGCGCTCGAAATGATTACATTTTCGTACTCGTACTCAGCTTTTGGCGGTACTCGAACTCGATATGTCGAAGGCATCCGAGTAGGAGTACGAGTACCAATTCATTGAGTACGAGTACTATTTCGCTGCTAGTCTTGGTGATGTTCACCGAAAATTGATACAGCAATCGTTTTTAAAGCGGAGTGGCGGAGGAGCGGAGTTGGCAACCTATTCCTTACCGGTCGAGTTGCTGAGTCCACCATTGCAAATAGGCATCTGGATCGGGCTGTGGCGCGAGACCACGTTTTTTCATGGCGTCTGCGAACCATGCTTCGCTCGACTCGATCGTCGGCTGAAGCATGGGTTCAACTTGGTCACCGCGATCGCCGGTGGTTGTCATCCATTGCTCCAATTCACCGCGCAGTTTCACCAGCGTTGGCAACAGCGTTGGATCGGCGGCCAAATTGTTTAGCTCTTCGGGATCGGCCTGAAGATCATACAGCTCCTCAGCAGGACGAACATCGGCCCAAAACACCGCCGGTGGTCCGCTGAGCTCGCCACGTGCTTTGAGCGCGCGCGCTACTGCCATGCCAGGGTATTGAAGTTCTTTGTATCCGCTCAATTGAGTATAAGCTCGATCGGGAAAGAAGTTGCGAATGTACTTGTAACGAGCTGTTCGTAAACAACGTATTCGATCAAGAGTGCTGCCGCAACGATCGCGGGCGGCAAAGATGCGCTCACGACCGGTGAAGTCACGGGCTAACATATCACGTCCCTGCATCCAAGCGGGAAGCGTGACCCCTGCGGCCGCTACGGTCGCGGCGGCCACGTCAATCAGACTGACCATTGGGTCACTCACAGTTCCCTCGTCAACGTGTCCCGGCCAACGCACGATCAGCGGTACTTGGATACCACCATCGTACAACCACTGTTTGTCGCGATAGTGAGGGCGTCCATGATCACCGAAGAAGAAGACAAGCGTATTGTCGCTCAAACCTTCGCGATCGAGTCGGTCGAGGACGTCGCCTACGCGTCGGTCCATGACTTCGATACTGGCCAGGTAGTTGGCCCAATCGGCGCGGATGACCGGGTGATCGGGATAATAGGCTGGAATCTTAAGCGATTCATTTCGGCGGGCCGGGCTGGCGTCAACGAAATCACGGTGGGGCTCTTTAATGTGGACTTGGGCAAAGAACGGTTGCCCGGCAGCTCGGTCCGACCAGTCAAAGCCATCATACAACGATGCTTGGTGTTCGAAGTTGTAATCCATCTTGCCGCGTCGTTTCAGACTGCCATCGCAGTTCGTGACGTAGTAGCCCGCTTGTCGGAGAAGTTCGGTGATCGGTCGGTAGGGTTCGATCAGCGGCTGGGGATAAACGACGCGGTGGGGGTGCGTCCCCGTGGTGGTCTGATAGACGCCCGTGATGAATGCCGAACGTGACGACGAGCAAATCGGCGCTGTAGCAAAGGAACGTGTAAACCGCTCGCCACCCTTTGCTAGGCGATCTAGATTCGGAGTCTGAACATGTTCGTATCCGTAGCACCCCACTTCGAGGCTCAGATCATCGGCAACGATCCACAGGATATTCGGCTGACCTGTCACACTGCCAACCGCACCTGTCGCACCACCATCGGCAGCAGTGACAGGCGTGGTCAGGCCAATTACCAAGCCGACCAGGAGGGTGTGGAACACAGTGGTTTGCTTGAATGAGTTTGACAGCATAGTGGATGTTCTTGACGGCATAGTAGACCGCATTGTGTTTGGCCTATAGTTTTTTCCGTGATACCAAGCATGTTAACACAGCTATCAGCGAGAAGTGACCCAAATTGCATTAAATTGGAACCTCGTAAACGTAGGTTGTTGATGTTCGGCGACGATCACCAATAGGATGGAAGTTTAGGCTGTGCCAAAGTGGCCCGACGCTCCGCCGTCGGTTCCATTCCGTTGGCAGCAAACACTAATTCGGATCCGAGTGTCACCAACCTTTTCCCATTGAGTAGTATTGGGCCAACCACACACTCCCTGGCGCGTTTTGAAGCCCGCGCTTTTTAGTGCCGAAGGCACGGAATTCGATAGCCTGGGATGCAAATCCCAGGTCATCGAAGCATCCCCGTGTTTCTCCGGCTTGGCAG
>JBGSNE010000132.1:0-12784 GCA_041739785.1 Pirellulaceae bacterium
GCGGTCGATCGCTGGTTTGCCGGAAAAACGCAGGGACGTTTCGATGACCTGGGATTTGCATCCCAGGCTATCGAATTCCGTGCCTTCGGCACTAAAAAGGCGGAACTTCAAAACCTACGGCTGCGGGTTAAACAAAGAGCCGTCGAATCAACACTAAATCAACAAGCTCTCACGCGTCACGGCGCACTAAATCAACAACCCGTTACGGCCCACAGTTCACTCCATGCGGAACGACTCATCGCTGGCATCGTTCCGCGTTTGCGTCCATTTATCAAAAAACATGAGGACGTAGTGCAGTAGATAAGCCAACATGCCCAGCGCCAAAGGAGCCGTATAGACGACGAGCAAGAATTTGACTTGGGCGGCCCGCCCCTCGGCCGTGTCCACCACCGGATTAGGTCGCCCGAGCCACGCATTAAACTCCGATGTAATGGCTGGCACTTGGACAGCGTAATAAGTCAACAAACCTACGCCGGCACCTACGACCGTCAGCAACATGATCATGATCGTGCTGAAACTGAACCGCAACGGTTGCGTCTGCATGAACGGAGAGTCGACTTTGGGCGGTTGAGGCATAAATTTAGTCTCTTTCGTACGTCGCTCCACAGTTCGTCGCTCGACAGTTCGTCGCTCGACTCTCCGAGTCGAGATCTACAAGTCGAGAATTGCGGGTCGAGAATTGAACCGTGTACTACGTCTACTTACTTTTGCTTACGCAAGACCGAACCTTCGTGGACTCGACTCGGAGAGTCGAGCGACACTGGTGGAGATTGCAAGCATTAGCCAGCGTTAACCTAGCTAAGCTGCGTCGCATTTCCCGCGGGGAAATGTGTCGCATGGACTAATCCTAGCGGTTTTCCCGATTGGAGCTAGGTGAACGGTCCGATTCGGAAAGTGTCGACCCATCGAGTGACATCGAGGCAGACCCGCATTGGCCGGGGTCGACTCACAGGAAACAAGATCAACCAAGTTGGCTTGCAGCACACACAGCCAGCACGTGCGTAAAGGATGGCGCTGATGAAACGCGTATTGTTGGGATTAGCTTTGGCTTTCACATTGTTGAGCAGCTCTGGCTGTGGCGTGTTGGGCAATCGCGGCTGCAATAGTTGCAATGGCCCGATAGGCTGCCGCCCTTGCAATTTGGGATGGCAACGCGGTGGTACCGATTACCAGCGCTTCCTCGGAAACAGTGGCGGTCCAGGACTGGGTGGGCACTTTGCTCGTTCTGGCAACGCCCAGCCTTCGGGTGCTGGTGGTGCGGGTGCCGGTCCCGCCGCCCAAGTCGCTTATCCCTACTACACCGCTCGTGGACCTCGCGATTTCCTCATGGACAATCCCCCCACGATCGGCCGATAACTGTCGCGCCGCCAGGCCTGACGACTTTCTGCTTTGTCGAAAAAAACGATTAGCCCAGAGCCTAGCTCTGGGCTTTTTGCGTTTTATCACGATGCTCATCCGTGCACCGGCTTTGCCATCCGTGCTAGGCCGATGATTTAACGACGAGCACGGATGGCAAGGCCGGTGCACGGATAATACGCTGGTGACCATCGCCGCAGTGATTGCACCTTGCGCAGGCGAATGCAGGAGTGCTGCATGTCGACGGCGGCTTATCAATCATTCTTACATAGCGGATGTTTTGGCTGGCTGATTGGCAAGACGCGCGGCTGCTATTAAAACGAACGGGTAATTAACTGCTGGGAAGTAAGCCAAGATTGCAAACGGGAATGCGCAATGAGCCATCAACGACGCCGCAATGGTCACCGGCAAAAGCCGCGGCGCAGTACAAAGGTGGGTTTGCCACCTGGTACCGTGCATACCGACCCGACCGCGGAAGCAACCAAAATCCGCGCGATTTGTTACGGCCCCGAGGCAATCGAAGAAGTGGACATCGCCCGCCCCAGTCAAATTGCTCCACTGCTCAAGCGTTGGCCCAATGTGTGGGTTGATATCGCGGGATTAGGTTCAGCGCAAATTATTATGGAACTGGGACAGGCGCTGAATTTGCATCCTTTGGCCGTTGAAGACTCTGTACACGTGCATCAACGCGCTAAGGTTGACGACTTTGGCGACCACTTGTTTATCGTCGCGCGGATGTCCAATTCCGGTGAAAAGCATATCACCGAACAATGCAGTCTGTTTCTGCGGACCGGTATGCTGGTAACTTTTCAAGAGCGCATTGGCGACAGCTGGGGTGGAATTCGCGAACGCTTGCGCTCGGCACGTGGGCCCATGCGAACTCAAGGAGTCGACTATTTGGCCTATCTCTTGCTGGACGCCATGGTCGATAGTTACTTTCCGACGCTCGAAGCCATCGGCGATCGGCTCGATGACTACGACGAACGTTTGGCCGAGAAGGATTTAACGCAAAACTTTCAACAGTTGCACGACACGCGACATGAACTATTATCGCTACGGCGCTCCATTCGCCCTCATCGCGACATGGTCAACGAACTCATACGCGACGATTGCCAATTTGTTACGGCTGAGACTCGCGTCTTTCTCCGTGACTGCTACGACCACGTGGTTCAGCTGTTGGATATGGTCGAGTCGTACCGCGAGCTAACGGCCGACCTTCGCGAGTTTCAGATGTCCTTGGTGGGCAATCGCATGAACGAGATCATGAAAGTTTTGACAGTGATCTCGACCCTATTCATGCCGCTGAGTTTCATTGTGGGACTGTACGGTATGAACTTCAACACCAACTCCCCCTGGAACATGCCCGAGCTCAATTGGCGGATGGGCTATCCGTTTGCGATGGGGTTAATGCTCGCCTCGATTGCCGGCATGCTTTATTTCTTCCGCCGCCGCGGTTGGTTTTGAACACCCTGCCGTTTTAACCCAGATTACTCATAGGCCGAAATTGGTTGCGAGAGAATCGTCGCTGAACTCTATTGCTCGAACATCGCAATAGGTTCTTAAGTTAGCCTCACATTGTCGTGATTGCACTCTATTGCGCTGGACTGGCACCCTGGCCATCCGTGCCCCGGCTTTGCCATCCGTGCTAGGCCAATGGCATGAGGATAGCACGGATGGCAAAGCCGGAGCACGGATAGAGCGATGGTCTGGTAGTAAACGGAGAGCGATTTTCAATTACAGCGCGGAGAGCAGGCATCAATCATTGCGGAACTCCAATTGTGATGGCACCCCGCGCAGGTGGTCGATACTCTTCAATTGCGCGGGATCAAGAAAGTTTTCAAGCTCGCTGCGATCTAAGCTGGCTAGTAAAGCGAGAGTCTGTGATGGCTCCCAGGGGATATCCGGCTCGGCCAAGCGTTGGCTTTGGACCAGCAGGAGTCGCTCCAGTCGTTTTCGCTGATCATGGTTCAGTCCCAACTGCCACTGTTCGAGCTGCTCACTAAACTTGGACAAAACATTGGCGCTAGTTGGGTCTGGCGACAGGACGTTAGCCAACACCATTTGAAACATCGATCCCTCGCGGAGAACCCCTTCACTCAAGCTGCGATTTAGGTGCGCTAATGCGGTGATAATATTCACCATCTGAGTTTGATCCCGAGCGGAGATTTCGGCACTCGCTTGTTGAAGCTCTCGTAGTTCGCGCACTAAGCGACTCATATCCCCCATTGCGGCAAACTTCAGTTTTGATTTCTGCCGCTCATCCAATTGATACAACGCGTCAAGCCTGTTAATCTCTAGCTCGGCGCCGGAGGCGAAATATTTAATAAACTCGCCTGGAGCCTCAAAGGGGATTATGACTGGTTCCCCCTCTTCGACAGCACGAAAGCCCATCACGAATCTCGGTTTCCCCGCAGCAGTGAAACGGGCCGAGAGCGACAGACGAACTACCGTGTCGGCTGGCCGTTGGCGGATCTGAACCAAGTTGACCGCCGGGGGGGGCGCAGCGATGTGTTTGGCCTCAGCAACTTTGGGAATTTCTTGAGGAGGCGATGGACGCTCCTGTCCGCAAGTAATTGGGGGTGAGACTACCCACACCCAACCGCTTAGGCTAAGCGCCAAACAAAAAAGGTGTCGGACACTTTGGGGACCAAGCCGAATCATTGGATGACGTGGTACTTTAGAGAGTGTCCGACACCTTTTTTGTTTGGCTTTACGTAGTAAACAACAAAGAAACGCGGAACGCATGGGTGTTAGGGAGGGGCAATTGGGGCCGGCGGATCGGAAGGACTGCTGAGAGGTCGCCAGTCTGTTATTATGGTCTGAACCGCTCAAACTCTCCAGGCCTTGGAGAAACCGTCGAGGCTGGCTGGGGTTGAGGAGATTAGTGCATTGTCAAGGTTTAGTTTTGGGGTAGTCTGGGAAAAGGTGTCGGACACCAAAAGCCGGAACGGCCCTTCGGATGCTTCGCACTTTTGGTGTCCGACACCTTTTCCCGACCCGCGTTGTACCCCAATTCTTAGGTTTGACAACGCACTAGGGGCTTTTCCAAACGCTTAGGAGCTAATCATGTCGTCACCGTACATCGTTTCTCGACGTCAACTACTACAAGGTGCGGCTGGTTCGGCCGCTTTTTTCACTACCCGTGGATTGTTTGCCGAAGAACTGCTGGCAACCTCTGCCCTGACGGAAGGCCCTTTCTACCCCGACAAACTGCCGCTGGACACCGACAACGATCTGCTGATTCTCAACGATTCCATCACCCCCGCCGTTGGTGAAATCACGCATCTGTCCGGTCGCTTGCTCAGTCGCTCGGGCGAACCGATTCGCAATGCGTTTGTCGAGATATGGCAAGTTGACAATGCCGGTGCCTATCTACACTCGGGGACCAGCAACAGCGAAAAACGCGACACCAATTTCCAAGGTTACGGACGCTTTCTGACCGATGCCAAGGGACAGTATTACTTCCGCACGATTAAACCCGTGGCCTACCCCGGTCGCACGCCGCACATCCATTTTGGCATTAGTCAAAACGGGCGCCGCATCTTCACTACGCAATTGCTCGTCAACGGACATCCACAGAATGAAAAGGATGGCGTGTTCCGCACGATCCAAGACCCCCAAGCACGGCAGACAGTAATGGCTGACTTCAAGCCCCTGGCCGGTTCGAAAATTGGGGAATTAGTCGCTGACTTCGACGTCATCTTAGGGACCACTCTGGAGGAAGGTGACGACGGAAAGTTGCACGGCGGTATCGGTCGCCCCAAACGGCTCGGGGGTTAGCTTTGGAGTGCTTCGAGTTCTAGGAGCTTTCACTTTCTGACGTGCTCAACTCTGATTGCCCCGGCAGGATCGGATATAATCAAGGTTAGGAGGCTGCCTATGCCGCTGTTAGATCGTTTTCGACCACCGATTTTCAACAAAGGTTCCTGGGAGGGTTTTCATGGAATGTGGCCTGCGTTGATGGTCATGGATCTATGCAAGTCGCTGCCTGAACAATACACCGCCGAGCCTCGCGTTCATTTAGGGAAGAACTTCGAAGTCGATGTCTGCACATTCGACGTTGGCGGAGAAAGCGAATTTGGATCGAGTTCACTTGATTCTGCCGTTGCGATTGCGACGTGGGCTCCGCCGGAACCGACGCTCGCATTGGAGCTTGATCCAACCGAACTCTACGAATACGAAGTGCTGATCTTTGACCAACAACGAGGCCGCGAATTGGTCGCTGCCATCGAACTTGTCAGCCCAGCCAACAAGGATCGACCAGAAAATCGCCAAGCATTCGTGTCGAAGTGCGCGTCGCTATTGCAGAAGAAGATCTGCGTTTCAATCGTCGATCTGGTAATAGTCAAGCATTTCAATCTGTACTGCGAAGTGCTTGAGGTTTTCGGTCAAGCAGACCCTGCCTTCGCAGCTGCTCCACCATCTACCTACGCCGTCACCTGTCGCAGTCACAGTCTGGCGACTCGTTCGCGGTTTGAATCGTGGGCGTATCCCATGGTCGTCGGCAAGCCCCTGCCGGTCCTACCAATTTGGCTGGACAACGACCATGCGATCTCGCTGGATCTCGAAGTCTCTTATCAACAGGCATGCAGCGTACTGCGGTTGATTTAACCACCTGTGGCAGCAGACGATCGGGGCTGAATGCGTCAGGCTTTTCACTTGCGACAGCCTTGTTTGTGTTTCCGCTTGATAACGTCAACAGGGAAAGAGAAAGCTGTGACAAGTCCCAGCACTCCCAAACGACCACTGGTCCAATTTGGAGTGCTCCGAGTTCTCGGAGCTTTCTTTTTCAAAGCGGCATGGAGCGCATGGGAATCGGCGGGTAACATTCTTGCCAGCAGCGCGCTGTCTCAATCCGTGGTGCGGATAACGTGATAACTGTCTATTGCAGATTCTTGTTAGCATTATGATCGAGTTCACCCACCACAATCGGATGTGGCCAGTGAGTGGTCATCATGACGGAGTTGATCCCTGAGCCGATGCCTAACAACGCTACGCGGCTACCAGCTGCGATGGCTTGGGAACGCAACCCCATGGCCAGCGCTGTTGGGAGGGCTACCGAACCGGTATTACCGAGCCACGCGAAGGTGCTGTAGTCGCGATCTTCGGGAAGCCCGAGTGACTCGAGCATCAGTCGACGATGCGTGGCGCCGACTTGATGGCTCACGGTGGCATCAAAGTCGGTCCGCTGCAATTCGTTTTCTGCACCCTCCTGCAGTAGTTGGTCAAAGGTGCGAACTCCCACGGCTACACCAGCGTGCAGCAACTGCTCCGAGTCGGTTTGCATCAGCGGTTGCATGCTGCTGCCGGCCTGATCGTTGTCGCTCTGACACAGGGCATGATGCTGCGTTTCGGCGCGAGCCACACACGACAACAATCGGTTGTCGGTTTGACTGAGGCGACGGTCAACTAGCAGCACCGCGCAACTCCCCGAACCAATCGTCAGTGACGCAAACGATGGTTTGATCGATTGTCGCGTCAATGTCTGGTCGGCATTAAGGGAAGCGATGGTGGCCTCGACTAGGTTGCGAGCGCTTTCGGTACCCACCACAATTCCCGCGCGGATCGCTCCGCGTTCAATCAGGGTGGCAATCTGCACCATGCCACTGAGGAGTCCTAGGCAGGCATTCGATAGATCGTAGACCCAGCAATCGGAGCTGAGCCCAAGCGCAGCATGCACTCCACAAGCGGTGGCTGGTTCGAGATAATCGCGACAGACGCTGGCGTGAATCAAGCAACCAATATCTGAGGGGGCTAAGCCGGTAGCTTCCAATGCCAGCCGCGCGGCGGTCGAGCTAGGGACACTAATCTTTGTATGGGGTAACCAGAAGCGTCGCTCCCGAATGCCGCTCATCAATTCCAAGCGTCCCTCGGGCAACTTCAGTCGCTCGTAGGTCGGAGCCAGTTTTTGCTCGATTTCGGCCGAGGAAATGACCTCCGGCGGCAGCGCGAAGCCCAGCGATTCAATGGCGACACGGTCGAATTGCACAGCAAAGATCTCTGCGAGTGGTTAGGAGTCGAGTAAATTGCTGGGATTTCCTATTGCTAGCACACTTAGTTGTGCAAGCAATTCAGACGCACTACCAAATGTAAGAGAGCGCTTGATACCGGAAAAACTGCTGCTAATCTTCTCACCATCGTTCTGGCAAAGGTTGCCAGTCACTTTCGTGAGACATCGGAGTTTAACGTATTCGGACGTTTTTCGCAGGGATTGTGCGAAAGAGTGCTTTCGAATGAAATCCAAGTTGGCAAGCAAATAAGTTTTGGGCTGCGATCATCGGGATGATGATGCCACACTTCTTCGCTTGGAACACCAACCTGGCATTCTCGAGCAACGCAACTTCGACGTGAAGTATCTCGTCTGCCGCCACTAAAGAAGAAAGCCCAAGTTCAGTTTGAACGGCCAGCTTCCCTCGCCTTTTCACCCTTGCCGAACCGTGGCTCTGAGCCCCACTCACTTAGATCTGATAAGGACTTTCAGATGACGAAGCCAATCATTGGCATTAATGCGGATTTTCGTGCGGCCTCCCACAATCAACCAGCCTTTTCTTTTGTGGCCGCAGGATACTATGATGCAATTTCGCGAGCAGGAGCCATTCCGGTGATTCTTGCTCCCGTGGGGGACGAGGCTGGTATCGGCCAATTGCTCGAGCATCTCGATGGCTGCGTATTGATTGGCGGCGGTGATTTGGATCCTCGCCACGATGGTTTCATGCTCCATCCTTCGGTCAAACCGATGGAAGCTCGTCGGGAACGCTTTGATCGCCGCTTGGCTCATGAAATCGTTGAACGTCGCGTACCTGTCCTCGGCATCGGAGCCGGGATGCAGTTGCTCAACCTGGTATGTGGTGGCAATCTTTTCCTACACATCCCCGAAGATCTACCCGACGCCTTGCCTCACCGTGACGGGCAAGACCCCAATCATCGCCATTCCCTAGTTATCGAATCCGACTCGCTCATCGGTCGCGTCTATGGCGAAGGAGAGATTCGGGTAACCAGCCGTCATCACATGGCGATCGACGAAGTAGCACCTGGGTTTCGCGTAACGGCTCGCTGTCAGGATGGAGTGATTGAGGCCATCGAAAGCGAAATGATCGACTGGTTTGCAATCGGCACCCAATTTCATCCCGAATGTCCAGCGGCTAGCGCCCTGGATTGCCGCATCTTCGAAGAGTTCATCGAAGCCATTACTGGAGTAACAACCAGCGGTGAAGCAATCTTGTCTCCCACCTTGTCCACGGTAGCTGCTTAAATCCGAACCATTCATGACCTTGTGAGCCGAAGGGTGTGAGCCCTCGGTTATTGAGGCTTTGCACAGAAACCGGTGACTTGTGCCGGCGAACTTGATTCGAACAAGGAAAGACACGCGATTCCGCGCACTTAGCATGGACCGCTTCGCCCCTGCATGGATTGCAAATGGCGGTGCGCGGAATCGTTTTTTTAGTGTCAGCCACTCTGTTTAGGTCCGACACAACTTCAGCGGATCATTGCAGCGGTTAACCAAAAAAGGTGGGCGGCCTCACCACGCCGACGGGATACGCCCGAGTCCCACGCCAGCAGATGAGGCCGACCCATTTTTATCTTCGAGCCAGTGTTCGGGAAAAGGTGTCCGGTTCGGGAAAAGGTGTCCGACACCAAAAGCCGGATCGGCCCTGCGGGTGCTTCGCACTTTTGGTGTCGGACACCTTTTCCCGAACTGCTTGCTTACCTATCAGAAAGAGTACCTCAGTTTAGCGAGGGCGGCAAACTTGTCTATCGGTTTTCCACATCTTTGGCTTGAGCTGGAACGGAATAACCCTTCCGACAGCTGTTAGAGGGGTGGAGGTATCAAGCGATTGTTTGACGCTGCCGTTGAAGCTACCTCAGCACTGCCATTGCTCCTCAGTTGTATTCACCGTGACGATTTGCGGACGAACACTCTTTTTGTTGGCGACCAGGATAATGGCTGAGATCTGCGGAAACTTGGCGCAGAATTCCTGTGCGTGTTCACAACCCATCACGAACAAGGCCGTGGCCAGTGCATCGGCAACCGCGCCGCTACGACAGATGACCGTGGCGCTCAGCATCCCTTGCGCGGGCCAGCCCGAGCGAGGATCGATGATGTGGCTGTAGCGCTCCCCACCAAAGTGAAAAAACTGCTTACCCGATCCACTTGTTCCGAGCGCCTGGTCGCGTAAACGAATCGTACCAAGCACTTCTTCCACTCGAAGAGGATGTCGCAGTGACACCAACCAGCCACCACCAACGTGTGGATGTTGGCGCTCGCCGCGGGCAATGACCGAGCTGAGACCACCGTGAATGAGAAAATCGTCTATTCCCTGCCCAGTTAGGTGACCGGCAGCTCGATCGAGTGCATATCCCTTGCCGATGCCACCCGGGTTGGTTTTGACTCCCTCGCGCAACAAGCCAACTTGAGCTAATTCCGCATCGATTTGCACTAGTTCCGTGCCAACAGATTTCAGAGCGTCCGCGATTTTCTCCGGCGTGGGCATTTCTCCCTGCCGTCGCGAAAAGCCCCACACATCCGACAAGCTCCCGGCGGTAATATCAAAGGCTCCAGCGGTCAGCTGGTGAATATCTTGGGCTAGTTGCAATAGTTTGAGCGTATCGGCGGCCACCGCCACAGGCCGTTTGGCCCCAAAACGATTGAGCAGGCTCAGATCGCTGTGTGGCTTATAAACACTCAACTTGTTTTCAAGCAGCTCGATGATATCGAGTGCCGCCAGTGCTTGCTCTGGACCGTTGCGATACTGGTGCTGGTTGAGCAGCACTTCGAACTCACAAGCCATCGCCGAGCGGGATACGCTCAACAGCAACCGTTCTAGCGACGCACCTGATTGATTCGCCCGACCCGACGCCACAGGCTCTCCATCGGCACCGACTAGTTTGGCGGGGGCTAGTCGTTCCAACCATGTGGCCAACAGTTCTTGAGGAGAAGAAGGTGTCATCGACTTATATTCATGTTTCGTAATTCGATTGCCAGCGATGCGATGCGTTATTCGATTGTCGGGTGCTGCCGGTTTCCCCATTGAGTGAACGGTGTTGCGGGCCTCGAATGGAATCCGCCTGAGGTGGAATCAACCGCTCGTCCGCGAGCGCTTCCGACTGTGATTCCCTGGGGTTGCGCTCCGTTCGCTTCGCTTACTCCGCTCCACCCCAGGCTATCCCAGTCCGCAGCTCCGCTGCTACGACCATTGGCGGCTCGAAGTCTAGAGGCAATGTTTCGTTGATCGCCATCAGGTCGTGCCGCTGATCTAAATCGCGTTTGTCTCCTTGATGCACATCGTAGTTGAATTGTTTATGCCCATTATCTATTTTGCTGGATGCCTTGCCAGTACAGTGGGTGCTGATGACAATGGGCCGATGACTTACTCACAAGATGCATATTTCGGGCAACTGCAACGTTGGATGTCCATGGAAGGGGAGGCCGAGCGCGAGCGGATGGCCGCGCGACGAAAACTGCAGCAAAGTGGTGACGCGGAGCGGACGGGTGAGTCCATTGTCAACCTACAGATGTCGGACCATCAAACCGGACTGGCGGGGCGTCTTTTGCTTGACCTAGTCAAGTCCAATGGGGATCGTCTGCCCATGAACCGGCTCAAAGTCGGCTCACCAGTAGTATTGTCTGATCATGGCGACCCGAGCGACGATGGGTTGGCGGGAGTCATTAGCCGTCGCACCTCGACGACAATCCAGGTGGCAGTGCAGCGCTGGCCTGAATCCGAGCGTTTTCGGCTCGATCTGTCGCCCGATGAGAGCACTCGTCGTCGCCAATTGGCCGCCATGCAAACCGTGCGTCAGCTTACGGGTGCTCGAGGCCGTTTGCGCGACTGCCTGCTTGGAGATCAGTTGCCGAGGTTCGATTCGCCCCCAAATATTGACTTCGTCAGCGAGCTCAATCCACCGCAACAGTCGGCGGTACGATTCGCGTTGTCGGCGCGTGATATTGCCATCGTGCACGGTCCACCGGGCACGGGCAAGACGACCACTTTGGCAGAGGTTATCTTTCAAGCGGTTCGCAACGGCGAACGCGTGCTGGCCTGTGCACCTAGTAATACAGCGGTTGACAATTTGCTAGAACGCCTCGTGGCCAAGATGCCGAACGTCGTCCGCGTGGGGCATCCCGCCCGAGTCTTTGAATCGCTGCGTGGCCACACGCTCGACGAATTGGTGGAAGCAGACCGCACGTCACAAGTCGTCCGCCAGATGTGGCGCGAGGTTGAGGAAATATTGCGTGAGGCGACCAAGAGCAATCGCAAGTATGATGGCGGTCGACAGCGTGGTGAAATGCACGCCGAAGCGGGGCGTTTGCGACAACAGGCACGTGCCCTTGAGCGAAACATCATCCAAAGCGTTATCAATTCGGCCGATGTCATCTGTACGACAACTACCATTGACGATGAACTGCTCGGCGATCGACATTTTGATTTAGTGGTCATCGACGAAGCCTGTCAGTGTACCGAACCGACAGTGTGGCAAGCCATGTTGCGCGCCGATCGGCTCGTCTTAGCGGGTGACCATTGTCAATTGCCCCCCACGGTAGTCTCCACCGAGGCGGCGCGTGAAGGTTTTTCGCGGAGCCTCATGGAGCGACTGGTCGAACACTTTGGCCCCAGCGTCTATCAACGTCTAACGGTTCAATACCGCATGCACGAAACGATCATGCGATTCTCAAGCGATCAGTTTTACGATGGTGAGTTAGTTGCCGATTTGTCGGTCAAGTCGCACACGTTGGCGGATCTTGTGCCACACCAAGAAATGGCTGCCGCACTGCCCATCATTGAATATTGGGACACGGCGGGTGCGGAATGGCACGAAGAGCTAGAACGCGATGGCTTGAGCAAATTCAATGCCCGAGAAGCAAATTGGGTTGTGCTTCAGGTGCGGCAGCTTATCGACTTGGGTTTGGAACCCAGCCAGATTGCGGTGATCGCCCCCTATGCGGCCCAAGTTCGATTGCTGCGCAATCGCTTACAAGTCGACGATTTAGAGATCGATACGGTCGACGGCTTCCAAGGTCGAGAAAAGGAAGCGGTGGTGATGTGCTTTGTACGCAGCAATACCGATGGGGAACTGGGATTCCTGTCCGATACCCGCCGCACCAATGTGGCCCTGACTCGCGCCAAACGATTGTTGCGAGTGATCGGAGACAGTGCGACACTGGCGCATCATCCCTTCTATCGCCAAATGATCGACTACTTCGAATCTCACGACGCCTATCACAGCGTGTGGGAGTTGAGTGACGAATTAATGTAGCGTCAGTCGGTTGCTAGCGGGCTGTTGACTTATTCGTTTAACCCGTAGCCGCAGGTTTTGAAGCCCGCGCTTTTTAAACCGCGAAGCGGTGACATAGTCTAGCCTGGGGTGCAACCCCAGGAGAAAGGTCTATCGGCAACCTCCGGCTCACCAGCGATCGACCGCTTTCGCG
>JBGSNE010000136.1:0-18745 GCA_041739785.1 Pirellulaceae bacterium
GCGGTCGATCGCGGGCAGGCTGGAGGGCGTCGGGGGACATTTCCCTGGGGTTGCACCCCAGGCTTAATCAGGCCACCGCTCCGCGGTTGAAATGGCGCGGGCTACTGAAACTGACGTTTGGCGCTGTCCAATTTAGAAAACCCATTTGAAGACGCACAACGAGGGTTCTACTTTGGTAACTTTGAATCGTTGGAAATTCGCCTGTCAGAATGGGGCCAAACGCTGCGGACCTAACAGGCCAGGTGAATTTTTGACAACTTCAAGCAAGTTTCTGGGGATCAGTCGCACTCGGCAAGTGCAACCCACGAAATACAGCCAATGCGGTCTTTGGGTGCTCATCTTACTTTTCACATGTGCGACTCGCTCAGTCCATTCCCAACCGCCACCGGAAGTCTTCGAAGCGATGAAGACGTTTTCCCAGCGGGCAGAACAATTCATGCCACGCTTTATGGGCGAGATTTCACCTGAGGAACGTGTTAAACTAGCGCATATAGACGTCGACCCTCGCGATGAGCAACGCTTGGGAGCCCAGGTACTCGACAACTACGAAAGCCAGCTTCGAGCACAGAAAAAGTCGATCCTGTGGCGGCGAGGCGACGTAGATTATCTCAAACAACTGGTCGCCGCGATCCAACCACATATCACTCATGCGGCACGCTATCCTCAAATTCGTGTGGGGATTGTCGCCACGGATCAACCCGACGCCTACTCCATTCCTGGGGGAACGTTACTATTCACCAGTGGCCTGCTCGATACTGCGGGATCTGAGGCTGCATTGGTGGGAGTCATCGCGCACGAACTGTCGCATTTGGATCGCGGGCATCAATTGTTGCCACTCAAACAATCCAAGCTGACCGCGCAGGCAACGGATTGGCGGCAGATGTTGAGCATGCTGTCCGTCATGAAACCCGTGCATCCCGAATTTGAGCGAGAGGCCGATGAAGATGCATTCCAGTGGATGGTGGCTGCCGGATATGACCCAAGGGAGCTAGCGCACTTGCTGGAGAGTTGGGGCCGGCAACAGAAGGCCCAGGCGCCTTGGATCGATGTCATTCCCAGCTTTGTCCGTAGCCACCCCGATGCGAGCCATCGCGCGGAGAGCATCTTGAAACAATTTGATGCTTTAGTTGTTGGCAGTGACTTGTACGTCGGCATTGAGAATTGGAAACGTCGCATCCCTCGTGATAAACAACGGTTCTAAACTTTGGCTGCTCCGGAGCTCAGCTTCGATCAAGGGACACTGTTGCTGGGTGGCGTCAGCCAGCGTTTTGTGGACCGCGTATTTATCGATGACCTATGGGTCTTCGATGGTCGCGTGGGCAAGTTTCGTTGTGACGCGCTGCATTACCGAACGGTTCATGAACAACTGCGAAACTGTTTGGCGAGCAATCTGAGTGACCAGGTACCTGCCTGGCAAACCATCAACCGCTTGGCACAACTCGACCAATCTCCTACGATCGCCTCCGACGCGGTGGGGGCTCCACCGCGCCCGGATGCAAATGTAGTTGTGCGAAACAGCGTCACTTTACGTCCTGATCAACTGGCTGCTATCGAGGCTTGGCTCGTTACTCGGCGTGGTTGTTTGATAATGCCCACCGGAACGGGGAAGACGGAAGTCGCTTTGAAGCTCATTACGGCCACAGCCGTCAGCACGCTCATTGTGGCACCGGTTCGCGATTTGATGTATCAATGGCACCGCCGCATCCTGTTGCGCACGGGCATTGATGCGGGCATTATGGGAGATGGTGTGCATCGCCTCAGTCCCTTAACAGTCACAACCTACGACAGCGCTTTTCTGCACATGGCCCGCGTCGGCAATCAGTTCGGCTTGGTAGTCTTCGACGAATGCCATCACTTGCCTGGCCCAACCAGACAGGATGCGGCACGGATGTGTGCGGCCCCCTATCGCTTGGGGCTGACGGCCACTCCCGAGCGCGGTGACGGCCGAGAGTCGTTGTTGGAAACGTTGATTGGCCCGACCTGCTATCAACAGAAGCTTCAGCAGGCCCGCGGCGACACATTGGCCGACTACGATGTGCATCGCATCCCAATCCACCTTTCCGACGCGGAACGTCAGCGGTACGACGAATACTCTGAGGCCATTCGAAGCTACATGTTCCAGCGTCGGCAGGAGGACCCGAATTTCACTTGGCAAAAGCTGTGCGGCGAGAGTGGCAGTGATCCCCGCGCGCGGCAGGCGCTGCGCGCATTTCATGCCAAAGGGGCCATCGAGGATAGGGCTGAAGAAAAACTTCGCGTCCTCGAAGATCTTTTTCGCTTGCATGTCGGCGAACCGTGTCTGATATTTACTGGAACCAACGCAATGGCCCGCGACATATCGCGACGCTTCTTGATTCCCTGCTTGCTCAGTCATTGCGGCAAAAGAGAACGGGCCGATATCCTGAGTGGACTAGAAGAAGGGCGGTATCCCGCGGTGGTCGCCAATCGCGTGCTCGACGAAGGCGTCGACCTGCCCGATGTAAAGGTCGCGATCGTCGTCGGCGGCAGTTCAAGTCCACGTCAAGCCACGCAGCGACTGGGCCGCATCCTGAGACGCAGCAGATTTGGTCGCGGGGTACTCTATGAAGTGGTTACGCGCCAAACTCGCGACATGCAGCGCTCACGAAAACGCCGTGTTCGTCCGAGCGATCAGTGAATTTCGCGATAGCGGCATTCGCCAAGAATTTAGGATGTCAGTTGGTTAAGACACGACTCGGAGAGTCGTGCGACGATGGCGTAGCGGAATTCGCCAAGAATTTCGGACGCTTCAAGTTGATCGCCAGAAACATTTTCACCGTACAGAAAACAACTGTCGTAACAGCAACGAATCGCTGGCCTTTTTGCAATTCGTGGTCGCCCTGATTTTATGTCTCCCCAACCAATTTCGCCTAGAGCGAAGAAGCAATCATAATGCTGTATTATTCATTCGACTGAAATTCTGGTACTCTGGTTATCCGTGCCTCGGCCTTGCCATCCGTGCTATGTGACTTTGGGGCTAGCACGGATGGCAAGGTCGGAGCACGGACAAAACGCAGGTCTGGTGGCAATCGTAGAGCGATTTTGATTTGCAGCGTGTGTTGAATCATGTTGCAGTAACTTTGTTGCTAATAATTTGTAACGCAACTTTTCAGTTCTACAATGGATAATCCGGTTAGACGAGATCTTACTGACCAACACTTCGGCACTCCAAGACTCGATTACTCCAAAACACCAACCAATGGTACTGCCGGCCGTCGCCTGCGCAGGCTGCGACTTAACTGAAGTTTTGACCAACCTGGTACAGACCTACTTGCCAACGGACGATGCCCATGCGCTTCAGCAGCCTGCTCCGGCTCGGCGTTAAACGAATTCCCACTGACAGATACTCCCATACTTCACTGAGACAACCATGGGGCCTCAGCCCTTCCTGAATTTCTTTTGTAAGCTGCTTACCGAAGCGGAGATCGATTTTGCATTAACCTCGGGCCAAGCCTGCGTCTATTACGGCATTCAACAAACGACCAAAGATAGTGATTGGATTATCGAGCCCAACGACTTAGTGAAATTGGTCGTCCTGTTGCAAGGCTTGGATGGTCACCAGGGCTATCGGGTATCGTACCGAGCAATTTGTGGTGCTCCGTGTAGCAGCGAGTATTTAGCCAATGGCTGGACAACGCATATCCAGATAACCGATTCCGATGGAGCCGAACATCACGTCGACTTGTTTGGTGCTGCACCGCGCGTCAGTCAGATCGAGAAAGATAGTGAAGATCCCAACTTTGCCTCGCGGCATATCGTAGCGCAAATGAAGAAGACGGATCGTGAAAAAGATTGGCCGTTTGTGTTTGCCTTAGCTCGGCAGGCGGTGTCCTTAGGAGACTGGCGGGGAGTATTACACGGCACCGACGCAGACTGGCTGCTTGCCAGTTGGCCAACGGTTCCAGATGAACTTCGGTTGGAGTTGACCACACTCCGTCCGCTGCTGAGCATGATCGAAGCCGCGTCTGGAAAACTTCGTCGAGCCTTAATGATCGAGAGGTTTGTATGGCAGGCAGTCAATCGCCACCGCTATCGCGTTTTTCAGAATGCATGGAAAGAATTTTTTAGACAGTGGCGACACGAGGCTGGGTTTGATTGGCCATCAACGAGTGGTTTTGGAGAACAAGTCGGTTTGCTGCAACAAGCTGCGGTCAACTACCAATTGCCTCCGCGACCATTGGATGAACTTGCCAAGCGCGATGCGGTACAGAAAGCTCGTCACGAGGCGGCGGAGATCTTTGCCGCTGACGATATAGAGTTGGATACCATTGTCCCTCCTTTGACTTGGATGTTGCCATGACCGACAACAACTCTGACGATTCTTTTCCCAAACGTGACGCCAGCGATCCGCTTTATGACGAAGAGTATTACGAATTCTTGGAGCTAGCGTTTGGCCCTGAGAAGGCCGCTTGGGCACGGCTGCCACGCGTCGAACGTGAGAAGGAGTTGGCGTGGATCCATGCCAACACCAATACGCCCGACGACCTCGACCCTTGGCCACCTGAATTAGGTGGTGGGGTGGACAATCCCTAGAGACAATCATAACAGACATCGAACACGAATGGCACGAAGTCAATTCGTAGCGGAATTCGCCGAGAATTTCGTCCGTAGCAGCTTTCCCTTGAAAAGTCGAAATCCTTGGCGTGGTGCTCTGCTGGTCGTGCCTGCAAACGAATTTCCCCAGTGCGGGCGATTTAACAGGAGAAATCAGAGGCAACAGAGAATTCTCTGCTGCCTCCGCAAACTCCTGTTCCTTAACGAGTGCAGGGTAAAATCTGAAGGTTGGCTAGCGGTTTGCGCGGGGAGTAACGCTGGAGCAGGCTGACGAAGTAACATCGCTGGACAGGTGCATAACCCGCATTACTAACGCACAGCCACTATTAATTCCCTGACGGTTACCGTTTTTGACGCGATTTCTTTGCTGATCACTTCAGCGCAGGATTAACTGTGCAGTTTGATCGCGTATGTCGGCCAACAGTTCGATATCTGCCGCCGAGAAACCATGGTTGGCTGCGGGCTGTCCCTCTGCAAAATTATTGCTCAAACTGTCATCGCCCAATCCGGCCGTGCGACATGTTTGTATCTTGGCCATGATTTGATCGCGCAACTGTTCGGCGTTCGCAATGCCGGTCATGATGCCTTGATGCGCGTTACTCGCCGCTCCACCTTCCCCATGTGCCGAACCACCACCGGCCGTCTCAACAATCAAATTGGCGAAGCCAAAATATCGTTCCACCGGACCTTGACTCAGGCGCACATTCTGAATGTTCTCGAAGGTGATGGTCGTCTCGTGAATGACCCAAATACCGCGTCGAATCCGCATAGATCGATCGGATAGCACGTACCACGTGGTATCAAACTTCAAATGAATCGCCACATAGGTAACGATGTCAGGCAAAATCATGATGACCAACATCAGCGGAGTAATAAGCACACCCAGTATCGGGTTTGCAATGGCAATGACAATCCACAACGCGGCTAAGCCAAGATCGATAAGTACGCAGCCAATCCAAAAAAACAGTTTGAGGTATCTCAAGTAGTTGTCTGATGGTTTGAACGCTTGGACCAATGCCGGATCACTGGTCGGGAGCGTGGGCGGTTGATGGGGTACGCGAAACCAGTCGGTCAATACCCGCCAAATTCCACGATAGCACCATTTGCAGGTCACATGTACATAGTCGTTCATGCTTCGTGCTCCTGCCGTTTGTCCTGCTGAACGTTGAGCTGCACGAGATTATCTCGAATTTGCGTTAGGAGCTCTGTGGCTGTTCCCACTTGGGGCGAGGTACTTGCGTCACTTGGTTCCGTCGCTTCTCCCTTGGCTCCACGCATTTTTTGATATAGAAAATCGCGAAGCTGCTCTGCTTCCAGGATCCCTTCTATTTTCATTTCCGGCCCCGCGCTACCGGAGGCTGTCTGGACACTAACCGTTGCCAAACCCAACCAGCGCTGCACAATATTGCGAGTTAGATGAATGTCTTGGATGCGTCGGTAAGTAAGCAGAATTTCTTTTTTGAAGAGTAAGCCCACCCGCATCGATACTCCTTCGTCGTCGAAGCGGTAGCGTAGCGTAATGTAACGAAACCACAGCGTTGGCAAGACGATAATGACAGCAGGTAACGTCATGAGCGCGGTCAGAATGTAATATGTAAGCAGCTGCGGCGCAGGACGCGTCAGCTTTGAAGCGTCAAAGGCGGGTGGCGTGATTGGTTGCAGCGGGGCGGGGCGGGGCGGTTCTTGCGACATGGGATGTGTCTCGTCAATGATGTTGAACCTCGATCGTGATAAGAGCTCTGTCTTTCATAGGAATTAGCATACAGCGTGAGTCCGGAAAAGGCGTCCGGCACGAATGGTGCGCGGTTAGTGAGCCGTGGGCCGTATGGGCTCGTTGATTTAGTGTTGATTGGACGGTTCTTCGTTTAACCCGCAGCCGTAGGCGAGGATCTCCGGGGCGAACCTCGCCTACGGCTGCGGGTTAAACGAATAAATCAACAAGCCCGTAAGGCACCGGGTAAAGCGAGTTGCCCGGCCGCTCACGCGTCACGGCTCACAAAATCAAAGCCCGCCCACCAACGGCATTTCCACGGAGCACGTCCAATTAATGCACCGGTGGCTAACGCCAAAACCGCCCTCTGCTCCATAACCTGCGGCAAATTCGTCGGATACCTTTTCTGCTCACGCTCGATAGCGAGCGCATTCGAAGGCGGCCAAAATGTGAACAATCCAGCCCAAAAGTACCAACCACAAGAGGGTTCCTGCCACAAAAAACAAAAATGCTGCTAGTAAACGCCCTTGGACCAGTTGCCCTAATCCAGGATAGAAAAAGCTGGCCAGTCCGGCAATTACGTTCGCAGTTCGATCGCTTTGTTCCATGGTTTCCACACTGGGCATTCGTTCTTGAGGTTCCTGACACTCTCCGGCAAAGATATTCATCTTTGTAAGGTTTGCTGAGTGAGGTTCGCTGTCGAGCCCCGAATATTGGGGTAGGAACGGGTTTTGACCGGTTTCAACGCGATTTCCAGCACCCGCAACGTGCAATCCCGCCGAGTGACTCGCCTATGGGACCCCCCGGCAGTTGATGTCGCAGATTGCGACAAGATGTACATATGATTGAAAGAAGTTCGCATTTTGGCCGATATTGCAACAAATACCAACGGAGACACAAACCTTCCTACGAATCGCAAACCGTTTACCAGAAAGCGCTTAGGGAGCGCCACAGGGCCTCCACCGCGAGAACCGTAGTTTTTGGCACGCCGATTGCAACTGTTAGAATGCGTTCGACTGCCAGATTTGTGCTAGTCGCCAAACACGGATTTTCCAGGGAGGAAATTGCGATGAAGATTGCTGAAACAACAGTACGGGATACAAACGCAACCGAGTTGGATATCGCGACCATTCGCCGTCGGGTGTCTCACATCAAGAATCAGTGGACGCCCGAGATGGCCCAAGCTCGCGCTGCTGAGGGTGCTCGCCGTCGACGTGAACTTGACGCGATGGTTACGGAATTGCTGGGTGAAATGCGGGATGAGTATTCCACAGACGACCGACCATCGGAGAGCGATACCCATGGTTTGACTTTGGTCGGCTAGAAACATAAGGCAGTCGCAAATGCTAGTTCGCAGGGACGCGAACGTGACAGCTCAATCCCAATCAAATATCGCTGGGCCCGAGCGACCGCCATCGCCTGTGGTGCGTAGGAACCCTGATTTTTAGGTACTACGACTCGGAGAGTCGTGCGACGATAAATTAGTCGATTCGGTGAGTTAATTGACACTGAAGCGCTCGATTTTGATCGCCGAGCGACAATCTCTAAATGCCAGCCCGTCAACCGTCTTTCAGAGTTGACCGGAAGATCGTAAAACCTTACTCTAAGCGGCTATAAGTTAGCTGTTCTGCGGTGTTTACATTGTTTGGCCGCCGCTAGTTGGACGCATTGTGTTGGCAGGTAGCCGTTGGCTGCCGTGGCCCGACTTTTGCTAAACAGATAGACTCTCTGTCAAATTGACATCCTTGGGTCTCGAACCCACCCTCCCTCGACTTTGAAGTAGTGCGGTCATGGAATTATTGGAACGCGTTTGGGAAAACACTGGCTTAATGGTTTCCAGTGTGCTGCAAGGTGTCGAGCGCGGGGTCACGGGCCTGTTCGGATCGTCCAACGCACGTCAAGTCAAGCGATTCGAAGCGATCGTGCAACGCATCAATGGTCTTGAAGAGTCCATGTCGAAGTTGAACGAAGATCAATTGCGGGGAAAGACCGAGGAGTTTAAGCAGCGTTTACGCGATGGTCAGACACTCGATGATATCTTGATAGAAGCCTTTGCCGTCTGCCGCGAAGGGGGCAAGCGTTTCTTGCATATGCGGCACTACGACGTCCAAATGATTGGCGGAATCGTGTTGCACAATGGCATGATCGCCGAAATGGTGACCGGCGAAGGTAAGACACTGGTGGCCACCTTGCCTACCTATCTTAACGCTCTGGCCGGTCGTGGCTGTCACGTGGTTACGGTCAACGATTACTTAGCTCGACGGGATATGGAGTGGATGGCTCCCTTGTACATGGGGCTGGGGCTGAGCGTCGCTAGTATCCAAAGCGGTCTAGACAATGACCAGCGTCAATCCGCCTATGACAAGGACATTACCTACGCCACCAACAATGAATTGGGCTTTGACTATCTCCGCGACAACATGCGATTGGCAGCACGGCGCGACAATCGCTTCCCCAAACACTTGCAACAGGTTCAGGGTCCGTTGGCGTTTGCGATTGTCGACGAAGTGGACAATATCCTCATCGACGAAGCTCGTACGCCGCTGATTATTTCCGGGCCGGCACACCAAGACATTGGAAAATATTCAGAGTCGGATCGAGTCGCCCGAGCGCTGAAGAGGGATGTGCATTTTACAGTCAATGAGAAAGACCACACCGTCAACTTGACGGACGATGGAGTGCGCGCGGCGGAAAAGTTGGCAGGCGTGGAGAGCTTTTATACGGCCGGCAACATGGAATGGCCCCACCTGATCGACAACGCGCTCAAAGCGCATTTCCTCTACAAGCGCGATGTCAACTACGTAGTGAAAGATAACGCGATTGTCATCGTCGATGACTTCACGGGACGGCTTATGGAAGGTCGTCAGTGGTCCGACGGACTGCACCAATCCGTTGAAGCCAAAGAGGGAGTCAAGATCAAGGAAGAGACACAAACCCTGGCCACCATCACACTTCAAAATTTCTTCAAACTGTATGACAAGATCGCTGGTATGACCGGTACCGCGATGACCGAGGCGAGCGAATTCCTGAAGATCTATAAGCTCGACGTGATTGCTATTCCCACCAATCGCGCAATGAAACGCATCGAATATGCCGACACGATTTACTTGACCGAAAACGAGAAGTTCGCTGCAGTTGCCGAAGATGTAGAGCGCACGACCAAATGCGATCTACTTGAAATGCGCGACGGTAGCGAATTGATGGGCGAGGTCATCAAGGAAAACGACACCGAGCTGACCTTAAAACTGAATGGCACCAACGAAGAGCGCAAAGTATCGATGGGCGAAGTGAAGGAGTTGCATCGTCGCGGACGACCGGTTCTGATCGGTACCGTTTCCATCGAAAAGAGCGAACAATTGTCACAGAAGTTGGAAATGCGAGGTATTCCACACCAAGTTCTGAATGCTAAGCACCATGGACGCGAAGCTCAAATCATCGCCCAAGCAGGACGACTCGGGGGAGTGACCATCGCTACCAATATGGCCGGTCGCGGAACCGACATTATCCTAGGCGGCAACCCAGAAACGATGGCCTGGGCGCAACTGCAAGACAAATACGCAACCCGCCTGGATGTCCCGCGCGAGGAATGGGAGACACTGATCGTTGAGATCGAAGAGCGCGAACAGATGAAGGCTGCCGGGGAGAAAATTCGCGAAATCGGCGGCCTCTATGTCATCGGAACTGAGCGGCACGAATCGCGGCGAATCGATTTGCAGTTGCGCGGTCGATGCGGTCGCCAGGGTGATCCAGGTAGCAGCCGCTTCTATCTATCGCTCGAAGACGATCTGATGCGCATTTTTGCTGGCGATTGGGTACGCGGCATGATGGGCAAACTGGGGATGGGTGAGGGAGAAGCGATCGAGAACACGTTTGTCAGTCGCCGCATTACCGCTGCACAAAAGAAAGTCGAGGAACGCAACTTCGAGATTCGTAAGAACTTGCTCGAGTACGACGAAGTCATGGACCAACAGCGGAAACGCATTTATTCCTATCGCCAACAAATTCTCGATGGTGTCGGTTGCCGCCATTTGGTGCTCGAACAAATTTCGCAACAAATTGAGCACTACGTCAATTTGTACACCGATCCCATGTTTGGCGCCGAAGCGTACACCAAATGGATCAGCAAGAAACTCTCCTGCGAATTGGAGCCGCGTGACTTTCGCAATCTCGATCCGGGAACGGCGGCGGCTTATGCCATTGACGCGGCCGAACGGGCGGCCGAGACGCAGATTCTCGATGCCATTGAAGAGAACTTGCCTCACGAAGAGGACCAAGATGATTGGAACTGGGGTGCGTTGAGCAAGTGGGTCAACACGCGGTATGGCACCAACTACAGCATCAACGACCTGAAAAAGATTCCACGCGACGAGATCGACGAAAAACTGATCGAACGCGTATTCGAACGACTGGCCGCCAGCGATTTGAGTGAAGGGGCCCCGATGCTCGACGGCGACTATGGCCTGCGGATGCTAGTGGGTTGGATGAAGAACAAATTCGATATCGAATTGGAAGTCGAAGATCTACGGGCTCGCGAAGCCGACGACATTCGCAGTGAATTAACCAAGACGGCAGAGGTCGCCTACCGTCGCAAGGAATCCGAATATCCAGTCTTGGCTGGGATTACCAAATTCGGGCGACCGACTGGAAACAACCAGTATCAACTCGACAAAGATTCCTTAGTAGCCTGGGCCAAGAGTCGCTTCAACACCGACATTTCCGACGAAGAAATGACGACGGAAATGCTCGGCGATGTTCGCAATCGACTTGTGGAGCGGAGTGAGTCACATTACCTGACTGGCGAAAAACTAGCCGCTGAAGCGGAAGCCAAAGTCAAAGAGTTTTTCGGTGATGCCGAGCCCAATACGGCAGCCAAATACGTCGCAGGTAACAACGGCGCCTTGGGCTCCTTCAGCCAGTGGCTCGACGAACATCTACAGTACCAACTCGCTCCCGATCAACTCGGCGAGATGGACGAAAGTCAGTTGCATCGCCAAGTACAACAAGCGATCGAGGATCGTTTTCATCCGGAAATTCGCCGGATGGAACGTCAAGTCCTACTGAGCATCGTCGACAGTTCGTGGAAAGATCACTTGTTGGCTATGGATCACTTGCGGAGCGCCATCAGCTTAAAGAGCTACGCGCAAATGGATCCCAAGGTTGAGTACAAGCGCGAAGGGATGCGGATGTATGGTGACATGTGGTTCGCCATTGGAGAACGCATGACCGATCTCATTTTCCGAATGGAAGCGCTTGACGAAGGCTTTATCGCCAGCACTTGGAATGAGACCAACGCTCAGCACGCCCCCGCACCGCCCATGTCTGGTGTGGCCCGTCAACAAGTTGCCGATCTGGAAGCCGCCGATGCAGCCGGTGCACCAGCCGCCAAGCCGGAGCCGATTCGCAATACCGATGTTCGCGTCGGCCGCAATGATCCCTGCCCCTGCGGCAGTGGGAAGAAATATAAGGCTTGTCACGGTCGTAACTAGGCTATTCCGGTTATTCCGCTCAAAAGTCTTTTGGCGTTGGCCTGTTTGCGAGGTAATCTGGAATTACTGCCTGCACACAGCTCGAAGGTTCGGCCTTGGAAAAAGGTGTCCGACACCAAAAGCCGAGTCCGGAAAAAGGTGTCCGACACCAAAAGCCGAGTCCGGAAAAAGGTGTCCGACACCAAAAGTGCGAAGCACCCGCAGGGCCGTTCCGGCTTTTGGTGTCGGACACCTTTTTCCGAACACCTTTTTCCGGCCCTTGATCGGTATTGCATTTAATTGCTGCCACGCTTGCTTGTTTGGCTGTCGCCTATCTCAATCATCCACCATCAACTAATTGTGAGTGTTCATGGCTTCTGAAGACGATTCCGACAAACGCGGCGAAGGTAAGGGGAACAACTGGGTTTGGTATTTAATTCTGACCTCGATCATCCTGCTCTCGGTGGGAATGTTCGTAGTCAACAATGCGATCTTTCGCATGAAGTACCCAGACTTGGTCCGCCTGTTGGAAGTCACCCGCTACCAAGAAAAAGGGAGCGACGACCTGCTGAAGGATGTGACCGAGGATGGCCAACCAGTCTATCCAGGCGCGATCCGCGTACGCGACGGCAATGCGACGTTTATCTTGTCGGAAATTCGCAATGTACGCGTCGACGAGACGTCGATCAATGGCGACGTTCTCAAACAAGTACTGGAGAATGGCCAACCCAAGGGTGAGGGGGTCAAGACTTCGTTCCGCTGCAACAAAGACAACTCAGACGAGACCTCCACCGAGCTGCGAAAGTATCTGGATGCCAGCAATGTTGATTGGAGCTATTCCGATGGCCCGACATTTATGAATCAATACGGCCCAGTTCTGATTATGATTGGTGCCGCCTTTTTAATCATGATGTTCGCCGCCCGTAGAATTGGCGGTATTGGTTCCCCGATGTCGTTCGGTCGCTCGCGGGCCAAGCTTTACGCGCAAGACGATATCGGTATCACTTTTGATGATATCGCCGGCGTCGATGAGGCTGTAGAGGAGGTGCGCGAGATCGTGGACTTCCTAAAGTATCCTGACAAGTATCAACGCTTAGGTGGTCGCATTCCCAAGGGAGTCTTGTTGGTTGGTCCTCCGGGAACCGGCAAAACGCTGCTAGCAAAGGCTATCGCTGGCGAAGCGGGAGTTCCATTTTTCAGCCTCTCGGGCAGCGACTTTGTCGAAATGTTTGTCGGCGTTGGTGCGGCGCGCGTTCGCGATATGTTCCAACAGGCGAGCGCCAAGTCTCCGTGTATTATCTTTATCGATGAGCTCGACGCGCTGGGCAAGAGTCGCAGCGGGAGCATGGTAGGTGTGCATGATGAACGTGAACAAACGCTCAATGCGCTGTTGGTCGAGATGGATGGCTTTGATGCCAACATCGGCATCATCGTCATCGCAGCGACCAACCGGCCTGAAACGCTCGACCCCGCTCTGTTACGGCCAGGACGCTTTGACCGCAATGTGTTGGTCGATCGTCCCGATAAATCGGGGCGATATGAAATCCTGAAGGTCCACGTCAAGAACGTAAAACTTTCACCCAATGTCGAACTGCAAAATATTGCTTCGATCACCAGCGGTTTCAGTGGTGCAGACCTCGCCAACTTGGTCAATGAAGCCGCTCTGTTAGCTGCTCGCAAAGGAAAGAACACGGTCGGACAAGCTGAATTTGATGAAGGCGTGGAACGCGTCACCGCTGGCTTGGAAAAGAAACGTCGCGTCATGGACGAAGACGAAAAGCGGCGCGTGGCCTATCACGAAGCCGCCCACGCGTTGGTGGCTGATTCGCTGCCTAATACCGACCCTGTTCATAAGGTCTCTATCATTCCACGTGGCTTGGCGGCACTCGGCTACACCTTACAGCGCCCCACCGGCGATCGCTACCTGATGACTCAAGCCGAGTTGGAAGCCCAGATGCAAGTCCTCCTGGCCGGAACACTAGCTGAGGAGATTGTCTTCAAAGATATTAGCACGGGTGCACAAAACGACTTGGAACGCGCCAGTGCTATCGCTCGCAGCATGGTGATGGAATTCGGCATGAGTCGCTTGGGACGAGTCAATTATCGTGAAAGTGGTCGCAGTCCCTTCCTGGGACAAGGTGGCGGTGAGGCGATCGGACGCGATCACAGCGAACAAACCGCCCGCGAAATCGACGAAGAAGTAAAGCGGATCATCGATGACATGCTGCAAAAGGCCAGGCAAATCTTGCTCGAGCGGCGACAAGCTTTGGAAAGCATCACCAGCCGATTGATCGAAGTCGAAGTCATCGATTCCGATGTCTTGCGAACACTGATTGACGATACGCTCCCCGGTCCCCGCGTCCTACCTGGCTCCGCAGGCGTGACTCGCGACGAACCACGCGAAGTCGAAAGCCAATCGGCCAAGGACGTCAACAGCCCTAACGAAGCTGCCGGATGATGATCAGCTAGTCCAATTCTCGCGCACAGTCGTTTAACGCCAAGCCGTAGCAGCCGATTCGCAGCGATTTCGGATTGCGAGAATGGTTGAGCTTGGGCAACGATGGATTGGTTGCATCTATTGATCGAGGCTGCGAAGGCGCCGGCAGACGCTACCTCTGATGCGTCGGGGGCTGGTGTTTCGGGGGCTGGAGGCTGTGCAAAAAGTATGGGTGTAGGGCTGAATGGCTAAATCCCCGACTTGATACTTCCCCGCTCCAACGCTGCCGTCGCCTGCGCAGGCTGTGACTAAACCTTCGAGAAACTCTCGTCTTAGTTGTGATTTTCGCGATTAGCCGACCGAACTCGGAGCAACAGCCTGCTCCGGCTCGGCGTTAAACGAATTCCGCGGTTAGCCTTGATCATCCAAACCGCGCACGGCAACTTGGGCCAAACTGACGATCTGATCGGCAGTGATCTTGAAGTGCTCATAGAGTTTGTTCGCGGGGCCTGAGGCACCGAAGCCAAACATACCCACAAAGTGTCCGTCGATGCCAATGTACTTATCCCAGCACTGACGTATACCTGCTTCGCAAGCGATACGCACTTGGCAACTGTCCGGCAAAACACTGGCGCGGTAGTCGGGAGTCTGGTCGTCGAACAACTCCTGGCAAGGCATGCTGACGACGCGTGTCGCCAAGCCGGCGTCATTCAACACCTTCTGAGCATCCAAGCAGAGCGATAGTTCTGTCCCGGTGCCGATCAAGATTACTTGCGGCGTCCCTTTGCAATCGCTCAGCACATACCCCCCCTTAGCACAGCCCGCCGCGGCATTCAATTTTGAGCGATCGAGCGTGGGAACGTTTTGACGTGAGAGTACTAAGGCCACCGGATTTTGTTGCAGCTCCATGATGACGCGATAACACTCGGCCACTTCGTTCGCATCACCGGGACGGAAGACGTACAGTCCAGGAATCGCACGACAGGCAGCCAAATGCTCAACAGGCTGGTGCGTCGGGCCGTCTTCTCCCACGCCAATCGAATCATGAGTCAAGACATACAACACGGGTTGGTGCATGATGCTGCTCAACCGCATGGAAGGTCGCATGTAGTCGGTAAAGACGAAGAAGGTCGCCCCAAAGGCTCGCAAACCACTGAGACTCATGCCGTTGAGAGCTGCAGCCATACCATGTTCACGGATGCCAAAATGGAAATTCCGACCACCATAGTTGCTTGAGCTAAAGTCCGTTTGTTTGTCTAGTAGCGTCATCGTGCTGGGGGCCAAATCGGCCGAGCCACCGAGCAACCATGGAAATTTGGGAGCCAGCATGTTGAGCACTTTTCCACCGCTGACGCGGGTGGCCATTCCCTTGGCATCCGCCGGAAACTCGGTAATGCCACTGTCCCAACCATCGGGTAAGCTGCCCGTGAAGATCGCATCCAATTCACGCGCTTCCTTGGCAAATTTCGCTCGATAGTCGGCGAACTTGGTAGCCCACTCGCGACTGGCCTCGGCCCCTTTTTTGCCGACCGTTTCTTGGAAGTACTCGGGGACTTCGTGGGGGACTAAGAAACTCTCTCCCTCCGGCCAACCGTAGGCTTTTTTCGTTAGCTTGATTTCGTCCTCTCCCAACGGGGCACCATGCGCGCCATGCGTGTCCGCTTTGTTCGGTGAGCCGAAGCCGATCACGCTACGGACCACGATCAATGTCGGCTTGTCACTGCAATCCTTAAACTTCGCTAGCGCTTTGGCGAGGGCTTGGCTGTCGTTGGCATCTTCTACGCGGACCGTGTTCCAACCCATCGCCTGGAAACGTTCAGCGACGTTTTCGCTGAATGCCAAATCGGTGTGGCCTTCGATCGTAATGCCATTGTCATCGTAGATCCAACATAGGTTCGACAGCTTTAAGTGACCGGCCAACGAGGCTGCTTCACTCGACACGCCTTCCATCAAATCGCCGTCGCCGCACAACGCGTAGGTATCGTAGTCGAACAGTTCCAAGCCAGGCCGATTGTAAGTGGCCGCCATCCATTTGGCGGCAATGGCCATTCCCACACTATTGCTAATCCCTTGGCCAAGCGGTCCTGTGGTAGTTTCAATGCCGGCCGCTTCGCCAAATTCAGGGTGTCCCGCACACGGACTGTGCAATTGCCGAAATCGCTTGATATCGTCCAATTTGATCGAAGGTCGATCGAGGACTTTGCCATGTTTATCCGTCGCCTTCACCCCCGCCAGATGCAGAATCGAATACAGCAGCATCGACGCGTGGCCACAACTGAGTACGAAACGATCACGGTTAGGCCACAGCGGTTGAGCCGGATCGTAGCGCATCGCGTCGGTCCAAACTTGGAAGGCCACAGGAGCCAATGCCATCGGAGTGCCGGGGTGACCGCTATTGGCAGCTTGGACCCCATCCATGCTCAAAGTACGGATCGTGTCGATGGCCAATTTTTCGATTGCCGGTGAGATTGCCGTGGAAGAAACACTCATGGACGACACTTTCTACATACAAAGGGGTTGTAAATTGCGTGAGGCTAATTGACGAGTTTTGAACCAAGGGTTTGGCACGCGAGGATACCCTTAATTGTCGATTTTCGCAATTGCCCGCCTGGTACATCGGTCTTTCCTGCCTGCCCCTCGCGTACTAGCCGAATCGGCGGCCAGAGGTTACGATTCTGATTGACACTTTATCGTTGCAGAGGCAGCCCAGTTTTTCCAATTAAGACGTAGATAGTTTTAGGGAGTTTGGCGGTAATGAGCCCAGCGGAGATTCGAGACGAAATCATTGACATACTCAGTGAAATTGCCCCAGATGAAGACCTGAGCGATCTAAAGGATGAGCAATCGTTTCGCGAGCAAATTGAATTGGATAGCATGGATTTCCTCGATATTGTGATGGAGTTGCGCAAGCGGCATCGCATTCAGATCCCTGAGGAAGAGTATGGCGAACTAGCCAGCATGGCCAGCACGGTAAAATATCTTGAGCCAAAGATGGTCGCGATATAAGGCGTGTATGACACCATCATCATCGGCGCGGGAATGTCAGGGCTGGCGGCGGGCATTCGACTTGCCCACTACGATCAAAAGGTACTGGTGCTTGAAAAGCATTGGACGATCGGCGGCCTGAATTCCTTTTATCGCACCGGTGGGCGGAATTACGATGTAGGGCTCCACGCGGTTACCAACTTCACCCCGCCAGGGACGAAGAAAGGTCCCTTGGCCAGGTTGCTCCGACAATTGCGATTCAAGTGGGAGGACTTCGAACTCTCCCCCCAAGTCGGGTCGGCGATTGCATTCCCCAGCGCACGTATTGGGTTCAGCAACGATATCGAACTGCTTAAAAGCGAAGTAGCTCGTGAATTCCCTGCCGAGGTTGACAACTTCGAGCGTTTGTTGCGCGAATTGGCAGACTACGATGACCTCAATCAAGACAACTTTGGCGGTTCGACGCGTGAATTTCTTGCCGGTATCTTTCGCGAACCCCTGTTGGTCGAAATGCTGCTCTGCCCGCTGATGTGGTACGGCAACGCCCGCGAAGATGATATGGACTACGGCCAGTTCTGCATTATGTTTCGTAGCATCTTCTTGGAAGGCTTCGCGAGACCTTACAAGGGAGTGCGGTTAATTCTAAAACATCTCGTCAAACGCTATCGCGCATTGGGTGGCGAACTGAAATTGCGCAGCGGCGTAGAACGGATTGTCACCGAGGGGGATCGAGCGGTGGGGGTCGTCTTGGAAAGTGGTGAAGAACTGTCGGCCAAGCGGGTGCTGTCCAGTGCTGGCATCATCGAAACGCAGCGCATGTGCGATGACCTCAGCCAACCCACCCCGCAGCGCGCAGGCCAATTGACTTTTATTGAATCCATCAGCGTGCTCGACCGACAACCCAAGGATTTAGGTTTCGGGGAGACAATTGTCTTTTTTAATGACAGTCCCAAATTTGATTGGCGTCCTCCTAGCGACAGCTTGTGCGACACGCGGACGGGGGTCATTTGCAGCCCCAATAACTACCTGTACCCCAGCGAGCTAGGAAATCTGGACGATGGCGTAATTCGCTTGACCACCATCGCTGATTTCGGCCGGTGGTCGCAGCTCGACGAGCCCGAATATCTGCGGCAGAAAATGTGGTGGTACGACCGCAGCGTGGCTTCGGCCGTGCGGTTCATACCCGATTTCCGCTCCCATGTCATCGACACCGATGTGTTCACCCCCAAGACCATTCGCCGCTTTACCTCGCATGATAACGGAGCGGTCTACGGTGCTCCGGAAAAAGTACTCGACGGGACGACACACCTGAAGAATCTTTTCCTGTGCGGCACCGATCAGGGTTTCGTTGGCATCATCGGTTCCATTGTCAGCGGTATTTCCATGGCCAACATGCACTGCTTGCGCGAGCCCTAACGTACGTCAGGCTTTCTTGCCTGACCCTTGGAGTGCTGCGACTCGTCGTAGCTTTCATTTTTTGAAGAGTCCACCCGACACGGGAACCCGATGGTGCTGGCAACTAGCGATTAACCTAGTTTCCGTCTGGTGCACGCCGCGTGGCAAGTGAAAGCTGGG
>JBGSNE010000300.1:0-4921 GCA_041739785.1 Pirellulaceae bacterium
CCCTCTGACTTCCTATCGCTTCCTTCAGACCCCAGCGTTGGCCGCTGACGCCCTTGCGAGTCGGATTCTCTTCCCCAGAAACAGGGCGAGGTCGGTGACAAGCACCGACGGGGTTTGCCAGCTTCGCTGGGCAAACAAAAAGGTAGCCGTCTTTCGACGGCTACTATCTAAACTGAATCACACTTGAATTGCCGGCAACCTATCAGCTACTTGCTGATCTGATAGCACAAGATGGCGTCGCCTTCGCGGAGTAGCAGCTTGCCGTTGACGATCACGGGATGCGCCCAACTGGGTTTGTCGCTCTCGCCAGAACCGGGAGTTGTGAAGGAACTGATTTCCTTAAACTCAGTCGGGTCGGCCTTGGCCAATGCCACGACGCCGTTTTGACTGCGGATGAAGAGCTTACCGTCGGCGGATACGAGTGAGGTAGAATTCGATCCCGTAACACGTTCCTTCCACATGACTTCGCCAGTCATCAGATCAGCACAATAAACAATGTTCTGGTCTTCGGCACCACCATACAAATTGTCACCAAGCAATATGACTCCACCGTGTTTGTTGCCCAATTCGACTTTGGGGCCGTAGATTTCCTTGACGGAGACCGATCCGTTGGCACCAGCGATCTGTTGCAACAGCGCGCCTCCTAGCTTGTAACCACCAACGGAAAAGACGTAGTTTCCCTTAATAACAGGGGTGGGGATGAAAGCCGTTGGCGGCCTCATGTCATAGTCCCACAATAGCTTGCCGTCGGCTGAGATGCCCATCGGTCCACCGCCGGTGTTTTGCACATAGACTTTTTGATCGCCGACTTGGCTGATGACAATCGAGGAGTGGCCTGCTCCGACGTCCTCGGGACGAGCGCAGCGCCAAATCTCTTCACCAGTACTTTTATCCAGCGCGACTACGGTCGCATTCGGTCCGCCGGGAGTGCAGAGAAGTTTGTTGCCATCAATCAACGGAGATTCGCTGTATCCCCAGCTATCCTTCTTCTTACCAGAAAACTGATCTTTGAGATCGCGCTTCCAAACGTTGGAGCCATCGGAGGCATTGACACAGTGCAAAACACCGTGGGGTGTGAGGACGTAAACATTCCCACCTTCGACGGTGGGTGTGCTTCGTGATCCTTGATAGGCAGATTTACCTTCATTCCAAGCCGGGCCGGTCTTGGACATCCATAGTTGCTTGCCATCTTCGGCCGAGAAGCAGGTCAAATACTCATCTTGGTCGCCGGCCGTCGAGGGACCGTCGCCGAGTGTATAGATGCGTCCTTGGACGACAGTAGGACTGGCGTACCCACGTCCCGCTCCCTCAGCCGTCCATAATAACTTGGGACCATTCTCGGGCCAACTATCCAACAAATTCGTCTCGGACGATACACTAGTTCGATTGGCGCCGCGGAAGGTGGGCCAATCCTCGGCCTGCAGGCGAATGGTTGGAAGTCCAGCGGCCGTCAGGGTAGCCACCAGCACTAAGGTTCGCCGGATTGTAGAAATTCGTTTAGCAAACATATTCGGTCTCGTAAGAGTTACGGGCATCTCGGTGAGATGGGTAGTGGTCCAATGACACTACCAATTTACCAGACTGGGCTCCATTCGACTAGAAAGCATTGCGGATAAGGTAGAAATGACGATTTCAACAGCGAAACGCAAGCTCTTTGTAGTGGGGCTGGTCGGAGGTATCGCCTCCGGAAAAAGTCAAGTGGCGAATATGTTTCGAACGCTGGGCGCAAAGGTAATCGATGCCGACGAACTGGGGCATGAGGTTCTTCAGCAACCCGCTGTGGCACGCCACTTGAGTCAGCTTTTTGGCGGGGCGATTCTCGATGAAAGTGGACAAGTGATTCGTCGGGAGCTTGGCAAGTTGGTATTCGGCGATGACGCTGAGTCGGCGATTCGCTTGGAACAACTTGAGCAAGTTGTGCATCCGTTGATACACGCCGAAGCGCTCAATCGGCTGCGCGAGGTTCAAAACAACCCCTTTCGCCCACCTGCTGTGGTGATCGACGCGCCTCTCCTGCTGGAAGCCCACTGGACGCCGTTGTGCGATGTAATTTTGTTTGTCGATACTCCCGAAAAAGTGCGTATGGAGCGGGCCAAGCAACGCGGCTGGAGTCCCGAACACTTTATCGCTCGCGAGCGTTCGCAGTGGTCGCTGGATGAAAAACGCAAAGCGGCCACCCATTTCATTAGTGGTACACTCGATGAGCCAGGCTTGCGCAAAGAAATCACCAACCTAATAAGTGAAATGCGGTAACAACGGATAATGACGACCCACTCGCTGGCGCGTCGAGCTGATAATGACGACTCGACGCGCCAGTTTTGAAGCCCGCGTTCCGAAATAGCTCGTCAATCGTCCGCATCAAACAGCATCACCCATGAAGTAGTGCTCCAAGAACGCCCGGCGATCCTGATCGGTCCTCACGTATTGGACCAAACTCAACAGTTTGCGTTGATCGCGATCAAGCTTGTCCGCCATCCGCTGGGCATCGCGAAGTTCAACAGGTAATTCCCCAACCTGATCAATTTTTAGCGGTGTGATCGTCCCTTTGATCACTGAGTATCGATCCAACATTCCCAAGGCCGTCTCCAGTCGGCGATCGTGTTTTTGCTTGGCATGTAGTTTTTCACGCAACCACTCCAATCCAAATGCATTGATCGATTGCCGATCGTGTTGCAAAAAGTCATGTAAGCGATAGTAAAACTCTGCGTCGGGGTTGCTCCAACGCAGGAATTCCATTTGTGTGGCTAGGTCAGCCTGGTCATACAGCAGTAGACATTCGGCGGGAAGCCCATCGCGACCAGCGCGCCCAATCTCTTGATAATACGACTCGAGCGAGCCAGGCAGATCGGCGTGAATCACAAAGCGAATGTCTGGTTTGTCGATTCCCATCCCAAAAGCGTTGGTGGCCAGCACCAAATGCTCCGGCTCATCGATAAACTGTTCCTGAATCCTTCGACGTTCCCCGCGTCGCAATTCACCATGATAAATCAAGTGAGGCAAGCGTTGTTCGTGAAAAAACTCGCTGAAGTGCAACAACGTCTTTATCAAAGTGAAATAGATAATGCCACACCCTGGATTACGCCGAAACGCATTGGCAATATGCGTCAGTTTGTCATCCTCGCTCCACACTTCACTAACTTGTAGGCTCAGATTCGGGCGTTGAATTCCTTCATGAAAAATTTCGACCTCGTCCGGATGCAATCCTAGCTGTGCGATGATGTCGAGTTGCACCTCCCGCGTCGCGGTAGCCGTTAAAGCGATCGTGGTAGGGTTCCCCAACATTTCGCGAATCTCGAGCACGCGCGTGTAATCAGGGCGGAAATCGTGCCCCCAGTGGCTTATGCAGTGGGCTTCGTCAACGGCCAACAGTGCGATCTGTCGGCGTTGCAGAGCAAAACGAAACTCTTCCTTGCGAAATCTCTCGGGGGTCACGTACAGCAGCGCGTACTCTCCGCCAGCCAATGCGGTAAGCCGAGCCCGTCGTTGGTCAACCGGCAGAGAAGAGTTGATGAAAGTCGCATCAACACCCTTGGCGACCAGCGCATCGACCTGATCTTTCATCAACGCGATTAACGGTGTAAGAACTATGGTCAGCGGCCGTTTAGCTAGCGGGTCAAGTGGTGCGGTTTCCCCATGTTCCGCGTAGTCCCTAGCCAACATCAGAGCAGGTAATTGATAGCAGAGCGATTTGCCACCACCGGTAGGCATGAGGACGAGAGAATGTCCGCCGTTGAGCGTCCGTTCGATTATCTGACGTTGCGAATTGCGGAAGTCATCGAACCCAAAAACGTCTTGGAGAAGCTGCTGCGCGGGGGACATATCTCACGAATGGGTCGGATGAAAAGGGTGGTAAAAAGGACACTCTCCGCTGATCACCACCATAGGTCTCGGGTTTTCGTACTCGTACTCGTACTCAATGAAATGGTACTCGTACTCGATTCGAACGCGGCATCAAGTACGAGTACGAGTACCGCCTGCGGCTGAGTACGTTTACGGCAAAGCATGCTGGCGGTGAGCTTTCTACAGAGTCAGATCAACGAATAGGGTAGCGTTCAGAGAGAAGTGTCGAAAAAAGTTAACAATGGTGTTACGAAAATGGAATTCGCTATTGTCCACATTGTGAACCTCAGGCGCTAGCGGGCTGTTTATTTAGTCGTTGTAGGCAAGATAGGAGTGAACCGTGGGCCGTAAGGCACCGGGCTGTGTTGATCGCCTATGTTGGCAGCCTATGTTGGTAGCCCGGCCGCTCACGCGTCACAGCTCACTAAATCAACAGACCGCCTACGACCTAACCGCCAGCCAGCGCGGGGACGATTAACAACGAACCACCCTCTTCCAACTTCGTATTCAATCCGTCTAGGTCGCGAATGCTTCGACCATTCATAAACACGTTGACAAAACTGTGCAATTGGCCGCTATCCGACAACAGACGATCATAGATCGGTGGATAGCTCGCGCACAATTGGTGTAACGCTTCGCCAACTTGTTCGCCCGTGACCTCAACGCTTGTTCGTCCGTCAGTGTACTCGCGCAAGTTGGCTGGAATGTGGATGTGGATGTGGACGGTCATGCTAGTGCTTTGTCAACGTTTAATTTTAGGGTTGTCTGGAAAAAGGTGTCGGACACCAAAAGCCGGAACGGCCCTTCGGGTGCTTCGCACGTTTGGTATCCGACACCTTTTCCCGACCCGCGTGTATCCCAATATTGAATGTGGTTGAAGCAATAGGCTGGTGACTTACTGAAGGTGCGAACAGCTTGGGCAGGCGGGTTGTCGGTTCACCGTGAGCGTACGGTGAAGTGCATCTTGCAGGGTAGCTTAAGTTGGAGGATTTGTTTCCTCGAACTTGGAGCGTAGCAATGGACAGATCGAAGCGATCGGAAAAGGAAGAGTTTTGGCGGTTGATTTTTGAGGATCAGCAAG
>JBGSNE010000302.1:0-32491 GCA_041739785.1 Pirellulaceae bacterium
CCCTCTGACTTCCTATCGCTTCCTTCAGACCCCAGCGTTGGCCGCTGACGCCCTTGCGAGTCGGATTCTCTTCCCCAGAAACAGGGCGAGGTCGGTGACAAGCACCGACGGGGTTTGCCAGCTTCGCTGGGCAAACAAAAAACCCTTGCCAACCGAGGTCGACAAGGGTTCATTTCGAATTTGAGTCTCTAGTATTTCAGCGCCGCATATCAACGGGCTGCTAGGTTCGAATCATCTTGGTTGAAATTGAAGGTCAGCTGTAGCTTGTCGCCACCGATCAAACGGACCATTTGTCGCTTGACATTGCCTTCGAATTGAACTTCGATCTCATAGTCGTCCCACAACTCGCCAACTTTCAAGCGGCTCGTGCGGAATGTGCGCATATCACCGGTCGCTTTGGTCTCGTTGCCAGCTAACAGGACTTTAGCACCTTCTGGAAGATTGAGCGTAATCGCAGTTTCTACTGGACTGCTGCTATCGGCGAATGCGAACTGCACGTCCTGTTGCTCGCCAGCGGTAACGACCAAAGTCTTTTCTTCGGTCATTAACTTGCCATCAGCACTAGCCAATTCAGCGCGAACCACGAAGCGATATTGCTTGCCCGATTGCAGGCCGTGACTGACGAACTTGCGGACCGCGCCGCTACTTGTGGTCTCATCGTCGTTGACGAATACCTTGGCGTCGTTGGGAACAGCGACCGTTAAATAGACAGCGTCATCATTCGTCGCAACGTCGGCAACGAGGCTCGAAGAGTCGGCTTGGGAGTTCGAAGCACCGTAGTAAATGCTTCCACTGCTTCCGTAACCGGACGTGCTGCCCGTGCTACCATAACTCACGCCAGAACTGTAACCAGTGCTGCCGTAGCTAACGCTGCCGCCCGAGCTTCCACCCGAATAAGTGCTGTAGGAAGTTGCATAGCCACCGCTGGAGCCACCACCCACCGAGGCGTAACGGTAGCCGCTTGACCCACCGGAGCTACCATAACCTCCACCGCTGCTGCCGTACGATGCACGTCGCGCAGCATGTCGCGCATGCTTGGCCGCCAAATGATCATGAATGCGACTGGCAACACGCTGCAGAACGCCTGGCCCTCCGCTGCTACCTCCGCTGCCGTATGCGACGCCACCTGAGGAGCCACCACCTACAGAACTGTAGGCAGCCGCGTAGCCGCCACTGCTACCACCCACACTGCCGTAAGAAGCTGCGTAACCGCTGCTCCCACCGCTACCGCCAGAAGCAAAACCAGTGCTGCCACCGCTGCTGCCGCCACGGAGAACCCCCCAGCCTGCTTGCAAATTGCTTGGAATGGCCAAGACTGCCGCGCCGAGCAATAACGCGGTCGCATTTCGTACAAGATTGAACTTCATGTGTGCTGAACTCCGTAACCTGAGCGTTGTGAATCCGGATCATACCCTAACCCGACTCTAGATATAGCATATCCGCCAGGGGGTTCCGATCAAGCAGGCTGGGCAAATTTTAACGACTACAAAACCCGGAGAAGCCCCCCTTCAAGCGTAGCTTATGCAGGCAGATTGTCTAGCAAATTCCCCACAGATGTCGGAGCCATGGAGCCAGCGACTGCCGGTCAGCACCCTAAAATGCGATTGCAGCGGTTTACAAGCCAATGTTTGCGGGCCAGTATCGTTCAATCTTGCAATAGTCAACTGCTGACGTTAGCCAAGCGACAGTTCACTTCGTCCGCGTGGCAAATCGACACACACCACGGAACTGGACTCCTGCCCTAGGTACTGACCACTGTTCAGCGATGCCAAAGTACTCACCGATCGTAGTTCCTGCATTGCGTCTCCAGCCCGATGGACTACCTTCGAAGCCACTCTACCGTCTACGCGGAGGGTAAAGTTGTCGCAGGCAAAGGGGGCATCGAGCTGAATGGTGTTGCCTACGGTCTGCAGCTTAGTCAACCCCTTGGCGGCCCAGTAGCGCCCAATCTCGCTGACTTTCATCCATAGCGTTTGATCTTTAAAACGTTTCTCTAAGGCAACAACTACTTTTTGAAAATCACGGAAACCTTGTGGATCGCCATTGCCGTACAGTCCAGCCCAATGGCATAACATTACCGCCGGTCGCCCTTGCTCGATCAATTCAACCATCCGCCCTGATGTGGCATCGTCGTTGGAGTACTTGCTCCCATCGCTTTTCTCAGCTCCGTCCCAGCCTCCAAACCAATCCCCTGTTCCAGCTGGAACATTGACCGTCAACCGTGGTTGCGCCGAGTCGCGATCGCGAACCGCTTCCAACTTGGGCTCTGTGCTCTCATCACCATCGGAGACGTATTTAAAATAGTGCGGCAGTTCGCTGCCATACACATCTCGCACCGATTCGAAGACAGCCAGCGGTAATTTATCCTTGACGCGATTTCCAAAGCCCCCCGGGGTCGTGATTCCCTCGCAAGGCAAATCACAGTTCTTTAAAATGCGTAACGCATAAGCCAGATAGGAGGCCAAGTAGTCAACGCTCACGTCTTCCTGTGGGTACGAGTTCTCCATGTGCGCTGGAGAGTAGTCGGTAAATGGTCTTCCAGTTTTCAAATCGATCACCCGCGTGTGAGTGACCATCTCCGGATGAATATCCCAATTGGGGACCATCAACTCACGGACTAACTTGAGACTCGCTTGTAGTTCTTGCTGAGACCAACCAGGGAGAGTTCGATCGAGCCAGCCGACACAGGCTGGATAGGGAACGATACTATATTTACCTTTGACACCGTGTTCGGCGCACCACTCGCCAAATTGCCGCACGAAACTATCAGGAATTTCGTCGGGCCAATCGCGCCAAGGGCGCTGATAGTCCTGGCGTTCAGGATAAGTGGCCGCGAACTGAGGCATGCAATACTTGCCCATGTTCACCAGGCAAGTCGAATCGTCAATGATAAACGACAGCGGTACGCGCCCCCTTGGCAATTCAACCGACACCGTCAGTTGGCTAGCGCTCGGTTTTTCCTGAGCTCGAATTGCGGCAACCGTGGAAAGTGCGGTAAGTGTTGTCGCGCCCAAAAATTCTCGACGTGAAGTAACCATGAAAACCTCCTAAGGCAGCCGAACAAAAGACGCCTGTCGCATCCGAAAGTCTTGGCGACTTCCGCTACTCTACAGCGTTCGCTACTTACGCGCCGTCACCAGCGGAACGACTGGCGGTCGCAGCGCGAGTCACGACTAGACTAACAATCACGAATAGCAAATTGGCGACGACAAATGTAATCAGGGTAATCAGCGCGCCACTGGTGAACCCGTAACTGTGTAGACCTATTCCCAATTGATTGGTACCGAACCAAGACCAGGCAGTAACGATATTGCCCAGCACGGCGAGCACGGCGAATCCGCGCGGGCCAACTTGTTTGTCCCACCGTGCGTGAAGCAGGATGGCGTTCCACAACACGATCATCATCGCGCCGTTTTCCTTGGGATCCCATCCCCAGAAACGGCCCCAACTATCGTCGGCCCACAGCCCACCGAGCACTGTGCCAATAAAACTGAAGAAGATCGCAAAGCAGATCACGCCGTACATCATGCGATACACAATCTGCTGAAATTCTTCCGTCTGCGCGGAACGTTGTGCCGCGGGTGTCGAATCGTAGCCCGTGGCGATGCGATGGACCAGCGCGCAGATCCCTAAAAATCCAGCCAGGAACGTAACCGCGTAACCGGCCGTTACGGAAATGACGTGCGTCGACAGCCAAAATTGCGTGTCCAATACCGCTTCCAACACGTGCAATGTGTCGCGTGTATCAAGTGCTCGGGCCACGCTCAACGTCGAAATACCGATGAAGCCACACACTAAATTGGCGATGCCTATCGGATAAATGACTTCCAAGAACAATCCGAGCAGCACGCAAGCCCAGCCAATGAAGACGGCTGATGAATAGAGGTTAATCACCGGCGCACGACCGGAAATGTAGATTCGCGAGAGGATGGCAATCGTGTGAATTACAAACACACCCACCAAGATCCAAAACGTCGCCTTGCGCAGATTTTCGGAACGGAATAAGAAGCTGGCGAATCCGAACAAGATCGCGAATAGATATAGGAACACACCCTGTGCGGTGGGATTGAATTTATTGAGCCAACTCTCAGTCGCGGCCTTGTCGAGCGAGACGGCGGCCATGGGCGTGTCAGCGAGTAGTTCGCGATAGTCATCAACAGCTTTATTGGTCTCCGCTGCGTCATCTGAGCGGACGGCATCGAGAATATCGGTAAAGGCCAGGATGGCTGGGTTCGGACCTCCCTTGGCCATCCCCATACGTTGTCCCAAGAAGGTAGCAAAGACCGATGGACCATAGGCTTGCCACTTGGCAGTAAGCAAGTTTTCTTCGGTCGCTTCACCTTGAGGCGGGATGATCGCCGGTGGACCACCGGCTTCCAAATTCTGCATGTCTTCAAAAATCCGCATCACCACCGATACGAATTCCTGACGATCTTCTTCGGTGGGATTCTCACCTGGATCGGGAATCGGTGGTAGCTGATAGGCTGATGAGATCAGCATAAACGTGTTGATTTGCTGATGCATGGCTGCCAATTTCTGCTCGCGGAAATCGAATGTGTCGGGATCGCGATTCCCCTTGCGCAGTTTGTCGATCTCCTCACGGAACTTGGGCATGTTCTTGTCAAGTTCGTTAAACGAATAACGAAAGCCCTGACGCGGTTCGAGATCAAATACGTCGCGAACCTCGGGCGGATAGGCGCGAAAAATCTGAACATCGCGGACCCAATCTCGACCGGCCATAACGCCCAGCAACCATTCGCTCGGGGAATGCTTGTTCCCATCGGAGTCCTTCACATACGGCATGCTCCCGAAGACGGGTTTACTGATGAATTGCAAAAGGTTGCGAGCGACTGAGTCAAACGGTTTGATGCGGCCTTCGTGCTGCACGGGAATCTTGGCAACTGCCGCATAGTCGACTTGGGTGTATCCAGATCGTTCCGGCTTGGCGAAGTAGCCGGTCACTAGCCCGCAAAATCCGAGCCCCAGGGCCATCATCGCCACGCGACTTCCGAGGCTGGCCCGCTGGCTCTTCTGTTGGCTTGTTCCACTAGAGGGCCGGGCGCTGGCAGTGGGGATGGCACCCCGGGCGTAGCGATTGGCAAAGGTCATAAAGGTACCACCGAAGTGCGCGAACATCCCCCAAAATACCATCATGCAGGAGACATAGGGGATCACCCAGCCCATGTTCTCCACCACTTGCAAGCCTGTTGTCTCGATCGTGCCGCCACCAGGCTGGGGGATTTTGTTGTAGCGACTTTGGTAGAACGTTTCACCCTTATAGCGGATGGGGTTGTTCATCCACGTCTTCCCCTCTTGAGACTCCCCAGTCTCGCGATCGGTGATGACGATCCGCGAGGAGTAATCGCGAGCGGTCTCCGTGCCGCTGTAGTTCATTCGCTCGACATCCTTCAAAAAGACATCAAACGGCTTGCGCTCTTGTCGATAGCGCAGTGCCAGTTGGAAGGGTTTACCGTCAATAGTCACCGCTTCATATTCGTCTTCTTGCATACCCGCAGTCAGCTGTCCGATATCATTGATCTGCTGGCTGAGCATGACCGTGTCGATGGGCTGGTCGCTCTCGCGATCGATGACTTCGACATAAGCGGCCGCGATATTGGTGGCTTGCATCGCGCCCCCCACAGACTTGACTGGCTTGGCCAGCAACTGCAAGCCGTTGCCGGTCGTAGCCAAGTTTTCACTATCTGCGGTGACTTGTGCCAATTGACTATTCCGCATCCACTTCACGATTCGCAGCTTGGCAGGCAGCTCCGGATCGTCAATGATCTGCTCGGTGCCACCCACGCGGCGCAGTAGCGATTCGGGGATGGCATACACAAAGTCTTCCTTGGGGTCGCTGGTATCGATCAGTGCGATTTCCAGTTCGTCCTCGATGACAGCCAGATTTGTAGTGGCTCCCTCGGCTAGGCCAATCCGCTGCTCAACTTGTCGATCGCCGAAAACGAATTGGCCGACCATCAACAGCCCGACGCCAGCGTGAATCAACACGTTTCCGCCACGCTTGCCAAACAGCATCCACAGACCCGCCAGGGCAACACACGAGGCAATCGACGCTTGTAGCAGCTGCCACACGATGCGTAGTCCCGGATTGTCGAGCCTCACCGATTCCCCGCCCGTGAGTAGCAATCCACTAACCCAGAACGAGATGATGGCGGCTAAGACTACGAATGTCCGCGCTAGCGCAGGGAGCTTGGCCAACGATGCGTAGGCCGCCAACGTCAGTGTGAGCACAACGAAGCCGACCTTGAGCAATCCCCACAGTGTGTCGTAGGAAATGGGCGGAGCGCCTTGCAATCCATCGGTAGTATGCCCCGCCACAATCACCGCCACGACGAGCGCGGTCCCCAAAGATGAAACGATGAGTCCGCCCCAAAGAGAGAACCCCTTGGCACGCAACGAAAAACGAGTCGTTTTGGCGGCGATCAAATTGACCAGCAGAATCAGGCCGATCGTGGCCCCACCTGGAAAGTAAAAACCAACGCCACCTAAATACGGGACGTCGTGCGGAAAGAGGGTTACGGGGAAAAGCACATCCAGCGGCACACGCGCCAACCAACAATTAAAGAACTCGCGTTTGACGCTCGCCAGGTCCATTTCATCTTGCGCCAGTGTGCCGAACAAGATGATGAAGATCGCCAGCGTGAACATGGTCACGGTGATCTTCAGCGAGCCCATGAGTTTGAGGATCGCATAGGGAGTCGATGTCGCAGCCCGCGCTCTGCGCGACGATGAGGCGAGTTCCTTGGAATAGCTTCCCGCAGACATGTTTTAGACCCTCAAAATGCTTATTGTTACTAAGGTGTAGCGGAAGTCGATACGACTTTCGAAACTTTTCTACGGACTGTCACGACTCGGAGAGTCGTGCGACAATGCTTCACGAATCGGAGAGTCGTGCGAAGATCGCGACGAAAGTCTTGGCGACTTCTGCGACTTGGGTTGCTTACTATTTCCACTCGATGGATTCTACGAAGTCGACAAATTTCTCGCGTTGCCTGACGGCCAGTGTGGATGGGCCTTTGAATTTAACAAACAACGACTGACCTTCGCGCCACGGAATGTCAACGATCAATATCGAATTGGGCGCTTCGCCGGAATCGCCAACGGTAGTCGGGGCCGAACCTTCGATCGTGTAGAGTTTGGCAGTGGTTTCATTGGCGGCGATCTCCTCAGCCGCTTGCAAAACCAACTGTTTACTCTCCTCAGTTGATTCCGCGCCGACTTGCCCCAACCAGATGCTGATGTTGGCGCCGATTTCACCACCGGCAGCGATCACGGTGACTTCGCCCGTGGATGCACCATCGGCAACGTCGAATGCGGCCATGCGCATGCCACTGGCCGGAGTCTCGATCCAGCCTTCGGGGACTCGGTAACTGATCGGCTTTTCTGAATTATCTAAATTGGAGGCAGCTTGAGGACTCGGAGGTTCCGCGACGGGCGAGGCGCTGCTTTCGCGCGGCGCGGGTTCCGTTTGAGAACTCATATTCATGAATGGCCCCATACCACCGGAGCTCGACTTTTTGCCCAAGAGGCTGACGAAGTACGCAGTGTTCGTCCCTTGAGATAGGCCGGGGAGCTCTTCCATAGAGTCCGCGATCTCGCGCCACGTTTGCTCTGGCAATGACAACTGACCGCGCCAGCGATTGATGTTTTGAACAACATAACCTTGCCAACCTTCCTCGGTTGGCTCGCTTACTACCGGCAAACGGAGCACAGTCGCGAACAAACCGGATTCGCTGTGGGTCAGCTTTCCGTATACCATATCATTGGGAGTTAGTTGTTGAATCCAACCATCGGCAAGTTTCCATGAAGGTTGACCGCTGCTATCGAACTCTATCGATTCGACCGTGCTGCGAAACGGAGCGATGATTTTGGTCACCCCCTCTGGATCACCGGTAAGCTTGAAAAACCAAACGACATCATTGTTCGGTACGATCGCACCCAACATCAATTCATCTTTGGCGGACTGCGTAAGAGTGGAAGTGGCAGTCGTCCGCGATCCGCGTGATTCGTTCTTGGCCACGCTATAGGTGCGTATCGAAGTATCCTCCGAACAGCCTGTCGCGATTGCCAACAACGTGGCCATGCCGGCGAATAACCAACATTGAGTGGTGCGATGAATAATCGTAAAACTCCGATTCATGGAGAGCAGACTTGTAGCTAGCAAAATAACGCTTTACGTGGCTGGAGGGCGACGCAACGTTTATTCTACGTCAAGCAGGCGGGTTTGTGATGGGCGGGGAGGCGTCGGGAAAAGGTGTCCGACACCAAAAGTGCGAAGCACCCGCAGGGCCGTTCCGGCTTTTGGTGTCGGACACCTTTTCCCGAGCGTGTGACAAAGCCCTAGCGAACGGTGAGCGAAAAAGTCTCTCCACTTTAGTTTAACCCCAATACCGTTCAAAGAATGAGCAAAGTCGTGTATCCCGGATCCGCCGATTCGCAGCGATTTCGGATTGCGAGAATTGTTGAGCTTGGGTAAAGAATCGTTTTGGGACTGATTTGCTAGATTCCCGGCACGGGCGCTGCCGTCGCCTGCGCAGGCTGTGACTTAACCTTCGAGAAACTCTCGTCTAAATTGCGATTTCGCAATTGGCCGATCGAACTCGGATCGACAGCCTGCTCCGGCTCGGCGTTAAACAAATTCCGCACCTGGAAATCTAGGGGCGGCTGTCGTAGCGAGGTTGCCATCGAAGCTCGCTGGGAGGGGATTGTGCTGGCGGCAATGGATTCGAATTGCCGGGAAGATTGGTTGCACGTCCAGGTGGAAGGCCGCCCAGCCCGGCGGTTGGTAAGCTTGCTTGAGGTAGGCTTGATAGACGCCCTGCCCCTGAGCCTTGCGAAAGGCGTGCCAGCAGTTTTTCGCTTTCGGCCAACCGATCAGCTTGCAGTCGATTGGCTTTCTCCAACTCCGTAGCTCGATCGCGTTGCCCACGGAACTCAGTCAGCAAGCGTTCGTTCTCAGATTGAAGTTCTTTGACCAAGCGGGCGTTACCAAACGAATTGCAGCCGCTGAGAGCAAACAGGCAAGCCATAACAACCAGCACGCGAACTAGCCGAGTGCCTGGCGCGCAAGGGCGTGCCGTAGGAGCGAATTGAATGGGCTGTCGCCTGCGCACCGCACGGATTCCTTTCCTGCGATCTCCAAGGTAGCTTAGGTAAAGTCGCTTGACTCTCCAAGTCGCGAACCCGTTGTGGGCAAGAACCCACCTCTAAATCTCGACTCGGAGAGTCGAGCGACTATAAGTGACACGCTACCAAATCGAGCGTGGGGCAGAAAGGGCGAATCAAGTCGACATGCCCAAATGTCCGAAAGTCTTGGCGACTTCCGCTACAGATCGGCACTGCTTACGCCTACTTCATACCAAAGGCACCCAGAATCATTTCAGTAAAGCTACTGGTCAAATTGGTCCCCATTCCCTCACCGGACCAGGCCCACATGTTGCGCACCACATCGGTGACCAGAATCCCGGAGAGGCACATCAACAGCAGAATCCCCAGCAAACTCAGGACTTGTGGCAAACTGTAGGGAATTTCGGGAACTCCCATGGAGACGGCCGCCGCGCCAACAGGAGCCACTTCACCGAAACCACCCTCGCCGCCAGAATCCACATCGGCAAAGGCATCAAAACCATCCGCCGACGGAAGTGCCACAGCTGCATCGCCAAACTCAGACGAATCCTCAAGTTCAATCACTTGCGACCCGCTGTCGTCGTCCGTATCGAGTGCACCCGAGGGGGACAACTGGAATTCTTCGTCTTGTTGAAAATCGACCGCCGAACCAGCGCCACTGCCAGATAATCCTGAATCCGACCCTTCCGCCGCCAAATCCAGACCCGATATTCCGCTGGCCGCCAAGTCGAGTGGTTCGTCTTCGAGTGAAATACCGCTATCGGCTGGACTCATCAAATTAATGCCGCTGTCAGTCCCCAAAGCCAAATCGCTGCCACCACCCAGAACGAGATCTCCGTCGTCAGTTAGTTCCAGATCGCTGCCGCCCAGCCCAAGTCCCGATGAATCAATGGCTGGATCGCTGTCGCCTTTGATAATTTCGCTGCCACCGGCCAAACTGACATCGGAATCACCGAGCACATTGGAAGCATCGCCCCCCAGATCAAGGCGATCGGAATCGGAAAGTGGAATGTCGCTTCCCATGGCACTGCCCCCCAGCACTAGATCAGAACCAGCTAATTCCAAATCGCTGCCAATCGCAGGCTTGGAATCGGAGCCGCCTGAAAGTATGTCTTCTCCGTCCTCGACCTCAAGCGAAAGCTCGTCATCATCATCGTCGCTGGAGGCCATTTTCAGGTCGTCATCGGGTGCCAATTCGACATCGCTACCCAACTTGGAATCAGTCGATTTTTTGTCGGATTTGTTAGCGACCAGTCGGACATCACTGTTGCTCCCCGGGTCAGCCACCAGCGATACGTCGCTATCCGCATCGGAACCATCTTCGGACAGAATATCACTCCCCAGCGTGCTGCCATGCGAGCTGCCTGGCCCCAAGTCCGATTCTGACATGAGGATCGACGAACCGGTAGGATCTTCATCGAGTGCATCCCCCATCATTTCCGAAGCGACACGCTCGATCTCGGTTGGTTTAAATTTCCAACTCCCGCCATCGCGATAGCCAAAGATCTCACCGCGTCCCAACATCTCCACCAATTCGTCCGCGCTGACTCCGAGTTTCTTAGCTGCTTCTTCAAGCGGTACGAAATTGGACATACTAGTGGAAACTCCTAGAACCGGTGGCGGTAGATTAGTTGGACCTCAATTTACCTATCCTAACTAAAGGTTCCCAAAAAACGAAACCCTTGGCCACTTAAATTTCCCCTAGAAGCCCCCAGTTCGGTAGATTTTACCAATTCTGCCATTAGAGGGGGTGTGGATTGTCGCTCGACTCTTCGAGTCGATACGGCACGTGCAAGTCCAGGGAAATGCAATTGTCACGACTCGGAGAGTCGTGCGACGCATGGTTTAGGGTTGGACTTGCCGCAGTTCGCTGGGGAGGGGCGATTGGCCGTTAAAATGCTCCATTTGCAAGTCCCAGACTAAGTTTCGGACGCTTTTGAGCTGGATTTTCGCGGTGGCTGGTTCAATGTGGTACACGGCCATCGATTTAGCCTTGGGGTCAACTACCGTGATTTGCTCGATCCCGGTCGAGAGTAGCGTCGAGCGAACTTGCAGCAGACCATCGGCGCTTACGCCACCCCCTGCGTTTTGGCTGTAAGCGGTTTGACTGGGCATGGTTATCAACGACGTCGCTAGTGCCGCCAGCAGACCAACGGCGCACAAGATCAATCCAGGTTGCTTTAGCATTGCGATGCCTACCCACTCACGCGTCTTAAGAGAATTCCAACTACTGCTGTATTTAGGAGACGTGAGGAACGTTTGCAAGAGCAATCAGAAAACCGACGCTTCTCAAGAAACTAGCCAATGTCTATGGAAGTCTTTCAATCAGTCGCGCTACCTCGCTCCTTAGCGTGGGTAGCAAATCGTCTAATAGGTCTGCGACGTCGCGACTGGCGTGGACGATGGTCAATACCAAAATATCTTGGTTCCAACGTACAAACACTGCGACGTGCCGTTGAACTGCATGCAACAGCAACTCGTCCTTGGAACTTTCTGACGAATCTAATATCCCAGGATTCTCTTGGAGTAAGCAGAAGAATTTTTCGAATGCCAATAGATACTTATTGGCAACCGTCTTACCCCACTTCTCGACAGAATAGGCTTCAACCGAAGCCAGATCATCCACGGCGCGATCAGACAAATAGACATGGACCTTTTTCGAAGAAACCTTCTTGGCCATCAACTACGTTTCTTCTTGAGAAGATCGCGGACACTGCCATTAAATTGGTGGACGTGTCCCTGGATAGCATCTTGGAAACCATCCAATACGCCCTCCCGTAGCTTCTCAGCTTCCAACTGAAGTTTTCTGCGGCGTAACAAGTCACGCACGAACTCACTGGGGGTTGCGTACAGTGTTCCGTCCCCCGATTGTTCATCTACAAACGCGCGAAGCTCATCAGTCAGCGAGAGGTTCAAGGTTGATCCCATGGCAAGTCTCCTATCCCTCTACTATCGCAAACTGCCCGTTAGATGTCAATATTTGCCATTGTGCAACAGGTAGCTTTTCAATGGCCAGCCGCTTCGGGTCTTAGCAAACGATCGAAGGGAGGTTCTTTTTCATTCTCCGCCGTGGCCACGTACTCGCCCGTATTGATCGACTTCTCGACCTTTTCACCTCTTAGATGGGCAACAACCGACAGCACCGATTTTCGCCCCATTTCGTAGGGGTCTTGCAGCATGATTCCCGCGACACTCCCCTCGGCTAGCCCAGCGATGAGCCGATCGCTGGGATCAAAGGCCACAAATTTCACTTTGCCGGCCAACCCTGTTTGCACCAGCGCTTCCAACGTGCCGTTGCAGTTTGGTTCGCATACCGCAAAGATGCCATCGACTTGCTCGCGATACTTGTTAAGCAGTTGCGTCGCTTTCTCCATCGCTTCTTGCGTTGTCACACCGGCATATTGATCCGAGGAAAGCACTTCGATTTTTGGCTCCTTGGCCATCGCATCTAAGAATCCTTTCTCGCGCTGTTCTGTGCTTTCACTCCCTTCCTTGTAGCGCAACATGATGACCTGCCCCTCGTGGCCAATCGCCTCCGCCAATCGTTCACCCGCCAGCATGCCGCCCCGATAATTGTCCGTTGCCACATAGCTTACGTACTCAGCCCCCTCGGCCAATCCACTGTCGTAAATGACCACAGGTATCCCCTCCGCCTTGGCTTCCATGACCACATCCAAGAGGGCTTGCGAATGGTTGGGGGCCAAACAGATTCCGTCCACTTGACTGGTGATGAAATTTTTGACGACAGCGATTTGACCGGCTGTATCCGCTTCGGTTTCGGGGCCTTTCCATAGTATCTCAACGCCACCCACTTCTTCGGCGGCGGCTTTTGCTCCCGCCCACACCGACAACCAGAATTGGTGACTGGTCCCCTTGGGAATCACCGCGATGCGCAGTTGTCCATCGCTCTTTTTCGAAGCGGTATTGGAAGTGGGCTGGCAGGCCGTGAAACAAGCCAAGACGGTCAGTAGTAACGTGGCGAGAATGGAGAGGTTTCGATGAGACATGATTTCTTCTTGAAGGTTATATGGACTAAGAATAAGCTTGAACTAGTGGGTCGTACTCGCTAGTGGGTCGTTCCTGCCGGGAACGACTAACCCATTAGTGTAACGCGATTGCCAGGTGCTATCTCTGCAGTACTAAATAGTCGCACTCGGCAAGTACGACCCACGAAAACAAGTCGCACTCGGCACGCACGACCCACCTCAGCCAGATGCACTCGGCAAATGCAACCCACGGAAACGATTACACCTGGGCTGCAGTGGGGATTTCGAAGCCGGGACGGTTTGTGTCTTTCAGCAACAAGTTAGCTGCTTGCGCGTGCTCACCAATGTGCTGCTCAGTTTGTGGGTCAAAAGTCAGCCACGGTCCAACCGTGTAATGATTGCCCTCTTGGGGAACGCCCACTCCTTCGGCCATAGTCGCATGCAGACGAGCAAAATGTTCGGCTGCATCGGCATTGTCTCCGAATCGCCCCGCTCGTTTATTAAAGGGAGCCTGCTCTCCCAAACGGTAGGAATTATTCATCAAGTGTCCGAGCACACAACCGTAGTGCGCATCGTAGACGTTTCCATTGGCCATGTTCGGATCGCCAGCACGACAAGCGGCAATGAAGGCGGCCCAATTCCCTCCGGGTGTCACTTGGCCATCTTCTACTTTGACCTTCTCTCCCTCAGAACTCCCCTTGGCGTAGTACTTGCCACCGACGATACGTCCGCCATCTTCGAAGTAATACTCGTTCTCGACTTGTCGCTGGTAACCTTCGTAATTGACGTTCCGCACATTGAAGAAGACTTGTTGACCGTTGGGGTATTCGGCCAAGGCAAACATAGTGTTGGGAGTTTCACCTTGATCGTTCCATTGGAATCTACCACCGATGGCCATCGCGCGAACGGGATGCGTTTGATCGGGATCGATGGCCCACCGCGCGATGTCGAGTTGGTGGGTCCCTTGGTTGTTTAAGTCGCCGTTGCCGGTCTTCCAAAACCAGTGCCAATCGTAGTGCACATAGTTGGCGTGAAACTCCTTAATGTCTGCCGGACCGCGCCAGATGTTCCAATCTAAGTCGGCGGGTGGCTCCGAAATTGGTTCAAAGCCGATTGAGCCGCGTGGTTTGCAACAGTAGCCATAGGAAATTTTCAGTCGTCCAAACTTACCGGCATGAATGGCTTCGTGCAGGCCAGCGATTTGTGCACTGCTGCGACTTTGTGTGCCGTGCTGAATGACCACGCCGTATTTCTTTTGCGCTTCGACTGCGATGCGTCCTTCGCCCACATCGTGGCTCATTGGTTTCTCAACGTAGACGTGTTTGCCCGCTTGCGCGGCCCAAATCGTAATCAAAGAATGCCAGTGATTGGGCGTAGCGACGGAGATGGCATCCAGCGATTTATCCTCCAGCGCAGTCCGTACATCAGCCGCCCCGCGCGGCTTGGACTTGCCATTGGAAATCCCCTCGACCATTTTCTGCGTGCTCTCAAGCACTTTTTGATCAGGATCGATGACCCAAGCAACCTCCACATTGGGCTGTTCGAGCCAACCACCAAGATGACTCTTGCCGCGACCGTTGAGTCCCGCCACGGCGATCCGCAAGCGATCATTGGCTCCTTGTACCTGCCCCGACGCCCGCGTCCCGGCAAGGATGAGCGACCCACCCACGGCAGTAGTTGCTGCTAAAAAGTTTCGGCGCGATGTGTTGTTGTGCATGGCAGGCTCCAAATCAAAGAGTGGCGGGAGTTAAAGAGGTAGCGGAATTCGCCAAGAATTTCGGAAACGGCATTTTGTTGCCCTCGTAGGATTGAAATTGTACCACAGTTGGTTGACTGCTTTCCGCCATGAAAAAATGACCGTAGACCTTGTCGACTGAATGGCGGACAAGCAGCGTCAAACCTCAGTTGCGATGCATCCCTCCCACGGGATGTTGGAACAATTGTGTTACTTGGGGCGCTGTAAGAGCAACCGGGAAAACCATCAGATCATCCATCAGACCGATATAGTTCAAACCCAACATGATCGCCGCTTGTTGGGGATCCCATGTGAATTTGAGTGGTCGCTGGTAGGTCCCATGGTGCTGACCGTTGAGATACAAATCGCTCTGCGATGTAAGGCCCTGCGTTGAGTTGACATCGCTCCAGGTAAAGCAAACGTGCGTCCAATCTTTGCTCGAAAACGGCGGGTACTTAACTACCACCATCGGCCGTTCAGCCACGGGGATTTTTTCCCAGTCAATTTCCTGTGGATTCCAGGCTTTCAAATCAGCGAAGACTCCCAAACGAAAATCGCGCGGTAGCTCTTTGTCAAAGTCGACAAAAAACGCAGCGTCATTCCAAGCTCGCTCAGTAATCTGTAGCGGATCGCAAAAGCCAGGCTCCAAATCTTTGTTCGGATCAAGCTTGAGCCAGACCGAAACACTCCCCGACCAATCTTGAGAACGGTAGCCGATTTCGCTCCCTTCGTAGAACACCATCTCCTTGGTCTTGGCAGCGAAACGTAATGCATCGCCGTAACGTCCCGCGCCTTTGGCGATCGAGATCCGCGCAAGAGTTATATCGTCGAGCAATTCCTGGCGGTCGATCGAACTGGCAATGCGCAGACGTCCATCCCCCGTCGACAAATTGGCATCGGTGGTGTCATCAAACGACGCATGAAATATCGGCTGTGGTATTACAACCTTTCCGCCCTCTTTTGCTTCCGCGACTGGTCCACTGATCGGCAAGGGCTTGATAGCGATGTTGCGAAACATCACCGGATCTTTGTGGCCAGCGAAGCCGAAGTAACCGCGTTTAAGCCCTAGGCCTGGGTGGGCCAGATCATCTTTGAACTTGGTAATTTGACTGACATCGGTGTTGAGAATGACAGTGCCATTAAGTTCTACTTTGATAGTCGATCCCTGAACTGTCACCTCTTGGTAATTCCATTGGCCGGTGGGTCGCAGATAACCGCGATGAGCGGCAGCCACTCCGTAGACCGAGCCATGCACCTGCCGTGGATCGAGCCTTTGTGCATTTTTTTCGTGAACATTATCGATGACTTGTAGTTCACACATCCCGTCGTAAGCCGCCCGCCCGCTGCCGGGATAGCGAATCGCGAGTCCATTGTTACCAGCAGGTGGCAGTTTAAATTCGAGCCGCACCACAAAGTCGTCGTATTTCTCGGTCGTAAAGAGGTTTCCCCCCTTATCCGGTTTGCAAACGATCGCGCCATCAACCACTTCGTAATCGTCGACGGCACCCTGCCAACCGCTCAAATCTTGACCGTTGAACAACGACGTAAAGCCGAACTTAGCATCGTCGCCCCGTAAGCGACTGATCGCCTCGTCGCTGTCGATTTCGCGCACCGCTAAATTGCGCCAGCGGATCTCCCCGCCATGCGTTTGTAAGTGAATGGGCCCCGTCGGCGGCAGCGGCGCAAGTCGCTCTTTGTCCCAATAGTTTTCCATGATGGCGCCGTCTACGACCAGCTTATGATTCAGCTCCACCCAGGTACGACTGCCGATCTGAATGATACGAAAATGATTCCACTCGCCAAACGGCTTGTCGGCCAAGACCAGTGGTAACTGCCCGGGCTCGGTGTGTCGATTATTGAACAGCCCCCCCGAGCCACGATCCGCATGGCGATCCCATTTCCCTCCTGCTTCGGTCGTATCCCAAATCTGAATTTGAGGCGTGCCGCGCAAGTAGATGCCGCTATCGGCCAATGGGACCGTTCGATAGTCAACCAACAATTCGATATCACCATAATCTTTGTCGGTGGTCGCGTAGGGGCCATGACCATCGTTGATCAACTCCCCCCGCTCCACTCGCCAATGCGCTGCGAATTCCGCTTGTTGATCGGCAATTGCCTGGTCTCTTTCATCAGCGCTTGCCTTGGCAGTCGTATGCGGATTGTCTCCATGCCAGCCTGCCAACGAATCGTCCGCCAATAGCGACACGAAACCATCTCCGCCACCCGTGGGGCGCACTTGCTGAGCGCGACTCGCCGCCGCCGCGTCACTAGAACCTGCCGGTTGCTGAGCGGAGACCAAATTCAGACTACACAACAGTAGCCCAACCAATAGTGATAACTTCAGTCGGTATTTCATGATGCTCTCAGTATGTATTAGGTTCGAGCGCGTGGAAAAACTGCTCCGGGATCGATTCTACGCGCAAACCAGTGAGCCGTGGGCCGTCAGGGCTTGTTGACTTAGTGTTGATTCGACGGCTCTTTGTTTAACCCGCAGCCGTAGGCGAGGATCAAAGGGACGAACCTCGCCTTCGGCTGCGGGTTAAACGAATAAATCAACAAGCCGGTAAGGCACCGGGCGGCTTCGGTCCGGCGGGGCGCCCGGCCGTTCACGCGTCGCGGCTCACAAATCAACAAGCCTTCACGCGTCGCGGCTCACTAATTCAGCGTACCGCTTACCCGGCGCGACTCACATCTTTCGTCCTTACACAATCCCCAACATGCGATTCAGTGAATCGGCCGTTTGATAGATGAGCGCTTCGGGATGATGTGCGTAGGGATGAAAATATTCAAACGTTAGGTAATCCTCGTAGCCTGATTTTTCAAAGGCATCCAACACAGCAGGCCAATTTGTGGTGCCGTCCAACAAAGGCCGAAAGGCCTCCAGTGAATGATCGGTCCCCTTCTTGGTGTATTCCTTCAAGTGCACGTTCTTAATCCGTTTCCCCAGGATTGGGATCCAATGTTCTGGGTATTGGTACTCCATAATGTTGCCCGTATCGAAGTGAACCCGTATGTGTTCGCTGGAAAAACTGTCGACGAAGTCGTTCATTTCAAAGGGACTCATCAAGAACCCGTTGAAGAAGATGTTTTCCATATTGAGGAATACGCCTAGCTTCTCAGCTTGCGGCAAGAGTTTCCCAACCGACTCACGAGCTCGCGTCAAACAAACATCATTGGGTGTCGGATCGTGTTCGGGACGCCACGGCATTGAAACGGCACCCGGCACAACCAATAGGTTTTCTGTCCCCACGGCGTGCGCGGCTTGTGTCATCAATCCGGCCAGTTCCAAGCCCCGCGCTCGCTCAGCCGGATCGTTGCTGGTCAGTGGATATGGCCAGAACAAAAACGAGCACAAGCCACTGATACGAATATCAATTTCATCGGCCATCTGGCGAATAGCCGTATAGTCCTTTGCGCTGGCCTTAGGGCTGAGGTCATTTTCCAAATCGTAGTTAAGCTCGATACCGTCGAACCCCGCTTGCTTGGCCAACTGCAAACACTGCCGCAAACTCATTTTGTCGGGATACGGGAAGGCCCACAAGTTGATCGATTTTTTCATTCGATAGCGTTTACGGTTGACGTCTGCAGACTCAGTGGCCGTGGCAGGTACACCGGATTGCGAGTCGGTTTGCGCTGCAGAACCAACCGAAGTGGCGGTCAGCGCTGCCGAGGAAAACGCAGCGTACGAAAGCAATTGGCGGCGACTAACCTGACTGTCGTGCGGATTCATAGCGGAAGCTCCTTGATTGGATAGCACTGGCTTTAGCTCGGTTCAGCATGTCATAATCATGTGACTCACATCGTCGCACGACTCTCCGAGTCGTGACGTACTTGTCGTCGACTCTCCGAGTCGTGGCATCCTATTTTCACTAACCACGCCCCAACTCGACTCTGAGAGTCGAGCGACGATGATTTGCTCCGTCCATAATAGCTGATTATTTCCTACTGTTGTAAAAGCGATGAAATAGATGGCTGATCCCGATCAAAACCCGAAACAAAACCGTGGCTGCATGCTCTACGGATGCCTGATCGCCGGTGGGTTACCGTTGCTCATCGTGGGTTTGATGCTGCTGCTGGTCGTTGGTCGCGAGTCCTCAGGGAAGCGACAACTGCAAGCCAAGATCGACGAATTAAAAGCGGCGGGTTTGCCTTACGACAATGATTCGCTTGATCAGTACTACCAGCAACAGACCGATCCACAGGACACTCAGCGCTGGTTAGCAGTGCTTAAAACTCTGTCCAGCGACGAACTGCAACTATCGGCCAAGGGTGTGCCCGATTTTGATGGAAAGGTTCAGCAGGATGTGCCGCTGCCGGGAGAGCCATGGGACGCCGAATCCGAATCTGCCACTCGCGCATTTCTTGCGCAATGGCAGGAATTGCATCAAGAGGTTTACGAACTGTCACTGCATGCCCAACCTGTCCGCTTTCCTTTAGCGTTTGATGGGATTGACACACTCCTAACTCACGCACAGGAAATGCGACAGGCGGCACGACTACTGAGCTTAAAAGGCAAGGTCGCCCTAAGAGACGGCGACTCAACGGAAACTCAACGGGCTATATTCGGGATGTTGGGCATGAGTCAAGTATTAACGGGGGATGCGTTTCTCATGTCACAGCTAATCGTGATTGCCATGGACGGTATGAGTTTGAACTTGCTGAAGAATGGATTGAATAGCGGCGTGCTACAGCCGGCAGAATTACGAAAACTGCTCCCTGAAGTTTTGAAGCACACGGAGATTGGCGACGGCTGGAGAACTTCCATGATCGGCGAGCGCGCGGGGGCACTACCCTCCTTCAGCAATACATCGGCAGCAGTTGGTGTTTCGATTCCAGGGCGTTCACGCGATGCGTTGCTGTATTTGGAATTTGCCGAACGCGCTATCGACTTGCCCACGGAAAACCTAGATGAATTTCGCGCCAAGGCACAACAAATAGAAGATGACACCAAGCAGCGAATCACAGGAAGTTGGCTTAGCCAGCTCGATTCGATCATGACCGCTACCTTAATGCCTGCCCTAAGCGCCGTCGGGGAGGCTCACGTGCGTCGCGCTGTACAACACCGAATGGCAGCGGTAGCCATCGCATTGCGACTCTACCAATTCCAATATGATCAGTTTCCCGCATCGTTGCAGGAGCTGGCAAAGCTTGAACTGGGAGTGGAGCAACTCGGACCAGCGGCAGATAAAGCGTTTGGGTATCGCATCGACTCTCGCGGGATCGCACAATTGTGGAGTCACAATCTGCGTGAACCAAACGACGCAATTCCAACCGAGCCCTACGACACCACCGACCCTGAATCGAGCGACGCCATGTGGGTCTGGGAGTTGAAGCCTTAGAAACCAATAGACGACTTGTTCGAAATTCTTTTCCGCAGCGGGGCAACTCAGCATTCCCAATAGCCACTACCAAGATTGCCTTTCCACTTCTGCTTCACACTTATAACCCCTACTACCCTCACGACCACGACTTTCTCTCTCGCAATCAAGAATTCCGCAGTCCTATTTGCTGGCCGCCAGCAGGGAATCGTCCCAAGCTTCTAGCGACGGTTATGTCCCAGATGGTAGCTGAAGCGACCATTGATTTAAGAGAAGTTGCCTTGTCAAATCCACACATAATCTCCGCCGCCTGCGACGCCAAGCGTCGAGTCGATTCGCACCGCGGAACGGCGGTCGTCGAATTTGCGCTGGTGTTGCCGTTATTGTTCTTGATCGTCTTTGGAGCGATCCAAGCCTGTAATGCAATTTTTTCGAAGCAGTTTATTACCGAAGTTTCCTACCAAGGAACCATGACGGCCTCGAAGCCCAATACGGCCAAGTCAGCGGTTCTAGCCGAGATGAATCAGTTGTTAGTGGCTCGCGGAATAACCACGGCAACGTGCAACGTGGTAGGTGTCAGCGGTACCGACTACGATCTTTTACCATCTGGTCAGATGTTTAAAGTGACCGTCACGGTGCCACCCACAACCAATCAATCGGGGCCTTCCGTGGCTTCTTACACGACTCTCCAAGCTGAATCATTTGGGAGAAAGCAATGAAGTCTAATCAGTGTGGCTCGACGCTCCGCGTCGAATTTGATCGCCATCCGGAAATCTCGCATGCAAATTCGACGCGGAGCGTCGAGCCACATTGGCAAGTCCCGCGACATGGGCGAGATTCTCGCCGCGGCGTCATTATGATTCTCACCATACTTTTGTTGCCGATCTTGGTGTTGATCGTCGGCTTCTCAGTCGACTTCGCGCACATGCAGCAGGTGCGCACCGAGCTCCGTCGCTCGGCCGACTTGGCTGCCAAGGCATCTTCCTCAGTTCTCTCGGAGACCGCCGACAAAGCGTTGGCGCGGCAAGCAGCCAAAGACGTGGCCTTGCTCAACAAAGTCAATGGAACTGGCCTGACTTTAAAAAATGACCAAATTGTGTTTGGCGTGTCGCAACGTCAACCGAACGGCACCTGGAATTTCACTGCTGGAGGATCTGCTCCCAATGCGGTGCAAATTCTGGCCAGCCGCACAGCCAGCTCGTCCGATGGCTCGGTCAACAGCTACTTCGGATCCTTCTACGGCAGCCCCACTTTTGAACCGCAGTTCTCAGCCATCGGCGCCTTTGTCAACTCGGACATTGTATTAGTACTCGACCGCAGCAGCAGCATGAAACTTCCCACAACCAGCCCCGATCCATTGATGAGTGGTAGCGATCCACGATTCTGTCAGACTCCAATGTCCGACAGTCGTTGGGCAGCTTTGGAAAACGCAGTCGACGTGTTCCTGGCTGAGTTAGACAGCACCAGCTCCAAAGAGCGCGTGGCAGTTGTAACATTTGCAAGCGATTATACGAGCTGCTCGACGACCTCTGCCAAGACGACCGTGGACTGCCCTTTGGTAGAGAACACCAATACGATTCGCAGCACCATGACAAATAAGACCAACGCGATGTGGAATGGCATGACCGACATCGCCGCTGGCATCGTCGTTGGAAAGAACGTGCTACTCGGAACTGGCTCCCGTCCCAACGCGCTCAAGTTCATGATTGTCCTCACTGACGGACAATACACCGAAGACAATCCATTGGTGGCTGGTCAAGCGGCAGCCGACGCCGGAATCGTCATTTATACGATCACCTTCAGTCCAGGTGCCAATCAATCCCATATGCAACAGTTGGCAACTACTGGAAACGGCAGGCACTATCACGCTGACAATCCCGGCGAGTTGGATTCGGCCTTCCAAGATCTTGGTGGCACCATTGCGAATTTGGTTCGCTGACCCCAAGCCTCCTTGAGGCTCACTGGAAACCAAACATGAAATCTACTTTCAAAAACAGACGAGGTGCCACCGCCGTGGAAACGGCATTGACCGCACCCTTATTGTTTCTCATGTTTTTTGCTGGACTCGAGTTTGCACAAGCCAACATGGTCCGCAATATCACTGAGAATGCAGCTCTCGAAGGAGCACGCGCCGGCATTCTGCCTGGAGCCATTGCGCAAAATTGCATCGATGCGGCCAACGCGGAATTGGTTAAGCTGCAAATAGCCGGGGCGACCGTGACCGTTGTCCCCTCAGTCATCACGCACACCACGCCGCAAGTCACGGTCTCAGTCAATGTCCCCCTCTCTCAGAACGCACTTCCCATGTCGCACTTTGTGATGGGAAAAACTTTGATACAATCGATCACACTAGCTCGCGAGCTCGACTAAAGAGTTCAGAAAAAAAGTGTCAGACTCGAATGACGCGAGTCGAAAGAGTTGCGGAAAAACGGCTTAACCACGCACGATCCTAGTCTGGCATCTTCTTGGTTGAGCATTGCTTAACCCTTGAATTGCAGACGTGTTCCATGAGACCTTGCAGTCGACTTCTACTCTGCATGTTTGTCTGGCTCCTCTTTGCAGCGTATAGCCAAGCTCAATCGTCAGCGCCAGTTGCATCGTCACCGCTGGAGACTGGTAAGTTCAAGTGGCGGGTTGGCCCAGCACTGCTGGCCGTTGATCCACACCGCTTGCCACCCTCCCCCGAGCATCCATGGGTCGCCATCAAAGATCCCAGCATCGTGCGCTATCAGGGAAGTTGGCATCTATTCTGTACGCTACGCAAGTCGCAGGAAGGTGACGGGCGCATTCGCATCGGCTATCTGAATTTCACCGATTGGTCGCAAGCAGCCCAAGCTCAGTGGTCGGTACTCAACTTGACGATGGGTTACCACGGCGCACCGCAGATTTTTTTCTTCGAGCCGCATCAGAAATGGTACTTGATCTATCAAGCTGTCGACGAAACGCGTGGACTCAAATATGGTCCCTGCTATTCCACTTCCGACGACTTGAGCGATCCCAACAGTTGGACTCTGCCTGAGCCGTTGTACGCAGTCAAGCAAGGTGCCAAAGCCGGCTTAGATTACTGGGTGATTTGCGACGATACACAGGCGCATTTGTTTTTCACCACTCTCGATGGTCGCATGTGGCGGTCGGAAACCAGCCTCGCAAACTTCCCCAACGCTGGTTGGGCCGATCCAGTCGTTGCCCTTGAGGCTGATATTTTCGAGGCGAGTCACACTTATAAACTGTTGGATCACGAACAATACCTAACTATGGTCGAAGCCCAGGCGGGAAAACGCCGCTACTTCAAGGCTTTCATCAGCGATTCGCTATCCGGCCAGTGGCGCCCGTTGGCCTCAACTCCAGAGCAACCTCTGGTCTCTCCGGTCAATGTCGTCAATCAAGACCAATCGTGGGCGACCTCTTATAGCCACGGTGAGTTCGTTCGCGTTGGCAGCAATCAAAAACTCGAGATCGACCTAGAAGGTTTACAATTGCTCTTCCAAGGTGCCAATGACGCCGAATACCAACAGGGCAACTACGGTCAAATCCCCTGGCGATTGGGACGATTGGATTTGCAGCCTGCCGCCAACTAACTCGCCAGTTTTTCGAGAAGGCTTGTCCCAAGTGAACTTTAGTGAGTGCATTTCTTTGGAGTGCTGCGACTCGTCGTAGCTTTCTCTTTTCCTGTTGCCGGCATCACCCAGAGCCCCAACGTCGCACGGTTCTCCGAACTGTGACCGTTCGCTGGCACTCGGTTCACAAACAGCGACTTCGGCGGAGGACGTCACGACTCGGAGAGTCGTGCGACGATCTTAATTCACGTGCTCAATCATGTTCACTCTACTTCGTTTTCGCCTTTTCGTTGGCATTCGCTTTTGTTCCCGCTTCTTCTTTTTCGCCGGGCTTACTCCGTTTTTTACGCGATTGAGCCTTCTCGTCGACACTCCCCAAAGGCTTAGCCCCGGTAACTTCGATCGTATCGGCTTGAATCAGCCCAGCGGGGCTCTTTAGTCCTGTCAGTTTGATCTCGTCTCCCGGTTGGCAAAAGGTGGGATCGCCAGCGGAAACAGTGATCTTCAGGCCCGGATCGGCTTGTAGTATCAGCGGTCGATTGCCGGCAAAGATTTGCAATTTGTCGCCTTGGATCGCGCGAAGCATGCCGACTACCAAATAATCTTGCACTGCTCCAGCGGCAGCAGGGGGACCATTCCCTTTACCACTCTTATCGCGGGGGTTGGCCGCTGGGGGCGTTCTAACTTGTGGCGTGTTGCCCGGCACTGGTTTTGAGGTGGCAACATTCCCAGGCGCCTTCCTATTATCCGCACCTTGGCCTTTCCCCGTTTGCTCTTGACCCTCGTCGGTTGCTGGATAGATGCCAGGGGTTTGGCTTTGACGCATCTCCAATGACATCCGTCGTACGCGAACGGGAGTGAAAACCTCCAATTCCGCCAACGGCGCTTGTGGCGTTCCAGCTGCATCGAAGGCCGCAGTGAAACGTACCATCAGACCTGCCGAGAGGGCGGTAGGCTCGGCAGTTCCTTGATAGGCAAAGGTCGTATCGCTGCCTACCAAGACGACCGATTCCTCCCCGTTCTCGCTCTTCAGTTTGATCTGATTGCCGAGGATCATATCGAGTTTGCCACTCAATTCGACAATCTCCAGACCGCCTTCACCCGGTTCTTGAGCAAAAAGGCGAGCGCCAGTTAGACTGGTAAGAACCAGCCCCGCGAGCACAACCAATACAAATGTTTGACTGTTTCGTTTCATCGACGCACCTTATCCCCACCCAATGTCTCGGTTAACCTACAGAAAAGAAGCGAACGCCAACTTCAATTATACCCAAACTATAGACGCGCGACTCTCCGAGTCGCGTTGCGTTAGAGCTTGGTGCAAGTAAAGCCTAGTTGAACAGCTCCGCTTGCGCGATAACTAGTGCCCAAATTTCGTGCAAATTCTCGACTCGGAGAGTCGAGCAACTATCGACCATTTGTTTATGTCCAAAGACCCAACTGAGCACTACCATGAGTCCTCCCTCCTCCCAAGTAACCACGAAATCATTGCTTAAAATGAAAGAGCGTGGCGAACGCATCAGCATGCTTACCGCATACGACTTCACCATGGCCACACTGTTGGACGAGGCCGGTGTCGATATGTTGCTGGTGGGTGATAGTTTGGGGATGGTCGTTCAAGGACACAGCACCACATTGCCAGTCACATTGCGGGACATGATCTACCACGGAAGCTTGGTAGCTCGGGCGGCACACCGCGCGATGGTCGTGGTCGATTTGCCTTTTCCACATGGACACCTGGGGGTCCTTAAGACGGTGGCTGTAGCCGCTCGAGTCATGAAGCGGACCGGCTGCCAAGCGGTCAAACTGGAGGGTGGAGCTGAGCAAGCTGATACGATCGAAGCGTTGGTCAATGCCGGTATCCCAGTCATCGCCCACGTCGGGCTGCGTCCGCAAAGCGTGCATGCCATTGGAGGCTACCATGTGCAGCGCGACAGCGATCGACTGCGCCGCGACGCGTTGGCCGCGCAAGAAGCAGGAGCCTTTTGTGTGTTAATGGAATGTGTCCCTCAGGAATTGGCCAAACGCATGACCGACGAATTAAAGGTCCCCACTATCGGCATTGGTGCCGGTCCCGATTGCGATGGACAAGTCCTGGTCACGCACGATCTGCTCGGATTAACCGTGGGACGAATTCCCAAGTTCGTTCGCCAGACGGGCAATCTGGGCGAGCAAATACGACAAGCCGTAAACCAATACAACACATCGGTCCGCGACGGAACCTTTCCCAACGACTCAGAGTCATTCCAGTAGAGACTGGTAACCGTGGATTTGTAAATTTCTCAGGCACAGAATTTGTTTAACGCCGAGCCGGAGCAGGCTGTCGATCCGGGGTAGACCGGCCAGTCGCGAAAACCATAACTAAAATGGGAGTTTCCCGAAGGTTCAGACATAGCCTGTGCAGGCGGCGGCAGCGTGGGAGCCAGGAACGATCCAGCTGGGAGATCCAGCCATTCAGTCCCCAACCCCATTCTTGCTTGCACGCCTCCAGTCCTCGACACACACGCCCCCCGGCACACCAGCGGCGGCGTCTGCCGGCGCCTTCGCAGCCTCAATCACCCGATGCAACGAATCAATCGTTAGGCAAGCTCCACAATTCTCGCAATCCGTAATCGCTGCGAATCGTCTGCTACGGCTTGGCGTTAAACGACTGCGCTTAAGTGAAAACTAGCTTCGGAACTTATCGGCAGCGATAGTAATGGTACCGAGGTCGTTCATTCCTGCCTTGAGGTCGACATCCATCTTGCCACGACTCCATTTCTGATCCTTACCATTGACCTGGCCACCATCAATGGAACCATCTGAATTCTCATGACGAATCAAGAACGTCAGTTCCCCCAGGGGCAGGTTGCTGATTTCAATCACACCCGCTTCATCGGAAACACCAACATAGGGGTGCTCTTGGACGATAACCCAAGCTTTCATCCAGGGATGGATATTGCATTCAACGGGCATCAAAGTGGACTCTTCCGAAACGAGCTTTTTAGCCATCTTCTTTTCACCTGCGGGAATCAGAAAGTTTTCTGATTCGTTCTTAAAGTAGGTGAAGTTCGCATTGTGACCAGTCTGATCACTGTTGAGTACCTCGATTTGTTGGCCCACCCGCGCGAACAGAATATGTGGCTTGAAAACACAACCGTTATTATCCAAGGTCAGCACTCCCTCGACGGGCTCAAGCATTTCTGCAGGTACCTTGTCCTTCGACCCTTTGTCGAGCATCAACACTAAGTTTTGCAGTTCGCCAGCTTTGCCGACCAACATGGCTTCAGAAAGGATCTCAATCGGAACGCAAAATGGATCTTTGCTCGAATCAACTTTGGGTCGCGTTGGAACTTGGCCGCCATAGACAAACTTGGCTCGCAATGTCGCCAGTTTGGCATCGGCTTGAACAAACTTACCCTTTGGAATCGCCTCTTCTACAGTTTCATCGATAGCCGCAGAATCTTCGGCTGACGGAGCTTCCGCACCAGCCGGTTGCTCGGTTTCGGCCGGCGTTGTGGTTGTCGATGTCTCTGGAGCGCATCCCAATGCGCCAAACAATGTGGCCAAACAAACGAAGCTGAGTATCTTTTTCATCTTATCTCCAAAAGGTTTTAGTGTGGACCTAACAATAAAATTAATAGCGTAGCGGAAGTCGCCAAGACTTTCGATATTCTTGACCGCCAGGAAACGACAGGCTGTCGGAAGTCTTGGCGACTTCCGCTACTTCCCACTGATTATAAGCGATTTCTGGCGTTGGTTCCACTTTAGCGGCTGGGGCAGCACAACTCCTCGAAGATTTGCCCCGCCTGCTCAATCTGCTGGCGAGTGACGTCTAGGTGAGTTACCAGCCGGATATGTTGCGGACCAAAGGGCAAGACCCCTACGCCGTGTTCCAGCAACCGCCGTGCAAATTCCGTTGAATTTCCCAAGGTAGGATCGATGCGAACCACCACGATGTTCGTTTGGGGAGCCGGATCGAGTTCCAGCCCCTCGACTCGCTCGACGGCCACCGCCAACATCTTCGCGTGCTCATGGTCTTCGTTTAGCCGTTGACGATTATGCTTGAGCGCGTACAGCGCCCCGGCGGCGATGATCCCAACTTGTCGCATGCCGCCGCCGAACAATTTTCGTGCACGACGCGCCGCCTTGATAAAATCGCGCGAACCGGCCAAGGCAGACCCAATCGGAGCTCCTAGACCTTTGGAAAAACAGACACTCACCGAATCGAAACCAGACGACCAACGCTTGGCTTCAATTCCAGTCTCAGCCACAGCGTTGAACAATCGCGCTCCATCCAAGTGAGTCATTAACGAATTTTCATGTGCCCAGTTACAGATCCCGTCGACATGCTCCAACGGTTGAATTGTCCCGCCGCCACGATTGTGTGTATTTTCCAAACAAACTAGCGCCGTACGGACCAAGTGATCTCCGGCTGGACGAACCTTGCCCTGGAAATGATGCGGTTCCAGGACACCGTTGACCCCCTGAATGGTGCGAGCCACAATGCCGCTGAGCTGAGCAAAAGCTGCTTGTTCATAGTTGTAAACGTGGCAATCCGCCTCGCACAAAAATTCGTCACTGCGATTGCAATGCAGTCGAATGGCGATCTGATTGGTCATCGAACCGCTCGGCATAAACAGAGCGGCTTCCTTTCCCAGTAGATCGGCAGTGAATTCCTGCAACGCCTCAACGGTTGGGTCGGAGCCGATAACGTCGTCCCCCACCTCAGCCGAAGCGATTGCGGCTCGCATCTCCGCGGAGGGTTTGGTGACCGTGTCGCTACGTAAATCGATTGGAATATTCATGTTGCTTTCGAACTAAGCTAGTGGAAAAAGTGTCCAAGGTAGAACTTAAGTTGCAAGTTTGAGTTCGAGAAGGTTGAGTTCGAGAAGAATCCGCGGCCAACGGGCAATGGCTGTCATCGTTTAACCCGCAGCCAACGGCGAGCTTTGCGGCCATAATTCCTCGGCGTTGGCTGCGGGCTAAACGATATTCCTCGCCAACGGTTGCGGGATCAACGCTTGAACCCCTTTGCGTGCCACGAAAACTGGGCTAACGTTGACAGTTTAACTATAAAATCTCGCCACGACAGGCTCGATCAACCAGAAGACAACCAAGAGAACTGGGGAATCGTCTGTTTTCTTCCACGCTGTTTTCTCAGTTGCCTCCTGTTAAAACCCGATTTTTTGAACTCCTACGGCTCAGAAATGAATCTCAGTCCAACTCTCCGAATTCGCCGACTCGATGGCACTGCTGAAGGCAATGCGTCGAGCGGGTTCGCCGATCAACTGCGGCAGCTGCGTGAGCAATTGAGTCCTTCCGGCAATGTAGTCAGCCCCAAAGGCCGCGAGCTGACGGAACGCGTTTTTGGCAGCCCGCTGCTCCCTACCCAAGTGGTCGAGCGGATCTGCAGCGAAGTTCGCGCTCAGGGACTAGCAGCGCTACTTCACTATTCTCAGCAGCTCGATGGCGCTCAACTCGACCCGCAACAACTCCGCTTGCCCGAGTCCCGTCTGGCAGAAGCACATCGCCGTGCGACGCCTGAATTCCTCAGCGCGATTCGACGTATCCGAGATAATATCAATGGCTTTCAACAGGCTATTTTGCATCGCTCGGTCTCCTTTCAGCCACGTGCAGGTGTACACCTTGAGCAACGCTACGTACCGCTTCGACGCGTTGGCGTATGTGTGCCAGGTGGGGCAGCCGCTTACCCGTCAACGGTCTTGATGACCGTCGTTCCCGCGCTGGCCGCAGGTGTAAGTGAGATCGCAGTGGTCGCTCCACCGACACCTTTTGGAGCTTACAACACCGATGTACTAGCCACTTGTTACGAATTGGGCGTACGCGAAGTCTATCCCGTCGGCGGGGCTCAAGCGGTGGCCGCCATGGCCTACGGAGTCGATGGACTACCAGCGGTTGATAAAATCGTGGGGCCAGGCAGTTTATTTGTCGCACTAGCCAAAAAGTATGTCTATGGAGATGTTGATATCGATTCCATCGCCGGTCCCAGTGAAGTGGTAGTGATCGCTGATGATTCGACCGATGCAGCCTACACCGCCTCGGACATGTTAGCCCAAGCCGAACATTCCCCCGGTGCAAGTCTATTAGTCACCTGGGACGCGGCGTTGGCTGATCGCGTGGAAACGGAACTGGAGCGACAACTAACGGAACTCAGTCGCAGTCAACTGACTAAAGATAGCCTCAATGCATTTGGCGCTTTTATCCTGGTGCGCGACGCTGAGCAAGCCTGCGAAATCACCGATCTGATTGCCCCCGAACATTTGCACATCGCCTGCCGCCAGCCGCGCGAACTGTCTCAAAAAATTCGGAATGCGGGCGCAACTTTCCTTGGCCCTAACAGTCCCGTGGCCCTAGGTGACTACGCTGCCGGACCCTCGCACGTTCTGCCGACCGGTGGCACTGCGCGTTGGGCCTCCGGCTTGTCAGCCAATTCGTTTTTGCGCAGTGGTAGTGTGATCGACTACTCTCAAGCGGCACTGGCTGACATTGCCACTGAAATTGCCTTAATCGCGGACAAGGAAGGCTTAACGGCCCACCGCCACAGCGTTCAGATTCGTTTAAAAAAACCGTAACGTTCGTCGCTCGACTCTCCGAGTCGAGTATTCGCGCAGCCCTAATAAAAAAACACTAATCTCGACTCGGAGAGTCGAGCGAAGATGGTTGGGCCGATGTCTAAGCAACAAATGAAAAACATGTCTGAACTTGACCAATTGTTTCGCGAAGAAATTCGACAGATGCAACCTTACGTCCCTGGCGAACAACCGCAGGGTGGTAAGTGCATTAAGCTCAATACGAACGAAAACCCCTATCCACCTTCGCCACGTGTCATCGCCGCAATTGGCCAAGCTGCCGCCGCCAGGCTCGAGCGTTATCCGGACCCCCTTGGGTCCGCCTTTAGAGTCCGCGCCGCAGAAATTTTGGGCGTCGAACCTGATTGGATTTTATGCGGCAACGGCAGCGACGATATCCTCACCATCCTGACACGGGCTTTCGTCGGACCGGGCCAGAAACTGCGACTCCCCTACCCTAGCTATATCCTCTATCGCACGCTGGCGCAATTGCAGGGAGCCCAACACGAGGAAATCCACTTTCAAACCGATTTCTCATTGGGCGAAGACTTTGCGCGCAGCGAAGAGCAATTGCGATTGGTGTTCCTTCCCAATCCGAACAGCCCCAGCGGTACACTCATCGCCCCAGCCGAGATTGCCAGACTAGCTGACAAATTGACTTGCCCGCTGCTCGTTGATGAGGCCTATGTCGACTTTGCCGACAGCAATTGCATTGAGTTGGTAAAACGCAATCCTCGAATCATGGTCTCGCGAACACTGAGTAAATCCTATGCGTTGGCTGGCCTGCGTTTCGGCTTTCTAATTGCTCAGCCGGCGATCATTCACATGCTCCGCAAAGTTAAAGATAGCTACAATTGCGATGCGCTCAGCCTGGCCGGAGCGACAGCAGCCATTGATGACCAGACATGGTTGCTTGACAATCGAAAAAAGATTGTGGCTACCCGCGAGCGAATGACACTAAAATTGCGTGAACTTGGCTTTCAAGTGACGCCATCCCAAGCAAATTTTGTATGGTGTACACGCAAGGACCGACCCGTCGGCCCGTTGTACGAAGCGCTGAAACGCGACCAAGTACTGGTACGTTATATGAATTACGCCGATTGGGGCGACGGTCTCAGGATCAGTGTCGGCAGCGATGACCAAATCGACGCTTGCCTGAGCCTGCTGGCAAATTATGTTAGCTAGTTGGAAGCGGCCGGTTCGATCGCTGTCGGTCGGTCAGCTTCCATCAAACAACTATCAACTTTCTTATAAGCCACGACCATGACTCATGCCCGTACCGCCACGATCCAACGTCAAACGGCGGAAACCAACATCTCTCTCGAACTCAACATCGATGGCAGTGGACAAAGCCAAATCGACACGGGCGTTGGCTTTCTTGACCACATGCTAACACTCTTCTCCAAGCACGGATTGTTTGATCTGACGGTCCGTTGCCAGGGAGACACGCAGGTCGATGCACACCACACAACCGAGGACATCGGCATCTGCTTAGGGCAGGCCTTCACCCAAGCCTTGGGAGACAAGCGTGGGATTACGCGTTATGGTCACATCGTCTTGCCCATGGAAGAAACACTGGTCACGGTGGCAGTAGACTTGAGTGGTCGCAACTATGTGGTGTTTAATGCTTGCATGCCATCACCCAAGATTGGCGAGTTCGACAGCGAGCTGGTCGAAGACTTCTGGTATGCACTAGCCAGCAACGCGATGTGCAATTATCACGTGCTGTTGCACTCTGGTCGCAATACGCATCACATCGCGGAAGCCATTTTCAAAGCTTCCGCGCGCGCTTTAAGAATGGCGACAACCATCGACCCTCGTCAGACCGGCATCCCTAGTACCAAGGGAAAGCTGTGACTTAGCCTTTGCGCATGTTTTATCCTTTCGGTGATGTGCGTTTTCCCAAACTTAAACTTATAGCCTCGAAGATGGAGTTCAAGTTTAAGAAATTGCTCCAAAGAACGACACTTCTCGCTGATCGCCGGTACTAAGGTTGATTTCACCCTCCCGCGCATTGGAGAAAACGAGGAAATCGACGAGTTCGCGGGAGCGACCGTGTTAAAGTTTAGCAATAGGTGACGTGGAAAAAAAGTTTCTATTTAGGCATCAGGGGCGGGTTCCCCCATGACGCTCAGGGGCTCTGCCCCCGAACCCCCGAGATTTTCTGAGGCATGGCGCCGGT
>JBGSNE010000142.1:0-77938 GCA_041739785.1 Pirellulaceae bacterium
GCGGTCGATCGATGGCAAGCCGAAAAAATGGAAATGGCCCTTTCCTGTTCAGTATACCCTCTTCAAACGTCTTTGGATTGCATGCAAAGACTTGCAGATCAACACTGTGGTTTTGTAGCATGAAGTACAACAAAATGGCGGCTATATTTACGCCGAGCAAACTTTTGTTTTTTCCAGCGACAAAACGTGCAGTTGAGTTTTAGTGTTCTATATTGATCAGTCTGGCCTTATGCTGAGTTGGCAGCAGAGGAACCAGAATCTATTCTCTATGTTGAAGAAGGGACCCATGCGATGTACCGCAAGCTAGTGACGATGTTTCTGCTATTCAGTGCCCTAACGGTTTCCAGGTGGGATCGGTTATCGGCACAGGAGGCCGAATCGAAGGTTGCGCAAGTATCAGACCTCCAGAAATCCCTGTTGGGTGCCTGGGCCATTACCGGGGAGCCAGGCAATACACAGGAACCAGCACCCGATGCCGAAATGAAGTTTTGGGGACTAGGTCACTTCGCGGTAACCAAACGCAATGCAGCCACAGGTGAGATTGACTACCATCACCTGGGCACCTACACCTTGGAGGGCGATCAATACGTGGAAAATGTCACTTTTGCCATTGGGGGTACTGAGGGTTTGGTGGGCCAAACTTTCAAGTTCCGAATTGAAATCGACGGTGATACCTACATTCAACATGGCATCGGCAACCCCTACACTCAGCAGTGGACGCGATTGGGGAGCGGTATCAACAAAGTCACTCTCGACAAGGTTGAGGCAAGCCAGGAAAACGATTCCGAAGAAGAGAATCTGGCGAAGCAGTTCACTGTTCCCGCCGAGGCCTCTACGCCGGAACTCATTAAATTTATGGACCGCGTTCGTCGAATTGCTCCGACCAAACGCGATGCGAAGTCCGTCCGTGAGCATGCGGGGAAAGTGTTTGGCGCGATCGTGGAGGCCGCTGATATCGTGATCGGTCGTGAGGAATCCGAGGAAGATGTTGTCGATGCGATCACCAAGAAAATATCAGCCTTATCGACGTTAGTTAACTACGATCCGAAAGCGGAATCACAATTGCAAAAGGTGATCGAAGAGTATTCCGAAGATAAACGTCCGGCGATCGCCGCGTTGGCTGTCGGACAACAACTGAGGTCTAAGGCTAGTGGGCTAAGAACCGCTACTGAAGATGAGGCGCGCGAAGTGAGTGGCGAAGTACTTGCGTATGCGGACCGCTTTGGGATTTCCAAGTCGACGTCCGCGGCCATTCTCAGTATCGCCAGCTCGATGGGCTACTCCGACCAGAAGGAGGTTGCAGCGGAGCTTCATGAGCAGCTTTCGCCTTACTTCCGTGGCGCTGAAGATGAGTCGTTGCATCGCTATGGCGATCGCATGCTCGGAACGGCCCGTCGCCTGCGGTTGTTAGGACAAGAGATGGAGTTGACTGGCACCAAAGCAGACGGAGAGGAATTCGATTGGGCCGCCTACAGAGGGAAGGTAGTCTTAGTTGATTTTTGGGCCAGTTGGTGTGGTCCCTGCTTGTCGGAAATCCCCAACATGAAGACGAACCTCGAAAAATATTCTGACAAAGGATTCGCCATCGTCGGCATCAATATGGACAGCACACGCAGCGCATTTGAAAAGTGTGTTGAACAGCACGAGATAACTTGGGTCAATATTGTTAGCGAAGAAAAAGGCCATACAGGTTGGGATGCTCCCTTGGCCGTCAACTACGGCGTGAGCGGAATACCAACCGCCATCCTGGTCGATCAAGCAGGCAAAGTCGTATCGTTGCAAGCGCGTGGTCGCGAGCTCGATCGCCAGTTGGAATCGCTGCTGGGTGAGACGGCGAACGAAGTAGAGTCTGCTAAAGAAGCGGAGGTAGAACAGCAGGAATAGGCTTGTTGCTGGATCTAGTTGATTTTCCTTTCGATCCTTGTAGGAACGAGGCTGTCCATCAAGGATTCGGTTTGCAGGAGAAGACTGTTTCCATCAATCCGGAATTGGCAGCTTACATGAATTCAGGGGCAAATATTCGTGGCAGTACCAATACGATTTCGGGAAACAGGATAATTAGCACCAACAATAGCAGCATCGGCACTAATAATATTGCCACGTCCCTGAGTGCCTCAACGATTTTGATCTCTCCCACCGCAGCCGAAATCAGCAGGCACAGTCCATAGGGCGGAGTGACAAGTCCAAAGGCCAGTGAGATGACACCAATGATCGCAAAGTGGATCGGGTGCATTCCTGCCGTTTGGGCAACGGGCATGAGGACGGTTCCGACCACAATGATGGCTGGTATGGCGTCTATAAACATACCGACCACTAGAAAGACGCCAGCAATCAGAAATCCAGCTGCCATGGGACTCGTTCCCCAACTCGTGGCGATATCGACCAACGCTTGTGGAATGCGGTAGTATGCCAATAGCCATCCAAAGCAGGATGCGGTACCGATACAGAAGAGGGCGATAGCTGAAAAACGCGCCGAGTCATAGAAGATCTTTGGGAACTCTTTTGGTCCCAGTGATCGATATACGAACGTTCCGAGCAGTGCAGAATACAGAACTGCAATCACTGATGCTTCTGTAGCGGTAAACCAACCGCCCACAATGCCACCCACGATCAGGCCTGGTGTCAATAATGCTAAGGCGGAGGAACTAAACGCGCGCAGGAGTTCAGCCAAGGAAGCTCGTTCGGAAACGGGATAATTGCGTCCGCGGGCGAACACGAGCACGGTGGCCATCATGGATAGTGCGATCAAGACGCCGGGAATGATGCCAGCCAAAAACAGACCGCTGATGGAAACCGACATCAATCCGCCCCACACAATCATAATAATGCTGGGCGGAATGATCACACCCATCACCGAGGAGCAAGCAGTGATTGCCACCGAAAAGCTCGAATCGTAGCCTTGCTTCTTCATGGCAGGTATCAACAGCGAACCGATGCCAGCGGCATCGGCCGTTGAAGATCCTGAGATACCTGCAAACAGCATGCTAACCAGCACGTTGACGTGTCCCAGTCCCCCTGGGAAATGTCCTACGCATGCGCTCGACAAGACCACTAGTCGCTGTGTGATGCCAGCCGCGTTCATTAAGTTGGCGGCCAATAGAAAAAATGGAACGGCCAACAAGATGAAAGAGTTGTAGGACTTCCACATCTCGTTGCACAACAAAATCGGAGTCAGTCGGTCGTCGATATAAAACATGGGGACACAGGCGAGACCCAACGCAAAGGCAACTGGTACTCGCACGACAATGAGCACAGCAAAAGTGCCAAACATGATCGCAGCCGCTTCAACGGGACTCATGCATCGTCGCCTGATTGCTGGTCCAGGATCATGTCCAGATCATGCATTAGGTGTTCCAATAGGAACGCTACCCAACTTACACCGGCAATCGGAAAAGCAATGTAAATGCTCAGCATGCTGATATCGCTAAGCTCGGAGCGTTGGCTGAAACCGACCAGCGCAAATTCAACGCCGTACCGCACAAAGAGGAAAGCCAAGGCAATCATGGCTAAGTGCGTCACGAATCGCCAGACTCCCAGAGATTGCTGTGACTTGGGATGAGGTAACAAGTCGACGTCGAAATGCGATCCATCGCGCACAGCAATGACCGAGCCCAGCATGATGATCCATACAAAACAAAAGCGAGCCGCCTCCTCAGTCCAGAGGTAGCGAGGAATGATCCCAGTGAAACGAGAAAAAATTTGCATCGCAACAACCAGCAGCATGGCGACCATTAACAACGCCAGCAAATGTTGAAACGAACAGTATACGATATCAAGCAGTGATGTTCGCAATTTAGGTTTGTCGCGCGGAATAGTGGCACCTTTAGTTTGTTAAATCAGTTCGAAGCCCGCGGTATTTCAACCGCGAAGCGGCAGTATAGGGAAAAAATATAGACCCACTCGCTGGCGCGTCGAGCTGGTATTTCTGCGGTGTTGGCTAATGTTTGAAAACCGAAATTCTTGGCGAATTCCGCTACAAAGTATAGGCTTACTCTGCTGCGGCGTTGATACGAGCCAGCAGCTCCCCCGCGTTAATCTTCTTGGCGTAAGCTTCCTTGACTGGTTTGGCCAGACGCAGCAATTCTTTGCGTTCCGTGAATCGGTGTGTCGTCAATTTCCCTTCTGCCTCGAGTCTTGCCAAGATCGCGGAGTCTTGGGCTGATTCTTGTAGCCGACCCCACTCGCCTGCTTCGCGACCGGCACGTCGAATGGCGGTTTGCAAATCTAGCGGTAGTCGGCGCAGCGTCTTGCCACTAAACACAATTGGACGCAGCGTAAACGCATGCTGCGTCATGGAAATCTCTGGGCCAACCTCGTAAAACTTCATTTGCTCCACACCTGCTGCCTCGTTTTCGGCCGCATCGATTACACCCGTTTGGATAGCATTATAAACTTCGCTGTAAGAGATCACTGTCGGAACTGCCCCTACGGCTTGAAAGATGTCTGCTTGGATCGGAGCCCCCATCACGCGGACTCTCACGCCATGCAGTTCGTCCATGTTCGTCACCGGCTTGTTGACGATCATGTTGCGTACACCTCCCCCAGCATAGCCGATCAACAACACGTCTGCCTTCTGATAGATCGCTTTCTCTAAGGGCTCGAAGACATCCGAGTTGACGACCTTCGACCAGTGCTCAAGGTCTTGAAATAGAAACGGCGTGTCCATCAGCGGGGCCTCAGCGGCGAACGTGGACATGTGCGAGGCAGTGACGATGGAATAGTCGACTGCGATGCCTAGGTTCATGTAAGCGAAGAAGTCTTTCTCCAGTCCCAGTTCACTATTGAGATACATTTCAAACTTGAGCGGGCCGGGATAATAGTACTGAACGAGCTCCTCAAATTTGCGGATAGTGCGCGTGTAGATGTGTGCTTCGGAAAACTGAGAAGCACCAATCAGTTTGATCACTGGGGTAGATCCACGATCGCGGTGGGTGTCAGCCGTTGAATCATTCGCCAGGTATATCTGACCTCGAGCGGGCCACGACATGATCACGGCCCCTAAGACCAGGACCAGAGCGACAACGATCGTTTTCATTCGATTTGCATTTCTAAGTGAAGGCCAGTGACGATCCGCTGAACAGTTGCTCGAACATCGTTCTCGGTACCTAAATTTGCCCTGCATTTTCGTACTTGAAATCTATCGCGCCAGACTGACATCCTGGTCATCCGTGCCCCGGCTTTGCCATCCGGGTTTAGTAGGCAAGCGAACGCTTCGTAGCTCGGGCTGCTGTATATATTACCAAGACGTAGTGCGGTGTCTCCAATTCAAGCGACAAACCAGCCAATTGAATTATATCGCAGTTTGACTGGCGAGGAACGCTGGTGATGCGCCTGCGATTGCACGAACGTTTTTCTTGCTTCATCCCGTTCTAAGTGTTAGATTGACAGACGTACGCCATGCCACGAGTCTTCGGCGCGCTCTCAATTTTTGAGCAGGCGGCGAAATCCTTTTTGAGGAGAAGTTAAGATGCGATGCAACGATCGTCGGCAGTTTCTAGCGAACGTCGGTAGTGGAATGCTGGTCGGCAGCTTGGGTGTGGGGCTTGCGACCGATTTGGGGATATCGTCGGCGTACGCCGAAGATGCGGACGATCGACTGACATTCGGTGATTTGGAGCCGCTCGTCACACTCATGCAGGAGACTCCACTCGATCGCTTGCAGCCAGTGTTGATAGAACGTATCAACCAGGGGACGGGACTTTCAACGTTGATCGCGGCAGGTTCACTAGCCAACGCCCGCACATTCGGCGGACATGACTATATCGGCTACCATACGTTCATGGCGCTGACGCCCGCTTTAGAGATGTCGGCAGAGCTGCCCTCAGAGCGTCGTGCGCTACCGATCCTCAAAGTCTTAGTTCGAAACACCGATCGAATTCAACAATTTGGCGGGACCGCCCACGAAGTCTTACGGCGGATTGATGCGAAACAGCACGCTGGTCTTGATCACGCCGGCGAACAATTGCAAGCCGCTACGCGGGCTGCTGACTTCGACCGCGCCGAGCGAATGATGGCGTCCATGTCGAGCGAATCCCGCGAAAAGATTTTCAATGCGGTCCAGTACCCAGTTCAAGACCAAGTTAATGTCCACCGTATCGTGCTTACTTGGCGCGCTTGGTTGGCTATTGATCTGGTTGGCGAGCAACATGCCAGCACGCTGCTCAGACAATCCGTACGCTTTTGCCTCGTTGATGCTGAATCGCGTGTTGGCAAAGGTCAGGCTGATCCAGAACTGTGGACGCTATTGCCTCAATTGTTAGAGCAATACAAATTGCTCGACCGCCCGGCAGGGGAGCGTCTGGGGGACGACCACTGGCTTGAGGAATTGGCGTGGACCATTTTTCAAGGCAATCGCGCACAAGCGGCTGATGCCGCGGCTCAAGCACTCGCCGCAGGATATGCTCCCGATCAAGTGGGTGAAGCGATGTCGATAGCAGCCAATCTACTGCTGTTGCATGACCCTGGCCGTGCTAAGGACGATGATGGCGACAAAGTGAAAGGGACCGTGCACGGCGCATCGGTCGGCGTACACGCTTGTGACGCAGCCAACGCCTGGCGAAATATCGCGGGCGTTAGCAATCATCGTAATACCATGGCCAGCCTATTGGTGGGGGCCTACCATACCGCTGGCCAAAGCCCCCACGTAGCCCGCGAACGTTGGCCCTTGAAAATGGATGCGGTCGAAGGGACTGACGATAAGCGTTTGCTTCTGATGAAAACGGATGAAGCGATTCGCAATCGCGATCAAGCCTTGGCCGGGGCGGCCGCAGCGAGATTCGGTGAATTAGGTGGTTCCTCACGCGAATTGTTCGATGTCATGCTGAAATATGCGACCAGCGAAGATGGTGCCCTGCACGCCGAGAAATTCTATCGTACGACGACGGAGGAATTTGCGAAAACCCGCGCCAGCCTGCGTTGGCGCCAGCTTGTTGCCCTAGCTCGCGTATCCGCCAGCGAGTACGGCACCCCAGCGCCAGGCTATCGGGAAGCCTGCGAGCTTTTGCGGGTTGATGTTTGAAGCCGGCCTCGCCAACGACTGATTCGCGTACGCAGGGAGTGGACTCGCAGTAGGTAGTAAGTAGGCCCCAACAAGCACTGCGCAGCTATGGCAGACCGAAGCAAAAATCTTCGATATTCAGCGCGTCGCATTGCCACATGTGTTTCTGGACTGCTGGCTTAACTGCCACGTTGGCGTTACACTCGCTCGCAAACTTTCTTTCGAAGCCGAAACAAACTCAAGGTGTTGTGGAATCAAGCCGCCTATGAAATCTGTTCAAGTCGTTGCGCGAGGACGCGCTGAATTTGTCGATGTGGCCAAGCCTGAAGTGCGACCGGGATATGTTCTGGTTCGGACTGCCTATCTATCGCTCTGTGGAAGCGACATCCGTATGCTGCACTACGCCCCAGAGGCAGATTATCCCTTTCCACCTGGGACGACGGGACACGAAATGGTAGGGACGGTTGAAGCCGTCGCGGAAGGCGAAATGAATTTTCGGGTTGGAGACCGAGTTCTAGCTCTTGCACCAGGACATCGCGCAATGTGCGAGTATTTCTTGGCACCCATCGAGCATGTCATTCCGCTCCCAGCTGGCAAACCGATGGATGTCCTGCTGCAGGCCCAACAATTGGGTACCGTCATGTATGCTTCCCAGCGACTACCGAATTTGCTGGGTAAAGACGTGGTGGTTATTGGCCAAGGATCTGCTGGACTGTGGTTTAATTTTCTACTGCCTAGATTGGGTGCAAAACGCGTTATTGCGATTGATCTCGATGCTCGACGCCTAGAACGATCGATGGCGTTTGGGGCTACACACGTAATTAACAATGTCGAAGTGGATCCTCAAACCGCCGTCCGAAAGTGTCTAGATGGTCAACTGGCAGACTTGGTCGTCGAGGCGGCTGGCGAGGTGGATGCCATCAACTTGGCCATCGGCTTAGTTAAGCAATACGGTGATATCCTGTACTTTGGTGTCCCACGCGGCCAGATTTTGCCTTTCGACTTTGACGGTTACTTTCACAAATGCTGTCGTGCGACAAGTATCGTGGGTGCGACGGCTGAGACCAACCAACAGTCGACGCGGTTGGCGCTGGACCTAATCGCTGCCGGAAAAACTCAGGCCGAGTCGATGATCACGCATCATCTGAAATTTTCCGAAGTCATCGATGCCTATGAGATGCATCACACTCGCGCCGACGGTTGTGTCAAAATTGTCGTCGACATGCCGGGTGCATGAACAACCATCGAGCACCAACCACTCTTAACGTTGCCGAGGTAGTATGCCTAAGCCATTGATCTTTGTCGCCCGTCGCATTCCGGACAGTGGTTTAGATTTGCTAAACGCAGAGACCGAAGTGCGACTTCATGCTGGAGAACTCCCTCCCACACGAGCCGAATTGATTGACGGTGTTCGGGATTGTGATGGCATCTTATCGTTGCTCAGCGACCGTATCGACCATGAAGTTTTGGACGCGGCAGGCAGTCGATTGAAAGTCGTCAGCAACTTCGCGGTGGGCTTCAACAATATCTCTGTCGATGAAGCGACGCGGCGGGGTATCGCGGTAGGGAACACACCCGATGTGCTGACCGATGCCACAGCGGACATTGCAGTTGGTTTGCTGATGTCCGTCGCGCGGCGAATGCCGGAAGCGGCCCGTGCCGCAGCTACGGGCGGCTGGAAAACGTGGGAGCCGCTGGGTTGGGTTGGCTTAGATCTTGTCGGAAAAACCGTGGGAATTGTCGGCATGGGGCGAATCGGCGAGGCGGTCGCGCGCCGCCTGCACGGTGGATGGCAGATGTCTGTTGTATACACAGCGCGGAACGCCAAGCCCAAACTAGATCAGACGCTGGGGGCGCGACAGGTGAGTCTCGAAGAGTTGCTTGAGGTCAGCGATTTCGTGAGTTTGCATGTGCCACTCACCGAGCAAACCCGCCACCTTATCGATGCGGCGGCTTTAGTTCGCATGAAGCCACATGCAGTTCTGCTAAATACCTCGCGGGGTGAGGTAATCGATCAAGTCGCATTGGCTGAAGCGCTTCGAAACCGAAAGATCTTTGCAGCCGGGCTCGACGTATGTACGCCTGAGCCGCTACCGCTGGATGATCCATTGTACCAGCTCGAAAACTGTCTGATCTTGCCACACATTGGCAGCGCCACTATTGATGCCCGCAATGCCATGGCCCACCGCGCCGCCCGCAATGTCCTGGCAGGTGTTCAAGGACAACCCTTGCCGTTTCCGGTCAATCGCTTGTAGCACTCCGGGTCGCGCTGTTCTTCCACTTGCCATCCGCCCTGGTCACGGTGAAGTGCGGTCAACTGCAATTCCGTCCGCCCAAAATTTGCGGCGACGCCCCACGGAAAACTTAAAGTTACTCAGGTAAACGTTGCACTTGTACGGGAGGAATCTCGCCTGTTAGAGCTTCCATAAAGGCGACCAGATCTTGGCGATCTTGTTCGCTGGCTTCAAACTTCTTGATCTTGTCGCTTAAGTGTGGATTGGGATGTCCGCCTTGGACGTACCAATCGACGACTTCGCGAAGTGTTTTTTGGCTACCGTCGTGCATGTAGGGACCGGTCTGTGCAATGTTACGTAGTGAAGGCGTCTTAAAAGCACCCTTGTCCTGTTCCTCGCGGGTCACTTCGAAGCGTCCCAAGTCGGGTTGAGCTACGTCCATACCAACCCCTAGATTGTGATATTTTTCATCTGTAAAATTTGGCCCCACGTGACAGGCGGCGCAGTTAGCAGTGGCACTAAAGAAAAATTTATGTCCGCGTTTGGCTGCGTCGCTCATGGGCATCTCGTCAGCAGCCTTCTTGAGTAAGACGTACTGTGAGTACAACTCAGGTTCGTCCTCTTTAAAGGCTTCGAGGTCTTGCAGGTCATCTCCAAAGGCTTGCTCCATCCGACGAAGTCCCTCGTAAGCATCGTAGGCCGCCGGACCAGTCACAACAACTCGTTCAAAGGCTGCCAGTGCGCGACCGATGTCGTCGATGTTGGGGGCCCGCGAAAAAACTTGGTCGAATTCAAAACGATAGACGGGATTATTGCTCACGAATTGGACTGCCAAGTCGTGTGTACTAGCCATTTCAATCGGATTGGCGATCGGTCCAACTGCTTGCGCTTCGAGCGATTCGGCGCGGCCATCCCAAAACTGTTCGCGACTCAAAATGCGATTGAACGAAGTTGGCGAATTGCGATTCCCCGTTTGTCCGCCAACTCCCACACCGAACTGAGTCGCTGCCGTCCAGCCACTGTCTGGATGGTGGCAGTCGGCGCAGCTAACCTCATTGTTCTTGCTCAGACGACGATCAAAATAGAGTTGCCGACCCAATTCAATCTTTCCCAGTGTCAGTGAACTGTCCTCAGGAATATACATCGCATCCTTGCCGACAGCCAAATTGGATGGAAGCTCCACTTTGAGAACTTCGTGAACACGCGGATTGCTAAACCACATCGCAGCCTGCTCGCGAGTTAGTGGGCCGTCGCCGGGAATGCCTTGCGTGAGTTCTGGTGAGCCTAGCTGTACAGTTTCAATAGCCAACAGTCGGCCGTCGGTAGTTAGTGTCATCAGCGAAGATAACAAGATTGTTTTGAGCAGAAGTTTGCGGTATAGCATGGCAGAAAATGTTTCCAGGATTTTTGTTCGTGAGCAGTCAAGCGAATATTAAATTATAGTGATCCGGTCAAGGTTCTGCCAATCATCCAGAGCGTCAGCCATAACGGACTGGCGGAACGACCACGTGGGTTGGATTCGTTGGCAATCTGAGTTCGTGCGGAGCATGTGCGGAACGGCACGAGTTTAACGAGTGGAACAATCGACGGTTGGACCCTAGGGGCGATCAGGCACGAAAGCCTGACTGCGTTAGTTCAGTACTAGCAACTTCCGCTGTTCGCTGCGATTGGCTTCGATCGCGAATTGTTCCAGTTCAGGATCGACCAACTGGTAAAACACATCGCGTTGACGAGGTGCAAATCCAAGTTCGCTAATCGCGTCACGGATCTGATCAAGGGTCAAGAGATGAACTGTGCCAGCCTCCGCCACCACATTCTCTTCGATCATCAGACTCCCCATGTCATTGGCACCATAGAGCAGCGCAAGTTGCCCGATTTTCAAGCCTTGCGTAACCCAACTACTTTGAATGTTGCGAATGTTATCGAGGTACAGACGCGCCACGGCTTGAGTCAGTAGATACTCGAAGGCTCCTTTAGGTGCGATATCGCTCATCTGCGTATGATCGGGCTGAAAAGTCCAACAGATGAAGGCTGTGAAGCCACCAGTTTCGTCCTGCAATTGACGTACGCGTTCCAGGTGCTCAATGCGCTCTTCAAGGGTCTCGACGTGACCGAACATCATCGTAGCTGATCCAATGCCCCCCAATTCATGCCAGACACGCATGACGTTAAGCCAGTCGTCAGACATTACTTTGCCACGCGTGATTGTGTTTCGCACGCGATCAACAAGGATCTCTGCCCCACCGCCGGGCAGGCTACCCAGACCAGCGGATTTCAGTCGCGACAGAACATCACGGAGAGGCAAATTATTGATTTTGGTGAAGTGATGGATCTCTGGTGGACTGAAGCCATGAATGTTCACTTGAGGAAAGTTTTGCTTGATTTCCGACAGCAACTCTTCGTACCAATCAAGTTTGAATTTGGGATGCAGCCCCCCCTGCATCAATATCTGATTTCCGCCCAGGGCAACTGTTTCCTCGATCTTTTTCAGCAGTTCAGCCCGCGGTAATACGTAGCCTTCATCACTCTTGGGAGATCGATAAAATGCGCAAAAGTCACACACCGCAGTACAAATATTGGAGTAGTTGATGTTGCGGTCGATGTTGTATGTGCGATAGGGCTCGGGATGCAAACGGTGACTAACTTTGTCTGCAGCCGATCCGATAGCGGTCAAATCACGTGAACGTAGAAGTTCGAGTCCTTCGCCGGGAGTTAACCGTTGGCCATCTACGGCCTTCTGTAGAATCGGTGAGATCATGTTGGTTCCAAGCTCAATTGTTGGCAAGACTTTGGTAGTAGATCGTGCTCAATCGCCCACTTTCGGAATAGGTCGAGACCTTGCAATTCCCGTGGTCCGAGAGTGAAGTGTAATTGTTTTAAAAAGTAGATTAGGCAGTCCTGTGGCGTCAACCCATAGCGAATGGCTTCCGCGTCAGCGATGTCCTGCGCGTGTTCGATTCCCGTATCGCGAGCGGTCTGAAGTGCGGCGACCAGTTCAGGGGCAATGTTACTGCCAGCAGCGACCCACAGGGCAAAGACGAATGGCAGTCCCGTATCACGCAGCCATTCCTCCCCCAGGTCCCAGTTGGCGGCATACCGCGACTGATCGATTTTCATGGCTCGGTCACCGATCACTAGCAGTGCGTCAGCGTCAACCGCGTCGAGGGGCGAATCGATGTGCAATGGTTTCAGCATCGGTCTGAGTTGCAAACGTCGCGCCAGTAACAGTTGTGCGAGTACGGCGCTGGTCCGCGATCCCACGTCGAGCGCCAGCGATTGTATCTCGCTGGGAGGCTTACGAAACAGAAGTCTTACGCTTCGCACCGGTCCTCGACATGCAATGCAGGCGTCACTGACAATCGTAAACTGGTTGCCTCGCAAGAACTCGGCCGATGGAATCAGTGCTACATCTAACTGCCCTGCAATCAATTGATCAGCTAGTCGACTGGGCAATTCGAGCCGTAGATCGCAATTGGGTAGTAGTTGACGCAGGCCGTAGATCAACGGCTTGGTATTAAGATACGATACAGCTCCGATTCGCACTGACATCAGGATTCTTTGAAATTAGTTGGAAGGTGTCACCAACGCTGATTATCGAAAGCGATTGCACTGGTTTGTAAAAATTTGGCCTAACAACCGGAGTTTAACCCAATACTAGTCGGGCTGATGAATTGCTGTTGACTTGTATCACTATTGTTTAACCCGCAGCCGTTGGCGAGGTTTTCCAGGCTGATCCTCGCCTACGGCTGCGGGTTAAACAGTAGCCGATCCTCGACTACGGGTTAAACGACTAAATCGACAGCCCGTGACGTTGGGGTAACAAAAATGGGGATGGAAGTGAAGTTCTCGCAACCAGCCCGCTTAAGTACCGTATTTTAATGCAGTACTTAACATTACTGCAGGCCCCTGATCTAAAATCGCCTCACTCAATCTAGACCTCAGCGCACGCTAGCTGAGCCAGAACGCGGGCGTTATAATTATCGCTACGGTGATTATCGTTACGCTGGCAGCAACTTGGCCGACGTTAGCCCAGTTGATCCTCGCCTACGGCTGCGGGTAAACACAAATCGTCCGCTTAACCTGGATTATTCATGAGCTGTGTGGCGTAAGCCCCCAGATCCCTGTGCATCGTCCCAATAACAGGGGGCTCACGCCCGTCGGCTCACCAGGTCATGAATAAACCAGGTTTAACACACAAACAACAGAACGCCAGCGAGAAATCCAAGCCAGAGAGAATCATGTCTTCCGAGCCGTCACTCACTGAGAATGATCAATTGGCTGAGGAGACGCCGGTGGGACCTGAGCAGTGGGTAGATCGCTATGGCGACGCACTCTACCGTTTCGCGCTGGCTCGATTGCGAAATTCTATTGAAGCCGAAGATGCTGTCCAGGAGACGTTTCTGTCCGCTATCGCTGGCCAAGAGCAATTCACGGGGGCTGGTTCGCAACGCGGTTGGCTGTTGGGCATCCTGCGTCGCAAGGTGATCGACGCGATGCGTCTGCGATCCAAGAAACGGGATTCAGAAACAGTCGAAACTGGCCACGATCCCACCGCTTTGTTATTTGATGAGCAGGGGCGTTGGAAGCCTGGCTCGCTACCCTTCGTTTCGCCCGACGACCGTTTGCAATCCCAGGAGCTATGGCAACTGGTCCGCAGTTGTCTGCAGCAAATCGCGCCGGCTCAGGCTGACGTGTTTGTGCTCAGCGTGATCGAGGAGATGACTGCGGAGCAGATCTGCGAGGTGCTTGATATTTCACTGTCGAATTTATGGGTCCGACTACATCGCGCCCGGTTAGGACTAGCAAAATGTGTAGCGGCGAAGTGGTTCCGTCACGATGAAGAGGTGTCACTGCCATGAATGATCTGCAGGCTTCTGAATTGATTGCCAAGTCGCTTTCGGGTGAGCTCAGCGAACTTGAGCGCGAGGAGCTATCACGACATCTTGAGCGCACGCCGGAGGCACAGTCACTAGCGAACCTCTCGGTCTTGATCCAAAAAACGTTGAGGGACTCTAGCGATGTGGTGCTAAACGACCAGGTCAACGATTCTGACGCGCGCCTGAGTAGTGTTTCGAAGGAACGTATGCGCCGCTCAATTCGTGCTGCTCAGCGTGCCTCTCTCAGCCAGCGTCCCGCATCGCAACTGCAAGTCGCGCAGACGGAAACAACCTATTATCGTGGAAGTACCGACGAGCTAGTTGACGATAGCCGCCAGTCCGAGTCGCGATTCACGCTACTTCGCAAAATAGGCCAAGGTGGTTTGGGTACAGTGTGGTTGGCCCGCGATGAACGGCTTAGGCGTAACGTGGCCCTAAAAGAACTCAATAGCCAGGCGGCCGAATCGCAAAAGTTGTGGCAGCGCTTTACGCGCGAAGCGGAGATTACCGGGCATCTCGAACATCCCAACGTGGTGCCTCTCTATTTGAGCGGCGTCAATCCTGAAACGGGTTTGCCGTTTTATGCTATGCGTTTTCTTGGTAAGCAAACATTGGCGGATGCTATTCGCGAATATCATGTGGTGCGGAAGGGATCCGCCGATGATCCAATTCACTTGCACCGCTTATTGAATGCCTTTCTCGACGTCTGCCAGGCGATCGCCTTTGCACACTCCCGAGGCGTCATTCATCGCGATCTCAAGCCGGAAAACGTAGCGCTTGATAATTTCGGCCAAGTTCTGGTTCTGGATTGGGGGCTGGCGAAGCTCGATTCCGATGGTGAGTTGGCCACGCGTTTGTCGCTGGCCGGCAATCTGCAGAGTGATTCGGTCGCACAGACACTCGATGGCGATGTGGTAGGCACTCCGCTGTACATGGCGCCAGAACAAGCTGCGGGTGATATGAGCCAGCTCGATGAACGCACGGATGTCTACGGGTTGGGGGCTATTTTGTTTGCCATCCTAACTGGGAATGCACCGCATGAAAACAGCTACCGTTCCGCCAGCGGCCAATCGCGGCTTAAAGATGTCTTGGATCGAATTGTCAATTCAGAAACGCCTCTGCCCCGCGACAGCAACCCCGCCATACCCCGCGACTTGGAATCGATTTGTTTGCGTGCCATGTCCAAGGAACGCTTTGTGCGTCACGCTTCGGCACAAGAGTTGGCGAGCGAAGTGGAGAGTTGGATTGCAGGCCGCCATCGCTTGCAGACTCGCTACGAAGCCATGCGATTGATTGGTCGCGATTTGAAATCCCGCCTGTGCGTGCAGATTCGACAATTGGCTGTCACCGCCCAGTTTATGGTGGAGCTCCCACCCATCCGCGGATTGCAAGAGCTTTCGCCTCCGGCCAGCCCGCGACCGTCAATGGATAGCGACCACCAACCTGTCGATGAAGAGTGTGCCCCGGAAGAACACACTCCCCAAACGCCAGAATTCAATTTGTGGAAGGAACGACTATCGTCTGTCCTGCGAGCATTGGCCAAAACCAATGCCACACTGTACGCGCTGAGCTACTCTCGCTTGTGTGACGAGCGAATTTGCGAACTGGTGCGGATCGAGCGAAGTCTTCACGACGTGGCAAACATCCGCGCGTTGCCGCAAAGCCGATTGCGTCGTTCGACGGCCAACATCTTCCACAAAACGACGATGGAACAATTTCCAGGCGAGTGCCACATCGATTTTGATTTGAGTGTGGTGGGCTTGATTCGCATCGTGGCTGGCGTTCCGGTTTTCGATCCGCAGACCGAGGAGCCCTTTGGTTTGGTGTGGGCTGAAGCCGAAATCGGTCGCCTCGCCGGTCCTGAGTTAGAAGCCACGCAGAACAAACATACGGTCTATCTCATTGATGACAAAGGGCATGTTTTGTACTCTAACAAGCCCTCATCACAGACCGAAATCGCACTAGCGGACGCTGAAATTTCGCGTTGGCCCGAGATTGCGCAAGCCCTGGCGGAGACGGGCGAGTACACCGAGTCCGATCGCGAGTACTATGCCACACGCTTGACTTTGCCTCACAATAAAAATTCAATTCGCATTGTTTTACAGGTCTCTAGCTAGAGCGGTGACCCGACATTCCTGTCCTTCGAGCTTTGCTAAGAGTCGAACATAGAAAGGTGTCGGACGGTTTGGGGACCAAGCAAAGTCCCCAAGGACCATACCGATAGTAAAAGTGCGCTTCCAACCGAAAACTTCCTATGCCTGCTAACTTAACCCCCCAGTACCATAAGGCTGAGGCTGCCTACCGTCAAGCGGAGACGCCACAAGAAGAGCTTGAGTGCTTGCAGGTGATGCTGCGTGAGATCCCTAAGCACAAAGGTACCGATCGCCTCCAAGCCGATCTGAAATCCAAGATTGCCAAGGTCAAGGCTGATACGCAAAAACAAAGTGCCGCCGTAGCTGCTAAATCAACGGCTACTAAAATCCCGAAGCAGGGTGCCGGACGAATCCTACTGATCGGAGCGCCAAATTCGGGCAAGAGCCAATTGTTGGCCGCGCTGACTCGCGCGCAGCCTGAGATCGCTCCGTATCCGTTTACCACGCAAGCTCCGATGCCGGGCATGATGCTGTACGAGGATTGTCCTTTTCAGTTGATTGATCTCCCTCCAATCACCGCTGACTTTTTCGCGCCGACAATTCTGGGATTGGTGCGCGGTGCGGATCTAGTATTCCTAGTCATTGATTTGTCCAGCGACGATTTGGTTGAAGAAACATCCGCGGTGCTCGCTCAATTCTCCGGCGGTAAGACGCGTCTGGGACCGGAAACGCGCCTCGACACGGAGGATATTGGAGTCAGCTACACACAAACGCTAGTTGTTCTCAACAAGATTGATGCTCCTGACGCACTAGAGCGACTCGCTTTGCTGGATGAGTTTCTAGAGCTGCCGCTGGATCGAATTGAAGTCAGTGCGACGCAAGGGACAGGACTGGAGCAGCTACGACGCGAGGCCTTCGATCGTCTAGAAATAGTTCGCGTATATACCAAGCATCCCAAAGAAAAAGAGCCCGATCGCAGCAAGCCATTTACAATTCGCCGCGGAGATACGCTGGTCGAAGTGGCCGAAAACGTCCATCGCGATATGGCAGCTAGTCTTAAAGGTGCGCGAGTGTGGGGTCCCGCGGTTCACGACGGCACCATCGTCAAACCTGACTACCAACCCCAAGATGGTGATGTCGTTGAATTGCACGCTGGTGGCTAATCGCGTCCTTCGATCTATCATCGTCACTCGACCCGTCATCGTCGCTCGACTCGTCATCGTCGCTCGACTCTCCGAGTCGAGTTCGAGTCCATGTTGTTCCAGTCGACTTCGCCTTCGAGTGGAGCACTAATATAAGCCAGACAGAAATTGTAGGCCAGACAGTGTCTCGACTCGGAGAGTCGAGCGACGATCAAACTTTCAACAACCGTTGCACATAGGCTTTGAATTGAAGCATGTTATCGGGTGCGTCGGGACCAACGATTACGGGGCCTTGTTCGAGCGGGGGACGTAGTCCATGGCTGCCGCAAACCAAGCTGGGATCTAGTGGAATGACATCCATCTTGTAGCGCATGCCTACCTTCTTTTGAGCCAACCTGGCTACCGCTCGCCACGCGGATGTTGAGAAGAGTTCGCACGGATCGTAACCCGGTTTACGATGAATATCGACCGTCCGCGCAAAGTCGGGTGCGCGACGGTCGTCTAACCAGTAATAGTAGACGAACCACGCATCTTGATTGGCCAGCGCAATTAGTTCACCGCTTCGCGGGTGATCGAGTTGCAGATCAGCAGGTTCCACGACTGCCCCGACGCCCTCGAGACCTTCGACGATGCGTCGAACTTCCGCCGTTACGCTCGGATCGTTAATGACCAGGTGCGCCAGTTGGTGATCGACGATGGCAAAGGCTTTGGAGTCCATCGGCATCAGCATCTCGCCGAAGGGGCCATCACGCACTTCCAACAAACTTGCTTGTCGCAACGCTCGATTGATCAGTACCGGTTGCGAAACTGGAACCAGTCCATATTCCGAGACGACAATCGCTTGGGCACCGATCGCTTGTGCGGCATCTATTATTAATCCTGCGCACTGGTCGACCTCCCTCACGCGTTGCGGATCATGCACCGGCAGCCGTTGGAAATCGTAGTCGAGGTGCGGCAAATAGCAGAGTGTCAGCTGTGGGCGATTGGTGCGCATAACGTGAGCCGTAGCACGTGCGATCCAATCGGAGCTAGCTAGACCGGCGCGCGGTCCCCAGAAATTAAAGAATGGGAACTCCCCCAACGTCTCAACTAGCCGCGCATCGGTCTGATCAAGAATGCCAAATGCCTTAGAGCCGTCGCAGCCGTAATGAGGCTTGGGGGTCGCGTACCACTGGACTGGGGCGCCTTGGTTGAACCACCAAAACATCTTGGCAGTCGATACTCCTTCGTATAACTTCTCTCCTTGGATAAGTCGATTGGACTGTTGCCAGAAGCGGATCTCCCCTGTGTCGCGAAAATACCAGCCGTTGCCCACAATCCCATGGTCGCGTGGTGGAAGTCCCGTTAGCATGGTCGCTTGTGAGGTACAGGTCACTGCCGGGTAGGGACTGGTCCACCCGCGGCCCGCGCCCAACTCGGAAATTCTGGGAGCATGTTTTAGCAGAGCTGGTGTTAGGCCCACCACATTGATAACGCACACGGAACTCATCGCTAACCAATCGTTTCTACAGATTCATTTCACTTCGCTACATAACAGCACATTCATGAAGATAATCGAAAGTCCGCTCGACGCCTATCAGTTGGTCGCCCACTGGCGGCAGGCTGAGAATACAATTGGCCTGGTCCCAACGATGGGTGCACTACATGCCGGGCACTTAGATTTGGTTAAGCGTAGCCGCACTGAATGCGACAAAACCATCGCTACCATTTTCATCAATCCCACACAGTTTGCACCCCACGAAGATTTGAGTCGCTATCCACGGACTCTTGACGATGACTTGCGTGGCCTCGAAGAATTGCAGACCGATATGGTGTTTCTGCCGCAGCCTGATCAGATCTACCCACCCGGTTTTTCAACTTATGTACTGCCCCCACAGGTCGCCCAGCCGCTCGAAGGGGTCTTTCGGCCGGATCATTTTCGTGGCGTGACTACGATCGTCCTTAAGCTGTTCAACATCTTGCCGGCGACGATCGGCTACTTTGGGCAAAAAGACTTCCAACAGTTGATCGTGATCCGACGCATGGTGGTCGATTTGAACTTGCCCATTCGAATTCAAGGCTGTGATACAGTCCGTGAGACCGATGGTTTGGCGATGAGCAGCCGCAATCGTTATCTAACAATTGAGCAACGTACAACTGCTTTAAGTTTGTGGCGTGCATTAAACGAGGTGCGTGAACGAATCGAACGGGGGACTCGCTGTATCGCGGAATTAGAAGATGTCATGCAAAGCGTGTTGCGAGACGCCGGGATCGAACGAATTGACTATGCCAGAATCGTTGATCGGGACAATTTGGAAACGCTCCGGCAGCTTGATTGCCCCGCCGTAGCACTCATCGCTGCACACGTGGGAGCAACGCGTTTGATTGACAATATGTTGTTGTCAGGAGTTTAACCCGGATTTTTCATGAGCCGAGGGACGTGAGGGCTTGTTGATTTAGTGTTGATTCGACGGCTCTTTGTTTAACCCTCTGCCGTAGGCGAGGATCAACAGGGCGAACCTCGCCTTCGGCTGTGGGTTAAACAAATAAATCAACAAGCCGGTGAGCTCCGGGCCGCGGAAACGCATAGGAAACCGAGGGCTCACGCCTTTCGGCTCACAAGGTCGTGATTAACCTGGTTTTAGGGGCATCGCTTTGGAGTAGATGCTGAACGATTTGAGGTAAGGCTTCCTTCAAAAAGTTCGTTTCCATCGCGCCAGCACTTCAGTTCTGCCCTAATCGCTGGCCAACAAATTTCCAGTAGATTTTTGTTGATTCTAGGAAACATTTCGGGGGCTAACGCGTCTAACGCGTTGACTTAAGGCATCATTGGCCTTGGGGTCCAAACCTGCCTTGATGGGCGCAAGTCTTTTGCCAGAAATGACTTGTGACGCCATTCCCCCTGTTTCAGCACCGTCTGGCACCAACTGTGCTTTCTAAACCTCTCGTCCAGCAACGAGCCGTAAGCTGAAAGGCTGATGGCCGAGCACCTTCGAGTCAACGCACCAGAGAGGGTTTCCGATGAAAAAAGGCTTTCGCGACCACGCCGGTTTAGATGAGAATTTCGACGGAGATTTCGATGGCGTTGACACCCGTATTTTACGAGCTGCAGCAGGGCGCTTCACAGAAGATACGGATACAGTAGAGGCTGCCGAAGAATTGGACGACGAGTCAGATGATGAGGAAGAGGGCGACGACCTTGACAACGCCCAAATCGAGGAAGGTGATTTGGAGGATCTCAAGGAAGTCGTCGAAAGCACCGATGACCCAGTCCGCATGTACCTCATGCAAATGGGGCAAATCCCCTTGTTGACTCGTCAGCAAGAGCTCGAGTCGGCACAGGAAATCGAACGGACCCGTAGTAAATACCGCCATTGGCTACTGGCCACCGACTTTATGTTGCAAGGTGCCTGCAAGCTGCTCGAACAAGTCCGTGACAGTAAATTGCGATTGGACCGCACGATTGAAGTCAGCGTGACCAATGCGGCTGAGAAGAAGGCGATCATGAAGCGGATTGTTCCAAATATCAACACGCTGAGACATTTGTTGATCCTCAATCATCATGATTATTTCATGGCCATCAACAGTAAACTCGATCGTCAAACTCGTCGCGATGCTTGGAAGCGTCTTACCCGTCGACGCAATCGCGCAGTGCGATTGGTGGAAGAAATGAATTTGCGAACCAATCGTCTTGAGCCGCTGTTCGAGAAGCTTGAGAGTATCGACGCGCGAATGAGGACGCTCAAGACTCAAATTGAAGTCGCTCGCGAGTCGGGCTATGTAGATGGTCATTCGTTGGAGCAATTGCTGGAAGAACTGCGGTACCTGATGCGAATTACCTACGAAAGTCCCAACACACTACGACGTCGTGTAGAACGTGTGGCCGGCTATCGCGTTGAATACGATGCCGCAAAGCGTGATTTAAGCGCCGGAAACCTTCGCTTGGTGGTCTCGATTGCCAAGAAATACCGTAATCGCGGGCTGAGCTTCCTCGACTTGATTCAAGAGGGGAACACCGGCCTCATGCGGGCGGTGGACAAGTTCGAATATGAGCGTGGATTCAAGTTCTCGACCTATGCAACGTGGTGGATTCGACAAGCCATTACTCGAGCCATTGCAGATCAGAGCCGCACGATTCGAGTCCCCGTGCACATGATCGACACGATGACCAAGGTCCGCTTGGTGACTCGCCAATTAGTCCAAGAGCTGGGGCGCGAGCCTTCGGTTGAAGAGACGGCTGAAAAAGCGGGTTTGTCGATTGACGATGCACGTGTCATCATCAAAATGGCCCGTCAACCTTTGTCGCTCGATCAGCCGGTTGGCGACCATGAAGATAGCTATTTTGGTGAATTCTTAGAGGATCACCGCGACGACGATCCATTGTTCGAAGCGAATCAAGAATCGCTTAAGCATCACATTGACGAAGCTATGCAAACGCTGAACTACCGCGAGCGTGAAATCTTGCGTCTGCGCTACGGCTTGGCTGACGGTTACGCCTACACACTCGAGGAAGTTGGTCGGATTTTCTCGGTGACCCGCGAAAGAGTGCGTCAAATCGAAAGCAAGGCTGTACGCAAGTTACAGCAGCCATACCGAAACAAGGCACTGATGAGTTTCGTAGATGGACTTGACCCCAGTACCGTTGAAACCGAATCGGCTCGCAGTTAGAGATAACCTGGGATTTGCATTCCAGGCTATCTAAGGCCGTGCCTTCGCCACTCAACAGCGAGGGCCTCAAAACGCGTAAGCGCGTGGGCCGCCTAAATATTCCGCCTAACGTTTTCGATAAAGCTCGATGTGGTAGGGGCCGCGAAACATCAATAGCAATGCTTCGCTTCGGGCGAAACGATCAAAAACCAGCTTCAAAAAATGCTCTTCGCCTGGCCACGGATAGGCAAACACGATTGCGAAGTCGTCGAGCGACATCTGAAAACGCTGATAGGCGGGCGGAATGGAATGGGTGAGCGAGACAAGCGGATCGGTATCCTCCGCCAATTGCCTCGCACCGGTAGGGAGAAAGTTCCCTTGCCATATCTCTGCTTCAATTCCCCGTTTAGCTAACAGTTTACGTCCTTCTGCACACAGCATTTGTTCCGCCTCGATGCCCACGGCATCGAGGCCAAGTAGGGCAGCTATTCCAGTAACTACGGCGAAGCCGCAGCCCCATTCGACAAATAACTTTCCATCGGCCAAGTTCCGCGCGACAACTTCCTGAAGGGCAGACGCCACTAAATCGAAATCACATTCCACGTATTGTGGGAGCGGTTGCTTGGAAAATTGATCCCAATAGAGTTCGATTCGCTCACGGGCTACCACCAGCCACTCGGCTATTGGCTGAGGAAGTGGAACGCTGTCGTCAGTAGCAAGATGTAATTCGCGCAATGTCATCGTTGTCGTGTTTTAAAAAGTCGCTCAATTCTCCGAGTCATGTCTGGGATAGTTGAGACAGGGAAGGAGACCGGGGATAAATCTGTCGAGCGTATCGAATCGGGGAATAGCACCTCGAAGACGGGGACTGCTGACTGTAGTAGAAATCAATAATCGAGTCAGACTTTTCCGTAAACTAGGCAATTGGGCAAACCACACAAACGTTACTGACAAAATCGGTGATAGCATCCAGGTTTTGAGGAGTTTGTGGTGAGTCTTGCCGATCTATAGACGATAGCCGACATAGACCGGGTACGCTGCGCCACTATATTGGCTAGCAATTTCGTAGACCGCCCGAGAGTTGCCGGCATCAGTTTGCCATAAAAGCGTGCAAGAATGGAGTCGCTTAGACATGAGCTTGACTAACACTGATTCGCAGACTGCTGGGTTTCCGCTGGTAATTCCCACTTCCAGCCAGCTTCCAACCGCCCGCCTAGTCTTGAGAAACAATCGTGGACAGGTTGTGCAACAGTGGCTGGTCAAACAGAATAAATGCACCTTAGGTAGTGCTAGCAGTTGTTCGCTGCGCTGTGATATGGAGGGAGTGGCCCCCTATCATGCCCTGTTGGTAATCGGTGCGCGGCAGATTTTCATTCGCGCCCTGGCCCCCAAACTGACTCGAGATGGCCGCCCGTTCAACGAAATCCTTTTGACGGAAGAGGAAAGCTACTTCGAGATCGCAGGGCATCGATTTGAACTATCCCGTAGCGGAGAGGTCGTGCGTGCTGCTTCAGGAATAGAAAATCCCAAGCCGGAACGGCTCAAGTTCACCCTGGCCCGCCCGTTTGAACTCAGCAGTCGCAAGTCGGTGGCGGGTTCCATTGTGTCCGAATCGAAAACGAAGCCCGACGACAATTCCGGCAATGCAAGCAATTTTGATTCCAGGTGGGTGGCTCAGCTGATCCAAGCAGCCGTACAACCGTTGGAATGTCAGCTACACAATCTCATCGAACCGTTGACAGAACTACAGAGCGAATCTCGACGCCAACGTCGCCAACGTAAGAAACGCCAAGCCGAGAAGCGACGTCAACCTGCCAGCCAGTCCGCGGACGATTCATCCGCACCTACTTTAGAAATTGCCCCCCAAGTCTCCTCCCAGGTCGAAGCGTTGGTTGTCAAACACTCCGCAGCCATGGAAGTCTTGACAGAGCGGATCTCGGATGTCAACCAACAGCTAAGCGCAATCGAGCGAATTATCGCTGAAGAGCGCATGGCCAATGCTAAAGATGATACCCAGGCCAAAGATCCGCTCGTAGCCAAACAGACTGCAGCCATTGAACAGTTGCAAGCTGGCGTGGCAGCAGTCTCGGCCGCGCTGGAAAGCCTCCAATCTGGGCATGCTCAGGAGCGTGGCGAGAATGGACAATGGAAGTCCACTGTCCAAGAACAACTCTCAGGGTTAACTCAAATCATCGATAGTCTTGCGACTACCGTGACTGAGATTCGCCGAACTGTGCTCAGCCAGGCCGAACTTGGCCAAACAGTTGAAAATCAAAAGGAAGACGTGAGTTTCAAGTCTGAGGTGCGCGAGCGACTGGCCGGTTTAGCGAGTGTGATCGACGGTCTATCGGTGACGGTGGCTGAAGTTCAAGAATACGCAGTTAACCAAGCGACCAATGAGCAACCAGCTTCCGACAAAGAAGCGGATGAGCAGTGGAAGTCAAACGTCCAACTACAATTAGTGGGGCTGTCGCAAGTTATCGATAGTCTTACATCCACCGTTGGTGCAATTCACGAAACTGCTATTAACCGCGCTGCGAGTGAGCAACTAAGCTCAGATGACAAAGCAGACGATGAGTGGAAATCCAACGTCCAACTGCAGTTGGAAGGGCTGACCCAAGTTATAGACAGTCTATCGGTATCGGTGGCTGAAATCCACCGCATTGCCAGTAGTGAACGGCCTCACGAATCGCATACGAGCAACGGCATAGAAAACCAATCCGTAGATGAATTTTGCTCACTGGAAATTGCACCAGCAGACAGCGTCGAAGTGCCCTCAGCGGACTGTGGACAATGGGATAGTGCCGTTGATCAGAGTGGGTTCGAACCGGAACAATCCCTGGATCTTGCTGCCCAGCAAGCGGTTGAAGTTGAGGAATCAATTACTGAAGACGATTTTGATCGCGAATTAGCCCTGGATGCAGGTGCTATCTGGACGGACGCAAACGCCACTCCATTCGAACACGCGTCCCACTGGGAAACTGCTGAGAGTTCAATTGAAGAAGATGAGTTTCATTTCGGTGGTGATTCACTCGAATACGTTTCCCATGAGAGCTCCGATGCGTCACTTGTCGAGTCATTGCCGGACGAGGCTGATCAGACTGAAAGGGTGGACGAGGCCGAAGAGTCACAAGTGATGGCCGCTTTGCCCGAGCAGTTTATCGGCCCCGTTCAAGAGTCAGAACTAGAACTTGCGGACTCTAGTCCGATCGCAGAGACTGAGCACTCTGAAGTAGATACGGATCTAGAACGACCAGTCGAAATGGCTGAAGATTTGCCAACTCAGATCGCAGCCAAGAGCCAAGTAGAAGACCAAGTAGAAGACCAAGTTCAGATTGAGGGGCAAGAACAACCGCCGACCAGTCCGGGGGTAGAGCTGCCAAGCTGGTGGCGTGAGGAAGACCAGCGTGAGCCGGGTTCCGATCAATCGCAGGCCAGCTGCGCATTGGCGCCTAGTCAGGACTTCGCAGGAGAAGTTGAAGATTGCGAACAATTAAACCTTCCACTCAAATCAGTCGTTGAGTACAAAGACGAGTCAGAAGAGTTCTTTGGCTTGGCGCAACTCGATCTGGACGAAGAGATCGCGATTGAGGAACCTCCACCACTACCCGCATTGCTAAAAGCCCTTGAGGATGAAGCAAGCGACCAAGAGGCCACGGCTGAGGAAGTTGGCGAAGAAGAAGAGCTGATAGGCTTTGGTGCCGAGGTGTTGATCCACCAAGAATTGCCAAACGATGTGTCTCATGCCGATCGACAGCCAGAGCTGGAAGAGTTGAACTCCGAAGATACGAATCAAGAGGAGCCGAAACTCTCTCTGGCGGATCCGGCTCTGGCGAGCGTGCTGGCTGTTCGCGGCGATTCCGATGGCGACGACAGTGTTGAAGAATATATGCGCAAGCTGTTGGCACGAATGCGCGGAGTGCCCGAAAATGAAGTGGAAATTCCAGCGCTTTCAAAGTCACAATCTCCTGCGGCCAAATCTTCGGCGCCGGTTCGTACACCAGCTCCTTCGGCGACTACGGGTAGCGAATCTGCTGAAGCTGGCGAAGCCACATCCGCCAGCGCACCAAGGACCACGGTCTTTGCACCCAAGACCGAACTGGATTCTGTAGAAGTTACTGAGCCGTTCGATCCGGAAAAATACATGCCTCGTGCGTTGGCACCAGAACGTTCCAAAAGTATGGCTGCTATGCGCGAATTAGCCAATTCATCGGCTCGCACGGCGATTCACAAAAGCACGCGGCAGCGACACTTCACTAGTATCATGCTCAAGGCAGTGATCGCCTTCGTTGGACTGGTAGTCGGCTCCGTGTTGGTCGCTATCAACGGATTCAATTTCAACATCGGACTTGTCGCTACTTTGGCTGCTTTCCTAGTTGCCGCGATTTGGGGTTACGATTCATTGACCAGTATTCGTCCCATGCTGCGTGCGGGCTTAGTGCTACGACCACAGATTGACAAGGCAAAGCAGCCACAAGTTGAAGAGGAAGACGAGTAGAGTCGATTCCCAGAATGATTTGAATGCTACATCAAGAGTAACGTAGCTTGTGGCTGAATGCGGGTAGTACTTCGGTAGACGAGCTGCTCGACCGAAAATCTCAGCGATTTCGACTTCTTGGTAGGACTCGGCTCAACGCGCACATCGGGTGCAAGCCGATTTGAAGTGGTTCACTAGCCATGTGGTGGGCTCAATGCCACAGGAAACGCGAATGGTTCCATGGTCTATGCCCAGACTCGCAAGAGTTTCTGACGCCGTATTACGGTGACTGGTCGACAGGGGATGTGAAACGGTTGTATTTACGTCACCCAACGATGGTACGAAACGTATCTCAGGACGCAGTGCAGCAAACAAGCGTTCGACTTGTTGGTAGTTCGGGTCCATTTGAAAGCACAGCATCCATCCGTAGCCTCCTCGGAATTGCCGCTGACCAATTGAGTGACTGGTGCTCGTCTCAAGCCCCGGATAGTCCACTTGATGAATGCCATCGATCGTCGACAAACACTGGGCCAGCGCCATGGCATTGTCACAGGCGCGCTCCATGCGCACGGCTAGGGTGTGCAGGCCGCGTTGCGTTAAATAGCAATCCAATGGACTACTGGTCCAGCCGAAGGTTTTGATCACAGCTGCTAACTTTGACAGAAGTTGTGTATCCTGCGCGGCAATCATTCCCAACATGCCATCGCTGTGTCCGTTAACTTGTTTACCCAAGCTTTCGATCACCACATCGGCCCCCAACTCCAGCGGACGGCAAAGCAGGTGCGTTGCGAACGTGTTGTCAACGACCAACGTTCCGCCTGCCTTGTGGGTCGCGCGAGCTACTTCGGCAATATCGGGCACACGTAGGCGCGGATTGGTGATGGTCTCGATAAAGACCAAATCGACTTGTTTGGCCGCCGACAATTGGGCAAGCTCATCAGCATTGCCTGGATCAAAGGTTCGCACCGCCACCTGCCAGCGCGCCAAACTGTCGCTCAGCAGTTGGCTTGTCTCGCCGTAAAGCTCATCACCCATCCAGACCTGAGCGCCAGGTCGCAATGTGGCCATAGCCACTGCGGCAATCGCACTCATCCCCTGCGCGGTCAATAGCGCCCGAGGAGCCCCGTGCAATGCTGCCAGCCTCGATGCTAATGATCGGGCATTGGGATGCTCCACTCGACGATAAACGTATGTATCCGATTGGCCACTCATGGCTTCGTCTGCAATAGCTGGTGAGGTCAATTGCCAGACGCTTGTCAGTGCGAGCGAATCGGCCTGAGGCTGGTTTTCGTCAGCCGCGGAGATAGTGCCAGTCAAAGCAGCCATCTCCAGTTCCAACGACCATTTTTCGAGTTCCTGTTTGTGTACGTTGTTAAATTCGCTCATTTGCGGCTCTGCCACTCCGTTCAAAATGTGATATCGTTTAGTCCGAGTTTCATTGCGGAGTTTTCCGCCTTAGGACTTTAATAGGCTTTCAAGCGTTGGGAGAATGCATTTGAGCAATGCCAAATATCGTTGGGCAGCAACCGGGGATATCAACGCCTTCTTCGGCCTGATGCTCGACAATGTAGCGGGTTTGATTTTGATTGTCAGCCTGCTCCATCAAAACTTTGGATTCCCCGTCGAATTCGCTTTGCAGACCATGATTCCGGGGACTGTCATTGGCGTGTTGATCGGAGATTTGGCATTTTTTATTATCGCCCTGCGTTTGGCCAAACGTACGGGAAGCCAGTCGGTAACCGCCATGCCACTGGGACTCGATACTCCAAGCACCTTTGGTATGGTTTTCTTCGTGCTCGGACCGGCTTACTTGTCGGCCCTACCCGAAAGTACGGCAGCGGTGGCCTCTCCCACGCCGGAGCAAATGCAGACTGCCGCCATGGCTGCATGGCAAGTCGGGATTTGCAGTATTTTTGTCAGTGGCCTCATCAAAATGGCTTGTTCGTTCGGCAGCAATTGGGTGCGCTCCGCCGTTCCACGAGCCGGACTGCTGGGTTCGTTGGCGGCGATTGCTTTGGTGCTCATTAGCTTTCTACCGCTTCTCGAAATCTTGCGCTATCCACTGGTAGGGCTTGTCGCGCTGTCCATCATACTCACCGCGTTGGTCGGGCGAGTTCCCTTGCCTTTAAAGGTGCCAGGAGCCGTAGGTGGTTTAATAGTTGCAGGCGCGTTGTACGGCTTTATGAGTGGGTTGGGTATGATGGGAGGTAGAAGTGAAGCTCTGTTCAATGCCAACGAAGCCTTGTTGCCTACCGCTTGGATGCAGGCGCTTTCGTTCAGTTGGCTGGGCGCAATGGGAGAAACAGTCAAGTACCTACCGGTCGTGATTCCATTTGCCTTGGCTACGGTGGTTGGAGGTATCGATTGCACTGAGAGTGCGGCGGCCGCTGGCGACGAATACAATACAGGGACGGTGATTGGCGTCGAAGCCATCGCTACCTTATTGGCCAGCCTTTGTGGCGCGGTAGTTCAGACCACGCCCTACATCGGTCATCCTGCCTATAAGGCCATGGGAGGTCGCGCCGCTTACACACTCGCAACTGCACTAACGATGGGTCTACTGGGAGTCACCGGCCTGTTCGGATATTTTTATGAAATGATCCCCAAGGCTACCGTCTATCCCATCTTGGTCTTCGTCGGCTTAGAAATAACCGCTCAAAGCTTCTTGGCAACTCCACGTCGCCATTATCCCGCCGTGGCTCTAGCTTGTGTGCCTGCCTTGGCAACTTTGGCTGTATTTTTTGTCGGACAGATTTTCGGCGATGGAGCGCTCGTAAGCCACAATATCAATCCAGGAACACTTCAGAATGTGGAATTGAAGACCAATTTGACAACGACCAGTTTATTGGCCAGCGGCTTCATTGTGACGAGCATCCTATGGGCTTCGGCGTTGGCCATGGCGATCGACCGACGCATGTTGGCTTCCGCGGCTTTCTACCTCGCTGCGGCTGGTTGTACGATGTTTGGGCTGATGCACTCACCCCTACCAAATTCTCCAATACTTTTCCCCTGGCAAATTGGCTTCTTGCCCGATTCACTGGTACTTCCCCGTGAGCATCTACCGACGGTATTTTCGTGGAGCATGGGCTATTTGGTAATAGCCGGTCTGATGTCCTTGTGGGCGGGATATTTGAGGCTTAGCGATCAAACTCGCTGCGCGTTTTTGTTAGACGAAGAACTTTAGTCAGGAGACAGTTTTTCACCCGACCAACGAAATATCCGTGCTCCGGCCTTGCCATCCGCGCTAGCCCTCAAATCGTTTGTCTGGCGCAGATGGCAAAGCTTTTGCATGGATGGCTTTGAGGTTGATTTGCTAGATTTGCCAACCGATAGTCGCTTACAGGCTCCAAGGCTGCCGTCGCCTGCGCAGGCTGTGACTTAACCTTCGGGAAACTCTTTTCTCAATAGAGATCTTCTCGATTGGCTGATTGAACTCAGAGCGACAGCGTGCTCCGGTTCGGCGTTAAACAAATTCCGTATCAGGAAAACTGAATAGACTACCGTGATGTCAGCCACCGAAGATGGCCATGGCCGCCTGAGCATCGTCGACGGTGAGTCGATAGTGATGGCGAGTACTCGGATCGATACAGGTTTTGTGGAGCAACTCTGAACGCATACCTCCCAGTCCACGGGTTCGATGTGTCTTAAGCTGCATCATGCCTGCTAGCGACAATTCGCGTTGCAAACCTCGCAGGTCGTCGTCTGTATAGGCGAACTGCGTTTCAAGCGGTGCGTCGGCAAGCAGGTTCCTGCGGTAGGTCAGTTCGTAAAGTGGTGCCCGAATCACACCAACGCGGCCAGCCTCCAAGAGCGGTCGAAGTTGGTGATAGAAGTAGATCAACATCAGCGCGCCACAATGTATCCCGTCGGCGTCCGGATCAAACAAGAATATAATTTGACGATAGCGACATGCTTCGACGTTCATCGAATCAAAGGCACCGTTATCAAATTGCTGGTAGCCCAATGCACTTCTGAGTTCGCCGAATAGTACATTGTCTCGCAACAGTCTGGCTGAGGCCTTGGACGCATTGGCTGGTTTGCCCTGCATCGGCAACACGGCCTGGAAGTTTGGATCGCGCAAACCGCAAACGGCTTTTGATGCGGAATCTCCTTCGACAATAAATAGCTCTGCCTGAGAATCCCTAGTGTGCTGCTGGCAATCTTGCAAGCCAGTTTTTGAGTGACGATTGAAATAGGTCATGGAGCACACTGACAAACTGGGATAACAGGTAGCGGAAGTCGCCAAGGCATTCGGCCGGGCGGGGTCTACTCAACGGCGAACGCTTCACAATGAACCAAATCGTTGCTGCCGAGCATGACCAAATGAGTTGCGATGTTTTCACGCGGCAAGTCGAACAGTTCAGATACAACCCGCGCATATATTTCTAACTGCGGTCGGTGGTGGCGTACTCGATCATCCAACCACAGTAACGACAAGCGTTGGTCGACTTTGTCCGTCTTAAAATCGAAAACCTCTGCCCCATAAGGACGACCGTTCTTAAACAACACAGCCAAGCGATCGATCGTTCCTGCTACCAGTTTTCGATCCATCACCAAGCTCACGGCGCGTTCGTTGTCGATCTCCACCGCATCGGGGATTTGTCCGAGTACCTCCGAACGATAGCGTTTTTTTGACAAGGCACTTTGGACACAATCGAGCTGCAAGAGTTTCACAAATTCTTCAATGGTGTCGTCAATAGACACGTGCTGCAGTGCTTCTGGCGGTAACGTGCTCAACGCTACTTGCCGCAATTGTTGGCGATCTAAATCGAATTCCTCCACCCAACGCACTTGTTCGAAGAAGCCATGTATCAGAGCACCATGCATCGCTCCACGACTGTGCGTGTACGAAAACGCTCGTGATAGTGCCACAGGTGCTTGCGATTGTTCAAGATTTGAAGGAGCGGCAACTCGTAGTCCACGCACTGGGGCTGACTGTGAATCCATTCGAATAGAAATCGATAATTCCTGTTGACAGGCAAGCTTGGATGGTGCACTCGTTACGCGATTTTCTAGTTTCGGTTTTGACTTAAACCAAGCAGAATCGCCTCTCTCATAAAGTATCGCTCCCGGCTCAAGGCGCAACTGACCTTGGCCTAATGTAGATTGTAGGAGCGAACCAAACTCTTGCACCGCCTGTTCTTTTGTCGGTCGAGCTAACATATACAGGGCTTGCCTTGCTCGGGTCATGGCCACATATAGGAGACAGAGGGACTCTGCGACGCCACGTTGCTTCTGCACGGAAAATGCATGCTTCCAATCGTCGGGGAGCATGGCTTGTAAACTGCTATTCATATACCGTAGCACACCGTCGGGAGGCTCACAGGGATCGTCACCCCTGAGGACGAGCAAACTATTGGAAGACGACAAATCGATATCCAGCTCCGGCAGAAAGACTGCATCGAATTCAAGGCCTTTACTCTTGTGGACTGTCATGACCTTTACTTGTGCTTCGGTTGGCAAGGCTACGCGACCGCGAAGCACAGCTTCTTCGAAATCCCGCAGTCGCCCAATAAAAGCAGGTTGGAAATCGTAGGCGGCGCGAATAAATTGTTCCAATCGATGTTGATCCCACCATGAAAGTTTGTCAGCCAGCTGATCCGCAATCGATTCGATCGCTTGACCCAGCCCGCGTCGCACAACTTCACCTCGAAACCATTCCGCCAGTTCTGATGGATGAGTCGAAGGAGAGAATGGCAATGCGGCTGTCAAGGGCGACGTCCCAACGTGAAAAGCGCAGGCACCGTCGCCGGGATGATCGGCCAAATGGACTAACGATAGCAACAATTCGACCGCAGCTGAGTCGCTCAGCGGGTTTCCACCATCCTGACTTGCTGGGACGCCTAACTCGCGCAAAAGACTGATCATTCGCCCTACGTCGGCGTTGGTGCGAAACAGCACACCGATACTGGCGGTACTCTTAGCCGTTAGGTCAGCGATTTGTTTCGCAGCGATATTTAGAAAAACTTCCTTCCTTTGTTCCACCGGAATCCCACTTTCGACTTTGGGACCGTTCTGCAATCGCACGTAGCCGACCAAGGCCTTGCGAGAGGTGCGATGTTCAGGAAAGTCCTGACTCCATTGTTTGGCTACCACTTCGCATTGTGAAAAGTTTTCGTGGTTGGAAAGATTGGCGAACACATCATTGACAGCCTGCATTACCTCAGGACTGCTTCGGAAAGAATCACTCATGGCGGTCTGCTGTAAGGCCGTTACCGAGCGATCCACTGAATCGAAGATTTCCGCCACGCCCCCACGCCAGCCATAAATGGCTTGTTTGGTATCCCCCACACAAAAGAAGGAACTTTCGGAGCGCGGCTGGCCTCCAAGCGGAGTTGCCAGCGGGCGCAGAATCTGCCATTGCTCTGGCGCAGTGTCTTGGAATTCGTCGAGAAGTAGATGCTGCACGCCGCAGTCGAGACGAAAAGCCAATCGAGCGGCTGCCTTGGCTTGTGCTTCGATTCCTTTTTGCGAATTTCGATCGCTGTTCGCTGCCGATTCTCCCATCCACCGCGAAAGATAGTAGGTAACATCCGAGAAGGCCAGTGCGCGACGGCGGCGAATGAGAGCAGAATACTCGCTATCATACGCCTGCAGGACTTGGTAGCTGGCTAGCGTCTGATTTCGACGAATGACCAATAACTCCGCAGCGGCTCGTTCCGATAGTACTCGCAAGGCAGCAATGAGGCTAAGGTCCAGTTCACAACGATAGTAGGTGGGTGGGCAGGCATCGATATTGTTGTAGATACCATGTCCATTCACTGCTTCCCAGTCGCCCGTGCTGGCGTATTGGTGCAATTTCTCGACGTTGTCCTTAATCGACTTGTTGACCGTTCCCGATTTATTCAACACTTGTGTTTGTTCAAGCGTCCGCAACGCCGACTCTATGGCTGCTTCGCTGGGTGCATGAGGAATCGGCAACTGATCCCAAGCTTCGGGAACGGTTGCGCGAAAGGCAGAGTATCCACTGGCAACGGTTTGGCGAATTTGATCTGAGATCTGCCTACCGGAATCCCCTTTAGAAAGCATGCGCACTAGATCCACCAGTGTTCGGCGATCGTGGTTGTCTAGCATTTGACCAATGGCTTGCAATTGCACTTGTGGCTCCTGGGCTGGATCGAGCGCCGTCCAACCTGGTGGCAAGCCCATTTCGAGGCTGAAGGTTCGCGCCACTTGAGCGAAGAAGCTATCCAGCGTCCCGATTCGCAAACGATGAATGGAACGCGTCACGCGTCGCAAGGCGGCTAGGCAGGCGGCGGCGGACGAATCAACGCCGGTCAGATGCTGCGCCATTTCTTCTCGCGCCCGCTCATCAATGCAACCCTGGGCCAACCGCTGTAACACGCGGTGCATGATTTCACCGGCCGCTTTGCGAGTGAACGTGCTGGCTAGGATAGGATCAACCTCTTGTCCCGACAGGATGATTTGCAGCAGTCGATTGGTGAGTTGAAACGTTTTGCCGGTCCCAGCCGAGGCGCGAATGAGCTGTGGCGCAAAGGAAGGCTCGGAGGTCTGGCCAAGATCCAGTAAACGTTGCGCATCCGTGAGCACAGCTTCAACTATTGGTTGTGGAAGAGGCTGGTGTCGCGACAGTCTTCGCGGAGGAGGGTCGACGGACACATGTTGCACATTGGTTTGACAGATCCGGGCGAAATCATCGTATTTTGGCTGCTCCAACGGATCGGGCCAAAACTCGCCAGCTGCTATGCGCGAAGCCACTTTATCTGCGAGTTCGTCTGCCTCGGTAAGCTGTTCTTGCGTAAAATCGGCTGAGTGAAAGCCAATGTCAGTTGCCTGTTTGGGGAGTGCAATGTAGCCCAATGACAGGAATCCACTCACGCCAAACTTGCGTGCCAATGGGCGATACAGTGGCAACTGCAAATCCTTCCAACCATCTTTCTTGGACCAATGTACCGACAAAGGATTTTTCGCATTGTCACTTGTTTTATAATCCCATATAGCCCAACGATTGGTGGCAGGATGATGGTCGATGCGATCAATGCGACCAATCAACGGCAACTTTCGGTCGTTTCCCAACAAAACTTGATGTTTCAATGTTACGGCGCATTCCGTAAAACGAATTTCCCATCCTTCCTTGGCTCGAGCGGCTTGCAGCGGCGCAAAGACTTGTAACCGCTGTTCGGCCTGTTCGATCTGTATGAGCACAGCTGAAGGTGGATTGGGGCCATATCGCTTGAGGGCTACCTCCTGCAGTTTGCTCAGCAGAAACTGTTCAACTTCGGCCGGATCGCTGCTCTTAGAGACGGGGCCATTTCCCAAGTGCTCCAGCGTATCGTGCACTAAATTGCCAAACATGGGAGCGTCGAGCTCTGCGTCAGCATCTTGCTCTTCACGCAGCTTGAGCACATGACCCAAATAGAAGCGGTAGGGACATGCCAGATAGTCCCGGAAGGCGGTTACGGTCATATGCGACACTGTCCGACCAGGAATTGGACGGGGAATGAATAGTTCGCTGGCCCCACCGCGCTTCGTCCACCGCTTTTTGACCGGTGGCAAAACATCGACTTCATCTTCCTTGACCAAATGCAAAACGCGATCTGGTAGTTCAGACAACTTGCAGGCCATCAACAATCGGCTGGGGACTAGTGGATCCCCATTGGCATCGGTTTTGCCAACCACAATTCGTATTTGTTCGCGCGACTGCAACATAAGTTGTAGCGCGTAGATATCGCGCGCGTAACGTTGCGCGTTGTCGACCATCCCCAGTTGTCTTCGCAGGCCGTTGGGTAGAAAAGCGTCAGCGCTGGCACTTTCAGGGACTACACCATCATGCAACCCCGTGACGATTAGCGCTGGGGCGTCATCGAACATCAGTTCTAACCAGCCAAGCATCTCGATCGACGAATCGGCACTTGGCTCGGGAATGAGCGTCCCCGTCAAACCACGCATTAGCCAGTCGATCAATTCAGCCACCGTCATCGTTGGCTCAAGTTCGCTGGGGATATCGCTCAGCGAAACCAGTGCATCGCACAACCCCGTGGCCGCAGTGTAGACCGAGATTTGGGTAGGATCTTGCAGATCAGCTGTTTGCTGCTGATAGGCTACGGCCATCACATCGAGTAGCGGTTGTAACCATTTGGAAATCAAGCGTGGACGTGATGTAAGTCGGGACAACCAATCATTGACGGCAGTCGCAACTGCAACATAAACGTCTGCCCCCTTGGCTTCAGAATTCACAAAGCTATCAACCTGTTTCGGCAATGCAACTTGATAGTATTTGTCGATCTGGGCTAACCAGTCGTTGGGCAGGTCAATCTGAGAGGCCGATAACATCGATGCGACAGCTGTGTGACGAATCAAAGCCGCGAAGGACGAGAAGCTGCGAGTATCCACGTACTGTCCTAATTGAGAGAGCAGTAGCGCCGGTTCTGATTGAGCCAACGAGCTTCCCGGACCGTAGCGGGCCGTAACACCAGCCTGACCAAGTTGGTGTTTCAACTCAGCGATCAGCCCAGCATCGGGGACGCCAAGTGTAATTTCGCGAGCGTGGTAGTGTGACTCAAACTCTGCCAGTACCGCACATGTCAGTTCGGCTTGGTCGCTGGGCGAATTGCCTACCAGTAGTGATTCATTGGGAAGGTCGATTTCAAAATCTTGCCAGTTTTTCCCCTGGAGACTTCCAAATTCGTCGAATAAATCGGTGGCTGATTCTGGTGCAGCAATCCAAATGGAGACCCGTTCTGCCACCTGTTCGAGAAAGCCCCGTTGCGTGCGATTGAGGTCAACGCAGCCCACAACAATGACTTGCTTCGTCGTAGTCGGTTCTCGGAATTGCAACGCGCACAAACGAGCTGTTTGAATATCCCACAATCGCAATTCATCGAGTTTAGCCAGATATCGTGTTTGGATTTTGGCCAAAGCCTGCCAGCGCGGTGCTTCGGGATGCGCCCCTAGCGCAACGACCACTTGTTCAAAACTCAAACCATCACTGGCCAATTCACGATGCACGCCAGAGAAGATCTTAGCTAGTTCCAGCCAGGCTTGGGACGCCTTTGGGGGCGGTGGAACAGGCACGATTTGCGTCAATTCAGCGATTGGGACAGAGCGGAGTGCAGAGACCCAGGCCAGTTGTTGGATTAGATCGCTGGCAAATGGAAATTTGGCGACGTAGAGCTGTTCGGGGAGTGTACCGACGGTCACGATGCGTGGTGGATAGAGGATTTTGCCCTGTTGCTTGGCCGTCAGCGCTAACAATTCGTGCAGTCGCCGTCGCGCTAGTCCACCCGGCAGGACCAACAGCACTTGCCGCATGTCCCACGTTTCACCAACCGCGTAATCTTCCAGCAATTGTTTAGCCACCGTTGGCAAAATCGGCTGGTTCCAACCCAGCCAACGTCGCTGCGGATGTTTTGCTTGAGGAGTTTCAATTACCTGGCCGCTCTGATTGGTATTTGGTTTGGCGCGTGTTGTAGACAAGTATTTCTCTCCTTAGATGCAGTAATCCATAGCCATGCTCGGTCACAGTGTTTATAAATGGTGCCCCGTCGTCCATCTTGGCTGGGCATTTGAACTAGCACGGATAGCAAGGCCGGAGCACGGATGTTCATGCCGTTTAAAGTAAAGCCAAATCCTAGCATATCGCCCTGACACCTTTGGTCACGGTCGGGTCGAGAAAAGCACAAGGTTAAGGTGTAGCGGAATTCGCCAAGAATTTCGGTCCAAGCAGTTTTCCCGTGAAAAGCCGAAATTCTTGGCGAATTCTGCTACCAGGAAATCCTTACCCGCGCTGCGATCCGATGTGGACCCTCGCTTGACGCAAGCCATTGTCTCGTCGAACGGATCCGCGATTGACGTCTCGCGACATTGTGAAGAACTCAATCTAATCCGTTACGTAGGTATCACCCTTGCGTAAGACATCGCCAACGGTCAGGTCTTGGGGATCGATGACCAAATGTTTGATGCGGTCGCGCTTCCAGGTATAGCAGATGTGAACCAGTCCATCCGAGGTTTGAATCATGGCCGGATAACTGAACTCAGCCCCCTCTTCACTCTCCAAGATGCCCGCCTTACGCCAGCTTAGACCATCGTCGGATATAGCTAGATTTAACAAGCCACGTCGGCCCCAGCCGGTTTCTCCAGATCCAAGATGGTTGTAGATTAATAGGTGCCGACCATCAAGCAAGGACACGCCGTCAATCCCGGAATTTGGGTTTGGTAAATCGATTCCTTCGAGTTTTGTCCATGTTTGGCCGAGATCCTGGGAAATGGTGCTGGCGATGACCCCTTCCTTAGTACGGCACAGCGCTTGCAAATGACCGTCTTGGTGAGTTAATAGACTCGGCTGAATTGCGTTAAATTCGCTCGCGTCATTGATAGGGCCCACGCGATGCCAGATATTGCTCGACATGCGATCGGCTGGCATTCCATTCTTTAACGCTACTGATTCGAAATGCACGCGCCAACCCTCGTGCTCGGTCGAAGAACCACACAACAGTGTAGATTGGTCGGGGAGCATGATTGGTTTGCAACGCACAGGTCCGTCAATACCTTCGGGCAAACGGCGTCGTTCGACAAAAGTTCGACCGCGATCGTAGCTGATTAATAACTCGCCCCACCACGTACTGGGGGTCGGCCCGACTTTGAAAAACAATAGCGTGGGTGCATCCCCTGGCGGTTGATACAGTACTGGGTTCCAACATGGGTATCGCAGGCTGTCGTGTTGTACGCCGTCAGCTACCTGTGTCGGTGCCGTCCAATTGGCCCCATCACAGTAACTCGTCCAAATACCGACATCCTGATTCCCTTCCTTTGTACCGCCAAACCAAGCTGTTACCAGTCCGCGGCTGGTTTTGCAAATGGTCGAGGCGTGGCACTCTTTGAAAGGAGATTGCTCAAATACAAATTCTTCTGTAACCAAGCCCGCAACTCTAGGAGCGGCTTTTTCAACGGGCTGGGCGGCGAGTAATTGGTCAGGTGAATAGCCGATGCAATCAGCGTGGGCAATATGGTAAATCCGCCCATTCTCGCTACCAATCACCAAATCGGGCAGACCATCGCCATCGAAGTCGGCGACCGTAGGACTAGACGTGTGGCCAGCAATATTGCGACGAGCCAGGTTTCCGATTCGTTTAAGGACCACGCGACCATCGCGCTCTTCACAATTGCGATACCACGCGGCGTTCTCTGAATTGACAAGCACGTCCAAACGCCCATCGCTATCCCAGTCGACGACAGCTAACTTTATTCTTCCCGAACCACCGCAAGTCTTGGGGTTCAATTGAATAGGTTGACCTTGTTCGTCAATAAAAATTCTTTGTGCGGATCCACAAGCCGGCCGGAGAGTTAAATAGCCGGCCTGGTCGAGCATGACCAAATCGAGCTTGGCGTCTTGGTCAAAATCGATTGCCACCGGTGTTGTCCGCCATTGAGTCAGTGAAGAACTCGATTTGGTTTGCCACCAATACCACTCTGGAGGAGCCTCACTCAGTCCAGTATCGAACTCGGTTTCCAACAGTTCGCCCCCCTCATTGATTAACAACCCTAACCGCGACAAGATTGAGTTGTAAACAATGTCGCCATCGCCGTCCCCGTCCCAATCGGCGACGGATAAAGTCGTGTATCCCCACTTGGCTTCACAAGGGCCTTGGATGGAACCACTTGGGCCAGCCATAACGCGAAACGGTTGCACTTCCCCAGCTGGTGTCTTGACATTCAGCAATTTCGGCGCGGCCCATTTGGGAAGGCCGCCGCTGCCTGCTCCGAGGTTCTCGAAAAACCCTATATTACCCGCCGTGTTGCCGCACAAGATGTCTTGGTCGCCATCGCGATCCCAGTCGTAAACGAATGGCGTCGCCAATGCTCCAAACTTGAGCGTGTCAGCTTGCTGTTGGAAATATTGCGGCGAGAGAAAGATCGGTTGTCCATCTCGAAACTTCCCAGTGTGTTCCACCAATGCAACGCGACCATCCTCGTCACCAACAATCAAATCGAAATCACCATCGCGATCCCAGTCGACGGCGGTGGGCGTAATCATTTGTAGATTCATTACTAGTGGCCCACCGGTGTCGCTCAAAAGTTTTTGTCCAGCGGCATATTGCGGTTCAGATCGAGTTCCCACGTTTTGAAAATAGGTGAAGCCGTCTAGAAACTCACCGCACAACAAGTCGAGATCACCGTCACCGTCAAAGTCCGCGCAATTGGGACTGGGCCAGCCGTAGACATCCACATCTCCACCACCGGCCTGTAGCCTACTGGGTGATTGGGTATAGTCGGGTTGTGGATCAGTACCTTGGTTCTCAAGCAAATAGACGTAGCCGTGCAGCGGGCCATTTCGCCACTGTCCATGATTGTCATAGGCGTGATCCCATCCAAGTTCGCTCCAGTCGCCTGTGCCTACAAGTATGTCTTGGTCACCATCCCCTTCGAAGTCGACATAGCGCCACATGTTGGCGCGAATTCTACCAACTGCGTCGACGTTGGGATTGATGGGGGCATCAATCTTTGAGGGTTTCGAGAAGTCGAACTTTTTCGATTGTGCATCGCGACGATACTCCTTACCAGGCCGCAATATCACTGGCTCTTCACCCACGTTGCTCAGCAGCATGTAGTGCTCACCGTCGCCTATCCTCACTGCCGACTTAAAGACAGGTAGTTTGACGTTTGGATCTTGCGTAGTGTTTTCGAAGTAGTAAGTACCGCTGGTCGGTTTGTCCGGACAAGCGACCAGCAGATCCATATCGCCGTCGCCATCATAGTCAAGCGGCATAGGATAGGCCCACAATCCGACACCCAAGTCAACCATCAATCCAGGATTGTTATAGGGTAACTGGAGCAACTTATCTACTTCCGCATCAGCGGCTTGTACCGGAGCCCATCGTCCTGTTAGTAAAGTCACAGCGAGCGGTAAACAAGCTGCGCAAAGCAAATGACTAATACGCGAAGCTTTTCCTAAATGGAGTTTGCGATGGTTGGGAAAACGAGCAAGGTTTTGGTTGGTATGCATGCTGCAATTCAATAGGGCTTTGAAGTCGGTTATGTTTGAATATAGCGGGACAAATCCGTTGCGCAAGGCATCAGGTGCAAACGGGACACAGTTGACAGAGGAACGACCGCGTTGAACATCTCAGCTGGAGTTTAGACGGAAGCTAAATCATTGTTGAAAGATGCAATTGGATCAGACGTACGTGCAGGTGCGACCATCGTAGTTACACGTTTCGTTAGGTCTGGCGGTCGCGGAGCCGCTGTTGCAAGTCGGCTACTCGCGTCGTAATTGAATCGAGCGATTCCCTCTCAAGCGTGATCACCTCAGTCTGAGCCTCGCCCAGCAAATTCTCCAGCAAACGTACTATATCGGCTAGAGTCGACTTGCGTCCTTCTTCACGTCCTTCTTCACGTCCTTCTTCACGTCCTTCTTCACGGGCGCCAGAGATGGCCCATTCAAAGTCGCGTTGGGCTTTTTCGCGTTGATCGTACATAGCTCGGTCCTCCGTTTTGGCGGCTATCGTTTCTATCGTCTCTATGGCTTGGTTGAAATCAATGCCTGGCAGTAGCACTCGTAAAACTGCCGACTCGTAGTCTTGAGCAAACAGTAGCAGGAAAGCCCACTGCTGTATTTTCAATGCTTGTGAGATTGTTCTTTCATCTAGATTATACTTCTCAAGCTCGACGGTGTGAACTTCAATCGCTCGGCTCAGTTCGCGACCGCTGGCGACATCAACCATTTGGAATCGATGATGAGGCTGTGTACTTGCGAAGATCGCATGATTCAGCAAGCAAATTGAGATGGCGGGTCGGAGCGTCGCATAACTATCTCCTGCCGAAAGCTGATCAACATACATGCTGCAAGCATAGTAGACCATGCGTTCCAGCAGCCCACGAATGATAGACACTTGCATTTCGACATTGAGCATTCGACCGGCGTTGTCACGGCAGCGCACGTCTAAAACGATCAGCTTGCTGTCCGCGAACTCTTGATAATTAAAGGGATTAAGCACTTCAACTGCGACAATGGGCTCTTTCAATTCTAGAATCGCATTAAGCAGTCCAATTAGCGCCGCAGAGTTTTGCGGCGAGCCAAATATTTTCTTGAATGCGAAATCGACAGTGGGTTTGATACCAAGTGGCATGAGCACGACCAGATGAGTGAAGCCGCAAATAGTTCCAAGCCCACATTGTAGCAACAGGTCAGGATCGTAGTTGTCACCGTATCCGCTCGTGCGGGGCTCCCTGGCCGCTTGCAGCTGCGCGGTTTTCGTTTACGGGCATCCATGCCCTACAGCGAAAATGTCATCGTGCCACCGCGGCCATCAATCAGGCGATCATCCATGCTCGCCTCGCGCTTCGCTATCCTTGGTCTCTCTCCTAGTACCCACCCAACCAAGCACCCAGAATGTTCTTCGCTGCGGCTTGAACACAAACCTAAACCCTGGCCCTCGTCTCGGTCATCGTCACTCGCGAAATGGCCTAACCTCTCGCCGCTGCTAGAACCCAAGCCGTCAACAAGCTGCGACCGCGTAAAACATGAGCGGCTGGCAAGCATCAACGCGCGGTCGGGAGCTCAAGCAGCAAGCGATTAAAGACGCTTGGCTCCTTTGACTTCTACAGACCGAAGAACGAATTGGCTGGGTTGGTCCCGCAAATCAGCGTTTCGTTTCTTCATCCGCTAACTCCGCCAAATAACGAATTCGAAGCTTTGAACTTACTGGTAACCTATCCCATACTTCCGTCGGCAACTCAATGAACAATCTCGTGTTATCAAGCGAAACAGCTCCGATAACCTTATGTCCGATAGCCTCGTTCCAATACTGCGCGTGGAGGTTGTATTGGAAAGCGAAATTTTCCGCAACAGTTTGAAACTCCAATTCATGTTCTCTGCTGGCAGTATCGCTCGTCCCTGGAATAGCAATGTAGTTCTTTGAATCGTGCAGAATGTTCGTGATAGACGTTTTTTCGTTTATTCCTGGCAAATCGCGTGAAAAGCCATTAGTTACACAATATCGTCCTGAACCAGTTTTGCACTCATTTTCAGCAAGCTCGGCAGGATTCGCTTCACGGAATTTCTCCAAGGCGCTAGCGTAATTAGCCGCCTGTACGTCTACGCCGACGGCCTTAGTCAGTGAATCTAGTCCACCATTTGGAGCGTCAGCCCAGAGGCATGGAGTAAGAGATATAAACAGCACGAAGAGATGGAGCTTTATTGCAAATCCTAATTCCTAAAACTTACTTCGCTGTCCCAAATCCGGATCATGCTCACGCCGAATGTCGTTCTCGATCGCGATTACTGGATCAAAAATCGACGGATCTATCTGACCAGATGGGTCAGTTGGATGCTTAAGCCCAGGCAGTGCATGGCCACACAGTTCATGTCCCAACACGAGATAGTCGGGCGTCTCAACTCCCACATCTCCCCGAGGTTTATTGACCTCTACCGTAATTGTGCCGGTTTCTGGGTCTGTTGTAGTCCTTGGACGGGGCCTAGTTCCTCCGATTATCCCCCCAATTCCAACCCGAGCCCGCTTAATGATAATATCGGAATCCGAAGTGACTGCTGAATCTAAGCACCCGCACGAAACTGGAAACTCGGAATCGTAGTCAGGTTCGAATCCAGGCCCCATAAATGAACACCCAGGCTTCGATTTCACTTTACCCCCGCCTCGCTTCGTTTTTACTTCTCCATCGTCGCCGACCTTTTAGTCTCCCGACGGGCAAAGCTCGTTGAGCAAACCCTCGATGTATTCTTTAACCCTGTCGTTGGGAACGGAGATTTTCAACCCACTCGGATCGGCTGCAGAAATTGGTTTTCCACTGACATACCGATAGAGATTTATATCCCACCGGTAGAACCCGATAGGATCATTGGAGCAAGAACCGATATGCGGCGTCGTACATGCAGATGCGACCATCGTAGATACACTTCTCGTCAGGCTTGGCGGTCGCGTATCCGCTGTTGTAGACTGAAGGCTAGCTTCGTAAGCACATCTAGCGACTGCGCTGTCAATTCGGTGGCAGGCGAAGGCGAGTCCTGCAGAAGTTCCTGCAGCATATGAATCGTGGCGATCACCGCTGGCTTGCCCTCTTCACGTCCCTCTTCACGTCCTTCTCTGCGTCCTTCTCTGCGTCCTTTGACAAGCCCCCGCTTTTCACCATCTTGCTCAGCAGCCAGGAGCTTTCCCCGCTCATCGCGCAGAAACTTCAGACGATCTTCGTAGTACTGAAAGTCTTCTGGGGATTTGGATATCATCTGAAGTACTCCTATGGCCTCATGGTAGGCTGGTTCGCGCAATAAGTTTGCCAACGTCACTGGGTCCGTTTCCGCCGCATGTGTGAACAAGTAGAGCCATTTCTCATCAGCGGGTAAGCCGCCTATATTATCGCTCGACGGTGCGTATTTGGGTAGCTCGAAAATGTGGAATTCAAGGTCGCTGGTCAAGATCAGAGCGGAATTCTGGTCACAGCGAAGCCGAAAACTGTGATGCCAGCGAGTCGATTCGGACTCCTGGCGGAACATCTGCCGATCCAGCAGGCAAATACTGATGGCGGGCCGCAATTCCTCATAGCCGTCTCCCTCATGCATCTGACGCGTATAGTTCTTGCAGTTGTAGTACAGCAAGCGATTCGGGAACGAAAGCGGTAGCCGAGTTTGCATCTCGATATTGAACAAGCGTCCCAAGCTGTCGCGAGCCAACACGTCCAACACCACCACGTTGTCCTCCGAACGATCCTTGCCAACAAGCGGATTGAGAATCTCGACCTCGACCAATGGGACTATCGGGCGTATCATCGAGTTGAGAAAATGGATCGTAACCGCAGGATGCTCGGGGCTGCCGAGCATAAGTTTGCAAGCAAAATCAACTCGCGGATCAATTCCAACCGTCATTGGGCGAATTCCGTTTGAAAGCAAAAATTCTACCTATCTGCAGCCGGAGTTTCTACAGCCACTCGTTGCCTGCGCTGGTGCGGGGCTCCCTGGCCGCTTGCCGCTGTGCGGTTTTCGCTTACGGGCATCCATGCCCACCAGCTAAAATGCCCTCCGGGCACCGCGGCCATCAACCCTCGCGGCATCCATGACCGCTCGTGTCCAGCGCGTCTTCCAGAACACCAACCGACAGCCAAGTTGCGTCTCGGTCATCATCACTCACAAAAAGACTCTACCTCTCGCTGCTACCAGAACCCAAGCCGCCAATAAGTTGCGACCGCGAATGGCATCAGCAGCAAGCACGCATAAACGCGCGGTCAAATAGACTTACCTCGCCAACTTGAGATTCTTCTGCTATTGATTTGAGAACCGCAAGAAATGAGAAGCGACTAATCAGTACTTCAACCACTTTACTGGATAGCGATTCAGGAATTGGCTTCGCGGCGTCCGGATTCGACACTTCAAACGAGGCCACAACGATTAGATCTGATTCGCCGATTAGACGGCTGATTGGCCACGCTTTGACCTGATCGGACCACGTTGTTGCACTTACCGATTCGATTATCTCTTCAACTTGGTTTTGGCCAAAACAAATAAATATGGGCGAAAAGAAAAATGCGATCAAGGCTAATTCGATCGGCCATTTGCAGTCTCCTTTTTCGCTCAAGTACTTTCGATAACTGAGCGACGGGCGAGTTCGTCAACGACTTGGGCGGCCAATTGCGGTGGGGAGTATTTACTACCGTGTAAATGCAATTCAGGTGCCTCGGGTGCTTCGTAGGGATCGCTGATACCGGTAAAGTTGGGAATCTTGCCTTGCCGCGCGAGCTTGTAAAGTCCCTTAGGATCACGAGCTTCGCAGACCTCCAGCGGTGTGTCGACGAAAACTTCTATGAAGTCGCCGGGGCAGCCATGTTCCTCAACCCACTCGCGCACTCTTTGCCGATCGCGTCGATAGGGACTGACAAATGCGGTCAAAGCAATCAGTCCAGCAGAGACCAAGAGTTGAGCCACTGCGCCAAGACGTCGAATGTTTTCCTCGCGATCCTGTGGACCAAAGCCCAGGCCAAACCGTTCGGCGAAGCTTGCATCATGTCGCTCCGTCAAAAGATTTGGGCCAGCGCAAAGTCCATGGCGAATGTTGTCGCCGTCAAGCAGGAAACTGTGCGCACGTCGCTGATGGAGAAGCACATCGACCGCATTGGCTATAGTGCTTTTGCCCGATCCGCTCAGTCCCGTGAACCAGACCACACAGCCGCGTTGTCCAAGCGAGCGCTCACGAGCCATACGATCGACTGCGTGCTCATGCCACACGACATGCGGGTCGGATGATGATGGTGTAGGAACGGACGCCGAAGAGTTAGTCATTAGAAACCCCAGATTACGACGCGATTTATCAACGAGCGACGATAACGAGTTACCACGCTGCTGCTTAGTAACTCAGGAATTGTAATCAGGTGATAGATATTACCTTGATTTTTTGTCACTTGTCGCTGATCGCCGGTACAAAGGTTGATTTCACCCTCCCGCGCGTTGGATAAAACGAGGAAATCGACGAGTTCGCGGGAGAGTCGGCAAGCGAGTATTGCGAGCTTTCCGGGGAGGGTAAAAACTCCTATCAGTACCGGCGATCAGCGAGCAGTGTCGATTTTTTTCCGGTCAGACTTCCAAGAACAATCTAGTTGGATCTTCGCAGACTTCTTTGATGGTCTTTAAAAAGCTAACCGCCTCGCGACCGTCGATAATACGGTGATCGTAGGTTAAGGCCAAGTACATCATGGGAAGAATGACTACTTTGCCATCCACAGCCATGGGCCGCTCTTGAATGGCATGTAATCCCAAGATGGCGCTCTGTGGCGGATTGACGATGGGGGTGCTGAGCATCGAACCATACACGCCACCGTTGCTGATGGTGAAGGTACCACCTTCCAAGTCTTGCGGTAGCAAGCGATTTTCCATGGCCTTCTTGGCATAGTCACCGATTGTCCGTTCGACCTCCGCAAAACTTAGGTGCTCAACATTTCGCAAAATCGGGACCACTAAGCCCTTGCCTCCACCGATTGCAATGCCGATGTCGTTGTAGTGGCGATAGACAATGTTATTATCGCGAATCTCGGCATTGACCGTGGGGAATCGTCGTAAGGCCTCTACACTCGCCTTAGCAAAGAACGACATAAATCCGAGCTTGACGCCGTGCCGTTCGATGAACGCGTCCTTGTATTTGCTGCGCAGGTCCATAATCGGCTGCATGTTGACTTCGTTGAAGGTGGTCAGCAACGCGGCTGTTTGTTGGGCTTGGACCAGCCTGGCAGCGATCGTTCGGCGAATCATGCTCAGCGGTTTGATTTCCTCCATGCGGCTGAGTTCCGAAGAACCGCCGCTCGCTGCGGCGCGGGACTCAGTGCTGATGCCTGTTTCCAAGACTGGTGCAGCCTTGGGTTGCGCGGCGGGAGGGAGCGGTTGAGCTTTAGCCGCTAGCACGTCTTCTTTCAAGATGCGTCCGCCAGGACCACTGGGAGTGACTTGATCCGCGGAAAGCCCACGCTCATCCATGAGCCGTTGTGCGCTGGGCATGACGCGGGCTGTCGCGTCGTCTCGCTGTTGAGTAGAGGGAGGATTGCCGCTGGATGCACTTGGTTGAGCGTCATCCTTAGTGGGAGCTTCGGCCTGTTCGATCTCGCAGAGTACATCCCCGACTGCCGCAAACTCTTCGACTTGTTTGCGAATGTTGCGAATGTAACCTGCCTCGGAGGCTGGGACTTGCACTGAGGCCTTCTCTGTTTCCAATTCGACGATGGTTTCGTCGCGGCCCACCCATTGCCCTTCCTTCTTGAGCCATTGCCCAATTTGGACTTCTGAGATGGATTCGCCCACCGAGGGGACTTTGACTTCAAGCATGTAGGAGAACTCCAAAAGTACGTCAGGCGCATGTTAGCGCAACAAGGGTGACTCTTGTCAGGCTCGAACGCCTGCGATACTGATTCCTGTCAGGCTGGAAAGCCTGGCGTACTAAATTCATTGTCAGGTTGGAAAGCCTGACGCACGGTTATTTGTTATCGGCGAAGGCTTCGTCGATCAATTCATCTTGTTCTAGTTTATGGGCGCTGGCAGAACCAGTGGAGGGACTGGCTGATTCAACGCGTGAAATTCGCCGCAACTTAAAATTGTGTTCGGCCAGGACGTCACCAAAGCGAACCTTCAAGAAAGTCCAAGCACCCATGTTGGTTGGCTCTTCTTGAACCCACACCAAATCGGTGCCAGGCGAATATTCTTTGAGCGCACCGAGCAGCACTTGATCCTTTAAAGGGTAATACTGTTCTAGTCGCACGATGGCGACGTGATCGGCCCCCAATTGCTGCCGCTTCTCTGCCAGCTCATAATAAATCTTACCGCTGCACATCAAAACGCGGCGTGTGTTTTGTTGTGAAGGTCGCGTGTCGGGCAAAATCTTGCGGAAGGAACCGCTGGTGAAATCGTCCAACGGTGAAACTACAGCCGCATGCCGCAGCAGGCTCTTGGGGGTGAGCACCACCAACGGTTTACTCCACTTCCGCATGGCCTGGCGGCGCAATAAATGAAAGTACTGGGCCGGTGTCGATGGCTGGGCGACTTGGATATTGTCCTCGGCGGTCAGCAGCAAGAATCGCTCCAACCGCGCCGAACAGTGCTCAGGGCCTGCTCCTTCAAAACCGTGCGGCAGGAGCATTGTCAAATGACTGAGACGCCCCCATTTGTCCTCGGCGCTCGTAATAAACTGGTCAACGATAACTTGAGCGACGTTCCAAAAGTCGCCAAATTGCGCCTCCCAAATTACTAGTCCATCAGGGCAATCCAGTGAATAACCATATTCAAAGCCGAGCACTCCAGCTTCGCAGAGGGGGCTGTTGATGATATCGAGTCGGGCTTGATCGGGCGACAAATGACGCAAGGGCATGTGTTTATCGCCAGTCTCTGCGTCATGCAGGACGGAGTGCCGCTGGCTAAAGGTCCCCCGTTCGCAATCTTGACCGCTCAGTCGCAGCGGGTGGCCGGCTACGAGCAGGCTCCCCATGGCCAGCGCTTCAGCACTGGCCCAATCCAATTCGCGTTGGCCCAGCGCCATCTCCTGCCGCAGTTCCATGAAACGCTTAAGTTTGCGATTGATGTTAAATGTGGAGGGATAGCTAGACAATCCCTGCATTAGCTGTTGTGCGAGGGGTAAATCAAGCGATGTCTGAGGCAGGTCGTTGTCGGGCTCAGGGCCACCGTAATAGCCTTGCCAATTGCCCCCCATGGTCTGCAGGTCCTCGACAAACTCCTCTTGCTGAGCCAATTCGAATTCGCGTTCCAGTTTGGCTTGGCGAACTTCGGTAATCGCATCTGCTTCCTGGCGAGTGAAGTCGTTCATCTTCAACAAACGCTTTAGGTAGCTCTCGCGAACGCTCTTGCGTTGGTCGATTGATTGGTACATCGCCGGTTGTGTAAATCTTGGTTCGTCCCCTTCGTTGTGCCCCCATTTTCGATAGCAGTACATGTCAATGACCACGTCCTTACGAAACTCGCGACGGAAATCCATAGCCAGGCTGACGACTTGGGCAACCGCTTCGGGATCCTCGCCATTGACGTGAAAGATAGGGATCTGCAACATTTTGGCAACGTCGGTAGCATAGGTGCACGAACGGGCTTCATTCGGTTCGGTGGTAAAGCCGACTTGATTGTTGAGAATTACGTGCAGCGTGCCGCCGGTTTTATAACCAGGCAATTCGCTCATGTTAAGCGTTTCTTGCACAATGCCTTCACCGGCGAAAGCCGCATCGCCGTGAATGAGAATCGTCATGAACTTGGAATGTCGGTCGTCATGAACACGGTCTTGCTTGGCCCGACATCGCCCTTGGGCTACGGTGTTGACATATTCCAAGTGACTTGGGTTGAAGCACAGTGAAATGTGAACCTCTGCGCCACTGCTAGTGGTCCAATCGCTGCTATAACCCAGGTGATAGCGGACGTCCCCTGCGCCGCGGTGCATGTCGGGACGCGGATCATCGAAAGACCAGAAGATATTCTGCGCGCGTTTGCCAAGAATATTCGCTAAGACATTCAGTCGCCCACGGTGGGCCATCGCCAACAGGACGCCATCGACGTGGTGTTGCCCGGCTTTTTCGAGAGCCAAATCGAGCAGCGGAATCAGGCTTTCGGCGCCTTCCAGCGAAAAGGTTTTGGCCCCCACGAATTTCCGTCGGACAAACTCTTCGAAAGTTGCCGCATCGGCCAAACGGGTGTAAATCCGCACTTGCACTTCGCGTGACAGCTCCAGCCGATTCTCACAGTTTTCCATCCGCCGTTGCAGCCAATCGCGGATGGTGCGATTGTCGATGTGCATAAACTGCGCGCCGATCGATCGACAGTAAGTATTGCGGAGCTTGGTGAGGATGTCGCCCAACGTGCGACCGTTGACGTATTGTAGATTTTCGCAAGAAAACGGACGGGTGAGATCTGCTTCGCTAAGCCCATAGGCTTCGGGCGATAGTTCCGGATTCCCCGGTCGAGGTCGTTTGAGTGGATCAAGCTTAGCCATCAAATGACCGCGGACGCGATATTCGCGAACCAAGTTGTCGACTCGGTCCTGCATCTCCGCCAACCATAGCGCTTCGTCGCGAATGGACCTAGCGTGCTCAGTCGGTTCGTCGCCGGCAAGTGCTACTGTTCCGTGCTCCTCAGCCGTAAGAAGCCTGCCATTGCCATCGCGTGGATTCAGCAGCGATTGGCTGGCCAGTGAGAACTCTTCGAAGTACTTCCGCCAGCCTTCGGAAACACTGGTCGGATCCTGTATGTATTGAACATAAAGATCGTCAATATAGTCGAGGCTATAACTATTCATTGGATGGGCACCGGGGTTGGTAGAATCCTTCTACACAGGTTCGGAGGAGACAAATCACTAGAAGTCGATTCACTAGAAGTCGATTCACTAGAAGTCGTTGTGCACGAACGCCGCGAGCCGGTAGATATACGCCACTGAGTTTCTTGTCGAATGAGAGACAAGTGGGCGGAAATGAAGTCGCAAGTTGCAGCCACAGGAAGGAAACCGTTTCGAACGGCCATAGATTTAACAAAGCGGAATTACGACTTGCCAGTTTGCTATCGCAATTGGCAACTCGTGACAGCTAAGTGAATTGTTGAAGCACTACCGGCTCTACGCACATCATTATTGACGCACGATGCCAAACTGCCTACCTCACTTCGCTGGTTTTTAAATCCAGCACACGAATTAACCGGAATTAGCGACTAGCTTTCCAACCACCTGTATCGCGCGGAACAGTGGCAGCGGGGCGAATCGCAGGGGAGGGCTCGGCGGCAGGCATCGCCGGTGCCGTCGGAGAAAGAATTGGGCGCAAACGAACGGTGGGACTGGGGTGCAATTGAGTCGCGGCTGTTGCTGGAGCTTGCACGGACTCAAAACTGGCCCAGTGAATCGGCTTCAAATGACCAGCCAACTGAGCTACGTGTGGTTCAACCGGCCGCATAGCGGTCATGTCGCCGTCGCGCAGTAGAGGTGGACTCCACCGTGGCTCATGCTTGAAATCTTCCGGCGCCGGAATGGGAAGCATCGTGGGCAATTGTCGCGAATTGCTTTCGCCGTCGTCGCTCGACGAATTACTGATTCTAGGCGACTCTCCAGCTCGTGGTTGGCTGGTATAACTGCGCAGTTGCGGACGCAAGTTCGACTGAGCACTGGTACCTACCGGCGGATAGGCCTGAAGCTGTGGAGGGTAGTTGGCTGGATCTGCGCTCCCTCCTGGACCAGCGGGTGGGAAAATCCCTGAAGGTGAGCCAGTGTTGGGGACAGGCGAAAAAGATGGAGAGGGTGCAATTCCGGGTGCAACACCCGAACCAGGAACCGGCGCGTAAGTGGTCGGAGGTGCTGAATTGGTCGGCGGGTAGGCTGGCGCCTGATAGCTGGGTGTCTGATAGTTCGGGGCTGGGTAGCCCGTGGCTGGACCTGCAGGAGCTTGCGGGGCGACAAGCCCAGGGGTGCTCTGCCAGTTCGACCCTCCGCCGCTGAATGCTCCACTCGAACCGCCGCTATTGCTACCGTAGTAGGCGGATTGACCTAAGGGAGCAGTAGGATAGTTGCCCGCTGGGCCAACGCTGCTGGGCACCATCGAAGTAGCAGGTCCCAAGGGAATGGCTCCCACGGGAGGTTGCATCGTAGTATACGCACCGTAGCCACCGTTTGTTCCATAGGCACCATACGCAGTTGTGTACGGCGCAGTGATTGAGGGAGTCGAATAGGTGAGTGGTACGCCGCCGCTAGGCAATGTGTACGTAGGAAGAGCTTGAGGGGGCGATTGAAAGACAGGTGGCGCATTTGATCCGAACAATGCACTGCGTCCAAGTTCCGGTACGCGTTGTGTCATGTACTCGTAGGAACTACAGGGTGCCATCGCGACGACTTGAGCCCCCGTGTTGGGATCAGTAGACAGCAGTGGGCGATAGTAAGTGACCGGCGCCCGTTGCGCGTTGGTTTGAAAGTTGGGCACATACGACAACGTCGGTGGAAGCTGCGAAGGTAAAGTGGCTGCCGCAATCCCCGTCGGCATGGGCGCAGTATAGCCGGCTCCAGCCGGTCCAATCGCGGGTAACTGAGAACTGTAGTAAGTTCCGTAATTGCCAGCATAGCCCGTGGGTGACGCTGCATAACCCGAATTGTATCCTGGGCCATAGCTACCGGCGTAACCGGCCGCAGTTCCATTGCCTATTGGGATTGGCGTTCCCACAGGGTAAGCGGCCGCAGTTCGGCTACGACCAAAGAGCCAATCCAGCAGGGGGCCCGCCTGTGCTTGCCGCGGAGAGAGTCCACAGCTAGTGATCGCTAGTAAAACGACCAGCGGCAGTTGGCTGCGATAGGACATCTAATTGTACTCCGTGCGACTTCGGGCGAACTGGGTGTTGAGAAGTAAAAATCGTTCTCGTACGCATTGATGCCAGCGCCACTGCGAAACGTCAATGTAGGCCTGCAGCATCTTTACTAAAAGTGAGACCTTTTGGGCTCTGTCCGCACCGCAAGTTCGGATTGCAACGATTTTGACGTACCAACCTAGCGCGGAGAGAATTCCACAAGTCTCTTCGCGAATCTTAGGTCACAGTCCGCGTAAGGCAAGTCGCTAACCTTGAGAGAAAATGGTTTGGCTGGGAAACTAACCTGAAAAAAACATCGCTCCCCTGAGTCGATGAGTTGCCATAAAGTGGGTATCATAAGCAGCAATACGAGTTCTCTCAGCTTTCTAGCGACCCTCCCTAAGATTGGATGGCATGGCATGAAGTGCCAGCATTGCGAAAAACCAGCTACGTTTCATATCACGGAATTGACCGAACCCAGTGGGCCGATCATGGTCCATTTGTGCGAGGAGCACGCCCGAGTCTACTTGTCGCAAGACACTCCCGGTTCGCCCACCAGCGCATTGGCGGGTATGCTCGCCAAACAGCTCAAGCTCGAGCAGACCGCCGAACAGCTAGCCAAACTGGATAAGAAGACGTGTCCAGTCTGTGGCATTACTTTTGCCGAATTCCGTCAAGCGGGACGTCTGGGCTGTGGCTATGACTATGTGTTCTTTCAGGGCGATCTAGAACCGCTACTATTGAACATCCACGGTTCGAAGACGCACAAGGGCAAACGCCCCTCGCGCCGTACAGGAACGCCTGATCGACAACATGAATTGATTCAGTTGCGGCGTGAAATGCAGGAGGCGATCAATCAAGAGCAATACGAAAAAGCTGGAGAACTTCGTGATCGGATTCAAAACTTTGACAAAGAGGTCGAGTAAGCCAACGTGAAACTTGAAGAACTGGCTGGAAAATGTGGTGAGTGGCTCCGCGGCTCGGGGCCTGAGTCCGATATCGTGATCAGCAGCCGCATTCGATTGGCGCGCAACTTGGCCGAGTTCCCTTTTGTACGCCGCGCAAGCCGCGAGGAGCGGACACAAATCGCCAAATCGACTCGGGCCAAGATCGAATCGATTAGCGAGTGGACCAATGTCATGTGTCTCGATTTGGAGCGTTTGGACGAAGTCGATCGACAATTCTTAGTCGAAAGGCAACTGATGAGCCGCGAGATGGCCGAAGGCGAGGGGGACCGCTCCGTCGTCATTGATAAAGATGAACGCTTCAGTGTGATGATTAACGAAGAGGATCACCTGCGGTTGCAAGTCATGTGTAGTGGTCTGGATCTGCAGGCCGCCTGGGAGCGAATCGACAAGCTAGATGATCAGCTCGAAGCGAAACTGACTTACGCTTTTCATGAGACACTCGGCTACTTGACCGCTTGCCCGACCAATGTCGGTACAGGTCTGCGTGTGAGTGTCATGTTGCACTTACCCGCGTTGGTCATCACCCGCGAAATTGAAAAGGTCTTTCGTAGCCTGCAAAAAATTAACGTGGCTGTGCGAGGGCTCTACGGAGAAGGCTCGCAGTTCATGGGAGACTTCTATCAAATTAGCAATCAAATCACGCTCGGTCGCACCGAAGCGGAATTGGTCAACACCGTACAAGAAGTCGTGCCGCGAATCATTGAGTACGAACGCCGTGCGCGAGAATTTCTAGTAAACGAAAGTGAGCAGGATTTGCATGACGACGTCAGCCGTGCCTACGGAATTCTGTGCACCGCTAAGAAGATCAGCAGTGAAGAGACGCTGCACTATTTGTCCAAAGTTAGGATGGGAGTCAATTTAGGGCTGATTCGCTCGATCGAAATCGCGACCATCAATAAACTCTTTGTACATACACAGCCTGCGCACTTGCAAAAGCTACGTGGACACCATCTCTCGGTGGCCGATCGAAATATCGAAAGAGCGAGCTACTTGCAAAGCCATTTGGTCCCCAAAAATGGAAATAAGAACTAGTCTGGAAATAGGAATTGGTATCGACCTGAATGGCAGGAGGCTAAGACGAATCGGACTTCGCCAAGAATTTCGGACGTAGTAGTTGCCGCCTTCGGCTACCGCTGGAACAATTTCTCGACTCGGAGAGTCGAGCGACGATGGGAAACGTTGGAGAATCCGTCTTGAAAGATATGCACGGGACGTTGCGTTGGATCCATCACGATTTAACGGATTCGAGTTTTGCTCCGCTGATGCGAGATGTAGTCACTCGATTAGCGCGCCTCCCAAGTGCATTACAGAAGGCGCTGATCCCGTTAGTTTCCATGACCCAGGGGAAACCCAACGCAGCCTGTTACTTCAAGATGCTCGATGGTGATGTGGCTACCCTGGGGGGAGTGCGGGCTGCAGAGGGTTCGGAAGAGTTGGCTGCTGAGTTGCTGGTAAGCCAAATTGACCATTTGCGGAGGCTAGGAGTACCTCAAATACAGGCTGTCGTACCCGACCATGATAAGGCTACGCCGCGATTAGTCGTGCGAGCCGGACTGAACAGTCTCACTCATGTCCAGCATCAGTGGCTCGACCTTGAAGGCATGGGAAGCCAAGCTCCGACTCCTCAGATGTCCTCCCTGCTATGGCGACCAGCTGACACGTTCGCTCGATCGCGCTTCGCTCGACTGATCGAGGGTACTTTCGAACAAACTCTTGACTGCCCAGTTTTGAATGGCTTGCGCGATAGTTCTCAAGTGCTGGATGGATTTCTTGACGGTCGGCGTCTGCGGGGTATTGGCAAGTTATGGGAAGTGCTTGAGTTTCGCGGGGAATTGGCCGGTTGTCTGCTGTTGCAACCCCATGACCAAGGAATACTGGAGTTGTCCTATCTGGGACTACTCCCTCAGGCACGCGGCAATGGACTGGGAAAACAGTTGGTACAGCGCGCGATAGCGCAGGCCGTAAACCGTCAAACGCAAGCGCTGGTAGCTGCCGTTGATGAACAGAATTGGCCAGCAATCGATTTATATTCCCAATTCGGCTTCTATCCGCAGCAACGGTTTGAAGTCTGGCTGCATACTTCGTAGTAGTTGAAACCGCGATTATTTTTTTCGGCGGAATTGCGAGAATCCCCACTCCCACGAAGGTCTCTGCGACAATCACAATCGGGACTATTTCAACGCCCGATTTTCAGCAGCAACTGTCGTTGCGCTTGGCCGGCAGTCCACGACGACGAGGCCCAGGAATCTCTTGTCCCACGCGTATCATTTGATTCTGACTATCGACGAAAACGACTTTGGGTTCCACCTTCGAAGGAGCTTCCTCTGCGTCAATGACAAAAAAGAAAGTCGCGACGATGATCACATCACCTGGCCGAATCAGATGCGCTGCGGCTCCATTGGCACAAATTTCGAGACTCCCTTCTTCGCCCGTGATAGCGTAGGTCTCTAAGCGACTACCGCGGGTGACATTCCATACCTGCACTGACTCGTAGGGTTGAATGTCGGCGGCCCACATTAAATTGGGGGGCAGCGTCAGCGACCCCTCGTAATCGAGATCGGCCTGCGTTACCGTGGCGCGATGGATTTTGGAACGTAGGAATTTTCTGTACATAAACGCAGTTGTTGAGAAGACGGTGGCCGATTGCGCCAAGTTGGCGATGGTTATATGGTACTCATTCGATCGGCGACTTCAGTTTCCGCAAAGAACTGATCGATCGAGAGATCGAGAGACGGCTAAATTGTAACCCGCGAAGCCAGCTGCCGACGAGCCCCGGCTGAGAGGTCGCGCGTCATAATCGTTATCATCGGTAGGGATGAGGGTAGCTGCAGGAGCAAGCCGAAGGGAAAGCTGAAAAACGGCCAGTAAGCTGACAGTGGCAACTATGCTGGAAGCTATGAACCAAATCCAGAAAATCAGTGTTTCTTGCCTGGGACGAATTGTACTTTGCGCACTGTTCGGCGTTTGCCCTTCCATCGGTCAAGCGGACGATTGGATGACTTGGCCATCGACCTATACCCACGAACCGATGACGGGGCAGCGGATCGACCAGTTCGCCCTGGCTGAACAGCCAAACGCACCCTACCGAGAAGACTTTACACGCAGTGGCTATCGACACTTTCGCAGCACGCTTCAGGCGGGGCAATCGGCTGACAATATGCATGTCGTCGAACAGTGGGGCCGCCCAGTAGTTCCTTATGAACAATGGCGATTTCCGTTTCGCCCTTACGCCGTCCCCTACGACGCTTGGGGACCACAGGCTCCCTACGGAATTACTAATGGATATTTTGGTTTAGGGAACTTCGGAGCGCCTGGACGTGGTGGTCAGGGTTACGGTGGTCAGGGCTACGGTGGTCAGGGCTACGGTGGTCAGGGCTACGGTGCAGAGCAAGTGACACCGCGCAGCGGGCCCAGCTTCCCTCAAACGCCTCTGCGGGGGCCAGGAATGGGAGTACCGGGCACTCCTCCGTCCAGAGGCTTTCCGTTGACTCCGACCTACGGCAACGAGCCTTGGTACGACGGGAACTACCCTTCCGCACCGCCGCTTGGTCATTAGACGCAAATCAAACTGCGATGGAAATTGCGAGTTTGCTATTCCCTTTCGACTTCTTCGTCGATGGGGTCTTTGTCCTGCTTGGCCGTAAAGATGGCTTCCGGCTGAGTAATGTCGGTCGGCAATTGATAGGCGAATCGCTGGATGGGCAGTTCGACTCGATCATTGACGACGACGCGTTCGATCAGCGCATCTTGCAAGATTTCTTCGATAGAGCCTTTGATCTGATCTTTGATCTCCAGCAACACCGCGTCTTGTAGCAACGTGGGAGAGAGTTGATGGAGCGTTTCCTCGATCGCTTCGTGGATCAACCAACGATGATGCTCAATAGTTGCCTTGGCGGCCAGACGCTTCTCAGGCGGTACCAACACATGTACTCGGAGCTGCGTCATCCACTGTTTATCCTCAGATTGGATGTAGAACAATCCAACGGGAATTTCGTTGCTGGCGGTGATTTTGATCCGCGTCGCCTCGGAGCGCACATATCCAATAATTATCGCGTGAATCACGACAAGTGTCATGACCAGGCCGGCGATCCAATAACGTTTGATAATTGACATACTTGGGCTCCCATGGCGGAGGGCTGAAGGGCAAACATGCCGCAATCGGCCTGCCAATAGTACGCTCAACACTAGGTCGCAATCTAAGCGGGGACCCTGATTGCCCAATTTCTGTCGGCAAATTGTAAAAACGTTAGATATCATGACCGATACAATCGCTACACGGCACACCGCGCAGCACAGCAGTCGCTGTTGTTCATGTTCGACGGGTCTCGTGTATCGCTGTGTCGGCTCAGGTCCGAAGTATGCACCCTGCCTATGTCCCGCGTTGCAAGCGACACTAGGTGTTCTAGAATGATGACACCAAGCATGTGTGCCAGCACTTTTTGTTTGTCGCGTCCATCCACTAATTCCGATTTTCACAACGACAATCTCGAGGCGAAGCCCACGTGACCAACGTCAATGAACTCTCCAAACGAATCATCGCCAATGTTGAGAAAGTGATTGTCGGAAAACGCAAGCAGTTGATATTGTCGCTGGTTTCTTGGCTGGCGGGTGGGCATATTCTGTTGGAAGATGTGCCTGGTGTAGCTAAAACGATGTTGGCTCGGGCGCTCGCCCGAAGTGTTGGTTGTTCTTTCAAACGCGTACAATGTACGCCTGACCTGTTACCAACTGACGTCACAGGGGCTTCGGTATTCAATCCGAAGGAAGTTCAATTCGAGTTTCGGCCCGGCCCAGTCTTCACGCAAATTCTTTTGGCGGATGAAATCAATCGCGCCACGCCACGCAGCCAGGCTGCATTGTTGGAAGCCATGGCCGAGGCACGGGTAAGCGTCGATGGCGTGACTCACGTTCTGGAGCAGCCTTTCCTGGTGATAGCCACGCAGAACCCCATAGATCACGAAGGGACATTTCCCCTTCCAGAAGCGCAGCTTGATCGCTTCTTGATGAAGTTTTCGCTCGGCTATCCGTCGCTGGACGACGAGGCGCGGATGCTTGAGTTGCTGCAACGCGCCCATCCGCTGGACAGTCTACAACCAGTAGCCGATGCCAACGAGTTGCTAGCCGCACAGCAACTGGTTCGCGAGGTACATGTCGATTCGAAGATACAGCACTACCTACTGCAAATCGTTCACGACTCGCGCAGCCATGAAGCGTTAGCGCTCGGCGCTAGTCCACGAGCGTCACTGGCCTTGTATCGCGCTGGACAAGCCATGGCAGCGGTGCTCGGAAGAAACTATGTGCTCCCTGATGACATTAAGAAGCTAGTCGGCTCGGTTATGGGACATCGCTTGATACTCAAACCTGAAAGTCGGCTGCGAAAGGTCACTACCGATCAAGTTTTGGAAGAGATCGTTTCCGAAATCGCCGTCCCCAGCGTTTCGCCGATAGCTTAGCCTTCACCTAGATGCGATTCTCGTCAGTTAAGCGATAGCCCAGCTTTCTTTTTGGCACTTCTGACGGGCACGGCTGCGGCAATGGCTATCATGGGCATCGCCAACCACAACAGGCGGACCATTCCGCTTGAACCTATGAAATCTACGGTGCTCTGACTCGGCATCGCCAAACTAGCCAAGATGGGAAACAGCACGCCACCAACAGCGCCTGCCATTGCCCCACTCGTGATCCCCTTGACGATCGCCGAACGATTTTTCCCGAACATTCCATAAAGCAATCCGATACCTGCTCCAAACATTGCAAAGACGAGCGCTTGGGCGATTCCAATACTGGTCGGAGTGGGAAGCTTATCGCTGGGCATCAAGTACGCAAATAGGGCAGCGCCCACGAATCCGCATGCCCCACCCCACAGTAAACCACCCAATGCGGATGTAATCAATCTTGGCGCGACAGAGCAACAGGGCTGGGCAAAAATTGCGAGCAGTCCGGCAAGCAATCCACCGCCAACCGCCAATGCCACTGCGCCGTTTAATCTGTTCGCGTGCGCTTGCTCTGCTTGCAATGCATCACGCGCTTCATTCGAAGCCCCCATGCCAATACTGAATTCGCTGGACACGGTGAAGATTGGGTGTTTCCATTGTAGTAATCCCCAAGTGGCTAGACTGGCGCATGCACCAAGTGCACAGACTATAGCTAAGTTTGGTTGCCTACTGACACTTGCACTTTCATTTATGGCGTCAGGAGCCTGCATAGCGTGCTTTCTGTAGATGAACAATTGATTGAACTTAGTAAGCTGGTCGCGACAATATCACCCTACGCCTTAACGCGTAGGGTGATATTTTGATGCCCTATATTTAAAAGCCAGTAAGTCAGCTCGCCTCAGTTGCTAACATGGCGAACGGACAATGCCATCGCAAATTGCGAATCAATTTTACTGTGGAATCTGGGCTACCTCGCCTCCCGCAGCAGAGCCCAAAGCTCGCCAAGTGAAGAGATCGATTGAGCTTGAGACAAACTGCACCGAGCCGTCGCAGAGCACTGTCTGCACGCCACCGACATGTCGGCTGCGAGCCGCATGGGTTTCAGCTCCTGTGGTCACGACATTTCCGCTGGCCGCTGCGCGCACGACGCAGGGTGGGTTGAGCGTATCCGTCGGTGGACTGGCACAACTCTGTTCGACGACGTCCGGCTGCGATGTATTGGGGGCCAACAGCGTTTCAAAGTGCGCGCCTCCGCCCCGCCATGCAAAACCCGAAAGGTCACCACTACTCCCTTGCACACATTCCGAAAATGCCAACGTATTGCTCGTCCCGTCAACGATGTCTCCCAGCTTGACCACGAACTTGTTTTTACTCAAATCCGTATGAATGAAGCTGTGGTAGTTGGCCCAACCGCCAGTGTTGGGATTAATGTATTCGATGAAGGGAGCCCCACCCCACATATTGGGCGAACCATCAACGTTGACGCCGTAAGGGCTTAACCGCCCACGCGTCGTGTTGCCGTAGTTAGCAACGTAGTTGTGAAAAGTGATTCCGGCGATAATGCTGGGGGACGCAGTTATCCGGTCGCTGGGACAAGTATAAACGGAGAGTTGTTTTTTGGTGACCACTTGGTTATCTACGTGTCCATATCTCTTTCCGCCGGTTCGAAACGTTTCGACACCACCATGGTTTTGATAGAGGTTCCGCAAGGCGGTCTGCTCGACAAACGGTAGGAGTGAGACCAACCACGTGCCCATCGTCCCATGCCAGCTGCCGGCGGGTAGCTTCTGGGCATACGTATCCATGTACATGTGCGTGGCCAGCCCAATCTGTTTGAGATTGTTGGAACACTGCATACGACGCGCTGCTTCGCGAGCCGCTTGCACGGCAGGCAGCAGTAGCCCAACCAGAATGCCGATGATGGCAATCACCACCAACAGTTCAACGAGCGTGAAACCCCGTCTCTTGATTCTCATGATCCTGACCTTTACTAAAAGTGAGTGCACTAGAACAAAATCAAACTTTTCGATCGCCGGATTTAAATGGCATAATCAAAATGGTCGTATGTTGGACGAGCTTCGCCCAACGAACGAGTGGACGCACGATCCTGAGGGGGCGTGCATTGTCATTCACGTTCACGCACTCCACGTATCTTTTTCCCTTGCATGCTAGGCCCAAACTTATCAAATTAGGGTGCAGGGTAAGCCAGGAAGAAACACGCTGGATGTACGTGAAGCACTCCGCAAGGACTGCATTCCCAAGCGGAGCTTGTGAATGGGGTGTGTGAGAGGTAGGTGGGGTGAGGTAGGGTAATCGAGTCACAATGCTTCTACTGCGGGGAGCGAAAGCTCTGTGAAAGAATCGCGTTAGCAGTCGAGTTGAAAACTTTACTTCTTGCGTTTAATATCGAAATCAAAATCCTGCGGACCGGCATCGGCCACTTCAATGTCTTGCTTCCAACCAGGCGGGACCAGTTGTTTCTTGGGGGGCATGACTTCGTCGCCAGGCATCATTCCTTCGGAAACCGTGAAGTTTTCGCCGTCGTCGCCAGTGATCTGAACACGGTACTTTCCAGGAGGGAGGCCATCTTTCTGAGCGATCGAGTAAGTCCCTTGACTGATAACGGCTCCGCTCCCTACCCCGCCGGAGAACAACGGTTCAAATGTTACCGAACCGTTTGGAATCACCGCCCCGTTGACCGTCACCTTGCCCTTGACGGGCTTGCGATTGAGTCCGTCGCCCCCGCCACAGCCAACAGAAAAAATAATAGACAGCAGTGCAAGCGACCAAGTCGTTTGACTACTCCAACTGGATCGCAATAGAGTGCCATCCAAATACAGCCAAGAACCAAGCATACAACAACCCCATCACAAAGAATACTTCAGAACACGAAATGCAAACTGTGAGAGAATGTCGTGCGTTCCACATCAGGGAACGTCGCGATTGATATCAACTTATCTGAGTTGTTTGTCCCATGTCAAGGAAATTCTCATAACTTTGTTTAAGACCTGTGCTGGCGCGTCCTTAAGCTTGTTCAACGTTAGCGGAGAACGTACCATTGGACATCGCCATGTAGATTTCATCCACCCTTAAGCTCCTTAAGAAAAATTTTCGCAATGTTGATTCGTTTGTTCGCTTGCTTGTGGTTACTAACTGTCGCTATTGAAGCGCAGGACATACCACTAGGGTCGCAACTAGGTTCTCAATTGAGTGGGCCACAACCGGTTCCACCGCTGGCAATCTCAGGGGAATTGTTTGGTGTCCTGCAAGTCGAGGTGCCATTGCCGCCAAACCTACGAAGCGAGCCACCACGTGTCTTGGTCGAAGAGGCCGCGGGGCGTATTTTCTATCCTGTGATTTCCGTGCGTACCATCGAAGTCATTGAGGAAGAGCCGCGACCTGCCATTGGGCGTCCCGGAGGTCTAATAGACCGCCTTCGTTCGGTGGTGCGGGGTAAGCCCACCAAACGCAATGTACCCGTTGCCATAACAGTTTCTGCTTTGTTTCGTGGCTCAAATCCACTCGACTTGCAATTGGTGGGAGACATTACGCAACGCATTCAAATCGAACCCAGCCCTAGTCACATTGGCGTAAGCCATCAACAACTGCTAGCAGCCTGGTGGAAGGAGTACACCCTTGGTGCGCAAAGTGCGTTGGAAAGCAATGACTTCCCGAAATTGGTGCACAAGTATTTGGCGTCAATGCTGTCGTCGCGATTGGGCCTGCCGCCCGTTGACCTAGACCCGCCCGACCCGAGCAAGCAGAAACTATCCCAACCGCTGGAGACTCTAGCTTTGTTGGCAGCCATCGAGCCGTTGCGGGAAGAGATTTTCGAACAGGTATTAACTTCACCCAATGAAGCGGCTGAACCGACCCGCTTGCTGCCGGCTGAGCCGCAATGGGAAGCGGCGGTCTTGCCTCCCCTACCGGTCGAGCCCGAGATCGAATCGCTTGCCAGCCATGTACCTCCCGAGTGCTTCTATCTGCGATTTGGAGCCTTCTCCAACTATGTCTGGTTTCAGGAAATTGCAGAGCGCTATGGCGGAGACATGACCCAAGCCGTGCTGCTGCGCGGTTTTAATTATGACGCTGCAGCTCGCATGGAGCGAATGATGGCTTCCAAGTTGACAACGATCGCCAAGATGTTCGGCGACAAGCTTGTGGGGGACATGGCCATCATTGGCAGCGACCTGTACATGACCGAAGGCGCCAGTCTGGGTGTCTTGTTTTTCGCCACTAATCCCGAGCTATTTTCAGCGGCCCTTGAGTCAGATCGAAGCGCTGTGCTTGCTAAGAATAGTGATGCGACCTTGAGTACGATCAACATTGCTGGACAACCGGTTTCATTGCTGAGCACTCCCGACAATCGCATTCGTGCGTTTCTAGTCAAAGATGGACCTTACTTTTTTGTGTCGACCAGTCAAACATTGGTAAGGCGATTTTTGGAGGTAGCCGGTGGCGCTCCCTCACTGGCCAACTCCCAATCGTTTCGCTGGGCTCGTTCATGGATGCCCGATTCAAATCAATACTCAGTTTTTGCATATTTTTCACCCGAGTTTTTTCATCGTTTGGTTAGTCCTCAGTATCAGATCGAATTGCGTCGACGCTTGGCGGCCATCGCCCACCTAGAAATTGTCGAGGCGGCGTCCCACGTCGGTCAAGCCGAGGGACATGGGAATCTGGATATTGAAGGCATGAAGTCATTGGGCTTGCTCGCGCCGTGGTTTGATCAGCGGACGGATGGTGCACAAGCATTGCAAACCGATAACGGTTGGATCGATTCACTGCGGGGCGCGCGGGGGAGTTTCTTGCCTATCGCTGACGTGGATATTAAGAGTGTCAGTCAACGCGAAACGGAACAATACGCGTCGATGGCGAAATTCTATCAAGACGAATGGAAGCATATGGATCCACTACTACTGGGTTTGCGGCGTTTTCGCGCCGATGGTGAACGGACCGAGCAAGTAGCCGTAGAAGCCTACATCGCTCCGTTTGAACCCGGTAAATACGGTTGGATCGCTAGGCAGCTCGGCGAGCCTACGCCCGTGGAACTTCATTTGCCCGCCGATGATGCCGTGTCCGCGCAGGTTCATGTGCGTGGCGGAAACACGCTTGGAATTGTTTCTGGCGATTACCACTTGTTCGCCGGCATTAAGGACATGATTCCCCCCGCCCCGGAAGACACTCAAGGCTTGATCAAAACTCTGCAGACCTTGAAGGCTGTCCCGGCTTACATTGGTGCTTGGCCGCAGCCGGGGATCATCGAACAGTTGCCATTCGGATTCGGACTGGTCCGTCCTGACTATGCAGGTTTCTCGCGCTATCCGGTGATCGGCTTGTGGCAATGGTCCAATGGTGAATTTAGCCTGCTGTCGTCAGATCGTTCGATTCTTGATCAAGCCATCCCGCAATTGGGCGTGGCACAAACTCAGGATCTCGCACAGGCGCGCGCCAAAGTCGCCAATCTCAGTGGGTCCCGTTTGTCCAGTTGGATTAATGCTCAATGGTACCAACGCGGCTGGGAGGCTTCCCATGGGAACGCGCGATTGCTGGACGCGATTCACCAACAGTTGAAAGTTCCCAGCGACCAGTGCTTAGCAGCAGCAGAACAATTGTTGGACGTTCGGTTGCAATGTCCGTTGGGTGGTACTTACCAGTTTCAAACCTTGCCAGGAGGCGCCAGCGGTTGGTGGGAAAGCACCGCTTGGCGCGACGCCCTCGTCAATGGCCAAGGGAAACCCACACCTCCACCGAACTACTCGGCCCCATGGATTGATTGGTTTCGCGGCGCCAAGGTACATGTCACTCAGAATTCAGATAGCTTGGCACTGGTTGGCAGCGTCGAACTGGAGATGCCACCGCTAGCAGTAGAATCCAATCCGACACTCCCCAGTATGCTCCCACCCATGAATTTCGATTTGTTCAGCCTGCCCATGAAGTTGTTTGGTGGTAAGGAAGCTGCAGTCGAAAAGAAACCGACCACAAAGAGTTTCTGATTTACAACAGTCAGGTGGGGAGACTTCCCGGAAGTGCTATAATGGGATAGACCAGTTTCGCTTTCCTTTTCGTGTTCGCACTTACCATACATCCGTTTAAAAGGTTCAGTATGTTGTCCATCAGAAGTTTCCGGCTTCGTGGCCTGCGTTTTGCAGTTCCGATGATTTGCCTCTTTCTCGCTGGAGAAGGTTTAATGACTTTTACCGCCAAGGCTGAAGAAAAGAAGGGAGAGCCATCCCAATCAGTGCTCGAGCATTCGATGAAAACGTTGGCGGGTGAGGCAGTTGATCTGCAGAAGTACAAAGGTAAAGTAATCGTGGTTGTCAACACGGCCAGCAAGTGCGGACTTACTCCGCAGTACAAGGAGTTGCAAGCGTTACACGAAAAGTACAAAGCGCAAGGTCTCGTGGTGCTTGGTTTTCCCTGCAATCAGTTTGGTAAGCAAGAACCAGGTTCGGCCAAAGAGATTTCGGAATTTTGCACCAAAAATTATGGCGTGAGCTTTGATATGTTTGACAAAGTCGAAGTTAACGGTGACGGCGCTTGCGGCTTGTATAAAACGCTGACGAGTATGGAGTTGCAACCCGCAGGGAGTGGCAAAGTGAGTTGGAATTTCGAAAAGTTCTTAATCGATCGCCAAGGGCAAGCCGTGGCGCGCTTCGAACCCAAAACTACTCCAGACGACCGGGAGCTAGTACGGACAATCGAAAAGTTGCTGGCCAACTAGACCCCGCTTTTCACATCATATCCATCAGAGTAGCCGCGAATGGCTCCGAGTAAATCGCAACAGTTGGGGATTCCCATGAGTAAAACGGGGTTCATCGTCTGCATGCTTTTTGCCAGCCTCGGGCAAGTCGAGGCTCCGCTAATTGCTCAACTAAATGCTCAGCAGACCCCTGGCACGGACCCTGCATCGGAAGTGAAAATCCCCGAGCTTGCCGCTGGCGGACTGCAGGAAAGCCGCACAGCGGAGGAGGATAGGTTGCGTGGAGTAGAACGCAACGATGCTCAAGCACGGTTGCAATCGCGAATCGCTGAGCTCATCGCGCAGCTTGGTGATGGTAACTATCATCAACGCGAAAGTGCAAAGTGGGAATTAGGGCAAATTGGATTGGCGGCCTTTGAACAATTGCGTCAAGCGTCACAGACGCACCCCAATGCCCATGTAGCTCGCGCGACGCGGTATTTGATCGACAGCCAGGATGTTGTATGGTGGCTTGAAACAGATTCGCTCGAAGTTCGCGAACTGCTAACGAATTACAATGATTCTGCCCAAGACGACCGCGATATTATTCTGCAACAATTGTCCGAACGTGGTACGCCCGATGCGCTGTTGGCCCTCTGCCGGTTGGTGCGGTTTGAAAGTAGTGAGTTGCGCTCCAAATCGGCCGCATTGTATCTAATGCAAACAATCTCAGAGAAATTTGAACGCGAACCTGATGTTCAGCGAGCGAAGGGGACTTCGTCACTACCCGCTTCTATAGAATTAGCACTAGGTGATAGTAACCGTACGGCAACTACATGGTTGCTGGGGTTGATGAACGATCTTCGAGTCCTCAATACTTCGGTCTCGCAAGCGGTCCGTGGCGAGACGCTGCCTCATGCATCCGCGGCGGATTTGTTACCGAATGCCAACTTGGCACGATGGCAGCGGCTTATTGCTCAAGAACACGCCGAGGTTGCTCGCGAAGCGGCCGATAAGCAGACCAAAGTTGAAACCAGCCAAGCCTTGGAGCGATTTCGTTCGATTGCAGTTACTCTGCGATTTTATCGATGGTTGGGTTCTTGGCTCACAGAGCATCGCCACCGCCACGACGCGTTAGAAGTGGTCCGACCGAGCGTGCGATTGATTGGAAGCGAAGCCCATTCACTGCCCTCACTGCAAACTGCGGCAATGTGGGCTTTGGAGTCCAGTCTACCAGAATTGGTAATCGAATTGGCCAAGACGTACCCCGAGCAGTTCGCAGAAGCCCCTGAGCTGGGTTTTTTTCTAGCCGAAGGGCATTTGCGGATGGGTAATGAAGCACGAGCTCAGTTAGCAGCGCGCGCCGCCAGCGATTCCATTCATACTATTGTTAATAAAAATTCGTTGAATTTCCGCAATGTGGATACGGATGAAATTCAGGCTAACCAACATTACAATCTCGCCGACTCACTAGCACGGCGGGGCTTGATTCAGTGGGCTGAGCAAGAGTATCTCCGGGCACTTACTTTCCAGGCTCGAATATCTTCAGAAATTCGTGCTAAACTGGCGCAGTTCTATTGGGGGGGTGGCGAGCATCAGAAGGCTGCTGAAATACTTAAACCAGTGGCAGACGAAGTATTAGAAAGCCGGGATATGGATTTGCCCACGGCACCCAATGTTTACAACAACCCCGGTTCTACACTTGCAAATTACTATTTCTACAGTGGCCTGGCAGCCTTGGATCGTGGTGACAAGGTTTCTGCCAGCGACTTTCTCCGCAAAAGTGTGGAGACAGAATTTGCCTTGCCCAATCCCGACGCAGTAATCGCGATGAAGCAACTGGGGGCGGAGGAACCGTTTTACAGTTACTACCGAGAGCAATTCGAGCGGATGAGCAAGAATTTTCGAATCCAAGTTCTGCAGGCTGAAGAGCAATTGGCAAGAGCCACGGATCGAATGAGTCGCGCCATGTCGGGGCCCAACTTGGCTAGTGAATGCAATCAACTGGCATGGCTACTGAGTAAGTGTGACACGAATCCGGAAGAAGCGATTAGCCTAAGTTTGCGTTCGCTGGAGTTGGTGCCAGACGAACCTGCCTACCTGGACACGCTAGCCCGTTGTTACTTCGCCGCTGGCAACCTAGAACAAGCGGCTCGCGTTCAAAAACGTGCCGTACAGCTTGAACCGCACGAGCGACAGATGGCCGCACAACTCAAAGAATTCGAAGATGCACTTGCCCCGCAGTAACTTAACAGCGAGGTTGGCTGCTATGCGTGCATTGTAACCGCTCGGTGGTTTAACCTTTACTGACGACCCCAACTCTACAGCACTCCGATAAAACGCGATGTCTGAACTTCTGCCTCGATTCTTTCGACTGCGACAATCGTTTCCAAGACCACGATTGGAAAACGTACGTTCCGCAGTCATGGCGGAATTACAAACTAGCGTGCGCACGGATTTAACCGGCAAGCGAGTGGCTGTTACTGTCGGAAGTCGCGGGATCGCGAGCATCGCCGAGATAACTCGTGCATGCGTAGATTTTCTAAAGTCACGTAACGCGCAACCGTTTCTCGTGCCTGCCATGGGAAGTCATGGTGGCGCGACCGCAGAAGGTCAGGCCGGTGTTCTGGCGAGATTCGGTATCACTGAAGTGAGTATGGAATGTCCCATTCTTAGCAGTATGGAGGTTGATCAGGTTGCTACGGCTGCTGAGGGCTTTCCTGTTTATTTCGACCGACAGGCCCGGTCGGCTGACTGGGTGTTGGTCGTCAATCGTATCAAGCCGCATACTCACTTTATCGGTGAGATTGAAAGCGGTCTGATGAAGATGATGCTCATCGGACTTGGAAAAAAGCAGGGAGCAGAAGTCTATCATCGCGCCATCATTAACTACTCTTTCGATCAAATCGTCCGCTCGGTAGCCCGCACCGTAATCGACCGCTGCAACATCCTGAGCGGACTGGCCATCTTAGAAAACGCTTACGAAGAGACCGCGCAGATTACAGCCGTCACGCCGGATGCAATCGAAGCGACCGAACCGGAATTGCTGCGACGAGCTAAAGGCTGGATGCCTCGGCTTCCGTTCGAACGCGCAGAGTTGTTGATCATCGATCGCATTGGCAAGAATATCTCCGGTTCCGGTATGGATACCAATGTGGTGGGACGCAAGCGAAACGATCACGCGGCGATCGACGGAGAAAAACCAGAGCTCCATCATATCTATCTCCGCGGCCTGACGGAGCAAACACATGGCAACGCGTGTGGAATCGGACTGGCAGAATTATGCCATCGACGTGTTGTGGATGGCATGGATCGGCACTCAACGCAGCTAAACTGTATCACTGCTGGGCACGTGACCGGTGCCATGGTGCCGATCGATTTCGCAACCGACCGGGAGGCCTTGCTGGTGGCTTGCCAATTGGCCGGCTATGTGTCGCCTGAACAAGTTACTGCGATGTGGATTCGCGATACGCTGAGTTTGGATGAAGTCGAATGTAGTGAAGCGTTTTTTGAAGCAGCCAAACAGCTCACATCGATAGAAATCTTGAGCGAACCCAAGCCACTAGACTTCGATCCCCAGGGTGATCTCATTGAGCGATTTGTTCACCATTGAGCATGACTAAACCGTGGTTGCGGCGGCCGTGCTGGCTTCGAGCGCCAATGACAGACCTTTAATGCGGCGGATGACGCTCAGAAACTTTTCTTCGTTGAAAGGTTTGCGAATGTAACTGCTAACACCTAGCTCTTCACATTTATGTTGATCGGTACCATCATCGCTACTGGTTAGCACCACGACGGGAATATTTGTTAGTTTCCTTTCGGTCCGCAACTGACGTAAGACGGAAACGCCATCGGTATCAGGCAGAAACAGATCGAGCAACACCACGTCGGGTCTTGGAGCTCGAAGGAACACGCCCCGCTGATAGAGGAATTCGATCGCTTCGCTCCCATCACGAAAGAGACTCAAGCGATGATGAATGCCGCAACGACGGAGGGCTTCGATGGTCAGTCTGGCGTCAACCAAACTGTCTTCTATCAACATGATTTCCAGTGCTTGCCCAGTGCCTACAGGATTGACCCACACCATCTGAAATCCTTCCCTAAGAATTGTAAACAAGCCATTTTGGGTAAATAGCCATTTTGGCCATGCTGAAAGGCCGACGCGGGCACAACAAGTCGTGATGTGAGCGAATTACTACCTAGCAGAATATCAAAACTGAATTTGCGTTCATTGCATTCCCGCTACCATTCAATTCGGAAATCTGAGCGACTAAATGTTTAGCTGCCGCGCGAGGGGCGAATGCCGAAGGCGCAACGAATGAGTTCGGCTTCAAATTCCTCGTGAGCTCTCAGAACCGAGTCAAACCGATCGAAGGTTTCCAAGTACATCGATATGTCGCGGCTTATCGTTCCACGGTACTGTGCTTCTTCAACCTGTTCGCACAGTTCGTGCAACTGCAGGTACAGCTCACGATGTTGAATTTTGGCCAAGCCCGCATCGGGCATTCCAATACCTCCAATTCGCGACGCGCCTTCAATAAAACCGTACGTCTCCTCCAACGAAAACTCCAGTGATATTGCGTCGCGCAATTCACTGAGTAGTTCGACGAACTCACGCGACAACTCGCGTGGTTCCAAATTCCCCACTTCTATCTCCCTTAGTTCGCGCAGAACCGACCACAATTTTAGATTGGAGTCCTTAACTTCCTGCAGAAAGGCAGCATTGACAATCGTCGTTCGAACATTGCTTGCAATAGTCAACATAGTCTACTCCTATGAGATGAGAGGCAACGTGAATCTGAGCTAGTATTACCGGTTGGGGGAGTCTCGGACTGAAGTTGTTCGGCTGAGTCTCAAAAGTTGTCTGCCGCACTTCGAGCAGCACGGAGGTTTGAGCGTTTCGTTTTTGCTTCCAAAGTGCCAAGCACCTAGTGGAACTAAGTTCGCTTCCCAGCAGAAAATGATTGTTAACTACTAATCTTATACGATTTGGCGCTGCGAATCCTGCATTGCGTATAAAAATTTTCGTGTAGCTCCGAGGGATAATGCGTCTAGGGTGGTCATTCCTCCGCTAATCCGACTAGGCGATTCTGGACCCATATTGGTTTCCGCTGGGATCCAATCCGCTGCCGGATTGGTCTGAAGCTGTATCTCTGACCAGTTCGCAGCTATAATCAACGCAGTTCCTTACACTCTCAGGGCGGGAAATAAATGAAACGCACGGTTCGAGCAACACTGTCCCTAGTCGCAATGGTGGTTGGGCAATTTCTCTCAGATCGATCGTTGGTTGAAGCCCAAGTCGTGCAGCTTCCTAGCACTCGTTCGTTGAGTTACACAGGTTCGGTATGGGTCCCCGACGGCGGATCTACTTCGTTGGGAGGTAGGCAATCCTCAAGCTATGGCAATCGTAGGAGCGGCTGGGGACCAAGCTCCAATCACGCATCAAGCAGCAATTTGGGGGCCTCAACACTAACTGCTTCTGTTCAAATCATCGACCTTGCGGCACTGGACGAAGCCATCTTGGCTTCGGCGGAATCGCCATCGGCCAAGGCAGATGGTGTTGCATCAGCCAAGTCCGGAGAGTCTGCTTTGGACTTAGTTGTCTCAAGCACCACACTATCTGAAGAGCCGTCGAACGCGATCAAGCAGCATGCCACCTACCTGGGTGAAAACACAAGTACACGCGTCGGCGCTGATCCCGGCAAGTGGCAACGCGTCTTATCAGGTGGCAGCAACAGACCCACCAGAAATCCAACACTCTTGGAGAGCGATATTCGCTACTACCTGAAGCGGGGTGAACTTGCGGAAGATGCTGGGAGCTTGATGGCGGCCCGTGTTTACTACAAAATGGCTCGCGACTTGATGACGCCGGAGCTGATTGAGCGCTACCAAACCATTGTCTCCGAGCGCAAGGCGGCTGAAGAAGCGCAGCTCAAAGCTGAGTTGGAAGCAGCCCGTCGCAAGTTCTAATGACAGAAGGGTCGATGTTGCAATAAGGATTTCTTGATGCATAAATACGGTGCGTTGTGCGATGAGTTTTACGTCAACATGCACTTGGGGACGGAAATGGATCTCCCACACAATCGCGAATCGATCTTGCACTTCTTCGAACAAATCCAAACTCGTTTTCCAAGAATGAAGAATTTTTATGCGCGCGAACGGGGCGAATTCTGCTTGGAAGAGGATAAGGAAGGGGGCCAATATCGCTGGGTCTCAACAGAGCCGCGGCGATTAAGCAGCGGTGCGGTCACGCCCGACACGTTCCAAGCGGCCATCGAATTGCACGAAATCGTGCTGGAGTTAAGTCCCTTTGAACTGTCAATCAGCCATTTAGACTGCGAATCACTGAGCTTGATGCTAGGGTTCGATTTTACCTATCGTGGCAACCAGAATGAATTGTTGGCCGAGGCATTGGGGATGATGCAACCGCTTGAGCGATTGTCTGAATTCGCCCACAATTCACTACTTAGCTATGAACCGAGTTTGCAATTTGCTCTGGATGAAGACTGTAAGACTCAATGTCGACTTTCCTTTGAAACACGCACTACCGCGTTTCAGGTGCGTAGCGGCGAGTTCACGGAGGATCAACTGAGTGTTTACCTAACGATCCGTCGATACGACAGCCTGGAAAAGGGAGAGAACTTTGCGAGCGAGTTGCGACGTCTCTCCGACCTAGCAGAAAAGTTGACTGATGAATATTTGGTTGACCAAGTACTTCGACCGCTGCAGCAAACGATCGCATTGAAGTAGGGCCGAGGAATGAAACATTCGCAAATCTGAGCGGAGACGCAACTCTTGCGAGGGATAATGCAGTCGCCGGTGGGGCAAGCACCTACTGAGCACGTGGGCGATGGAGAGTTTTCTCTTCGATCGCCTTTTTATGTCACCTCACTTGGTTCCATTCTTGACCATGAGATTCATAATCGTCAGCAGCTTGCGCATGCATGCGGTGACGACAACCTTGTTAGGTTTACTGTGCCAGATTTCGGCTTTTCAGCAATGCTGGTAACATACTAGGCGTACGCGATATTCTTTTTGCCCTGCCATGCCTCCCAAAACCTGTCGCCCACAGTTGTTACCCACTAATTCTTCTGTAGAGCCTAGAATTTGACTACAAGTGGACTTGCGCAGTTGACGGCGAAGCCAATTCTAATTCCGTCGCGTTCAAGAATAACCGTCGGAACGCCAACGTCGTGACGTCCAGTCGCAGCGAAATACCGATCAGTCGCTTGACCGACGTACGAAGTGCGAACGTATGCAATTCGGTGGAGCCACTAAAACGGTTGCTAGAACAATGGCACCGAATAAACAGTAAGCGACCGTAAAGAAGTCAGGCGTCAAGTCGTAAAACAACAAGTCGTGGGCCAGCCTGCCCATGAAGCTGCCCGATTGCGATGTTTGACCAGATTTAGAACGCAAGTACGACTCGAGAGTTGTCAGGGGACATGTGATTGTGAATAGCGACTCAACGACGACGACTCCTATCATGCACAGGTGAATCAAGCGAAACCAACTGTTACGAACCCAGCTCCATTTGAACAAACTGCCGGCCACAATCAGCACGAGCCCCAATACGACGAATGCAACGTAGCCTAAGTGAATGACTACGACGAAATCGGCGAGTAGGGAATAGATCTGCATAAATTGAAGACCTCGCGACCACCGAAACTATTCCGCAGGTTTTGGGCAACTTGAAAAAATAGATGAGGCGTTGACGTGATCCTGCCAAATGAAGCGAACTCAAAGGCGTTTAATCAACGCGAGAGAAGGTAGCGAAAAACGCCAAAGGCAAATTTCTCTGCTACAGTAGGACTACCGAGCACGATACGTAGGCCCACGGCTAGCGCCTGAGGTTGACTAGGTCATGAATAATCCCGGTTACAATATTAAATTGCACACCATCGATAATGGATAACTTGTTCGAGGGCTTTTCACCCCAGCTACCAGAGGAACTCGTCACACTCCTCGCCGACAACCAACACGTTCGTATTTTACGGATCGTCTCCACTGGCCACAGCAGTCCAAAAGAATTTTGGTACGATCAGGACGAACACGAATGGGTAGTCGTATTAAAAGGCGAGGCAGAACTTGTTTTCGACAATGGAGAGTCCGTGACGATGAAACCCGGCGATTATGTGCTGATCCCGGCCCACAAGAAGCATCGTGTTGAGTGGACAACAGCTGAAGAACCAACTGTCTGGCTGGCAGTGTTTTACTGAGATTAGATGTCGATTCTTCAACTACAACTTGACTCCCAACAGTTTGCCAACGACTACCAGTTGGTGAACGGAGTTGCCATGCACGTTGAGAATCCCGAGAACTTCCACGTTCCACCCGAGGTCGTCAAACGGCACGTTAGGCCCGGCCAGTTCGTCGAACTTCGAATCGACTCTCCTAGATTCTTCGTCCATGAAGATGCGCCGGTGAAATGTTCTTGCCCTTCCTGCAACGGCGAATTGACGAAGCCGATTCTCAAACATGACCACCCAGCGTCACTTTTGCCTCTGCCGAAGCAGAATGTCCCGTCCCGCGGCTGGGGTGAGGATTTCTGGGTTCAAGTTACGGAACGAGCCGGCCACTTTTTTCGAGGAGCTGTGGATAATCCATTGGCAGAAGCCCGGCTGCACGGCCTGACACAGTGTGACCAGATCTTCTTCCACGAAGAACACATTCTGGCTGTCCATGATGTTCACCGGAATGAGCTTGTTGCCGGGATGGATGTAGCCGATCTAAAAGAGCTGGCTCGGTGGGTTGGGCAGCTGCGGAGTCGGGACTGAGCATCAGTTTTGTAGGAGTCTTGGAATTCGTGACATTGCCTTTTCGAGTTCCTCGGCAACCATCTGGCCTCACGCAATGCACTCGATAGACTCAACATCTTCCGGCTGCAATTGCATTTCAAATATCTCTAGGTCCCGCTGCATATGCTGTGGGTCCGTGGTACCGGTCAGCGGGATCATCCCTACGTCGAGGGCAAATCGGAAAATGAGCTGTGCTGGTGAGACACCGTACCGTTGAGCAAGATTCGCCAACTTCTGGTTGGCCAACGCGGCGCGGTTGGCCGTCAATAGTGAGAATCCCTGATAGACAATACCGTTGGCTATGCAGAACGCGCGAACAGCTCGGTCCCATCCGCTCACGGCAAAGCATCGATTCTGTACAAAATGCGGTTTGATCTTGGCGTCCTGGCACAACATCTCAAGTTGATCCAAGGAAACATTGCTCACCCCGAGCAGCCGCGCTCGCCCACTTTCATGGATTTTCTCCATCGCGGTCCAGGCCGACCAGTCGTCGGCGCCGAGTCCGGTGGACCCACTTGGGCCATGCAGGAGATACGAGTCAATGCGCTCGACGCCCAAATGTTCCAATGAGCTTTCAAACGACTCCTCTACTTGAGTCGAGATCGGCGCATCCGGATTGTAAGGCAGGCGATCATCTTGTCCTCGCCGAAAGGTATATTTAGTCTGCAAAAACAAATTATGGCGGGCAATTCGACCGCCTGCTATTGTTGCCGCGATCGCGCGTCCGACTGCCGCCTCATCATAGTGCTTGCGCTGATTGGCCGTGTCAATTCCGCGAAACCCCTGAGCTATGGCCAGCTCGGTAAGCTCCTGAGTCGCAGCCTCTTTCCAAGCTGTACCGTAGAGAAACACGGGAACGTCGACGCCATTAATGGTCCTAACCTGTTTCATGACTATCCTTTCATCCATACACGACTAACATTTGATCCTAAGGTTCAAGGGTGCCGCTAACTTCTTGTGGGAACCGACAAAACAGGGTCGTTTATCGAACCATGTACAAGATTCTAACGGCTTGCTTTTTTGCAAACAGGCGAACATGATCCGTTGTTCGCGGATTTCCCCTGGCAGGACCATTTGGACAGCATACGCCGCGGGCTCGTATGCTCGTTGGGGAATTGGTGTCTGAAGTGCATTCTCGAGCCCCAGGAGAAGCTGCCCAGGTTTCCACGTGCTTGCATGGTCGACATTTTCGAGAAAGTTGCGAAGTTTCCTGTGCTCGCTCGCCGTGGAATTTGTAAACTGAAGCTCGTGCCACCCCCTTTTCTTGGCTTCGTTCTGAAGCATAACACGTAGGAGTATCAGATGGCGTCTGCAACTCAACGACCTGCGGCAGCGGTGCAAACAACTAGTCGGGTTACGGCAGCACCAGTCCACTCAGAATTCTCTTCGCCCTTTACGTTGGCGCAGGAACTTGAACCTTTTGGAAAATGGGTTGGGGCACCAATTTGGGTGCCACCCAGGGATGCAAAAACGGAGTTCGCAAAAACGATGCTGCAGCAGTGCGGGCTGCTATCATCCAAGAGCGAGTCTTGGTTGGCAGTTGAAGACGCACACAGGTCGAGCTTTCAGCAAGTACGTGAAATCGATCTTAGTAAGGCATCCATTCGTTTGCCGAAAGGGAAGTTGTTTTTCAGCGTTACAGAACAAGATCGATTCGATGAAATTACGGATGTCATTCCGAATTGTGTACGGACTCGTTTGGAGGAGTTTATGGACGGTCCCGGCAAGCAGCCAGGGGTTAAGGTCTACTATCTCAAGCCGTTGTGCGTCGAGGTGGGCGATGATCTAATTTTCACTTCGCGAGAAAGCGTGACGACAGCGATCACGCTTGTACAAAACGAGGTCTTTTCCGCCTACCGTCGAATGTATCTGTACCATCGACCCATGCGCTCGGTATTGCGGGCTATGGAATACGGATTGAGCATCCCGCAGAGAATCGTGGCTGACTACCGGCAACGCAAGCAGAAGGCAATTGACGATTATCAAGCTCGATTGGAGTTCAAACGCAGGAAAACGGCGCTGCGTGCGTGCAATGTCCATCGTCGACTTCGAACGGACGGTTGCACTTTTGATGAAATGCTCGCGCTCACCAATCCGCTGGAACGAAACGACGTCATCCGGCAGTACGCTATCGAACAACAGCTGTCTCAATCCCAGCGAGCCAGATTGCAGATGGCGGCCGTGCAGAGTATCCCTTGGTTCGTTGCACTTTCGATCGGCATGTCGTACATATCTTCGATCGGAACCACGGTCGCTATAGCTGCCGTGCCACCCATGATGGTCTGCGATCCGGCATTCGTAGCAGAAATGCCCGGTTCACGCGGAGTACTCCTTAAGATTGGCCACTTCGACGAAGTTCGCGGGGTGACACACATCGAGATTTAGAGGGCGAGCTGCCCCTTCAACCATCAGCAAAGTAATGCCAACTAGCGAATGTTTACCGGTATGCGGCCGGCGGAAAGCGCCTCTTCCTCGACATTGTCGGCCGGCTAAAAACGTTGGTTACGGCGAGCTTCTGACACTTCTCGCTGACCGCCGGTACTAAGGTTGATTTCACCCTCCCGCGCATTGGAGAAAACGAGGAAATCGACGAGTTCGCGGGAGGGTCGGCAAGCGAGTAATGCGAGCTTTCCGGGGAGGGAAAACAGTTGTGTGCCCTCCCCGCTAGGTTCGTAGAACTCACCTATCGACCCTCCCGCGAAAATATGCACTCTTGATAGCGAGCTTGGGCGCGCGGGAGGGTAAAAAGCCCTGTCAGTACCGGCGATCAGCGAGAAGTGTCCCTTTATCATGCATTAAATGGGAGCGAGATGAAAGGTGGGAGTTTGAGGGAGCGGTGGTACTGTAAAGGCGTGCCCTTTTGTTACATACTTTATTGCTCCCTTTAGTTTCATGACCAGCTACAATTGATACGTTCAATAAAGATAGGTGGAGATAGAACCGTGTTTAAACTGATTGCGTGCCTTTGTTTGCTGCTCACATTGCAGTTCGTCGTAGTTGGGAATGCCCAAGAGGTTGATGACGCCGCCGTTCAAAGCGTTATTTCAGATTTGGCTGAAGTCGAAACCAAAATGGCAACTCTCAATGTGGCTATCCAGTTCCGGTCTAGTTCTCGGTGCCTCAACGAGCAATTGAGCAACAATCCAGAGGCAAGGTTATACTTCGAAGATGAAGCGGTTAAAGTACGAATAGAATCAAAGGGACTGTGGGAAATGGGATTGAACGGAAGCCGCCGATTCAAGGTAACTTCTGAGAAAACCAATATCCTTCTCGATGAATCACAGGTCCACAGAGAAGAGCTCGTTATTTCCACGTTTGATCGAAAAAGAGGGGCAGGTTGGCTGTTCATCAGAAGCACATTGCCAGACGGAAAAATCAAGGAGCAGGAAAAGGGTGGGAGTACGTTCATCGACTCGCAATACTCTGGCCACGATTTGATTTCTGAATGGGCAAGCTCGAGTGTTAGTGAGAAGCTTAGCAAAGGAAAAGCCACACTCATTGGTGAAGAAGTATTGAAGGGACAAACAATTCTTGTTCTTAAGACTCTTCCCAGAGAAACGGCCATGAAAACGGAAATGTATTTCGAAGCCTGGGTCGCCCCTGAACGAAGCGTCGTTGTTAGACAAAGAGTCTATGGTCGCTCAGGCGGACAGAACCGATGGGAACTGATTAGTCAAATCGACTGCGACGGAATTGAGTACGAAAAAACGTTTGATATATGTCAAACGCAATTAAGAATCAGCCAATTTAGCAGGGTGGCTGGGTTGATTGCGATTGGCTGATCGCAGGTTGCGGGGCGGCTGATTAGAGTAGAAGGGTGTTTCAGCTTAGAATAATCGCCTCGCTGTGAAGTATTCAC
>JBGSNE010000318.1:0-48492 GCA_041739785.1 Pirellulaceae bacterium
CGCAATACTGTGAAAAACACCTCAGACGCAACGGTTTCGACACTGGACCCAAGCGTGGCGCTGGCACTTGGGACGAGCTTCTCAAGCGGCACGCCAAGACGATGTGGCAATGCGACTTTTTCTCCAAGAAGATCGTGAACAAAACGGGGCTCCGCGATTTTTTTGTCTTGGTCTTTCTGCATGTCGAAACGCGACGAGTGTTCATCACACCAGCGACCTACAAGCCAGATGCAAAGTGGATGGTGTGATTTGCCGCGAATTTAAGGAGCACTATCTGCTGAAAAGACCACATCAGGACTTGAACAACGAATTAATTCAAAAGCCTTCAACAACTAGTCGCAAGAAACCCTCCGCAGAAGCTGACACGATTAGCTTGAGCGACATTCGTAGCCACCAGCGACTCGGCGGATTGCTCAAGAGCTACTCTTGCAAAGCAGCCTAATTCCTTCAATCGAAACCTATCTCCACAAGCTGCGCCCAACAGTACCGGATCAGGCTGCGTTTGTCGATCTTCTTGACGCCATCGATTTGACTATCGTCGATTGCCCGATGTTCGAATTCTGTTCCCAGCCAATTCGTGCGGAGCATTAGGAGTGGACTCCGGCTAGTAACAAAATGTTGCACCGCTGTTTTTGCACAGTACGCGCGCGAAGCCAAGAACGTTGCATTACCAAACCGTAACCTTAAGGCCTTGTGAGAAAGTGTATTTGAGCCTTCGCTGTTTCCGACCACAACGGAGATTGAATTCCCGTTAAGCCGTTGTTATGATGACCACTCGGACCGCAGTTACGATATCCTTATTTCCTTTCAGTTTCCAGAGTTCCTAAGTGGAGGGTTCGTTATGAGTAAGCTTTCTTGTTCGAAACGCGAGGGCTTTACGTTAGTAGAACTGTTGGTGGTGATTGCGATTATTGGCATCCTGGTCGGTCTACTCCTACCAGCCGTACAATCGGCACGTGAGGCGGCGCGACGGATGCAATGCACCAATCATCTTAAGCAATGGGCGTTGGCATTTCACAATCATCATGATTCTTACAAGCGTTTTCCAATTGGCTCTCAGGGGACCTCAGCAGCCACACGTGTGCCACGTACCTGGCGTCAAACTTGGGTCATGCACTTGTGGCCCTATGTCGAACAAACCAACTTGTACAACATCAGCGATACTAAACTTGCCTTTCACGTACCACCTAACACCGTGTACTTTAGTCTGCTCGGTTCGACTGGTCGCCGCGTGCCAATTTACTTGTGCCCAAGTGACAGCGGCACGATCGATCAAGATGCGGCAGCGAGCCAACACCAGCGGACGCGCGGCAATTATGTAGTCAATTGGGGCAACGCGACCTATCCGCGCAACAACGTCGGCGACTTTAATGCCTTTGTCGCTCCCGTTGGATTGGCTCCCTTCAGCCATACTCATAAAGCGGAACGTCGCTGGGCACCAGCCAAGACCTCCTTTGGAACCATCACCGACGGCACGTCCAACACGCTGCTATTGTCCGAGTATTTATTGGCCAAGAGCAATTTGGACAATGATTGGCGAGGTGATATTCACAACGATGACGGGATTTTTCGATTTCACACCATCACGACTCCCAATACATCATCTCCTGATCTGATGGCCAATGGATGGTTCCAAGCCACTGGCGATCCGGCCATGCCCGCCGCAGCCGGCAATCAGCAGCGCAATGCGGCTCGAAGCCGTCACACAGGTGGAGTTAACGCGGCCCGCTGTGATGGTTCGGTGGGCTTTATTAGCCAGAATGTCGCGCTCAATGTATGGCAAGCCATGGGATCAGCCAACGGCGGTGAAGTCGAGGTGGTCAATGATTAGAGTTTTGAACTTGCGCTGGTTGCATTTGTCAGCTTGCATTTTGTTACTGACCGCATGTGGCACTGAGTCGAACATGGGAGATGTGACTGGGACCGTTAGCGTCGATGGCCAACCCGCAGAGCGAGGTTCCGTCTCCTTTGCGCCCCTGAGCGGTGCAGGCTCCACCTCAGGCGCGGAGATAAGCAACGGTAAGTATTCGGCGAAGGTATCGCTGGGAAAAAACAAAGTTGAAATCCGTGTACCCAAAGTTGTCGGCAAGCAACGGCTGTACGACACTCCTGATAGCCCAGTGCAGGAACTGCTGGAAGAAGTCCTTCCCGCCAAATACAACGATCAAACAGTACTAGAGTTAGATGTCAAACGCGGAAAGAACGAGAAAAATTGGGAGTTGACCGAGAAGTAAAGCGTACCAATTCATGGACGTTTCGCTAGTGTTAGGCAGCGGGACAAAAAAAGCGTTCCAACGAACCCACTATTTTCAGGTCAAGCTATCAACTCACGGCAGCGAAGGCGCTCAAAGGCATCCATCGAGCGGGTGCGGACCGGCTTCGCTGCCGTGAGTTGATAGCTTGATCTGAAAACACTCGCTGTGGAAGTGCTCGGCATGCAAACTTGCCTTGGGTACTTGCCTGGCATACGATTGCAAACGTAATAATGCAGAGGGAATCCACCGGGGTGGCTTCGCTCATGCTATCAAAATTTTCGTCTCCTGTGGTGTCGGCCCTGCGCTCGGCTGCGATGTTGCTGACCGGATTTTCCCGACGGCGTTTCTAGGCCCAAGCTTTGGAATGTGTCTATAGACGCGGAGTGAAAATTTCCAAAAGCGAGTATGCCCCAATTGCCGCAAGACTCAAGCGGCAGAGTTCAATTGCCAAGTGGAGTGACACAATCGCCCCGATACTAACTTGCGCACCGTAGCCGTCTTTGCTTGCTATTGGTCAGACACACCTTCTATGCCAACAATAAATGTAGACTGTCTCAATGTACGTCCTCGCAGATCACGAAACCACTTCTTCGATCGGAAAAGGCGTCGTATAGGTAAGTCGCATTGTCTGGCTGGAACAGGACACTCCCAGCATTCTTGATACTTCGGTCGCCAGACACTACGACTTACCTATACTCTGATTTTTGTGGGTTCGTTGGTACGCTTATTTTGTCCCGCTGCCTTACCCACAGATTCTTCTGAAGAGCTAATTTCTAGAGTCGCTTCGCAAATGCAATCAATTCAAAAATCACCCATGGATATCAAGACCACTACGGATCGTCCATGCACTGGGTAGGAAGTGCGTTGGACGATTTCCGACGGGGATTCAGGGAAATCTTGTGGAGTGGAGTGCCATGTATCGACGACTCGGAGCCAATCGCCCGCGGCCTTCTCTTGAATTCCGAAGTCAATGTCCTGCGGGGCGGCATTGATCATCACATAGAGGTCGCTGTCCCCCTGCGATGCGCCATGCAGGCAGTAGGCGAGTTGCTGAGAACTGGGGGACATGTCGACGATGTGGCCCACGCCATACCACTTGATATCGTCGCGCCAGAATCGAGAGCGACTGATAGACGGGTGCGATTTGCGGAAGGCGATCATGCGTTTGAAGAACTGAAACATGTCGCTGTTTTGATTTAGCCGGTTCCAATCTAACCAGCTGGTTGTGTTGTCTTGATTATAGGGGTTGTTGTTGCCGCCTTGGGTCTGAAGGAACTCATCACCCATGCGAAACATCGGCGTGCCGTTGGAGAGCATTAATAACACGAAGAAGTTCTTGATCAGCTGCTTGCGCAGTTGAACCACTTCGGCTGAGACTCCGGCATCCCCTTCCCAACCGCTGTTCGAACTCGCTTCTTGGGCTCCGTCACTATTGTCTTCGCCGTTTGACCAGTTTCGTTTGTGCTTGTACGAGACTAGGTCGTAAAGAGTCGAGCCGTCGTGCGAAGTGATGAAGTTGACGCTCAGGGGCGGCTGTAAAGCGTGCAGTCGGTCATCGGGAAAGAGATCATCGCTCCCGTAAATTCGAACCATCAGTTCACTGACTAGTCCGGTGTCACCACGCACGAAACGTTGCAAGGTATCGCGATAGTGGGAGTTCCACTGCATCCAGCGTTGCCCTGGAAACTTCTGTCCCAATTGGAATTCACCATGGGCATCCCATGGTTCGGCAATCAGTCGGTTGTTGGACAATTCCGCATCGGTGCCGATTTCGTTGACGATCGGCGGGTCGCTCAAGTTGATCGAACCATCGGAGTTGCGAGTGAACACAGACGCCAAGTCAAATCGAAACCCGTCGGCATGCATCTGTGAATCCCAATAGCGTAGGCTATCGACGATATGTCGCCGCACAAAGCGATTGGCGGTGTGGAGCGTGTTCCCTGTACCGCTATAATTTGCGTAAGGGCGCTGGGGGTCGTTGGTCATCATGTAGGCAGAGCTATTGTCGATGCCTTTGAAACTATAAATCGGTCCTAGATGATCGCCTTCGCAGGTGTGGTTGTAAACGACGTCCAAGATGACCTCGATGTCAGCTTGATGAAGGGCCTTCACCATTTCGCAAAATTCGCGCTGTTGGCCACCAGGGGATTGGTTCGTGGCATAAGCGTGATGGGGCGAATAGAAGTTGAGCGGCATATACCCCCAGTAGTTACCATCGTCGGGATCGAATTGAAAGACAGGCATCAGTTCCACTGCCGTGATACCCAACTCGCTTAAATAGGGGATTTTGTCGACGACTCCCAGGAAAGTGCCGCGATGCAACTCTGGCACACCTGAATTGAGATGGCGTGTAAAACCCCGTACATGCAGTTCGTAAATCACAAGATTGGAGTCATGACGTGGTTGACGGTCGCCGACCCAGTCGAAGTCGCACAACTCGGTCGGCAATACCCCCAGCGGCGCTTGGCCTGCGTTGGTGCCTGGAAGACAAGCGGCTTGCCGACTGAATGCCTGGGGAAAGAACACGCTTCGAGCACACGGATCAAGCAAGATCTTTTGGAAATCAAAATTGTGCCAGTTGCTGCCAGGCTGCGGCGCTGGACCATCGACGCGATAAGCGTAGTAGGCTGCCCCTGGCGCATCCTGAGCATGGATACGGCAATGCCAAACTGGACCTGATTTATTGGTCAAGTAGTCCAACTCATACTCTAGTAGCGGATGCACCACATCGGTTTTGGTGAAGAGCAGCAACCGCACCGCTTCAGCGTGTTTGGAATAGATCGCAAAGTTGTAGGTTTGGTCCTGTTCGCTCCACGACGCTCCCAGAGGAAAGGGGCAGCCTTCGACTTTCTCCCAACGATTGGCGGTGCTCGTCAACATTATTATATTCGCCTTGTACTTCGACCAACCACGTTGCTTTCGCCAAAACTTATACTTCGATTAGCTCGGCGCGCCCGCGAGGGGGACTGCCTAACTACGAACACAAGTCCTGCTTCAAGCTTTTTCGCCCACCAGCTACGATGTCTAGTAACTCCTGGGTTGACGCTTCGCTGCGCGCGCATGCCAATCGCCGTGATGTGATTGCTGCAGTGCTCTCCAGCCACTCCAGCGCCGATTCTGCGGCCATCAGTCGCATACCATGTTCAGAGGCTAACGCATCCAACAGAATTTCGAATAGCGTGATATACAGGTACTCGCGAGTGGCCACAGTTGTGAGATAGTCCCTATTGAGGTAGGGTGCAGGACGCAGTTGTATGCCATCAGTGGCCGAAACTACCGGCAGGACTTGAGTTAATAGAGTCGCAAAATGCCCAACCCCTTCAAAGCCAGCTGAAATTATGTGTAGGCTACCAATCTTTAGCGACAGATAGTCCTCCATTACATCTTGTGAGAGACGTAGCAACGTCCGTGTCAGCCCCTCTAAACTGGCTGGCGCTTCATACGTGCGCGCAGGCACGATTGCCTGGCTTGACAATCCAGCCTGAGAGCGACGTCCAACGCAATAAATGACTGTTGCGGTCTGTTGCTTCAACTCCTCCATCGCGAGATGAGACAACCTAGCGTTGTAATCTCCGCACAGCCCCAAATCGGAAGCGATCACCAGTAGGCCTGTTGGGGCACTTGCGTGCAGTGGTTGCTGGATACCGATTTCGCTGATCACTCTATTCATCTCCTCGCGGTATTGCCGAGCGGCTGGCAATGCGGCCCTTGCGCGACGGAAATGATGTGCTGAAAGTGAGCGCATTGCTCCGACTGCATCCGACAGCGCTGTTAGTGTTTGCAAGCGGCGTTGGAATAATTGTTGACGTTTCACGGGATCACTCTCTGACTGGCTTCTGTCACTAGACTCTGTAAAATCTGTTTCCAACCCTCAGTTGGCAATTCACCTCGATCCAACGCTTGTGTAATCTCCGACTGGCGAAGTCTCGCGAGGTCAACCACGGCCTCCGCTACAAGAACCGCTTGGGCTGGTATCAGATCACTGAGCCAATTCTCGCTGACGGCGGTTAGCAGGATTACCTGCTGGGCCACACTGCGCGGCGAAAACCGTTTTTGCCGCAGCAGCCCTCGCAGGATATTTCCTTCACGAAGCGCGGCTTGCGTACTCAGGTCGATATCCAATCCGACCCGCGATAGCTTTTCCAACGATTCAAAGCGGGACAACTGAATTTTCAAATTCTTGGCCGCCTTGCGCATCGGTAGAGGCTGTGCCACTGCGCCAATGCGGGATACACTTCGGCCGATATCGATGGCCGGGCGTAGGTCGCGTTCGAAACGGTTGGTATCAAGATAGATTTGGCCGTCGGTGATCGAAATCAGATTGGTTGGTATGTAGGCTGAGATATCACCATCGGTCGTCTCAACCAGCGGGAAGGCAGTCACCGATCCGCCCCCTTCGGCCGCACTTAAGGCAGCTGCGCGTTCGAGCAATTCAGCGTGTAAGTAGAATATATCGCCCGGATAGGCTTCGCGGCCGGGTGGGCGATCGAGCAATAGTGCCAGTTCACGATATGCGTCGGCATGTTTGGTGAGATCATCGTAGACTACCAGCGCATGAGCGCCACTGTCCCGGAACGATTCCGCCATGGTCGCCCCCGCTTGGGGTGCAAGATATTGCATGCCGGGACTGTCAGAGGCGTAAGCCGCGATGATCACCGTGTTGCGCAATGCGCCCGTTTTTTCCAACGTGTCCCGCAGCGCTCGCACGCGCGACATCGGTTGACCAATCATCACATAGACACAGGCCACATCACCCAAGCGTTGAGCAGCCACAATATCGGTCGCCAAAGCCGTTTTGCCTACGTTTCGATCGCCAATAATCAGTTCGCGTTGGCCGCGTCCGATGGGGATAGCTGCGTCGACCGCCATCACACCTGTCCACAGCGTCTGTTCCACACTTTGACGTTGGATGATTTTCGGGGCGGAACGAAACAATGGCGATCGCTGGGCGGTTGATAATGACGGCCCTTCATCCAGTGGATTGCCTAACGGGTCCAGTACGCGGCCCAGCGCATCGGGACCAGTCGGTAATTCAGGAAGTCGCTGCAAACCAACGACACCGTCACCCTCGTGAACTTGCGACGCACCAGATAGCAGCACGGCTCCTAGTGCATTCTCCCTGAGGTCAAATGCAATTCCTAAACCACCTGAATCGAAGACAAGCAATTCTTCGTAACGGACGTCGTCCATGCCAGCCACAATGGCCACACCGTCACCAACACGGCGTACTACTCCGCGGGGTTTTAACCCGTCACCCAACCTTACTGCGGACACCACCGCTTTCACGTCGCTTTCCACTGCCAGGAGTGCATCAACCATGATTCGATCTTTCAATCTGGCTATGGTTGTTTGCTCGTAGGTTCATTTCCTTGACCAAAGACTGTCGTGTGAATCGAACCAGTCCCTGAACCGATGCGTCCACTAAACCTTTGTCGGTCGAGATACGTATACCGTCGCCCAAGCCTTCAACCGATCGAAAGTCCACGGTATCCGCTGCCGCGCCAAGTGCACTCTTGAGCGATTCGATTTGCTCACTCGTCAACGATTGGGTTGTTTCGACCTTAACCCGCGCGAGCTCGGTAGGCGCCAGAGTTCGGATTTGCTCGCACGCCGCAGCAACGAGCGCGGAGTGCAAATTCGGACCGCCAATTTGCGTGAGTAAACGTCCCACACTTTCGGCCGAGGCCAATGCGCAAACCTCAGCCAGTCTATCGCCCTGTGTATCCGACAACTGCGCCGCTTGACGACGACTGAGCTCCCGTTCTTTCTCAGCCGCGGCGCGTGCTTCTGCGACTATCTGTTCCGCTTGACTACGCGCAGCTTCTACCTCGCGTTGTCGCAATTCTCTCATCTCGTTTTGCAGTTTTCCACTAGCCATGCTAGCCTCTTGCTGAATCTTCTCCGCTTCGGCCAGTTTCGTTGCTGCTTGCAGATTGTCCGACTCGAATTTTACTTTGCGCTCGACCAAAGCTGCTCGCACGGGTTTAAAGAACAACCAGCCCAGCGCACAGGCCAGTACCAGAAAGTTGGCAACTTCGAATAGAAAGGTAGTCAAAGCGCTTGTCACCTTTATTGCCCAACCACGACGGTAAACGGATTGGCGAACAACAGTATCAACGCAATTACCAAACAGAAGATGGCCGTGGACTCCACCATCGCCAAGCTGACGAAAAGCGTTCGCGTGATCGATGATGCTTCGTCGGGTTGTCGAGCCAATGCGTCAATGGCGGCTGCACCGATGCGGCTTTCGCCAATCGCTGCTCCAATAGCACCGAGCGCCATCGTCAGCGCAGCTCCTGCCATGGCGACCACAGCGATAATGGTTTGGTCGGTCATATCGAGTTATTCCTCTCCAGCGCTAATCGCCGCGCCTATGTAAACAGTTGAAAGAATGGCAAAGATATACGCTTGCAGTAGTCCAATGAGCAAATCGAGCGCCATCAGTGGTGTTGGCACCAAAAAACCAGCCAACGCGACAAGTAGTCCTACCACTAAATGCCCCGACATGATGTTTCCAAATAGGCGAACTGCCAAAGCCAAAGTACGCGACAACTCCGAAATCATGTGCAGCGGCAGTAGCAACGGATTGGGGCGAAAATAATGCTGGAAATAACCCCACCAACCGTTGGCCCCAATACCAGCGATGGGGACACTCAAAAAAACGACTGCTGCAAGTGCCGACGTGGTGGCTAAACTACCTGTGGCCGGATGTACTCCCGGCAGTTGCCCCGCAATATTGCAGAAGGCAATAAACAGAAACAAACTCCCAGACAACGTCGCGACTACCGCATGACGTTGGCCGATAATCTCCTCGACCAAATTGTCGAAACTCTCGACCACTAGGAAGGCCAACACTGCGAGCCAATGCTCAGCCCGTGAACGGACGAAGTGCCGCATCAGAACAGCCAGTCCGATCAAGACCAAAGTTACAGCGGTCGACGTAACCATCGTCTCTGTAACCGGAACCGGCCCCAGCTGAAACAGTATAGGATCGCCAAAGATTCGAAGGTTCATTCGGTTGACCAGGTGACTATCTAGGTGCGTCAGAATTGACGTTGATGGTCAAATTCGGCAGCAGCGGAAATTGATAAGGCTTGCGTCACGCTCACTATAGATCGGTAATACATGTGCGATCGAGGTTGGCAATTGAGAACCAGCACCCCAGCGCAATCAGTCCGGCACCCCAGCCTACTGCTGCTGCGATAATATTGCCGAATACCGCCGACGCCACTAGCACGGCTGCGACCAATCCCAGTCGCACCATTCCCATCAGCGGCGACCACGCGTTCGGTCGATGCACTCCGCGCCACAATAGGAGGGCATGCATGAGGCCAGCCAGTAGGCCAGCCGACCCCCATGCGAAAGCTGTCGTGTCAATCATGTTTCTGAGTGATTGCTTTCCACGCTACGAAAGCACCGAGCAGAGCTCCGACCATTAGTAGCAAAAGTGTAAAACGAATGCCCGACTCGAGCCTCATATCCAAATAGCGTCCCAGCCACACGCCTCCCACCGTCGCCAACACGATTGGCCAGCCAACCATGCCGATGACATTTAGTGAACGCCAAAAGCTGCGATGCCCCTGCTCACGACGTGACAGACGCGAACTATCGCGCTGCACCGCTGTGCGCGGGTCCAACCTTGGGGCAGTAGGCGACCGTTTGCCAAGCGTAAAATAAACGTGCTGCGTGACACACTCCGTAGGGCCGCAATTTTCATCGATACTGCTCAATCCGGAAAGTTGCAGACACCATGTGGTTTGGGTTGCTAGTCTCATTTAGGGTTTCGCTTTCACAGCAGCGGTAGGAGCGTCTGATTGGCTTAGCTCTTGCAGAATGCGTTTTTCAAGCCTCCCCAGCGTACGTCGGACATCCATTTCGTCGCTCGGCTCGGACAAAATCTGGTCGAGCTGGCGGGATACGGACTCGATATCGTCTCCAACCACAGCCAACGGTGTTAACAAGCTGGCTGCACTGCGGCTGGTATGCAACAAACCTCCAGCTGTCCCTGCATACAGCGTGCCGCTGTTCAGGCTGATCAGAATTAGCCCTGCTTCAATGGCTAGCACAGTCGGTTCGCCCCGCGGGCGAATTCCCACTTGTCCACTCAGCGTCGGAACACGCAGGGCCAGGACCTCTTGCTCGACAATGGTTTTACGTGGAGTACGGATGGTGACGTGTAGCGTTTGTTTCATTTTTTCCAGTGGCGTGCTGAACCCTAATTCTTAGTATTGACAGAGCGTTAGTCTGTTGTTGCGTCTTTCTCAGCATGTTGGACGTCAGCCAAGGAACCGATCATAAACAGTTTCTCTTCGGGGACAGAGTCACAGCGACCATCTAAAATGGCTTGTACGCCATCCACTGTCTCTGCGACAGGAACGTTCCGTCCAGGCATGCCAGTGAAAGACTCAGCTACAAAAAAAGGTTGTGTGAGAAAGTTTCGCAAACGCCGCGCACGGGCTACCAACTGCCGGTCTTCGCTCGACAATTCGTCGATTCCAAGCATCGCGATCAGATCCTTCAGTTCCTCGTAGCGTCCTAGCATTCGTCTCGCTTGTTGGGCAATGTCGTAGTGCCTTTCACCGACGATCGACGGATCTAGTGCCTTAGATGAGGAAGCCAGCGGATCCACTGCTGGATACAAGCCGTCCGCCGCCACATCGCGCGAGAGGACCAACGAACTGTCCATGTGCCAAAAAGCATGGGTGATGGCTGGATCGGAATAATCGTCAGCCGGCACGTAAATCGCCTGAACCGAAACCATATCGCCGTGTAGGGTGGCGGTAATACGATCTTCAATAGCAGCGATATCTGCTGCTAATGTTGGTTGGTAGCCAACGCGTGACGGCAGACGCCCCAGTAATCCCGAGACTTCCATGCCGGCCTGCACATGGCGGTACACATTGTCAATCAACAGCAGCACATCCTGCTTTTCACTGTCGCGAAAATATTCAGCCACCGACAGCGCGGCGAGGCCGACCAAGAACCGCGCTCCGGGAGGTTCGTTCATCTGACCAAACACCATGGTGGTACGATCCATAAATCCGCGTTCCTTGAGCTCCTGCCATAATTCGAGTCCTTCGCGCGAGCGTTCACCAATTCCGGCGAATACTGCAATCCCTTTCAAAGTTGCCACGGCATTGTGGATAAACTCCGTCAACACGACGGTCTTGCCTACGCCAGCCCCGCCGAAAACCGCGACGCGACCACCGTGCGTAAAGGGACAGAATAAGTCGATTACTTTAATTCCCGTCGGATACAGATCCCCCAAACCAAGGCAAAAAGAAGGTGGAGGTGGCGAACGATAGAGCGGCAGAGACTCGTCCCAAGAAAGCTCCTCGCCGCCGTCCAAGGGCCGCCCGTGCAGATCGAGCACCCTCCCTACAAGTTGTGCACCGACCGGAATACGCAAAGGTTGGCCGGTACTGTGCACGTGTGCTCCACGGCACATGCCACGTGTGCTACTAGTCGCAATTGCACGCACATTCGAGCTGCCCAAGTGCGAATGGACAACTGCGGTGATCGACCGCCCATTACCCATCTCGCAATCCATGGCGGCATCGATCGGAGGTACGCCATTGCTAAACCATGCATCCAAAACAGTTCCTCGCACGGCTGTGATTTTTCCTTGCATTACCGCGGTGTCGATTTGACTTGCCAGCTCACCAAACATCGCGCGGACCTAGTTTCGTAGTAGTGTTCAACCGTATCTGCGTTCGCCGAACAACGCTTGCCGTGCAAGTAGCATACCTTTGCGAGATGCGCCGAAGCTTGGCCTATCCCTCTTGGGAGTGCGGACATTCATCACCGCTTCCCTTTACCAGACGAGCTCACAGCAAGTGGAATCGTTGGGCCGGTTGACGGTTGGTAAGAATTAAACGTGCTCTGGCCCCCACGGCGTATCAGCAATCCAGCAATTTATGACGCATCGTCCCTTTCGAGTGGTATAGCCTCCCTCGATGGTTGAGTACATCTAAATTCTTGCAAGGTAACGATTAAATTGATCGGCAGTTGGCATGCTTCGTTCCGCAACGGTGACCGTCCATTCAGCGCGACAAAGGGTTTCACGCGGAAGGCGGGGCGCTGTGTATTCCTCAACTTCCACACGATGCGCGATTTGGGGCGCGGCACAAGTCATTTGCTTCCACGATAGACCGACCGGTGCAATGCCGTTCAACAATGCGTGTCAAACATTGGGCTTGCGTTGCCACTATCGACTAGGCACACAAATTGCACCGCAGGTTTTGTCGATTACAGTCACTTTCAAATAAGGAGACCCACAATGGCTACCACGTTGTCAGAGCGTCTCCAAGCAGTAGCTTGAAGCACGAGGTTTTCTGGCGTTATAATTGAATGAGGCGAGTCTAAGAATTCCGCTACGCCTGAACCTCGTGCGCTTCGCCCAATGATCTACATCTACCCCAGAAAATTTGTCATGTTATTCAAAAATCGCTTTCAAATGATCGCACAGCTCATCCTTTTGCATTTACTACTGAGCTCGCCCATTGTCGCCGACGAATGGGACGCTTTGGAAAAATGGTTGCCTGCACCAACGAATGCAATTCTAGTGATCGACGCCCAGTCGCTGTTTGATAGTCAACTGGCGCGAGCCAATGGGTGGCGAGAGACGCACGCCAACCAATTTGAACTTGGACTGACGATGCTTCCCCCCATGGCCAAACAGTTCTTACTGGCCACGGAACTCGATCTGCAACATCTGGAGCCGATGTGGGAGTTTGTAGCCATGTCGCTATTGCATCCGGTGGCATTGCAAGATGTACGGCAGATAACGCAAGGTGAATTCGATACACTGGGAGGGCTCGAGACGGTCCGCACACCGCGGGGCAGTTTTGTCACGCCAATTGCGTCACAGGCGGTGGCCCTCGTCCGAATCGCGGAGCGCCAGTGGGCTGATCAGATGATGGCACAGGCGGCCGCCCGTCAGTCGTCGGTCCTGTCCAGTTTTCTTTCGATGGCCACCCAACGCGTGGCACAAGGAGAATGTCAAATCGCTGTAGCCGTGCGGCTCGATAGCATGGTCACCAACCAAGAATTGCTGGGAGCCATTGAGCAATCGGAACTTGTTGCCCGGTCGAACACTCAACCTGCCGAGCTCCGTGCCACCTTGGCTTCGCTGGAAGGATTGGTCTTTACCATTCGGGCTGACGAGTCACTGCGGGGGCGTCTCGAAATCGTCTTCCAGCAACAACCTGAGCTAGCTCAAGTGGAAAGCAAAGCACTTATTCTTGGAATGCTGGAAACGGCAGGAGCTAGCTTGCCAGAATTTGCGAATTGGGAGTCAGCCACCGGCATTCACTCGCTGGCCATCGAAGGCGAATTATCTATTGCCGGACTCGCCCGAGTGTTGAGTCTACTACATTACGACACGTCAGAATTTGACTCGTTGCAGGCTAATATTTCACCACCTCAGACGCGCGAGGCCAATGAAAGTACGATTCGCTATGTGAAGCGAGTTACTCGTCTGATGGAAGGCTTGGCAAGGGGAGCTCAATCCAATAGCTTGAATACGCAAGTCCTGTGGGCGGATCGCGGCGCCAAGGAAATCGTGCGGGCCATCCGAGACGATGTCGATTCGAAGGTTGCGGAGTTGGGTTACCAAATTGCCTATCAATTGGAAGGAATCGTCTCGACCTTCAACAACGCCACCCAAGTTGCTCAAGCCAAGAGTGCAGCGCAGAGCCGCCCGGCCGTCGAGTGGCAGACGGAACTTGTCCCTTACAGTTCCTTTAAGACACCCTATGGTCGTTTCTATCGCTACACACCGTTCAGCTATGCACGCGTCCACGTCTTTGAAAATGCAGGGCGGGCCGCGGCGATTCAGAACGAACAGATGAACCTAGCCAATCAACGAGCCAAGCAGAAGTTCAGCGAGATTACGGCCCTCGTACGCGAAATGAACCAGCTGACCGGCAATTGAACGCCCCCGCGAAGGCTCAGCCATTAACACGAAGGCTCAGCTTTCGGCAGAGACTCTCCTATGGAGAGGCTCTCGTGAGTTAGATGTTCGCGGGACCTACTTAGGGCCGTTGGTTCTCTGCCGAGCGATCCACACAGAACAGTGTGCATGGCGAAGCGCAAACCGCGAAGCGCTTCCCATCAGAAAGCGAGCCAACAATCCGTGTCCGGTACTACCTAAGACCAACAGGTCACTGGAATGTCGCTTTGAGAAATCGACTAGCCCTTCACCTACGTGGCTGGCTTCAACCGCGTGCGTCTGTACATGGGGTGAAAGTGAATGATAGTCCCCAATCCTCTGGTTGAGTTTTTCCAGCATGGCCAGACGGATCGACTCGGCATCATAAGTGATCGGGATTTCAGAGTAGGAAAAGGGAGTAACTACCACATTGACTACATCAATTTGTGTGTGACTTCCCCATCCAAAACGAGATAGATCCTTGAGTGCAAATTCTGCCGGCGGCGATGCGTCGTCAGCAATGCAGAGCTTCAGCTCGCGATGAGGAGCCGCCGTCTGGTTGGGACGGACTACCAACACGGAGCAAGGCGCGTGGGTAGCCACAAAATCGCTAACGCTACCGAGCATAAGCCGGTTGAGCGTATTCAGGCCCACTGCGCCCAAGACAACCAACTCCGCCCCCAAGGACTCGGCTTGCGCTACGATGGTGCTGCCTGGATGTCCATCCACTACTTGTGAAGTAACCTTGGCATTGGCGCCCTCAAAAACCCTTTCGATACGATGACAAGCCTCAAGTCCCTTAAGTTTCTCACCCTCTTTGCTATGCTTCATCCACTCGACGACTTCGATCGAACCGTGGAAGTCTAACATCGGCGTGACCGCCAAGACGGTCAATTCCAATGGATTTGAATGTGGCAACCGAGCCAATAAACTCGCCGCCTGCTCCGCGTGTTTTGAACCGTCTGTTGCTAAGAGCACCCGCATAATAATCCCTCACTTTTAAGAGCCGAACAAAAAGTATTGCCAAGAGCCAATCAAGAATGGTCTCTGATCACTTGGGGGCCAAGCAAAATCGCTGGACCTCAACATGTTTTGGCGAGTGTCCACCACCTTTTTTCGATTGGCTCTCAACGCTTCGAGACCGCACTGATTCATTTAAAATGATCGCAATTCCGACAGCAACAGACACGGTTTTCCTTTGGGCGGTTAATTCATTCCCATCAATCGCCGGGCAAGAAGCAACACGATGACTATCGCAAGCATTCCACAGGCCAACCACCATACCACTTCAGGTTTTTTCAAGAGTTTTTTCATGTTTTTTCCGTTTGCAACTGCCTCCAATATTTCGTTGGCCCTTTTGAAGTAGCGAATTTACTTAAACTTAAACTTAAACCTAAACCTAAACCTAAACCTAAACCTAAACCTAACCTAACCTAACCTACCGCAGCGAAAGTTGCAGTGCGAGGTTTGGAACTCGCTCGTCAATGCACTGCCTCTGAGCGCCAATCGAAACGAGTCATGCCATCGCTTCCAATCAATTTGCGCGCATTTTCTCCGATTGCAATGCGCAATCGAAACACTCGACCCGAGCGATACTACCGTATTCGCACATGTCGCCCGGGAAACTGTGCCAAACAGGCACGAACCACTCACCTACCTGCTCTGGCATAGCTTAGCTTGCCAACTACAGCCGCTGGCTGCCAGCTGAAGTACGTCTGGGCGAACTTCACCAAGACGTGCAAATGCAGTTCCGAACTGAGCAAGAACTGAACCGGATGGCACGCTGCGTGCAATGAATTTGCCTACGAGCCCAGCAGCTCAACTTTCAATGGTAACCTAAGGAGGGAAACTCATGCGCGCTTTCGCTATGATGATCGGACTTGGACTTTTGGCTTCGGCGTTAGCCAGTCAGGTCCTTTCGCAAGAAACGAAGACCAAACCTGCTGCCACCAAGAAATCAGAAGTAGCCAAGACGCCACAAGTTACAGCTGAACAGCCAATGAGCTTTTGGATGCAAAGAAAGCTTGACTACTCGAAGTCGATCCTGGAGTCGCTGACCAAGGGTGATTACGAAAAACTGGGGGAAGACGCCGAGCAGATGCGTCTATTGGGAAAGATTGAAGGCTTCGTCCGACGCAAGAACGAAGACTACCGAGCGCAGCTTAGGACTTTTGATTACGCCAATCAAGAACTTGTTCGCCAAGCCAAACGCAACAATGCAGAGGGTGCCACACTGGCTTTCAATCAGCTGACCACGAGCTGTGTGGCCTGCCATGTGTTGTTGCGTGAAGGTGTCGAGTAGCCATGACGGCAGAAGTTCATGCTGTTTTCGATACGCTTCGTCAGTTGCCCAGTTTGACGGATTTTAGTGATGGGGCGTTGCAGCAATTGGCTTCCGTGGGGCAAGAGTTGGTCAAGCCCGTTGGAAGCATATTGTTCAGCGAAGGGGATCCGCATGACAGAATCTACCTCGTCTCGTCGGGTACGATTCGACTTGACATGCTGACTGCCAAATGTGGGCGGCAAACGATTCTGTCGATCGGAGCTGGGGACTTCCTAGCTTGGTCCGCGTTGATCGGTGATGGCGTCATGACATCGACGGCCGTGGCTACGGAAAACGTGAAGCTTGTCGCGTTGGAGACTGTATCCTTGCGACAGCTCTTAGAACAGCACTCCGATCTTGGGTATCTGGTCATGGGAGCGCTTGCGAAATCTCTGTCGCGCCGGCTTCTGGCAACGCGTCTGCAACTGCTCGATATGTATCATCCTTAAAGTACCTGCGTATGCAATTCAAGATCGCCAAAACCGAATTGGACCGTCTGGTAGCTGCCCTGCAATGCCAGGGTTATACCGTGTTAGGTCCTCGAATCGAGGATTCGGCGATCGTTTACGCGGAAGTCAATTCGCGCGCCGATTTACCGCAAGGCTATCGGGACTCACAGGAGCCGGGCAAATACCGAGTTCGCCCCGCCGAGCATGACAATTACTTCGAATTTAATCTTGGACCACACTCTTGGAAGCAATTTTTGTTTCCGCCGAAAGTCACGGTCGCTACCGGCGTACTGAGTTCAACGGGGTGGGCATTCTCCACACCTCAATCGCCGCCACCCAAGTATGCATTTTTAGGTGTTCGTGCGTGTGAATTAGCCGCCATCGCGATTCAGGATCGCGTTTTTTTGCAGGGCCCATATGTCGATCCGATTTATCAGGCTCGGCGCGAAGCGGTGCTGATCATCGCGGTCAATTGCACGGTGGCGGCAGCAACTTGCTTCTGCACATCGATGCACACCGGACCAACCTGCACAACTGGCTTCGACTTGGCGTTGACGGAATTGGACGACTGCTTTGTAGTCGATGTAGGCTCGCCACGTGGTACAGCGATTCTGGAGAAGCTCAACGTCGAACTAGCGCGAGCGCAAGAGATCGAACAGGCGGGCGCGTTGCAACAGCGCGCCGTGGATCAAATCGAAAAGCGACTGGATACCACAAATGTCCATGACTTGTTGCTCAATAGTTTGGATCACCCACATTGGGATGAGGTCGCGCAACGTTGCCTGTCGTGCACAAACTGCACGATGGTCTGTCCCACGTGCTTCTGCAGCTCAGTTGCTGAGGTCGCTGATCTGTCGGGTGAAAACGTTGTGCGACAACGGCAGTGGGACTCTTGCTTCAACTTGGATTTTAGCTACACGGCGGGAGGTACCGTCCGCAACGATCGTCGCAGTCGATTCCGACAATGGCTTACTCACAAGCTGGCCAGTTGGCAGGACCAGTTTGAAACTTCAGGTTGCGTAGGTTGTGGCCGCTGCATCACTTGGTGTCCGGTTGGCATCGATTTGACCGAAGAAGTCGACGCACTGCGTAGCCAGCCGAGTAGTGATCGTATGCTCCCGATTGTCGAGTCTCCCCAAAGCGGACCTTTGCACCGCACTTGCCAGGTGCGACCAGCAGAAAGTGGAGTCAGTAGTGGTGACGAATAAAATAACGCCGCAGCCAGCTGCGCTAGGCAGGGGGGGCCAACAGGCGGTCAATCCGGAACTCGCCATTAACCAAGCGGATCCATGGCGATCGTTGCCCGTCCGCGTCAAACGCTTGAGTATTGAAGCCCCCAGCGTATTTACGGTAGAACTGGCTTTCTGCGACACTCATAACCAAAGCAACTATCGCTTTGCCCCAGGTCAATTCAACATGCTCTATGTTCCGGGCGTCGGTGAGGCAGCTATCTCTATAGCGGGTCGATCTTCAACCGGGGCATTGCTGCACACCATCCGCGCAGTCGGCTCAGTAACGCAGGCGATCGAGACGGCCGGCGTTGGATTTCCGTTAGGGCTACGAGGACCTTTTGGAACGGCTTGGCCCTTGGAGATGCTTGCCGGTACCAACCCGCCGGGCGATCTGGTTGTTGCTTCAGGAGGTATCGGCATCGCCCCGTTGCGGGCCGTGGTTGAAACCATCGTTCATGAACGTTCAAATTTTGGTCGCGTCTCTGTCTTAGTGGGCGCCAGAACGTCAGCCGACTTGCTCTATCGTCACGATCACGACCAGTGGCGCCAGTCCAATATAGACGTGCAACTGACGGTCGACCGCGCCGATGAAAACTGGCAGGGACAAGTGGGGGTCGTTACGTTGCTGATTGATCGACTGACGCTTCCCAGTCCGGCGACTACCCAAGTGATGACCTGCGGTCCGGAGGTCATGATGCGCTATGTGGCCAAGTCGGCTATGGCGCGAGGCATCCCAGCGGAAAATATCTGGGTCACGCTAGAACGCAACATGAACTGTGCCATCGGACTGTGCGGCCACTGCCAGCTAGGCCCGGAGTTTATCTGTAAAGACGGTCCCGTATTTCCGTACCAACGAGTCGCCAGGTGGCTCAGTGTGCACGATTTTTGATCACTCATCTATTCAGTACACGTTTTTGTTTGGCGCTTAGGCCTCGGTTTCGGAGAGGGCGAGCTAACTGAATGCTCATGAAAAACACTACCAAACCACGACTGGCCGTATTTAAGTTCGCATCCTGCGATGGTTGTCAGTTGCAGCTACTATCACTTGAAGATGAACTCCTTACGCTCGCAGAAAGTGTCGAGATCGTACACTTCATTGAAGCCTCCAGTCGCATTGAAGCAGGGCCTTATGATATTGCCTTAGTCGAAGGTTCGATAACTACTAATCACGATCGACAGAGGATTCAACAGGTGCGCGACCAATCGCGTAAGCTGATCACGATAGGTGCGTGTGCTACTGCAGGTGGCATCCAGTCGCTAAAGAACTGGGGGGATCGAGCAGATTTCCTACGTTGTGTGTACGCGCATCCAACCTATATCGAAACGCTCGCAACCTCAACGGCGATTGCCGATCACGTCAAGGTCGATTTTGAATTGCGTGGTTGTCCCATCAATCGCTTTCAATTGCTGGAGGTGCTGCAAGCGTTGTTGGCAGGTCGACAGCCACGGACGCCGTCCCACAGCGTGTGTCTCGATTGCAAACGCCGTGGTACAGTCTGCATCGCCGTCGCCCAAGATGCCGTCTGCCTCGGGCCGATAACGCAAGCTGGTTGCCAGGCTATCTGTCCCGCTTACAATCGGGGTTGCTATGGCTGCTTCGGCCCCGCTCCCCAAGCGAACTGTGATCACCTAGCAGATTGGTACATGCACGATCGCGCAACCGCACCTCAGTTGGTTCCCTTGTTGAGAAATTTCAATGCTGACGCGGGCCCTTTTAAGGCCACGGGCGATCGCATCGACCCGCAATCAGACACGGGGTCCGTATGACAGACAAGCGTACACGAACTATTGAGGTGGGAGCACTGACGCGTGTCGAAGGCGAGGGAGCCTTACGCGTGATGATCGACGATGGCGTTGTACAAGACGTGCAGCTTTCTATCTACGAACCACCTCGGTTCTTCGAGGCACTGTTGCGCGGGCGACCACTGGAGGATGTTCCCGACATCACCGCGCGCATTTGTGGCATATGCCCTATCGCCTATCAAATGACGGCGGTTCACGCGTTGGAACAGGCGCTCGGAGTGCACATCACTCCCGAGATTCGACAACTGCGAAGACTGTTGTACTGCGGCGAGTGGATTGAAAGTCATGGGGTGCACATGCATTTGCTGCATATCCCCGATTTTTTCGGTTGTGCGAGTAGCATCGAACTCGCCAAGCAATTCCCCGATGAGGTGACTCGAGGACTACGACTGAAGAAGATCGGCAACCGACTGCTGGAAGTCACTGGCGGCCGTGCGGTTCATCCAGTCAATGTGGCGGTGGGAGGTTTTTATCGAGCACCACGTAAAAGCGAATTGTTGGAACTTAAGGAAGATTTCTTGTGGGGACTCGACGCAGCGATTGAAGTAACGAAATGGGTCGCCGGCTTCGAATTTCCGGACTTTGTTGGAAGTTACGAAATGGTTGCGCTCCAGCACTCGCATGACTACCCCATGAACGAAGGACGTTTGGTCTCGACCGCTGGACTTAGTACTGCTGTCAACGAATTCGAACAGCACTTTGACGAGCGGCATGTACGCCATAGCACTGCGCTGCAAGCAGTGCGTTTGCCTGCGGAAACAACTTACTTTGTCGGGCCACTGGCCAGAGTGAACCTCAACCGAAACCAACTGTCCCCCTCGGCCCGTCAGCTGGCGGATCAAGTGGGGATTGCTTGGCCGTGTTTTAACCCCTACCAGTCGATCGTGGCGCGTGGATTGGAAGTGGTCCATGCCTTCGAAGAAGCGCTGTCCATCATGTCAGACTACCAGGGATGTTCGCCGGCGCGTGTTGGCTACGAACCACAGGTCGGCGAGGGTGCCTGGGCTACCGAAGCACCGCGTGGCATGATCTTCCATCGCTACCAAACCACCGCAGATGGTCGGATCGCAGCGGCCAAGATCGTCCCTCCTACATCGCAGAATCAACGTCAAATCGAGCTGGATCTGGCAGCTTACTTACCCAGCATTCTGCACCTCGCTGACAACGAAATTGCAGGTGCCTGCGAGCGGTTGATTCGCTCCTACGACCCCTGCATCAGCTGCGCGACTCACTTTCTCAAGCTACAGATCGAGCGAAGATGAAGGAATCAGGCGATCATCAATCAATCTCGACGCTACCGCAGAACGCATTGCCGTTGGTCATTGGCATTGGCAGTTCGCATGGCGACGATTGCGTAGGCTGGGAAGTTGTCGATCGCCTGATTTTGCAACCGGATAGTAAGAGGCTGGGGGTCTTTCGCAAAGCTGCCGTACCTCACGACATCTTAGACTGGTTTGATTGTGGGCGAACCACACATATCGTGGATGCTATCATCAGCAATGCCGACCAACCGCTGCGACTGACAGTTGCTCATAATCTGCAGGGAGATCTGATAGCGAGTTTTATGGATGAAAGTGGTGTTGAGCGCACATGCGGATTCCCTCGCCTGCAATCCAATTCGACACATCAATTCGACCTACTATCCGTCTTGCAACTTTCGCACGCGCTTGGGACCATGCCAGCTGAACTCGTACTGTGGGCCCTTCCCATATGCCTATCAAAGATTGAAGTTGATTACCAACCCACTCGAGTGCGGCTGGCAAACAAACATGCGGTACTACAAGGTGTACGGCGGATTACACAGGAGCTAAGCCATGCATGAGGTGTCGTTGGTGAGGTCCTTGCTGACACAAGTAAAGCAAGCCTCCCAGCCAACGTTGCCTGAGTTGGTGTGTCGAGCCAGCGTCTCAATCGGCCCGCTGTCCGGCGTCGAACCCTTGCTCGTCCAGCTTGCCTTCGATCAATTGAAGTGCGATTACGGCCTTTCGGAGTGCACGCTCGATATTCAAGAAGTGAGTTTGCAAGCCGTATGTCGCGATTGTCGGGCGATTAGCACGATCGAAAATTTCCTGTTTCGCTGTGCCGCTTGCGGATCTACAAAACTACGAATCACGCAGGGGGACGAATTTCAACTGTTGAGTGTTGAAGTGCTGAGAGAGGATGGTTGCAGAGTGTAACCGGTGAGGCACTCTGGCCGAGAGTGACTTGAAGAATCTCCGCACAGTCGCTCCCGGCGGGCGCGATTGAGTTGATTGGGAAGGCTGTAACGAGTCGCGGGCTCCAGCTTAGTTAAGGCCCACGGCTAGCGTCTGAGGTTCACAGTGTCATGAACAATCCGGTTTACGAGGGCTAGTCGCAGCACTCCAAAATCTTGCCGTAGGGCGCACTTGCGGGGTACGGACCCACTGGAAAAAATGGAACACAACATGAAGCCTCATACCATCCATGTCAATCGTGATATCGCCTCCGAGCGCAAACGGGCAGCTGCCGAAATGCGTAGCAACTTTACTCGACGGGGGACGTTAGTGGTTAACCTCGTCTCCTCGCCAGGATCAGGCAAGACGAGCTTGCTGGAAGCCACAGCCAAACATTGGGCAGGTCGCCAACGTATGGCTGTACTGGTCGGTGATATCGCCACCGATCGTGATGCCCAGCGCCTCGCACCCTACACTCCCGTGCAACAATTGACGACCGGTGGTGCTTGTCATCTAGAATTAGAACTGGTCCAACGTGGATTGAGCCAGTTGCCAGACGACAATTATGAATTCCTGTTCATCGAGAATATCGGCAATCTCGTTTGCCCAGCCTCACATGACCTGGCCGAGCATTTGCGAGTGGTGCTAGTGAGTACCACTGAAGGGGATGACAAACCTGGCAAGTACCCGAAAATGTTCCGCACTAGCGAAGCCATGCTCGTCACGAAAATCGATCTGCTTCCACATGTCCCCTTCTCGGTGGATCGTGTTATCGACGATGCGCGGGCCATCCAAGGCGAATTGGAAGTGCTGCAAGTCTGTGCGTTGTCCGGGGGAGGTATCGACGCATGGTGTCGTTGGCTGGAAGGCAAGCGAGCCGAAATCTTGGGCCATGACGACGCAGGCTCATGAACGCCAAATGGTGGCATTCCTCGTGACATGCTGAAAACTGCGACAGGCAAACTAACAGAATATCGACTGCCCTTTTTTCGCGTAAAGGTTAAACGAATCACTATGGCCGAAACCAAGAAACTGGTCTGTTCCAATTGCGGCGCCCTGAACCGAGTACCAGTATCGCGGATGGCTGATCGTCCAGTGTGTGGCAGGTGCCAGCAGTCGCTATTGCCCAATCAGCCGCTTGAGCTCAACGATCGCAATTTCTTGAAATACGTCACTCGCAGCGAAGTGTCCGTGCTGGTTGATTTTTGGGCTCCCTGGTGCGGTCCCTGCAAGGTGATGGCTCCAGCTTTTGCTGAAGCAGCAAGGCAGCTAGCCCCCCAAGTAGTTTTGGCTAAGGTAAACACCGAAGTTGCACAGCAGACAGCCACGACCTTTCACATCACCAGCATTCCAACGATGATCCTCTTTCGCGGCGGTCGAGAGATCGTCAGACACTCCGGAGCGATGAATGCAGGTCAGATTGTAAAGTGGACGAAGTCGGCATAAGTCTACGACCCGTCTAGGTAGCTCGGCGACGAAATAACAAGCCAAATATTTCGGATCTGCCATCGACGGCGGGATTCAAATGGGCGCGGGCATTCTAGGGGGGCTGGGAGGGCTATTGCATGTTCTGTCCCGACGGGTCCCTTTGTGCGACCTTTTGTCGCGTTGCTGCGGATGGTTTTGGTGCTCAGGCGCCCTTAACAAAAGCCAAGTGTCACGTGATACTGTGCGCGTTGTGGCACAATCCCTTACTGTCGTTGCGCTGCGGGGCTAGACTTCGCGGGCATGCATTCCAATCATCGTTAGGGCTATGAACCGATTCCTATTTCCTCGATGGACTAATAAATTCCTGGCCATGCTTGGCATGTTTGCCTTGGCTGGGGGGGCTTACGCTGGGGCAGTGTTCCTTGGAGCCACGGATCCGCTGACGCTCAATTCGGGCTATCAGCCGACGCAACCTGTGCCGTTTAGTCACAAAATCCATGCCGGCGAGCTGAAGATGGATTGTCGCTACTGCCACGTAAACGTGCAGAAAGGGGCGCATGCCACCGTTCCGCCGACGGCGACTTGTATCAATTGCCACAGCCCCATCGGCCCGGATGGTGCCCCCAAGTTGTCGGCCGTGCATCCAGCTAGTGAAAAGTTGCGGGCCGTCCATGAGAGTTGGGAGTCGGGTGAATCGGTCCCCTGGGTGCGAATACACAAGCTCCCAGATTTCGTGTTCTTCAACCACTCGGCCCACGTCAATCGCGGCGTGAGTTGCGTTAGTTGTCATGGTCGGATCGATACGATGGACAAGGTCTATCAGGCAAAAGAGCTCTCGATGGCTTGGTGTATTGATTGTCACCGTAATCCGGAGCCGCATATTCGTCCCGTGGAGTTGGTTACCAAGCTCGATTGGGAGCCTGCTGAAGGGGATGGAACGCGCGAGGAGATTGGCGCCAAGCTGCGTGAAGAGCTTGGGATTCATCCGCAGACGAACTGTGCCGTTTGCCATCGCTAGAGACTGTCGATTGCTGCCGAGCAGCGCAGGTCGACGGCTACTTTTGATCGCAGTTGCGTATAACAAAAACAACCAGACAAGCAAATAAGATGCAGGCCAAGCAACTTCCTATTACCAGTAACGATACGAGCGGTTCGATGACCGGCGCAGCAGTTGCCTTGAGCGATTCTGTGTCTGGTAAGAAGATCGCATCCACAGCCAAGTATTGGCGAAGTGTCGATGAGCTTCAGCAGACCCCCGAGTTCGAGCAGTTTCTGCATCGCGAATTTCCGCAGGCCGCCTCTGAATTCCCCGAGGGAGTCTCGCGCCGCCGTTGGTTAAAGCTAATGAGTGCCTCGCTGGCTCTTGGCGGTGCTTCAGGTTGTCGCTATGGGCCGGTCGAGTTTGCGTCGATGGTGGTTCGCCCTCCGAACACAGTTCCCGGCGTTCCAAAGCATTATGCTACCAATTTTGAATTGGCTGGGCGTGCGGTGCATTTGTTGGTCAGCAATGTTGATGGCCGCCCAATTAAGATCGAGGGCAATCCCGAGCATCCGCTCATGAAGGCCTCTGAGCCCAACGATCTGTCGGGAGGTAAGGAGCGCTTTGCGAGTGCGGGCACTGATGTCTTCTCGCAAGGTTGCATTCTCGGATTGTACGATCCCGACCGCACGGCTCGCGTCACGCGTGTCGTGGATGGGCAGGTCGAAGAGGCCACCTGGGACGACTTTTCGGCATTCGCTCGCGATCATTTGGCTAATTTGAAAGAATCGCAGGGAGAGTCCCTGGCGATCTTGATGTCGCCGACGCTTTCGCCGTCGGTCAGCCGGCTGGTGGCTGACACGGTCAAGCTGCTGCCCAAGGCAACGGTTGCTTCCTATTCGTCGGTGGATAATTCGGCCCAGTTGGCTGCATGTGAAAAGGCTGCTGGTCAGCCGGCTGAACTGCTGTTTGATCTGAATCAAGCGAAAGCAATTTGTTGCTTGGATAGCGATTTGCTGGGCAACGACCCCAACATGGTTGTCTACTCGCGTCAGTTTTCAAAGGGCCGGACGCCGGCTCTGGGGAAGATGAGTCGCCTGTACGCAGTCGAATCGCGATTCTCAATCACCGGTGCGGCCGCCGACTCTCGATTGGCGGTTCGCAGTTCTCAGATCGGTGCATTCATCGCGCGGCTTGAGCAACGCGTCGACGAATTGTTGGCGGGTGGTTCGCCGGTAATCGCAGCGGGCGAGGAAGCTGCTTTTGATCGCATCACGCCCGCCGAGCAGCTCGAGCGGACGGTCGAGGCGATGGCTGAGGATTTGACCAAGCACAAAGGTGAAGGTCTGGTGTCGGTCGGTTCGCATCAGCCGCTTGACGTGCAGCTCGCAGCCTTGCGATTGAATCAAAAGTTGGGGAATATTGGCAAAGGCGTGCAGTTGCGTCCAAGTCGATCGGCCATTGAGGGCGTTACGCCTGTTAGCCTGTCTGATTTAACCGATGCGTTAGTCAAGGGGAGCGTTGATACGCTGTGGATTCTTGGCGACAATCCAGTCTACACGGCTCCCGGAGATTTGAAGCTCGGTGAAGCCATCTCGCAAGTTAAAACCTCGATTTACCTGGCTGAATTCGAGGACGAAACGGCGGCTGTGTGCACGTGGCGTGTGCCGCTTGCTCATCAGCTCGAAAGCTGGGGCGATGTGCTCGGGGCTGATGGCAGCTACGGCATTTGCCAGCCGCAGATTCTGCCATTGCTCAACGGCAAGAGCCAATGTGAAGTTCTTTCGCTGCTGCAAGGGCAAGCTGAATCGGGCGAAGCCATCGTGAAGGCCACTGCCGATAAGATTTCCGGCAAGCCACTTCTGGCTCGCGTGTGGCAAGAATCACTACACAACGGATTCCTGGCCGATTTTTTCGTCTCGCCACTAACCGGCGATGTTCAGGTCGAAGGGGCAAAGCCCGCCGGTACGCTCAATCTAGAGTCGTTCGAAAACGGTAGCCTGGAAGTGCTGGTCACGATCAGCGATACGCTCTTCGATGGTCGCTTTGCCAAAAATGTGTGGATGCAAGAGTTGCCGCAAGCGATGACCAAATTGGTGTGGGACAATGCGGCCCTCATAAGTCCAGCCACGGCGAGTATTCTAAAGTTGAAGCAAGGCGAGATGGTTCGTTTGGTCCGGGGCGAACAATCGATTGAGCTCCCTGTCTTCATTATGCCAGGTCAGGCGCTTGGCTCAATCACAGCTCATTTGGGATACGGTCGTGTTTGCCGCGATGAAGCCGTTGATAGCGACGAGCAGGTTGTCGTGGGCCGGGATATCGCTCCCTTGCGAACGTTTGAGAATCTAAGTGTTATCACCGACATTGAAGCGCGTGGCACCTCGATTCCGTTTAAGCTAGCGACGACCCAGGATCACTTCGCTATTGATGAACTTGGGTTGGAAGAAACGGCCGACCGCGCCGGGATGCTTATTCGAGAAGGTACGGTTGAGCAGCTAGATGAAGGTGGTGCTGATTACGTTGAACATCTCGGTCTGCATCATCCACCGCTGGAATCGCTGTGGGAAGAACCGATCAACACATTCGAGGGAGATCCTACCATTCCCTATCAGTGGGGAATGACGATCGACTTGAACAAGTGTACGGGTTGCAATTCTTGCGTGGTGGCTTGTCAGTCGGAAAACAACATTCCGGTGGTTGGTAAGGAGCAAGTCAGTCGCGGACGTGAGATGCATTGGATTCGGGTCGACCGCTACTTCCGTGGCGAGATGGAGACCCCGCAGATCGTCAATCAGCCGGTGGCATGTGTTCACTGCGAAACAGCCCCCTGCGAACAAGTCTGCCCAGTTGCGGCTACGGTGCATACCGAAGAAGGTATCAATGCCATGGCCTACAACCGTTGTGTGGGAACACGTTATTGTGCCAATAATTGCCCCTACAAAGTGCGGCGCTTCAACTATTTCAACTACGGTACGGAATACGGCTATTTCTACGGTTGGCAACAAAAAGGGAAGATTGAAGAGGCTAGTCGCAAGCTACAGCAATTGGTGCTCAATCCCGATGTCACTGTGCGTGGCCGTGGTGTGATGGAGAAATGCACCTACTGCATTCAGCGCGTGCAGAATGGCAAGATCACCGCGCGTAATAGCGGTCGCCCAGTCCAAGATGGTGAGATTCAATCAGCTTGCCAAACAGCCTGCCCAACACAAGCCATCGTTTTCGGTGACCTGAAAGATCCAGGTAGCCGGGTATCGAAACTGCAAAAGGATTTACGGGCTTACGCGATGCTAAGCGAATTGAACATTAAGCCGCGTACATTGTATTTGACTCGAGTTCGCAATACACACCCGCGTTTGAAGCTCTCCCAGCAGTTGGCAGAAGCTCATCATGCCGAGGCTGGTGGTGCACACGCCGAGCATAGTGGTGAGCACGCTGACAACGCACACGCTAGCGATACCTCAGCGGGCGTCGTTGGTCACGCAGGCGAAACTAAGACTGGCGAAACGAAAAAAGAAGTAGCTCATTAGATCGTCGCTCGACTCTCCGAGTCGAGTTTGAGAAATACTGCTCGACTCACTGGGTCGAGCTTAACCGGTAGCGGAAGTCGCCAAGGCTTTCGACAGTCCCAGGAGCTTGCGGCCTAGGGACCGAAATTCTTGGCGAATTCCGCTACGTCCGAAATTTAGAAATTTACAACTAGTCCACAAGATACGGAATCTGGCGCGGCCCATGGCGAGCATAGCTAGTCCTGCAATTGACAATACCATCGACACTCCGGGCCGACGCACACCGCTGGTCACTGGGAAGCAAACGTACGCGTCGGTGACTCATATGATCGCGCGGATTAGCGAGGAATCGCAACCGACGATATGGTGGATCTCCTTCGCAATTGCCTTTCCGGCGATGGCCATGTTTGGTTTGCTGATCGGCTACCTGATCCTGACGGGAGTGGGGGTGTGGGGGAACATGTCACCAGTCTTTTGGGGCTGGCCGATTGTGAACTTCGTATTCTGGGTAGGTATTGGTCACGCCGGCACGCTGATTTCTGCGATTTTGTTTTTGTTCCGTCAAAACTGGCGAACGAGTATTAACCGCGCGGCGGAAGCGATGACCATTTTTGCGGTTATTTGTGCTGGTACGTTCCCGGGTATTCACGTCGGTCGCGCATGGTTGGCATTTTGGTTGACGCCCTACCCCAGCCTGAATCTGTGGATGTGGCCCCAATTCCGCAGTCCGTTGCTGTGGGACGTGTTTGCGGTCGGCACGTATGCTTCGGTTTCGCTGGTCTTTTGGTACATGGGAATGATCCCCGATTTGGCTACCTTCCGCGATCGCTCCAAGAGCAAATGGCGGCGGATGATTTATGGTTTGCTGTGCCTGGGTTGGACCGGTTCGTCGCGACATTGGATGCGGTACGAAAAGGCTTACGGCATTTTAGCTGCGTTGGCCACACCGCTAGTACTCTCGGTGCACACGGTCGTGAGCTTTGACTTCGCCGTTTCACAAGTGCCCGGTTGGCACACGACGATCTTCCCGCCCTACTTTGTGGCTGGAGCGATCTTCAGCGGCTTCGGTATGGTGCTGACGTTGCTGATTCCGGTCCGAGCCATCTACAACTTGAAGGATTTGATCACGCCGCGGCACTTGGACAATATGTGCAAGATCATTTTGGCGACGGGCTCAATGGTCGGACTGGCGTATACGACCGAGTTCTTTATGGCTTGGTATAGCAAGAACCCTTATGAGTTTTTCACCTTTTGGAATCGCGCGTTTGGCCCCTACTGGTGGGCTTACTGGGCCATGTTCTTATGCAATGTGATTTCGCCTCAGTTGTTTTGGTTCCGAATTTTCCGTACCAACACAGTACTGATGTGGATTGTGACGATCTTCGTTAACATCGGCATGTGGTTTGAACGCTTTGTTATTACGGTAACTTCGCTGAGTAGAGATTTCCTGCCATCGAGTTGGGGATACTTTGCGCCGACTTGGGTCGACATTGGTATGCTCGTCGGTAGCTTTGGATTGTTCACGACGTTGTTTTTGTTGTTCTGTCGCTTCCTGCCGATTGTCGCCATTAGCGAAGTCAAAGGTGTGATGAGCCAACATGCGCATGCAGAACACCGACACGCCCACGGTGGTGGGCACTAACAAGTATGTAGCGGAAGTCGCTAAGGCTTTCGGCCAGCCAAGAGCTAACGACGAAACTCTTGGCGAGTTCCGCTACAGCAATGTATTTGTACGACAAGTTTATTAGCCTCCATCATTTACAGCCTCGGGTTGTCACCTAGATGAGCGATCACGCTAAACCAAAAAAGTCGCCTAAACCGCCGCAAGCTTTCGGTTGGATTGCCGAGTACGCTGATGAAAATCAGTTGCTCGACGCCGCTCGCCAAGTTCGCGATTCGGGCTATACGCGCACCGATGCCTTCACTCCCTTCCCTGTCCACGGAATCGACGAAGCGTTGGGCATTAAGCCCACGGTATTGCCGTGGTTCACCCTATGTGCGGGCTTTACTGGGATCACTGTGGCACTCACCATGCAGTGGTGGATGAATGCCGTCGATTACCCCTATATCATTTCGGGTAAGCCGTATGCTAGCTGGCCAGCCTTTATTCCAGTTGCGTTTGAGTTGACAGTGCTGTTCAGCGCGTTCACTACGGTGTTCGCCATGCTGGGCCTCAACGGGCTGCCACGCTTCAGCAATCCGGTCTTCTCGAATCCCAAGTTCGATCGCACCACCGACGACCGTTTTTTTCTGTGGATCGATTCACGCGATAAGTACTTCAATTCCGACAAGGTCAAGAGTCTACTTGGTGGCAGCGGTGCCATGTCGGTCGAAGAAGTGCGTGAGGACGATAGTCCTGCGGATGTTCCCAAGCCCATTTTGTTTGCGATCGTAGCCATGATTTTGGCGACGCTGATCCCCGGCTCGATCGTTCTCAATATGCGGAATGCCAAAAGTGGATCGCCGCGGCTGCACGTGTTCTTCGATATGGATTTCCAACCTTCGAAACACGCCCAAGCGACGACAACTATTTTTGCCGACGGCCGCGTGCAACGGCCACCAGTTCCCGGCACAGTAGCACGTGGCGATCTTGGATCGTCCGACCCTTATTCGTTGGGTTACGATCCAACCGCAACGGCCGAGGTTGGCTCAACCGAGGGGACTGCTAAGCTCGTCAGCTTTCAGCAAGACTCGGACGCACACGCCGCGGGAGACACCCCAGCTGCAGAGCCCAGCCAGGTAGCGGAAGCCGCTCCGGTCGCTGCCGCTGAAGGTGAGCCGAATTTCGCCTGGGTTACCCAGCTACCGCTCGAAGCCAATGATCAGCTATTCGAAATCGGCAGACGCAAGTTTGAGCAGAATTGCGCAGTCTGTCATGGTTTCGCCGGTTATGGCGATGGGCTGGTGTCGCAACGAGCAACCGATCTAGCCCAAGGCTATTGGTTACAACCTACCAGTCTTCATGAAGCGCGTATTCAGCAACAGCCAGTTGGCAGGATTTACTACACCATCGCCAATGGTAAAGGGAAAATGGGCGGTTACGCGGCATCGCTGACGCCCGAGGAGCGATGGGCAGTGGTTTTTTACGTTCGCGCTCTTCAACGTAGTCAAAACGCGCAACCAAGTGATATCCCCTCGGGTAGCAGCGTTCAACAGTAACGTCTGGCGCGTTGAAAGCGTTGCAGGCTAATAGCACAAAGTTACATCCTTACAATTTTTACGGTTGGTAAACAGTTCAGGCAAAACGATGGCAGCCCATATACCGAATGACAATCTGACGCTTCCGGCAAGTTGGCGTGGTCTTGCACCAGTGCTGATCGCAGTGGGAGCAGTGTGCGTCTTGCTGAGCTTAGGATTGTTCTATTTCACCGGCAGCGGTGAGAATCCAGGCATTGGCTTTCGCGCTTTCTTTCACTCCTACTTAGCGAACTTCATGTTCTGCTTGAGTGTGTGTTTGGGGGCCCTGTTTTTCGTTTTGGTGCAATATCTAGTGCGGGCTGCTTGGAGTGCTTCGATTCGCCGTATCGCCGAATTGTTGGCCTACACGATTCCATGGTGGTCGTTGCTGTTCTTGCCAATCTTAGCCATGGTTTTGTTTACCCAAAGCACTTCACTCTACGATTGGAATGCCGGTAGGGATAACGGCTTAGACGATCTCGTTGAATCCAAATTGGGTTACCTTAATCCTGGCTTCTTTGCGATTCGCGCGCTGATCTATATTGGAATTTGGACGATCGCGGCACGTACCTACTTCCTGCTCAGTCGCAAGCAAGACGATACCGGAGACACGGAAATCAATTTAAAGCTACAGCGTTGGGCTGGGCCTTTCATTATGCTCTTCTCGTTGTCTGTAAACTTCGCAGCCTTCGATTGGATGATGTCAACGGACGCAGCTTGGTTCAGTACTATTTATGGCGTGTATCTGTTCGCGGCCAGTATGCTCAGTTTCTTTGCTGCCATGATCATCATCTGTTACATGCTGCAACGCAGCGGTCGCATCGAGAAATTGGTGACTACGGAACATTTTCATGATATGTCCAAATTCCAATTCGGCTTCATTGTCTTTTGGGGCTACATTGCCTTCTCGCAATTCCTGCTCTACTGGTACGGAAACATCCCTGAAGAAACGTTGTGGTACAAGCACCGCATGGAACATGGCTGGCAATACATTGGGTTAATGTTGATTGCTTTCCACTTTGCGGTTCCATTTTTAGGAACGATGTCGCGGCACGTCCGCCGCAACCGTGGAGTGATGGCTGGCTGGGCAGGTTTTATTCTGCTGGTCCACTGGTTGGATATGATGTTCTTAATTATGCCCAACGCGGCTCCCGTTAGTGCCATGTTGATCATTGGTCACTTGGTCTGCTGGATTGGGATGATATCCATATTTTTGGCGTTGTTCCTACTCCGGGTGGGTGAGACACCGCTGGTTGCAGCCAAGGATCCATGGCTCCCAGACGCTCTGGCCTATCAAGTTGGACCCTAAGAGAATATTGACCGCAAATTACAATATAGCTGGGTAGCAAGAATCACAAGCCCTTCGCCAGCGGCCGTCGAGTTTCGATCCGTGTTGAAACTCTTGGGGGATTTCAACCCTATAATTAATTTAGACCACTGTAGACAAGAAACAAAAGGCTGAAAAATGGCGCGCTACGACGACTTAAGCACAGGACCGATTGCCTATGCGGCAGTAGTGAGCACCATCATTTTGGCTGTGGTCATATTGTTGGTCAGAGCGCTAACTTACAGCTGGGTCGAGGCTGAAGACGAGAAAAAACTGGCCGACGCGCATTACGTTTCGGCTGATGCAACGATTGCCGATCAAAAGGCTAGACTCGCTGGCTACGGTAAGGAGATGGTAGAAGTCCCTGCGCCCGAAGGAAGCGACGCCGGGGCCGCACCCACTCAGGAAGAACGCTTACGAATACCGGTTTCCCAAGCAAAAACGATTTTGCTCAAAGACTGGGGCACGAAGAGCCACGAGTAAGTACCTCTGGCCGAAAATCGTCGCACGACTCTCCGAGTCGTTAACTTAGAGGCGAATGTCGCACGACTCTCCGAGTCGTGTCATTTATCGAAGAAACTACAAACATTTTAGGAACGATGAGAACTGCCGCATCTCGACTCGGAGATTTGGGCAACTGAAGATCTTATGACGTCAACTGCTACCAAAATGTTGCTGCTCGTTGTACTGGCTGGGTTTACTAGCCTGGACCGGATAGCTCATGCGCAGTTGCTCAAGGAAGATCTCCCGCCGTCCGCGCAAGCGATCGATATCGAGGACCGTGTGGGTGAGTTCGTTCCGTTGGGATTGATTTTTAAGGACGAACGAGGCAACGCGGTCGGCTTGGGTAAATATTTCAAGCAGGACAAACCGATCGTGATGACGCTGAACTACAGCGATTGCCCCGGCCTGTGTGTCGCCCAACTAGACATGTTGGTAGAGACTTTGCGGGGACTCGATGGAGGAGGGATCGGTGACGATTTTGAGATACTGACAATTAGCATCGACCCGAAAGAGACTCCCGAAAAAGCCGGGCGGACAAAGGCCAAGTACACAGGGCTGCTGCGCGACACCAACGCTGAAGCAGGCTGGCATTTCCTAACTGGCAAGCAGCAAGATATCGCCACTTTGGCCGATTCCGTCGGATTTCGATACAGCTATGATCGTGTCAATCAGCGCTATAATCATGCGGCTGCCACATACTTTATTAGCTCCGATGGTCGCATTTGCCGCTATTTAGTGTCGCTGGGTTCCGAACCGGATCAATTTAAGCTGGCTATCGCCGAAGCGGCAGAGGGGAAACTCACGCGTTCTTTGGCCGATGTTTTTATTCAAATGTGTTATCTCTACGATCCAGATGCTAACCGTTATACGGCCAGCGCTCGGCGAATGATGGCCTTCGGTGCGGCAGCCTTCACCATGTTGCTGCTTGGCTTTACGGCCCCATTTTGGTTCGCTCGTCGCACCCGAAGTGACCAGGCTGAGGGTGCGGCAAATGGGCTCGAATCCAATATTGAACCTCGGCAACAGCTGTCCGATTCCTACAATAGTACACAAGCTGAAACCACTGATTCGACGGAAGCATTAAAGTAAGACCTATGTCGCCATCGCATTTTCCATCACTGCTAGCTGACCAAAACGCCACTTTTTGGTTTCCTCCGGCCGCATCGACCTTCGCCGAGGAGATCGATTGGTTCTACATGGCCATTATGTGGATTTCCGTTTTCTTTTTTGTGTTGGTTGTCGGGGCCATGGTTTGGTTCGCAATTCAGTTCCGTCGTCGACCTGGTTATGAAGGAGATTCCAAGGCGCTGCACAACAATGCATTGGAAATCACCTGGACCGTAATCCCATCCTTGATCGTGTGTTGGATTTTTGCTCGCGGCGTGTATGGCTACATGGATATGATGACCCCTCCAGCCGATACGCTCGACATCAACGTCACAGCTCGGCAATGGGACTGGTCTTTTCAGTATCCTAACGGCGCGATCAGCGACCAACTTCATGTTCCTAACAATCAGGCGATACTCCTGCGTATGCGTTCTGATGACGTGTTGCACGCATTTTACGTACCCGCGTTTCGCGCCAAAGCGGATATTGTTCCCGGACGCGTGGTTGAGATGTGGTTCGAGCCCATTTTGGAAGGCGAGTATGACTTGTTCTGCGCAGAGTATTGCGGGGACCAGCACAGTCAGATGATTAAGCAGCGTGGAGTCGTTGTGCATGACACCGAAGGCTACCAACAGTGGGTGGCCGAAGCGGCCAAACCGCCGATCAATCCGACAGCTCACGGCTTCTGGTTGTACGAACGGATGGGCTGCAAATCTTGCCACTCTACCGTGGAAGGCAAACGCATCGTCGGTCCCAGCTTTGCTAATAGTTTTGGCCAATCCTTTAAGAATTCTAAGGGAGAAGATGTCAAGTTCGATGCACAGTATGTGCGACAGTCGATTTTGGAACCACAGGCGCAAATGCGTGAAGGTTATCAGAACGCGTCGCAGATGCCGTCATTTCAAGGCAAGTTAAAGGAAGATGAACTAACGGCACTGACCACATTTATGGAAGCCATGAAAGATCCAGCTTTCGTGCAAGCGGTCGCCGATGGCGAATTGAGCGAATCGGACAAGCAGGGCTTAGGTATCGCCGACGAAACAGCGACTGAGAGTGCGCCCCCAGCTCAATAGGGATCCGTGCGGTGAATTTGCAGCCCTGCCACTACGATTACCTCCAGACTTTGTTAACTACACTTAGCTTGCCAGCCCAAAACATAGGCTGGCACACAATCAATCCATACCATTTCCAGCGTAATTCATTTCGGACCATCCGAATTTATAGAGGAATAGAGCGATGAGCGCGGTAGCAACAGGCCCGACACATTCGCAACCAGCCAGCGACAACTTCTTGCTTAACTCGAAAGGGTTTTTGAGCTGGGCACTGACGCTTGATCACAAGCGAATCGGCTTGATGTATTTGGCTGGAGTCATGTCGGCCTTCTTCGTAGCGGGCTTACTTGCCTTGGTGTTGCGCACCGAATTGCTGACACCCAATAACATGTTCCTAACGAACCAACAGTACAACCAGGTCTTCACGCTGCACGGTGCGATCATGGTCTTCCTGTTCATCATCCCCAGCGTGCCCGCCGCTTTGGGTAACTTCTTGGTGCCAGTCATGTTGGGGGCTAAGGACGTAGCCTTCCCACGTTTGAATTTGGGTAGCTTCTATCTGTGGGTCACTGGAGCCATCTTTTTCCTAACAGCTTTGCTCTATACCGGGCTCGATACAGGTTGGACTTTTTATACGCCGTATAGCACGACCACGCGTGGGCCGGTAGTGGCAGCCACGATGGGCGTGTTTGTACTCGGCTTCAGTTCGATCTTCACCGGACTCAACTTTATCGTAACGATCAACACCATGCGTCCACCTGGGATGACTTGGTTCAAGATGCCCCTGTTCCTGTGGGCCACGTATGCAACTTCGATTATTCAAGTTCTTGCCACTCCAGTGCTCGGTATCACCGTGCTACTGTTGGCCGCCGAACGCCTGTTGCATATTGGAATCTTCGATCCAGCCTACAACGGCGATCCAGTTACCTACCAACACTTCTTCTGGTTCTACTCCCACCCCGCCGTGTACATCATGATTTTGCCCGGCATGGGGATTATCTCGGAGTTGATGAGTGTCCATAGCCACAAATCAATTTTCGGTTATCGCTTTATCGCCTACAGTTCGATCGCGATTGCCCTCTTCGGATTTTTGGTGTGGGGGCACCACATGTTCACCAGCGGCATGGCCAATGTTACGACCATTATCTTCAGTGCCTTGACCTTTAGCGTTTCGATTCCATCAGCTATCAAGGTCTTTAATTGGCTGGCGACCATGTATAAAGGGACGGTGCAACTCAATACGCCGATGTGCTATGCCCTGAACTTCATTTTCTTATTCACCATCGGCGGTTTGACTGGTCTGTGGCTGGGAGCTCTGTCGACCGACCGACCATTGCATGATACCTATTTCGTCGTGGCTCACTTTCACTACGTAATGGTGGGTGGCACCTTGGTTGGCTTCCTGGGAGGCATTTTCCACTGGTGGCCTAAGATGACTGGCAAGATGTTCGACGACTTGTGGGGACGCATTTCGTGCCTATTGGTGTTCGTCGGATTTAACCTGACCTTCCTTCCCCAGTTCGTCCTAGGAAGTCGTGGTATGCCACGCCGTTATGCCACTTATGTTCCGGAATTCCAAGAGTTGCATCAATGGTCAACCTACGGAGCGTATGTGTTGGGCGTGGGCCTGTTTGTGGCACTGGGCGTATTGATTCATTCTGTGCTCCGAGGCAAACAGGCACCACCAAACCCTTGGGGTGGCGCCACACTCGAATGGCAGTGTGCCTCACCACCGCCGTTCTTCAACTTTGCTCATCCGCCAACGGTCAACGAACCCTACAACTACACGCCGCTGGAATATCACGGTGAGGAGAGGGGCTGGGAATATGTCCATCCCGCACACCCCGCAGTTCCACAAACCCAACCCATCCCTGCTAAGAACTAAGATTTCGAATGTCACACGATACGGCAACGCTTGAACACGCGCATGGTCACGGAGATCACGCCGAGGGACATGGTCATGGCGAGCATGGGCACATGCCTTTCCTGGCTCACCACTTCGACGATCCAGAGCAACAGTTCGATTCCGGCAAACTTGGGATGTGGCTGTTTCTGGTCACCGAGGTGCTGTTCTTTAGTGGCATGTTCTGCGCTTATGCGCTGTACCGCAGCCTGCACCCCGAAGTTTGGACGTTTGCCAGTCAGTTTCTTAATGAGACGCTGGGAGCCTTCAACACTGGTGTGCTGTTGTTCAGCAGTCTATCGATGGCTTGGGGTGTCCGCTGTGCGCAGATGCGACAACGTACCGGATTGGTAGTCTGTTTAGCCATCACGCTTGGTTGTGCGGCGGTGTTCTTGGGGGTCAAGGCCATTGAATATACGCACAAATGGGACTTGGGATTGTTACCGGCGGGTGCCTACGAGTCACAATTCCTGCCAGGCGCGCACCATGCCGGAATTTCCCAATGGTTGTATGTACTGAGTGCCATTCCCGCGCTGTGCGTCGTAGGTTTTGCTGCTTGGTACGTATGGACGATCGTTTCCGGCGACAAGCGAAATAGCGAAGTGGCTGGACCACTGTTGGTCACTGCACTTTGTTATTTCTTGGGAGTCTTCATTGGTATTGGCTTCCAAAATGCCGAAGCCAGCGCCCATGCCAGCAGCACCCACGGCGAACATGCAACGGTAGCAGTTGCTGACGGTGAGCATGTTGCCGAAAACGGGACCCACGCCAGCGAACACGCTGAAACCGAACACGCCACCGAAGGGGCAGCTGGACCCGAGCACGTAGCGTCAGCGGATGTTGGTCACGAAGTTAGCACGCTGGTCGAACCAGCTCATCGATCTCCTGGCGATCCACTTCCTGCAGAGATCGATCAAGCGGGTGGAGCCGGTTTGTTTTTCAGTATCTATTACTGCATGACTGGCGTGCATGCCGTGCACATCTTAGGCGGCATGGTTGTATTAACGTGGTTGTTGATTCGCGCCACCAAAAATCATTTTAACGAAGAGTACTTTGGTCCGGTGGATTACGTCGGCCTGTATTGGCACTTGGTCGACTTGATTTGGATCTACCTGTTCCCGCTGTTGTATTTAATAAAGTAATTAGACGTCGGAATGAGACGTCGGAGTTACCCGTAGCGAAACTCGCTAAGAGTTTCGGCCGTTGCGAAACCTTCACCTCCCTTAGATCAAACGTTGTTACCATGTCAGAACACGCAGCTCACGCCGATCATCATGGCTTTGCACACCCCGCACCAGTATGGCAGCTCCTAGCCGTCTTTTTTGCGTTGGTGGCGTTGACCATTCTGACCGTCTATCAAGCGACGTTTGATTTGGGAAACTTGGAGTTGATCATTTCGCTGGTCATTGCCACGATCAAGGCTGCCTTGGTGATCTTGTTCTTCATGCACATGATCCACGACAAACCGCTCAACGCGATTATCTTCATTAGCTCGTTTGTCTTCGTGGCCCTATTCTTGGGCTTCACCCTCATGGATGCCCACGCCTACAGAGACAGCGTTGAGCTGAAACAGGTCGACTCACCACGTCACGTGGTTGCCCCTGCTGAGTAGCTGAACTCGCGATTCCCTCAGCCGCACCGGTGGGTTCGTAGACCTTTGCTTCAGCGGGTTCACCTGATCACGTGCGCTCGGCCTGCTTCCACTGTGTCCACCGCGCAAGTTGCTCAGCACTGAGTGGCGGCTGGCAAGGTTGAGTGTAATCGATGTGCTGATTGTAACTGCCCGCATCGTAGGCTTGATCCAGGGCAGCGCGGATGTCCAAGCCGATGTCTGGGCCTGCTCCCGCAAGTGGGTTGCGAATGCGCGGCAGCGGCTCAGTCTAGAAGCGGCGCCTTGGTTTGAACTGCGAGTCTCTTCTTCGATCGTCGATTCAACCACGCCAACGTTCAACGGCCAACGCGTGATTCTGACAGTGGAGGTTTCCGTGGGTCGCACCTGCCAGGTGCGACTTCGTCAAACGTTAGTCACTCTCGGCAAGAGTGACCCACTGCTAGTCACTCTCGGCAAGAGTGACCCACTGAAAAAATCAGAGGTTGGGTCGCGCGTTATCCGGCGAATCCGGCCAGTTCGGTGGCGCGATGCACGCGGGCGATGGCCAACATGAAAGCGGCGGTCCGTAGATCGACCTGATATTCGAGGGCTTGCTGCCAAACCTGTTCGAAAGCGTTGCTGAGAGTGTGGTCAAGCTCCTGTCGCACACGGTCAAGGCTCCAGCGATAGTGCTGTCGATTCTGAACCCATTCAAAATAGCTGACCGTTACACCGCCGGCATTGGACAAAATATCAGGTAGCAATGTGACTCCCGCTTCGACCAACATTTCGTGCGCGGCTGGTAGGACCGGACCATTGGCGGCTTCGATAATCACCTTGGCTTTAATTTTGTCGACGTTTCCCTCGTGAATTACACCTCCCAAAGCGGCAGGAATCAGCAGGTCGACATCTAGCTCCAGCAACTGGTCTGCGGGCAGGACCTCCGCCTCTTTAAATCCCGCCATCGATTTGTGCTCCAGCGTATGTCGCAAGAGGGCACGAACATCAAGTCCCTTGGGGTTGTAATAACATCCCGAAATGTCGCTGATGGCCACAATTGGGAACGTGGCTTCACTAAGATACTTGGCGGCATGGGATCCAACGTTGCCAAAGCCTTGAATGGCAGTGCGGCAATTCTCCGCTTTGAGCCCTTTGCGTTTGAGCAACTTGACGGCTAGAATTCCCACGCCGCGCCCAGTCGCTTCTTCGCGCCCTTTGGCTCCGTATTCTTCCACCGGTTTTCCGGTTATCACGGCGGGATTGAAGCCGTGATATTTCTCCCATTGATTGCGGATCCATGACATGACTTCGTGCGTTGTCCCCATATCGGGAGCAGGAATGTCGGTATCGGGCCCGATCACATCGTGAATGCCATCCACGAAGGCCCGTGTCAGCCGTTCGAGCTCCTTGTGAGAGAGCGTGCGGGGATCAACGGAAACGCCCCCTTTGGCACCACCATACGGAATATCGACTACGGCTGTTTTCCAAGTCATTAGGCTAGCCAGCGAGCGCACTTCGTCCAAACTAACATCTGGATGGTAGCGCAAGCCACCTTTCATTGGTCCACGCGCGTTGTCGTGTTGCACGCGATATCCAAGAAACGTCTCCACACGGCCGTCGTCCATTTCGACGATAACTTGTACTGCCAATTCGCGTTTGGAAGTAATTAGTATCTTGCGCACCCAATCCGGCAAACAGAGCTGGTCGGCAGCTTTATCAAAAAAGTAGGTTGTCGCGTCACTGGCTTTCAAGTCAGAATCTCCAAGTCGTTTATAATAGGGAGGTATTGATAGTCGCGAATGCTGATTGCTTGCCGGCCGCGACGGTGTGGCTCAAGGAGACCGCATTATAAGCGGACTAGCCCCGTTCGACTCTCCGCGTGGAACGCGATGCCGAATAATTCGCTCCGCGATTGAAGCCCTGCTACTGAATTCGACGCACTTACTCGGCTCGGAGAGTCGAACAACGTTGGCATCCACCATGAGTATCTCCAGTCCTGAACTTTGGCGGCGTATCGAGCTTGAGGGACTGGCAACCAGTGCACAATGCCGCCAGTGGGCCACCGCAGCGTCGCAATTGCTCTCCGCAGACGAAGCGGCTAGTGGGCTTAACATCCTGCAGAGATTGGTCGAACTAGACCACCTGTCCAATTACCAAGCCAAAATACTAGCTGGGCAATCCACACAGCCGCTGCGCTTTGGCAAATGGCTTATCCAACAACGGGTGAAAGATCCGTTGTGGCCAGGCTGGATGGTCGTCCGCAACCCAGTCCCGAGGTCGGGTGCTTCCGACACTAACAACGCAGCTGGTTCCGACTTGTGGGCGCGGCCAGTCGACGCCGAGCAGCTGGCTCAACTCCGTTCAGCCAGTCCGAGTCTACGACGCGCGTTGCAGTGCGTTGCGCACCCGCATACAGCTCTTCAGACTATTGCCCCACCCGAAATGGTCGACGGCAAGTTGCTCGCTTTGGTCGTGCCCATCTCAGGCCAACTGCTGAGTGAAAAATTTCGAGTAGATGTTTGTTCCCCTGAACTAGCGTTGCAAATCATACGAGAAATTGCCAGCGGATTGGCAGCGCTGCATTCATCAAATATCGCACACGGTCGCGTTTTGCCTGATCGAATTTACTGGCAATCCGATCGAGCCGTGTTGGCCATGGATCCCCTCTGCGCGGCCACCACAATTGCTCATGAGGGCAACAGTGGGTTGCTCAGTCAATCGCTTGGAACGTTGCATCCAACTCAGTTCATGGCCCCCGAGTTCCAGTCGCCGGGACAACTACCAACGCCAACTACGGACGTTTATTCGCTGGGGTGCGTGTGGTGGTGGTTGGTGACTGGCAAACCGCTGGTATCTGGCGAATCGGCGACCCTGGCCGTTCAACAGCATGCGCGGTCGCTGCCGAAAATCCCAGCAGACATCGAATGCTCCAAAGCACTGCAGCTTTGTATGCGTCATGCGCTAGGACGCAATTTGCCTTCTCGATTTGACTCCGCCGGTGCACTGTTAAACGCTATCGATGCAGCTATTGCTCTGCCCGCACAGAGTCCAACTTTGGCCGAGCCTCACACGGAAAAAGTGCCAGCCACTTCCCGGCAGAATCCTGTTGTTTCAAAACCTGCTGTGGCATTTCCGGCAGACCACTCGATAGTGGCTGGCCCCATCCCGCGATCCACGAAGCCGCGAGACACGAAGCCGCGATCCAAGAAAAATCGCCGAAGCAATCCCTGGTTACTGCCCGTTCTCGGTGGTTGTGGTTTTTTAATTCTGCTATTGCTGGCGCTGAGTGCCAGTGGCGTGTTGCAACCAGGACCATCAACGGCGAACACGAAAAACACCACAGGTCGGCCATCGGACTATCTATCGCAGCCGGCAACCGCCGTTGGCACCGATAGTGATCATCTGCGTGATCCACTGGAGCAACTATTTCAAATCGTCGAGGTGGGAGACGGTACGCTGTGGGTACCGCCGGCTGCACCAGCGCCGTTGCCGCTGGATTTGCTTCCGCCTGGTGGACAGCTATTTCTTTCCCTCCGCCCCGCCGACTTGTTGGATGACACAAAGTCTGGACGCGGCATATTGGCTGCCTTTGATCGACAGCTGTCCCCGCTGCTTGAGCTTGTTAAAACCTTCACGGGGATGCGGCTGGAACAAATCTCGCAGATGACCGCAGTATTTCACCCTCCACTTACGTCGGGCGGGATGTCGCGGGTCTGCTTGCGTTGTGAATTGCTTACACCACAAGCTCTGAGCGACCTTAAATCCCAGTGGCAGGAGCAACGTTCTTCAGAGACGATTGGCGACCAAGTCCTGTTGGTCACTGCGCAGCAGCTGGCTTACTACGTTTCTCCACAACCTCTGGTCGATTCGCAGAGCGTTAGTCAATTTAGTGTCGGCCCACTGGAATTGATGCGCGATGCGGCTGAGTTGGCCGGCACGCCTGGACCACTAGTACCGCAATTGAAAAAGATTTGGGACAGCACGGATCGACAGGCGGATCTGTCACTATTCGGGTCGGCTCCCTTTCTATTCACCGCAGGCCGTGGGCTTTTGGCCAGCGGGCCGCCACGTATGAACGAACAGTTGAAGGAAATCCTTGGAGGTGACATGCGCGCCTTTGGAATACAGATGCGCTTCGACCCGCAATGGTATATCGAAACACGAGTCATCGGAGCCAATGATTTGGAAGCAGGAAAAGTACTGACCGCAAATCAACAACGCCTGCGCACTTTGCCTCCAGCCGTCGAAGCACAATTAGTCAGCCAAACACCCCATCCCTATTGGCGAGCGCTCGCGCTGCGTTTTCCTCAGATGTTGCGGACGGTGGTAGCGCATACGCGATTCGGCGTTGAGAACGGCACCGCTATTTCGAATACGTATTTGCCCAGCGAAGCGGCGGGCAACATCTTACTGGCCAGTTGGATTGCGCTGCAACCGGGGGCCAACCTGGTCGCAAATCCGGCCCCAGGTGACAGCTCCGTTGAGGTTGCGAACAACTCCTTGGGGATCGAAGGTTATTTGGCACGCCCCATGCGACTGAGTTTTGACCAAGAGCCGATTGAGGTTGCCTTGGCATTGGTCGCCGAGGAAGCCAACGACGGCCTCAACGGCGGCCTCAACGGCGGAATGTCTCCAGTGCGTTTTGTGCTCGACGGTGATGCCTTTGAGAAGGCTGGCATTACTCGCAATCAACAGCTGCGCGAATTTCGCATCGATGATAGGGCCGTGCGCGTCGCTTTAACGGAGATAGCCAAACGTGGTAATCCGGTCACCACGGTTACCGATACGCGGCAAGAAGACCAAAAATTGATATGGGTAGTAAAGCCCGATCCTGACAACGCAGGACATGACATGATTTCACTGACCACTCGCGTGGCAGCCCAAGCTGCCGGCCTTGAATTGCCCGTTGAATTCCGCAAATAGCCTCAACGTGGCCCGACGCTCCGCCGTCGGAATGCTCCCTTTCCCCGCCTTTTCCCTCCAACGTGTACTTGGTCCCCAGTTCCCGCCTGACGACCAACGCGTTGGCGCATCGAGCTGGAACTATGGCAAAAAGCGTCACTCTCGATCAGCTACTCTACGTACAAGAACTCATTTGAATTGAGTAGCACGTGGCAGAAATCTATGAGTCGATCGGGATTGATGGTCGTCGCTGGTTCGTTTGCCAAAGCTCCAACAAACTCCATACCGCGTTCCAATTCACTCATGCTCGGCGAACGTCCCCAGGTCCATAGATAGGCTGAGTGCACTAACTCACTGGGGGTTTGATGGCCTGTTGATTGGATACGCTCGGCCATACGTTGTGCTCGCTGCAGTCCATATTCGCCATTGAACAACAGTAGGGCTTGTGTGGGCGTGGTGGTGGCGTCACGCACAGCCACGCTTTTCAGACCGTTGGCCATGTCAAAACTATGCAAGAAAGTATCGAGGTTATTGCGGAAGCTCTTTACATACAATCCCCGCCGTGGCTGGCTTTCATCGACGCTGGGACCACCCACGGTCGTCTGCAATTCACCACTGGCAAGCAACATGGCATCGCGCAGTTGCTCCGCCTGCAGCCGCCTAACCCGACTACGCCACAATAGTTTTTCGCCGGGATCGCGCAATTCATACTCGTCGGCCCGGGGATGGTGAGACGATTGTTGCCAAGTGGCCGACATTAGAATCTGCTTATGCAACTGCTTGCAACTCCAGCCCTGCTCCACAAAAGTCGCAGCCAACCAATCGAGCAGTTCAGGGTGCGAGGGAGGTGCGCCCAGCCGGCCAAAATCATTCGAGGTAGCCACAATTCCCTCACCGAAATGCTGTTGCCAGATGCGATTCACGATGACTCGCGTCGTTAATGGATTGCGAGGATCACCAATCCAGTCAGCCAACTGCATACGGCGCTGTAAGCTTTTTTTCGAGTGCTTGGCTTTGAGATCAGACCTGTCTGCGCTGGCATCGGTGCTGACAAAATTCGCTCTGGTCTGCGGTGAGGGAGCGGCATGGGTGCTACGGTAGTCTGGCAGGGAAGTCTGCGACATAACAGCCAAAAATCCAGGTTCGATGGCTGTCTGTTCGGGGGCGTCGGGGAGAGTCGTAGGCGTGATCGGACCGTCGTGGTTGCTAACTGTCATGACCATCGGCAGCGGCGAGGGCTTGAGTTCGTCCCAGGCAGCCAACTGCGTTTCGAGTTGATCAAGGCGAGCCAAATCTTCTTTTTTTGCACTCTTAAGTGGTCCTCCACCCTCTTCTAAAAACTGTCGCGCGACAAGGTAGGACATCTGCTCCTCCCAGCTTGTCCTCTGGTCGACAGGCTTATTGAAGCAAGCCTGAATATCGAGCGGGAATTTATCGGCCGTGCTGTGCCACTTTTCCAGGTTGTAGGGCTCTACGATTTGGTCGATTTGCTCGCGAATGTTGGCGGTAGCTTGTTCCCATTTAGCCAGTTGCCATTGATATGCTCGGCGCTGCTGAGCAGTGGCTCCATCGAGATCATCCCGCCAAATCACAGGCTCGAAAAAGGCTCGCAGCTTAAAGTAATCGCGTTGCGGGAGCGGATCAAATTTGTGATCGTGGCAACGTGCACAGGCCATGCTAAGCCCCAGAAACACGTCGCCCGCAACATCGGTCATCTCATTCATGATGTCGTTCCAATGTCCGCGCGCATCGCGTTGGTTATATTCGTAGATTCCTAACCTCAGGAAACCGGCCGCAATTCGAGCTTGCGGATCATCACCAGCGAATTCGTCACCAGCCAACTGCTCGCGAACAAAGTCGGGATAGGGTTTATCGCTGTTGAAGGCATCGACCACGTAATCGCGATAGCGCCACATCTCCGGACGATACGCGTCTTGATTCCAACCGTCAGATTCACTGTAGCGAACCAGGTCGAGCCAATGCCGTGCCCAATGTTCGCCATAGCGTGGATCGTCAAGCAAGCGATCGATGAGCCGTTCCCAAGCCTGCGGAGGATTACCCGTTGTGTCATCGCCTAAATCTTGCACGGATGAATCACTAACGAAGCGTTGGATTTCATCGGGTGTGGGTGGCACACCGAGCAGATCGAAATACAACCGTCGGACTAACACGCTTCGATCGGCTGGCAGTGCGGGGGTCAGGTTTTCCGCTTCCAGCCGCGCAAGCACAAAATGATCGATTTCATTTTGCGGCCAATCGGTCCGTTGCACGGCAGGTGGTTGGTGCTTGATCACTGGTTGAAATGACCACCACTGTCGATCTTCTTCGGCAATCGCTTCGGAATCTGGGCGCAAGACAGCTAAATGCTCGGGCCACACAGCTCCCTCGGCAATCCAGCGTTCGAACTGAGCAATCGTCCGCTCGGAGAGCTGACCCGAGGGTGGCATTTCGAAGCCTTCGTACTTCAACGCCTCGACTAACAAACTCGCGTCAGGCAGGCCTGCCTCAAGCGTCGAACCACTCTCTCCACCGCCCAGCAGGGCCTGGGCCGAGTCGAGTCGCAAGCCTCCTTCTTGTTTTACTGCGCCGTGGCATTGGATGCACTTGGCAACCAGCACTGGTCTAATTTCGGTCTCAAAGTGTGTTGCGCGGCGAGTGATTTCATCATCGGCCGAGAGCGCTTGAGAAGTGACCACCCAGCTGCAAAGCAACCACAATCCAAGTGGAAATATTTTCGACATGACAATTAGTGATCGAAGGTGGGAGGGGAGTGAGGCAGGTAGTTCGCTATCACTATTCTAGTCGAAATCCCTAGGCCGCGGGAATGCAAACATCAGGTTCCCTTGCTCTGTGAACCTCAGACGCTAGCGGTGGGCCCTGCGCCAGGCTGAAACTAGAAATCGCACTGGAAGCGCGTGCCCAGAATGGTGAAGTTTCCACCATCAAAGCCGGCAACTGGGCGGCGATCGCGGATGTCACCCAAGATCAGATTGGTTTGCATTTTCGCATAGGCATTCCAATGCCAGTTCAGCCCCAACGTAAAATTCTGCTCGACACCACCGGCTATGTCTTGATCGGTTAGATCGAGATAGTCATACCGTGCAGCGACTTGCCAAGCCCCCCAACCACCACACCCGCCACGACCACACAGCCGATCGGCTAGGAAAAAATTCTGATTTGGCTTGACGCGGTCCAGTGTCCCCGATTGGCGGTCATAGGGCATATACTCGCCTGTCAGGAAATAAGCGCCGTAAACGTAGAAACCATGAAAGAAGGTATCCGGACCAGTTCCCGGCGTAAAATTGTCACGCTGCAAGAAATTGACCATGTATTCACTGGTCAATTGAAATGGACCGTTGTTGATGATATTCTCAGCCGCAAGTACCTCATACCAATTGGCTCCTGCGATGCGGCCTGTGTCGAGCCACCGCGCATCGGTACGCCCCTCTGGTCGAGTACGGAAACGACCTTCATTGGCGTTCGTTTCTCTGGCGGTAGTATCGCCATCGGGATGCGCGATAGCCCCAGCCATTGCCCAGTGGCTGTAGCAGCGTCCGTCCGTCGAGTACCAGGGACTGGCAGCCAAACGACCATAACCACCCAGTTGTAACGAATCGCCGATATACCTCCCCGAGTCTGCCGTGTTTTCCAAGTTGAAAACGCCATACCGCCAATTGAGCGATTCATCTTCGGAGTAGCCATAGAGGCAAGCACCAATGCGCCGCGCGTCTTCATTAAATGCCTCAACCACCAAGGGGCGTTCCGCGAACACGTTGTAACGTGAACTATTCAGGTGATCCAATCCCAGCGGTCGCTTCTGGCTGCCTAGCAACAAAGTGTGATTGCCCGGCAATTCAGTCCACCCCAAGTAGGCGTCTTTGTATTCAGGCGTTGACGGATTGTTAAAATCGATTTGCATCCGCCACAACATGTTCGTGGGGATGTCTCCACCCATTTCCAATCGAATTCGACGGAACAAGAAGCGATCTTCGGGGTCGTCGCCAAAGTTAGCAGCGGTCGGATCAGAATTTTCCAGAAACCCCAAACCCGGTTCGCTGTCCGGAAAGGTCCAATAATCCAGGTGAATCCGACCACCGATATCAAACGTCGGCTTCTTTTTCGCCTCTTCCTCAGCTTCCTTTTTCGCTTCGGCCTGCTTGTCCCGCTCGTCTTCCAACCCTTTGAGGCGTTCTTCAAATTCCTTTTGCAGCTCTTCAAGTTTGTCAGACGGCTCGTCCCCAAGCGGATCTTTGTCGGCTGACGACTCTTCGCTCTTGGATGGGGCACCCTCGGCGGGTAACACTAGATTCTTTACTGAGCTACCTTGGCTTTCCGTCGATTTCCCGACCGTCGTCGCCATGGGCTCTGATTGTGGTGCAGTCTCCCATACCATTTGACCAGCCGGCAATGTTGGCAAGGGAGCTATGTGGATTTGAGCTGCTGCATTCTGTGAGAGGAGAATTGCCAATGACAGCCAACACGTGAGCATCGACATTCGGACTCTTGAAGCATCAGTCAACGCGTTAATCCTTTCGCCGCATTTAACTGCTAGCAATTCTTTATCGCTGCAGATTACAACCCGAATTATCCATGAGCCGAGGGGGCTCAGCGGCTTGTTGATTTAGGGTTGGATTGCACGTTTGTTGTTTGACCCGGATTGTTCAAGTGCCGAGGGACGTGAGCCCAATGGCACTCACTTGGTAAACCGGCCAAATTGTGAACCTCAGGCGCTAGCCAAATGGCACTCACTTTACTGATTTTAGCGATTTTCTGGCCAAACACCGCGTGAATGGTACAACATTTGCGCCAGCAATTCTGGTTTTCTTT
>JBGSNE010000024.1:0-14920 GCA_041739785.1 Pirellulaceae bacterium
ACACAAGTTTGCTGGTATCGCCACTCAGACCCCGCCCGTGGAATACGTGCGAATCGTCTGCGAGTGATGGAATCGGACTGTCATGTACAAGCCCCTGTTTCAAACGCTTATGCCAGAAATGCCACTCCCAGCCGCGGTCATTGGTGTCACTCTCATCAGCCGACTGGGTATCCAGCAGAAAACGGACGCAGTCAAATTGTTGGCTTTCCCAGGACGACTGAATGAGGCTCATGTTGGCGGCATATAGTGTGTGGCGAAGTTCCTCGCGGGCAGCGAGCGCATCAGCCTCCCGTTGTTCAGCAAGTTTTCGTTGCTCACTTTCCTGTTGCGAAGCCGTTTTGGCAGCGTCCCGTTGAGCATTCGCTTCTTGTTTCTCGATTAAGGCTTCACGAGCACTGGCAACTGCGGCCTGTCCGGCTCGGCTTGCGCGGATGGCCAACCAAGTACTCACGCCAGATGCCAGCAGCAACGTGCCGGCGATTACCGTACCAGTAACTACGGCTGCCCAGTTTCGCTGAGCGAATTTCTTCATACGGTAAGCAGTCGAGGCTGGTCGAGCGACGATCGCTTCTTGATTGAGGAATCGCTGGATGTCATCAGCAAACGCGTTGGGGGTTTCGTAGCGTCGATTGCGTTCCTTTTCCATGGCTCGCATCACGATCCAGTCCAACTCGCCGCGCAAGAAGAGACTGAGCTTGCGTGGCTCGGTACTTCGATTTGCCGATAGGGAAGCCAGCAAGGCGCTGGAACTCAGCCGCGTACTCGGTGCAGGCGGATTTTCTTCACGTATGATCCGCATCATTTCCTCAAAGGCCGCCGAACGCAGTCGTTGACGATCGAAGGGTGTTTCGCCCGACAGCAACTCGTATAGCAGCACTCCCAGCGAGTAGATGTCGCAGCGTGTATCGATGTCCATCTGGTTGAGCTTGGCTTGCTCGGGGCTCATGTATTCGAGCGTGCCGACCAGCTGGCCGAACTGGGTAAACATGGTCTTGTCGGTCAGCTTGTGGTGGGTCGCCTTGGCCACGCCAAAGTCAATGACTTTGGGGATTGGTTGCTGGTCATATTCGGCGACCAACACGTTCGATGGCTTGATATCGCGATGGATGATCCCCTTTTGGTGGGCATGCTGCACGGCGTGCAGGACATCGACGAACAGTTCCAATCGCTGCCTGGGAGGTAAGTGATGGTCATCGCAGTAATTCGTGATCGGTACGCCTTTGACCAGTTCCATCACAAAGTAGGGTCGACCGCTGTCGGTGGTCCCGGCGTCGAGTACTTTGGCAATATTCGGATGGTCCATCATGGCCAACGCCTGCCGTTCGGCTTCGAAACGGGCCACAACTTGCCGCGTATCCATGCCCGGCTTGATGATTTTAAGCGCTACCATGCGCTGGATGGGCTTGGTTTGTTCGGCCATATAGACCACTCCCATGCCGCCTTCGCCTATCTGCTGCAGCAGTTTATAGGGGCCGATTTGATCGCCTGACTTCTCACTGATCGTTCTCGCCTCGACGGTCTGCGCAAGGCCCACCGGTCGGCCGCTGAAAAAACCATCTTCTTCCGTGTGTAGCCTGAGCAATTCTTCAATGCGGGCCTTAAGAGCCGGATCGGCACCACAGACCTGTTCGATGTAGTCCCGTTGGGCATCGGGAGACTCGATCCGACGAGCGAGATCGAAGACCTGCTCCTCATTGATTGGAATGCCGTTCATCAGACTCGCTCCGCTGGTTAAAAACAGGAAAAAGGCTGCCACCAACCAACAATGCGAAATTATGCAGAGTTTTCCCTACGGCAATCGAGAATTCTTCGAAGAAATTTCATCGCATGATTCCTCCGCCAGCTTGTGCATCTCTGACCTGAGCCAAGCCTTGGCGTAGGCCCAATACTTATCGGCGGTCGATTCACCGATCCGCAGTACCTGAGCGGCCTGGCTGCCAGTCAAGCCTGCAAAATACCTGAGCTGAACCAATTCCGCTTTGATGGCATCCGTTTTTCGTAGTCGGTCCAGGGCGATATCGAGCTGTAGGAGACGTTCATCGACTTTCTCCTGCCCGATTACCAGATTGACGTCCAAGTCGACACGCTGGAATTCGCCGCCACCCCTTTTTTGAGCTTTGGCTTGTCGCGCGCGTTCGACCAGAATTCTACGCATGGCCTCTGCCGCTGCTGAGAAGAAGTGTCCACGCGAGTCCCAGTGTTGTTCTTCGTGATCGTTCCCCAACAATCGCAAATAGGCTTCATGCACCAGCGCCGTCGCCTGCAACGTTTGGCCGGGTTTTTCGTGAGACAATTTGGCCGCCGCCAATTTCCGCAATTCGTCGTAAACCAGCGGCAATAATTTCTCCGCCGCCGACGGATCGCCGGATTGGATTTCAGAAAGGATGCGAGTTACGTCGGTCATGTAAGTCAAATAACCTTCCCTCCGGGAAGGTCGTGAGTCATGCGAGCGGGTAGGGCTCTTCGAACTCATCTTCCCAGATCTTGTTTTAGGTCGACACTTAATTAGAAGTACTGGATGCTTCGGTGATGTTCCCGGTTGAATAAGTTGTGTCGCGGAACGGTTTGCCTTCGCGGTACAGCTTGAGATGTGACTCGAAATCGGCTCGTTCGGCTAGCGGTTTCAGGGCAACAGCTTTTTCTTGCCACTCAACCGCCTTCTCGAAATCGCCTGTTTCGGCATAACCGGCGGCGAGGTTCTCCACCCAATCGCCATCCTGCCAATGGGTTAGCTCGCAAGCTTTGGTGGCATCTTCGATAGCCAGAGCACCATTGCGATGTTGATCGTTGGGAGACGTGGCCAGAATCCAGGCGCGAACGCCGTAGGCGTAATCGTCGTCGGGTGACACTTGGATTGCCCGATCGAGACTCTGGAACGCGCCATCATAATCTCCTTTCATGGCCAGTAGATTGCCGCGTTCTACGAGGCTCCAGCTATTATTTGGATTGAGTTCAAGAGCGTTGTCAAAATCCGCCAGTGCTTTGTCAATCTCATGTTTGTCGTAGAGCCAAACCTGGCCGCGATTGCGATAGTAGTCTTCATTTGGTTTGAGTTGAATCGATGCAGTGTAGTCCGCGATGGCTTTATCAAATTCACCCGCGGCTCGCCAGGCAACACCGCGAAGGTTCAGGGTAATATCACTACCCGTCATTACTTCAAGTGCATTTGAATAGTAGGTGACTGCGTCTTCCAGCAGGACTACATCCAATCTTGGAATCATACCTTCGCCAATAACCAGTAAATCGTCTTGCGCGCCAGTAACCGTGTAGGGAATCGAAAGATGGATACTCGCGCCGCTTTTATCCACTGGGGTTAACGTATACCTTGGCATCACGCGTCGACCAATCCACTGCCTGGCATAGTCAGCCCCCAGCAACGATTCCGCTTCTGCCAATAGCGTAGACCAGAAGACGTCTCTGATGTACTTGGAGCGGGCAAGCTGCAAGTTTGCCAGAGCCTGGTCCTGCTGTCCCGCATGCAACTGTACTAAGGAGAGAGTCACCAGATCCTTGGCAGCGAGCGAGAGCTTTTGAGCGGCGTAAATAGCCTGCATACGGGACATCGCCTGCAGTGCTGCATCAGGCTGGCCCAGTCGAACATGGGCCAGTGCTCGGGTTCGCCACTGGGCACCATTGTTCGGGTCGCGCTCGCAGATCTCTTCGATCATCCGCAGTGCACGTTGGTACCTTTCTGGAGATTGCCCCGGCAGATAGACGACCGACCAGGCGATTTCGTGAATGACTGGCACCCGCCCCGGGCCTTTTGCCAGGGCAATGGCAGCATCCCGCGTCTCGCGCGGCAATTGTTGATCGGCTGCAATCCGCTCGACGATCTCTGACAACAGCGGCAGCGGCTCTCCGATAGTAGGAGTGGTCAACTCACGTACGATTTGCTCCGCTTCAAATTGGGCGCTGCGGTGACCAACGTTCCACCGCCGCACAGTGATTTCTCCGCTGACTGTTGATTCTTCTTCACCGGTTAATTCCAACCCACTGTCATCAAACCACACGCTTTGCATCTGAGCGGGCAGCGTCAGCAACTCGAGGTTCGTTTCGGCGTCCCAGACCTTTACCTCACCGCTCTGCGAACTGGTCACGATTCGTCGCTCGTCGGAACTGAAGACAATCGAATTGATCGGACCGCTCTGACTGAGAATTGCAGGCGACAGCGTCCCAGAGCTACTTAGGCAGCGGGACAAAATAAACGTACCAACGAACCCACTATTTTTTGGGGGAATGTTGGCTCAGCGTAGTTTGAATGCGCAGGAGTGCTAGCTATACGACTAGATTTATCCGCATTCAAGCTACGCTGAGCCAACTTCAGGCCAAAAAACGCGCACCTGGGCGAGCACTGGGGGGTGCGTGACTGGTTGGTCTGCTCTCTTCGCAATATGCTGGTAGTGCGTGTTCTAGTATACAGTTTTGGGTCCGATGGAGTGGGCTATGATGGTATCCCAATTGTCGTTTGAGGTGCGAGCTGTAATTCGTAAAGCGGCCTCACGCTTGACCGGTTTCAAGCGGCGATTGTTTGTGGCAGAAGTGGCCATCGAATACTGCCAAGCTAGCCCGCGTCAGACGGAATCGCTTTTGGGTTTTAATCGTCGCGCAGTAGCGCGCGGTCTGCAAGAGTTGGAATTGGGAAAACCAATTCGCATCCTACCAGAGAATCGTGGACGCCCAAGTTTCCAACAGCAACGACCAGATATTGCGAGCTCCACCGACGCTGTGCTTAGCGAAAATTCGCAGGTGGACCCCAAGTTTCAAACGACTCTGGCCTTTACGCGAGTGACCGGAAAGGAATTGCGTGAAGCGCTAGCGACTAGTTTGAATGTGGCGATCTCCAGCTTACCGGTGCCCCGAAGTCTGCGTCGACTCATGAACCGCAGAGGCTACTCACTACGTAAAGTGCGTAAGACTAAGCCGCTCAAGAAGATCCCCGAGACCAATGATATCTTCGATAATGTCAAGGCCGCGCATCAGCGGGCCGCCACCGACCAGAGCATCTTACGCATTTCGATTGATGACAAAGCCAAAGTCAAAATTGGAGATTTTTCGCGTGGCGGATTCACGCGGCGCGCCTGCGACCTAGAGGCTGCCGATCACGATATGGCACATTGCGAGAAACTAGTGCCCAGTGGAATCCTGGAGATTGAATCGGGCCAACTCACGATCGGCTTTGCGATGAATAGTTCCACCAGCGATACCGTAGCAGACAATCTTGAGCTGTGGTGGAACGAACGCAAAGTACTCTATCCACACATCCGTACACTGATGATCGATCTGGACAGCGGCCCTGAGGTTGCCAGTCGTCGTACCCAGTTTATGAATCGCTTGGTCGCTTTTGCCGACAAACACAACTTGACGATCGAGTTGGTTTATTACCCACCGTACCACAGCAAGTACAATGCGGTCGAGCGGTGTTGGGGAGTGTTGGAGCAACACTGGATTGGAACATTGCTGACTTCGATTTCAACGACATTGAATTGGGCACGCAGCATGACCTGGAAAAAGATCCATCCGATAGTGCGCGTCTTGGACGGAATTTATCGACGAGGAGTCAAGCTGGCCAAAGAAGAATTCGCGCCGATCGCCGCGCGTTTAAAGAGGTCGCAGTCACTTGGCAAGTGGAGCGTAGTGATCGCGCCCGACGTCTTGCCAATGACGTAGTTTGTCGACGGCAAGCCCACCACGGACGCCCACCAATGCAACTGTCTGATAAAACGCGTCTGGGTAGTTCCAACCGCACTCCTTCGGTCTAAAATTGCGTCGAGTAGGCAAGTCGCAGCGGCTGGCGAGACTAGATTCGCCTCAAGCTGTATTGCCACACATGGCCATCCACTGCGACTTGCCTACTCTCTGCAATTTTGTGGGTTCGTTGGTACGTTTATTTTGTCCCGCTGCCTGATGCGCGTGCTGGACCGCGCGACAGACATCGGCCAACAGTTTCAATCGCGCGCGCGTGGGTAGGGCGTTCTTATCACAGAATTCGGTAATCGTTACCCCTTGTACCAATTCCATTACAAAGTAGGGACGTCCACTAGCAGTCGCGCCTGCGTCCAGGACGCGAGCAACGTGCGGATGGTCCATCATGGCCAGAGCCTGTTGTTCGGCTTTAAAGCGGGCAATGACTTCCTGCGAGTCCATACCTGGTTTGATTATTTTCAACGCCACTTTGCGACGGACAGGACTTTCCTGCTCGGCCACATACACGACACCAAACCCACCTTCGCCGATCTGCTCACGCAGTTTATACGGTCCGACCATCGTCCCCGGCTGCTCGCGGATCGATTGGTCAATCGTTTCCGCAACTGCGGGCGATTGTAGAAGCTCCCCTCTGGATCGTGAGCACGCAGCAACGATTCGACTTCGTGCCGCAACGTCGGATTGTTTCCACAAGCAGCATCGAGATAGGCGGCTCGCTGGTCAGGCGGAAGCTTGGTTGCCCGACGGAATATTTCACTATCAGAAGTTGGCTGTAATGTCATGAATTGGTCCTCTATCTAGTAGTGCGACACCCATCCACCAGCCCCCGGGGGAATTCCCTTCACTTTATTCCATTTTCTTCCGGCGGTTGTCCACGCAACCCCTCTCGACGCAACCAGGCACGCACATAAGTCCAATCGTCTTCGGCAGTTGCGCTGGAGATCCCAAGTATGTCAGCAGCTTCGGGCAAGCTCAGTCCAACAAAGTATCGCAGTTTTACCAGCTCCGCTTTGCGTGGCGAGCGCTCCGCGAGCCGATCTAGCGCTTCATGGACGGTCATGACCAAGTGTGGATCAGCGGATTGCGGCGCGATCAACCCATCCAGGTCAACATCGGACCGCGATTGTTTTCCACCATGTTTGTCCCGGCCCTTGCGACGAGCCGCTTCGACTAGAATCCGCCGCATGGCCTCGGCCGCCGCAGAAAAGAAATGCCCACGACTATTCCATTGGCTAATCTCAGTTCCATTCGTCAACCGCTAGTACGCTTCGTGTACCAGCGCCGTTGGTTGTAGAGTATGATCGGTCCGCTCACCAGCCATCCGCGCAGACGCCAACGCCCGTAGTTCTGCATAGACCAGCGGCAGCAATTCGTCGGCGGACTGTGTTTGACCAGCATCGATCTTGGCCAATATTTGTGTAATGTCAGACATGCGTAAAATCTTTAACTGTCGTTCCCCGGCCACAGCAATTCATTTGAAACTTGTGTGTACCTGGCAGATGGAAACACATGCAATGTACGCCAGGCTTTCCAGCCTGACCAGATCCAGCCCGCTGACACTGCTGCTTCACTCACCTGATGAATGGCCAAACCGCGTTGACGCTCGGAGTCTTCACAGTATGGCCAGCCAACGCCATTGCCGCACTGGCGCGATTGTGGCTACCGTCCGAACCCTGCCAGAGCTACCATCATCACCATCCGCCGATTCGGCATAGTGCTAAAGTTTAGATGCCCATTTTTTCGACGCTAGTCACTTAATTGGTGACACTCGATCGTGGGGGGAAGTCTCGCAGGTTACTGAGGAACGCTGTGGCATCTCCATCTCCAAACTCATTTCTTGTCGGCAGTCCACATCTCAAGTCTCGCGGAAGAGCTCATGTGCAGATGTCTATTCGTAGGCTTGTGTGAAAGTCGCTGATCGCGTGTCGCCATTTAGGCGACTGGCTCAACCGTGCATTTGACGCCTATCCTAGTTCCACAGCCTGAGACTTCGCGAGCAGCAGGGATAGCATCAGCTAAAGGCGTCAGTTGATATTGTGGTCAAAGTAGGCACACGTGATCTTCGCCATTCAACGAGTTTCTCCAATGTGTACCATAACAACCGACGGCCCGAGCCCCAGATTGTCGACGCCGTGTGTATCAACTGCTAACACGAACTGGGAGGAAGGAACGTTTGAAGAGTTTTACGATCGCGCACTCCCCATACTTCGCATTGCCGTCGAAACGTACTACGACCAGCGGTTGCGGCAGCGTGTCGACGTTGATGATATAGTCCAGGAAGCCATACTGGAAATTGCATCCAGATTCGAAGAATTCCAACAGCGTAGACCGATGCCAATTGTGGCCTGGTTGCGTGAGACCGCGCTACAGCACATTAGGCTTGCTTACCGCCGTCATCACGCCGCGCAAAAACGTTCAATCTCCATGCAAGTTTCGTTTGAGTTACTAACGATTCATCGATTGGCTGAGAAAATCACCGCCATCGACTGCACGGCGGACCAGCGGTTCGAAGAGACAGAACAAGCCATCCGCATTCGGAACGCATTGCAGGTGCTGTGTCCGAATGACCGTGAGGTTTTAGAATTGCGATACTTCACTGGCCTAACCAACGGTCAAGCGGCGCAAATGCTCGGCGTTTCAACCAGTGTCGCCAGTAAACGTCATTGTCGCGCGCTGGCGAGGTTACAACAGTTCGAACTCTGATCGCCAATTCCTCTAGGGGAATCGATTCTTTTCGGAGAAATGCAAGGCTTGGATATCCCCGTGATCGTTGGCTAGAGACAGCGTATGCAACTGCCTGGCAGTCCTCAACAGCAATTCCGCTCTCGAGCTCACTCCGTACCTGGAAAAAAGTCGCCGTGCATATTCGTGGACCGTATTGCGACTGATCGACAGTCGCATAGCGATTTGCTTCTCATTGTCTCCATCAGACATGGCCATCAATACCTCGCGCATGCGCGGTGGCAAGTTGATGAGTGAACCCCCTCCCACTGCTGACAGTCGCACTTCTGATATAGTCGCTAACTCATTCAGAAAAAGTGATAATACCGAGGCGTCCCGGGGGGTATAATGCACATCTTTCTTTTCGCGGGTCAGAGTAAACACGCGCATCCCGCGCTGTGGCGGCAAGATACCCAATAGTGTGTCATCCCAATTGATATGAGATAAGTAATCTCGCACGAATCCACAGCGTTCCCACGCGCGATCGCCCACCCAACCACGTCGATGGCCAACTCTCGCCTCCGATCTACTAGAGTTTTGGAGCAGTGCCGAAACCAGCAGGTTGTCTTCGATAGGCATCTCGCGTAGGCACTTGGTCAATACAGAAGTCTCGTTGCTTGAGTAGCATCCTGGGCTGAGTGCGAAGCTGGGGCGTAATTCCATACCAGCGGATGTGGGAACCAGGGTTGCTTCGATATCCACCGAGGCGGCGCAACCTAGGATCCGGTTGAATTGCGTCAGCATGTGGTGTCTCCACACCAGTGGATCGGCCCCAAGTTCGCAGCATTCACCCAGCAGTTGATAGACAGCGCGCACGTCGGCGTTGCGTAGATGTTTTAGTTCTCGAGCCATTAGGATTCCCCAAGTCGACCAAAGTTCATCACCGACTCAGGCTGCCGCCAGTGTCCAGTCGAGTCTAATTCTTCCCATTAGTCAGCAACACTGACGAAGCCTAAGTTTTATCACGTACCGCCAACCACGCACGAGAACTAATCGTACTCCAGTCCTAGCTGTGGAGAAGACCCGGACGACCGGTGAACAAAAGGTCGCTGCATGTTTCTGAAAAGTCGCTGTATGTGTCTGAAAAACAGAATAGGGCATGGGGGCGTCAGGCTCTGAAGATAGACACCATTAACCGATTTGAGCATAACGTCGAGCCAACTGGGCGGAATATCCTAACTCCGCTCACAAACCATTCTCACGACCGCCAAAAAATTTTCCAAAATTTTTTCGCCAGTTGGTCCTGAGTGGCTACCACGGGCAGGACTAATTATACGGGACTACTGCGGTTGTCCTACGGTACTGATCTCTACTGCTAAATATTCTATTTTAAAGATTCAACCAAAGATGCCAAGCTTTAGCGAAAGTCCGCGAAGGTATCTGCGACTGGAACAGCTTGAGGCGCGTATCGCCTTAGCCGCTGATGGGTACGATGTCTCCCGATTGTTATCCGAACAAGGAACTTTCAACGGTACTTCGGTGACCATGCCCTTGGAGGTCAATACCGCCGAGTTCTCGATGCCTAGTGGCCACGCGGTATTCGGCTTACAAGTTCGCTCACTATCGAATAATCCTCGAATCCCTAGCGTGGCAGCCATCCAGGATGCCAGTGGAAGAACCCTCTCACCGTTGTACCGCAGACCCGTTTCCAATACCGATCAAAGCTCGAGCATTGTACTGTACCAGCTCTCCGCCGGAACGCATCAAATGTTGATTCAGGGGGGAGTCAATTCAACTTATCGGATTGAAGTATTTCTGGCCGGAGACCTCGATGGAAACCGCCAGGTCGACTCTGCGGAACTGAATCGCCTGCGAGTTCCGCCGATATTGGGCGCGCGCTCGGGTGACCTGAACTATTCACTCGCCGCAGATGTCAATCGTGATGGAAGGATATCGTCGGAGGACTACTTCTTGGCACGCGGTAATGTCGGGATTATGTCGACCATCCCTGAAAGGTATTCAATTGCAATCGACAGTTCGCTCGTGCCGTCGATGCCGAATTACTTCAATCCGGTCACGGGGCAAGCGGATAGCAATCGTCCGCTGGCCCGTATCGCCGGACCCAATGGAGAGCTAGTTGACTTTGTGGCCAACGAAGTTGTCTTAATGACCACGCAAGATTCGGAGCTGACCGCCTTTCTTCAGCGTTGGAACGGCACGCTGTTGCATACTGATAGCTTGGCGGATGCTGGTCTGAGCGATTCTCGCAAGGTACATACGATCAGGATTAACACTTCGCTTGCCAGTTCAGACGTCGGCCAGTTGTCCACGGCTTTGGAAAGGCTTACCCCGTCGCTTCTTGGGACAACTCGCGTATCTTCCTCACAGGGCGTACGGCTGCTCAATGTGGCCGCTAGTGAACAGATTCTAGGAACGCGGATCGGTGCCAATTTCCTAATGCAAGGGAATGTCTTCCAGGATGCGGAGTCCTTGGAGTCCAGCAATTCTATGGGCATCACGGGCTACTCACGTGATGTCTTCGATTGGCCACATATGACAGCGGGGAGCACCCAAGACATCGGAGTTCCTCAAGCCTGGCAACGTCTGGAAGTGGCTGGACGCCTTCAACCCGCCATTGATCTTGCAATTCTAGATATGGGCTTCGCGGCATCCGCTGACGACCCACCTGGTACGGTAAACATCTCCAATGTTCCGTTTGTATTCAGCATTCTCGGCCGTGAGAACTTACTCAGCTGCGGGGGCAGTTCCTGTCCATATCACGGCACAAGTGTTTTTAGCACGGCCGTGGCTAGGGCGGATAACGGATTTGGTTCCGCCGGGGTGGCGGCAGGCGTCGCGCGACCGATCCGTATCTTCACGCTCTATGATATGGCGACGTGCATCACTGCTGTGCTAGCGGCCAAGGCCGCCGGGGCGGACGTTATCAACATGAGCTTTAGTGGTGGAATACCTGCTGGCTTGGACATCATCAATCTCCCTTTCGAAATTACCACCGCCGCGCTCCGCGCGGCGAATACTCTGCTATTCGCGGCCGCCGGAAATCAGGGAACTGACATTGACAAACGAGCAAAATTCTTGGGGGTTCCACTGTGGGAAACGACAAACCATACCCCAGTCGAGAATGCTGGCGTGATCGGGGTCGGAGGTTTGGCCATGGATGATACAGTGCGGCATTCTGGCTCAAACTATGGGGCTAGTGATGTCGATATCTACGCGCCTTTTACCGTCTATGCCGGTCCGGATCCGTCGTTGTCTAACAGCGATATCGCCCAACGTGTTAGTGGCACTAGCGTTAGTTCTCCCTTCGCGGCAGGAGTTGCAGCGCTCGTCTGGGCGGCCGATCCCTCGCAGTCGGCTAACCAAGTTGAAAGCCGACTACTGACTACGGCCCACGTGGGGCGCTCAACGACTACTCCGATATTTAAAGTCAATCGTTATGTCAATGCCTTCGACGCAGTGGAGTCGGTACTGCGTACCCAACCGAATCATGCTCCGTTTATCGAGTTCCCCAACTCCATCAGCGGTCAGTCATTCGCTCGCGGTGCGTTTGACCCGGTTCCCCTACAGGTCACGGCTCGTGATTTCGAGGATGGTAGCGGTTTGACAGTGCAGTGGTACAGTGACCGCGATGGTCTGGTCGCCACGGGAAGCGACACGCGCGTCTCCAATCTTTCCTATGGAGTACATCTGCTGAGCGTGCGAGTGACCGACAGCGGAGGCCTGACCACCTCGCGCAACTATGCGTCGGTCACAATTACCAATCAAGCTCCCACGATTCAGATTTCGGCTCCAACCAGTGGCCAGGAAATCTTGGTCAACCAATCCTTCACGCTCCGAGCCATCTCGCGAGATCTAAACGAAGTCGAACAGAACTATACCTTAAACGATAATCAAGTTGTCTGGTACTCGAATCGTCGCGGCTTGCTGGGTATCGGTCACGATCGCGTGGTGACCTTCCCTGATCTCGGGCTCACGACGATTATCGTGGTTGCCACCGACTCCCGCGGCCTGCAAGCCTCGGCCTCCGTCACGATCAATGTGCGGAGCGTCATCGGGAATGCACCCTCGGTAAATATCACCTCTCCCAACAACAACCAGTTGTTTTATACGCAGGCGCAGGACACCGGCAGCGGCCGTTGGTACGCCGACGTGCAGCTGCGCGTTACCGTTACCGACGTTGAAGATACAGTAATCGCCAACTCGCGTATTACTTGGACGACGGACCGCACCGACCTGCAACCCGCCGCGCTGGGTAGTGGTCGCATCCGCACGGTTCGATTGTACGCCAATCCATTTACCGCTACGCATCGTGTCCGCGTTTCATTCACCGACAGCGATGGTAACACCGTAACCGATTCCATCACGATTAATTTGAACACCTTAATCTAGTCACGACCTTTGATTTCAGCGAGGCATGTATATGTTGGTAAACCGAAAGAGATGGCGTAGTTTGGTTTGTTTAGTCACCTGGGGAATACTCTCGTGCTGGTGTGACACTTCGCGAGCTGATCCCATTCTCAGTTTTTCACCATCGATCGATGTCAACCAAGCGATCATGGGAAGGACTTTCAGCGTGGATATTGTTCTTTCGGGTTTGAATCCAGGAGACAAGCTGACGTTTCTTGGGTTCGACGCCACGGTAGATGCTGCCAGCTTTTCACTGCCGAACAATCTAAGAGCTGGAGGCATCATTCCAGACATTCGATCCTTTTCTCCCCTCAGTTTCAACTTTGGAAACGAAAACTTTTCCACGGCTTCGTTCGAAAGCCAAATTGGTCCGATGCCTCCCTATCCGCTCCCTCCCATCGGATCGAACGGAGTTTTCATGAGTTTTGATATCACTCCTACGCGGACCGGAATCTCATCTCTCAACTTTGTATTCGTAGGGAGCGCCGGAAAAAATAGTGTTGACATTGACCTGCCGAACGCCCGAGGTGGCCCCGCGCTACAGTTCAACGTGTCGGCCGTCCCCGAGCCAAGCCTGTGGGGGGCATTACTTGCAGGATGCGGACTGCTCTGCTCCAGACGCAGGCGAAGCAGGGCATTACCGCGTGCTGTCAATACTCATTGATCATATCTGTTGACGGGTCAGGAAATCTAATCACGGATCGCGCTGTCGTTCAATTCCTTTCGCGACGGGCTATTCACTAGCCCAACTACGCGGGACAACTCTCGCGTGAACGACGACGATAAATCAGCGCTATTGCAAATCACATATTTAAAACTTCGTTCAGGATATCAAATATTGAGATGGTATAACGATGTCGAGCTCGTTCCTCAAGGGAGTTCCAATACGTGTTGGCTGGCGGCGCTGCGCATGGTGGTTCGCTACCGCAGTAGAAATAGATATGTCCTCCGTGAAGGAGCGGTAGAGCTGGACAAGGAACTGTACGTCGCCGCCCAAGAACGGACCAACAGTGCTCGCAGTCTCTACCACAGTCAGTCAGATTTACTCCGTCGCGGATTTCAGGTCGTCCATACGCGTCCTAGCGCTGATGCGTTGTTTCCCCAACAGGAGTTTGAAAGCATACTCACGCGGATCATCGAAAAAACCGGGCCTTTCGTACTGGGAGGTTTCATGCGAAGAATTGGTCACTACGTGTTAGTTTTCGGAGTCGATAACGGCCGCATTGGCTATCATGACCCTGCCCCCGTTTCCCATGGCGAGCGGGTCAGCAGTTTACTCTTTGGCACTTTCTGTGAACGCTTCCATGGGGATACGGACGGCACGATGGAGATCGTCCATCTGGGAAAACCACTCGATTGGGCTTAACGAGCAAAGTTCGTGGCAGCGTATTCGTGCGGTTGCAAGAGCTAGTGGGCAATTGAAGACAAGCCGAAGGGGTAATGCGTCTCACGATTTGTAAGAATTTTCGCGTGAGGTTGTGCTCGCTTGGTCTGATTCAGCAGGAACAGCTCATGGCTGGCAATTGGTGACCCAGGAATACGACTCAATGCTTTTGGAAAAACAGGTGCCGTTCACATGGTTGAACGTGTAAACCATCAGTGGATATTCGACAGAACCGTCTTTCAACCAACCCTGTAGTCGGAGTAAGGAATGTCGACCAACATCACCTACGACGCCATCAATGTATTCAAGTATAGCAACACCCGACAGGGAAGCGTCGCGATGACAGGGGATGCGGCTTACCGCAGGCGCTATCGAGAACTAGCGCGCGATGTCGAATCAAAATTGTGGTCACTGTGGCAGTCAAACGAGATCGGCTTTGACGCACTCGCGCCGAACGTCGTCGGAACATCGTACCAAATTCGCATCGGTAATAACATTATCGTCAACTCGATTCTCGAACCGGTTGAGACGCTTCCGGCCTACTGCACTGACACCGAGCAGGGGAAACTCGCTGCTGCGTCATGCAATCTTGTCCACGAAGCAACACATCTGGTGAATCGAATCGAGTGCTATCCGGAAGAGGAAGCGCATTGCAGGACGATTCAATTGTCTTACTTCCGTGAACTAATGTTGGGGCGCTCCTACACATCTCGCGTCAGTGGGACTCAGCTCATTGCACGGTAC
>JBGSNE010000028.1:0-22116 GCA_041739785.1 Pirellulaceae bacterium
CTTTATCATCTCAACTTCAGCCGGTGATTTGATCAGCCGGAGTTGTTCGACCAACGACTCCGTTCGCAGCGAAAAGTCTTCAAGCTGATCGGTGATTTCCCGCCGCACCGTCGGTTCGACTCCGATCTGTCCGCGTCCAGGAAGGGCCTCCTTGAGACGGCTTGGCCAGCTGCTGGCCATGGGGGCCGGGTACTCGCGGTAGGAGATGATGTTGTGTCTTTCAATGCCATGAGCTTTCGCCATATGCTCCTGGTCAATACGGACAACATGAATAGCACTCTGCGGCCTGCCCGGTTGCGCTATCAGATTGACAACAACAAGGCGTCGTCATCCAAGCCTGGCACCGACCACGCTCTGGTGCCCCATGTGGGCGTGACCGAGGCCGTCCTGGGCGACAATGAAAGAAGCATCGGCTCGTTGCGCGAACTATACAGAATGTGGGCCTTTCAGCCGCCGAGCTGACCCGTGGCTGCAACTGCACTCAACTGGCAGGACGCGTTATCGTGCTGCCGGTCAGAACCGTAGCGACGAAATTTCGATGGCTCATGAACCAGGTCACGGCACGTTTTGATCTCGCGGCAAGTACCAAATGGCGGCTTCGCTTGTTCTTGCGATGAATTTAATCTGCATTTACGGGTTTGACCCTTCGGCGCGTGGGCGGCTTTCCTTCCAGATAAAAGTCGAAGTAGTCATCCGCAACAGGCGACATGCTCGTTAACGTCAGGCCAGGGGGATCGAGTTCCATCGACCACGCGGAAAGTTTCTCACGAAGTCGCGTCGCCGTTTCCGGATGCATTTCGGCGAGGTCATGTTTCTCTTCCAGATCGGCCTTGAGGTCGTACAGGTATTCGCGGTCGCCACCGCGCAGCAGTTTCCACTTGCCCTCCCGAATCGCTGACTGGGCTCCCCAGCGCCAAGTTAGAACCTCATGAGGTGCGGTCTGCTTCTGACCGGTGAGAAACGGCATTAGGTTCACGCCGTCGAAGTCGCCGGCTTGTGTTTCGAGTTTGGCAAGTTCCGCGGCCGTTGCGGCAACGTCAAGCGCACTGATCGGATGATCGTAGACTTGCTCGCCCGGAATCGTGCCGGGCCATGACACAACGAACGGAACGTGCATCCCGCCTTCGGCTAGCATTCCTTTTTCGCCGTTCAGTGGATCGTTGAGCGATCCGTCCCAGCCGGGACCGCCGCCAGGTGCGTCGAGTTTGTGAATCTTCAGCGGCGCCCCATTGTCGCCGATGTAGAAAATCAGCGTCTTTTCGGTGAGACCGTGCTTTGCAAGTCGTTCCGTGATGAGGCCGACGCCGTCATCAACCGCCGAGAGCATGGCCAGCGCCTGCCGACGTCGCTCGGGCATCTTTCCGGGGAAGCGGTCGAGGTACTTTTTTGGCGCGTCGAGTGGCACGTGCGGCGCACGGTAAGCGACATACAGGAAGAACGGACCGTCCTTGTAGCGATCAATCAACGACGCGGCGGCTTGGCTGCAGCCATCGATATGGTACATCTCGGCACGCGCTGTCGCCATTTCGCGGTCTTCTCCATAAAGCGTGATGTTCGCGGCGAACGGGCCACCACTGTTTTGTGCATACACATGGTTGAATCCGTGATCCGTGATTTCGCGCTCCGGTCCAAGGTGCCACTTGCCAAACTGGGCCGTGACATAGCCAGCCTTATGCAGGCGCTGGGCAATCGTCAGTTCTGCATTGAAGCCTTCCAGAGAATTACCATTTGTCTCCACACCGAACCTTGACTGAAACTTGCCAATCATCAGTCCAGCCCGCGACGGAACACATTGCGGAGCAGTGCTGTAGCCGTGCCGCGCCAGCACGCCGCTCTTCGCGAGCGCATCGACATGCGGCGTGCGGATGTCATCGACAACACCCTGGCACGAAAGGTCCGCGTGCCCGTGATCGTCGGTGTAGAACACAATGATGTTGGGGCGGTCGTCTGTGGCATGAGCTGATGCGGAAAGCTGCTTCCATCGGTAGATCACCCTGCCATCGTCGGTTGTGATTCGGACGTTGGAAATCTCGATCTCTCCCGGCGCAGACGATGGATCGATCCGCACGGCCAGAATGGGTTCTTCCGCCGACAATTCGACGCTGTAGTCGTGAGTTTCACCGTCGTGCTGCACTTCGAACGGCTTGCTGCGGTCGCGGAAGAATGCCGGAGCGACGCCTTTCTCTTGCCAGAAGACCTGCCCTCCGCCTTTCGAGTTGGACTTCATCGTGAACTTCAAGACGAGCGCGCTTTCGTTGATGGCGTCGGCCAATGTGTAACTCAAGTGCGGATCGCCGCCGTTGCTCATAACGATCAGTGCACCGTCTTTGAGGGCTAACTCGCATGTGCCTCCCGGCTGCCATCCGGCGACCTCTTTTCCTGGCGTCGTCTTCGGCTTCCCGCCACTATCTTGGCCGGTTCGTTTGAGCTTCGCCTTGCCAATCATTTCCGAGTCGAACTTTTCCGGATCGAACTGAGGATTTGGCAAGGGAACGACTGCGCTGGTGTCCGTCAGGAACTCATCAATCAATCGGTCGAGTTCTAGTACGCGGTCCGGCTTGTCAGCCGCGAGGTTGCTTCTTTCGCCGATGTCTTCCCTCAGGTTGTACAGTTTGTAAGCATGTTCTCCTGCTTCTCCGCCGTGGAAGATGCGGATCAGCTTCCAGTCGCCCGCGTGCACGCTCACCGAAGGCGGCAGCCAGTCGGGCACTGCCGTGTTGTGTGGGAAATAAGTGAAGTTCGCCGGGCGGTCTAGCGGCTTGCCCTGCAGCGCGGGCACGATACTTACGCCATCGAAGGTTTGCTGCGGTTGAGCCTTGATGCTCAGTAGTTCCAGCAAAGTCGGATAAAAGTCACAGCTTTGGATTAGCTCGTCACTCCTTGTTCCGGCACTGACATGATCGGGATAGATAACGATGGCCGGCCCGCGCACTCCGCCTTCCCACATCGTCGCCTTGCCGCCGCGCAACGGAGCGTTGCTTGTAGGAGACGTGCCATCGACTTCGTTGTACATATTGCCGCCGTTGTCCGAGGCAAAGATGATGATCGTGTTGTTGGTGATGCCAAGTCGGTCGAGCGTATCGAGCAATGTGCCGACAGCGTCATCCATGCTCTCGATCATGGCGGCGTAGGTCGGGCTGCGCTGGGGGCTGGTCCTGTCGACTTGTTTCGTATACTTGTCGATCAACGCCTGCTTGGCATCAAACGGAGCGTGAACGCTGAACATCCAGTAGTTCAAAAAGAAAGGCTTGTCCTGGTGTGCCTCCATGAACGCGACGGCTTCCTTGGCCATGCGATCTTCGAGGTGCTGATCGGGAATGTCCGGGTCGTGGTCAAAGTCTTTGAACTTCCAGGGAGCCATATAGCTGCCCGCCGGACCAGGGCCGGGATGATGTGGAACGTCAACGTCAAAGCCGTGCTCAAGCGGCGAATAGGGTTCCGCGCCCAGATGCCACTTTCCAAAGTGCCCGGTCGCGTATCCGTTGTCTGTGAGCATCTCGGCCAGCGTGTAGTACTTTGTGTCGAGTCGCGAGACAGAAGTCAGAACGGTTGCCTTAGCATTTGGCGGACCGTCCGGTTTCGGCTGTGCCTTGAGTGTCACTTGCGGTAGATGGCAAGCCGGCGAAGTGATGCCATGTCGCGCCGGACTGAGGCCGGTTAACACGCTGGCACGGGTCGGTGAGCACAATGGACTTGCCGAATACGCTCGCGTGAATGTCATCCCGCGCGCGGCCAGCCTTTGAATATTCGGCGTCTTGTAGAGCGCCGTCGTGTCGAAGAGCGTTGTGTCGCTCCAGCCCAAATCGTCTGCGAGGATGAAAACCACGTTCGGTTTGTCATGTGCGTTGGCTGAGACGCAGGCGACCGAAAGGATGAGTAGCAATTGCGTCACCCGCAAGCGTGTGTTCTTTGGTAACTCGAAAGGTGCGCGAGGGACTCGAAGCGCCGCGGGTCTTCCCTCCCTCTCGCTTCGGGTTTGCTTGTTCTCGGTTAATGCGAAGCGGTTGAGCTCGATCACGTTAAGAGCGTCCGTTTTGGAACAGAGTGTGGTCATCGTTAATAGAATCGATCTTTGAAAAGCACCGCGGGGACAATTACGGGTGTAGTTATACCTTCAGGGCTAACGCCCAGAAACGAGCAAGTTCCGGTGCTACTCGAATTCTGCGGATTTGAGTAGAACTTAAATGCGACGGGCCAATCGAATTCGAGCCCGTTTCAGTATTGCCAAAGCTGATCCCGATCGAGATTAGCCTCGAAAGCTAGGTGATTTAAAGAAGAATCAAATTCTTCACTTTCGAAGCGTTCAGTTCCGCAGTCTTTGGCGATACTCACACCGGCAAGAAGATTGTTGGTACGAAATTGAAACAACTCAATTGCACTTTTAGTTCTGGCTCAACATTCCCCAGGTGGAGTATTAGAGTAGCCGCATGCGAACTCCCCCAGCTCAGTGGTCAAATTGGACGGTGCACTCGCTCACGGTTGGTATTTCGGCGAAGCCATCCAGGGGCTGTCAATGCGGCAGGTACCATCGTGAATCAGTGGTGCGCAGGCTTGTGAGAAAGGAAAGGCGGTGATAAATCCCCGCACTTCCAAGGGGACCACTGGTCAAATTTGGAGTGCTACGAGTTCTCGTAGCTTTCTTTTTCAGACGAGCCGCAAAGCACGTTGGAACGATCTTGGTCACTTTATCGTCGGAAGAGGGCATCGGGGACAGACCATCAGGATGGAGCGTATTCGTACATCCGGATGCACGGATGGTTCGTTACGTAGGGTTGCGAAGCAGTCTCCCCTAGCCTCGCTCAAAATTATTGCAGCATACTTTTCGCTGATCAAACTTCTACGGTTAGTGAAATCCTGAATCTGCAGTTAGTCGCTGTGATCGCAGGCTGGATCGAGCGTCACTAATACAATCCGGTGTCAGTTGATTTAGCGAATTGGAAGATGCGAAGAAAGTTCTTGCGTTTTTTTACGATTTCTTCCTGTTACGCGCGCTCGCTTCGCTAGTTCTCCGCGTCCCCCACGATAACACAGGAGATGGAATTCAAGGCTTTAGGCGTTCAAGTCCTTGTGCTTTGGGCTACATGTTCTGTTCGTGCTGGCATCCAAACGTAGGGAGTTAATCATGCTGTGTTCGCAGGGAATGATTGTGCTGGTTGGGATTTTGAGTTCGAGTTGGGTGTCGTTGCGAAGCTCGTTTGCAGCAGATCCTGCGCTCAGCGTGGGTCAATTGGCACCCACCTTCACATGCTTGGATTCCGAGGGAAAGCTCTGGAATTCGCAAGACTTTATCGGAAAGCGAAGGCTGGTGGTCTACTTCTATCCCGGCGACTTCAATTTCTGTTCGACGCGGCAAGCGGTGCACTATCAGGAGCAGCTGCGCGAATTGGAAAAGCTGGACGTGACAGTGGTGGGAATTAGCGGGGACCAGGTAGCGACGCACCGGCTGTTCAAGGCTGCCAATAAATTGAAATTCGTACTGCTGGCTGACGAACACGGCGACGTGGCACATAAGTTCGGCGTACCTCTGCGGGCGGGTGGTAAAACCGTCATCAAGGATGCTCAGGGACAGGAAGTTCGTAATGCCCGTGGTTGCGTGGTGCGCGTGGACCGCAAGTTCACAGCCGCCAGGTGGACTTTTGTGATTGATAAAGCTGGCGTCATCGCCAGCATTGAGAAGTCAGCTTCTCCACGACACGATAGCCAGCAAGTGCTCAATACTGCCGTGCAACTAGCCAGCCGCTGAGCCAAACAAAACACGACGAAGAACGGTTAAGCTGATAAAATCATGTGGATCCTGGGGCGCTCGCGGATTCCCTTCACCAGAGTTTTGTGCATGAATCCTTTAAAGGCAGACTGCGATCAACTCCTCGAGCGGCATCGACCTTATTTGATGTTGTTGGCTCGCGCTAGAATCTTGCCAGTCAATGGCCGTAAAGTTGACGCATCGGATATCGTTCAACAAACTTTGATGGATGCGTTTACGAAACGTGAACAATTTCGTGGCTCCTCCGAGGCTGAGCTAACGGCCTGGTTACGAGAAATCCTCAAGCACAATTTGCTGGATGTACTGCGGCATGAGCAGTGCGAAAAACGAGATATCCGTCGCGAACAACTGTTGGGGGCAACCATCGATGAATCCATGACTCGAGCTGACGGTTGGTTAGCAGCCGTACAGTCTTCTCCCAGCCAGCTTGTCAGCAAAGAGGAGGACTTGCTGAGGCTATCTAAGGCGCTAGACGCATTACCCATCGCTCAGCGCGAGGCGATCGTGCTGCATCATCTGCAGGGACTCAAGCTGGCAGAAGTTGCCAAGGAGCTGGGGCGCAGCGAGTCTGCGGTGGCGGGTTTACTTTTTCGGGGACTATGCAAACTCAATCAGCAATTAAGTGAGTAGGACTACGAAATGTCCAGTGGGCCACAGAGCAACCCTCCAGACGATAGTGCGCGGGACGAGCGACTCGAGTCGCTGATCGCGGAGTACATTCGCGACTCGGAAGCAGGTCGCCCGCCCAATCGTCAAGCACTACTGAAGCAGTTTCCGGAGTTTGCTTCGGAGCTGAAGCACTTTTTTTCGCAGCGCGATCGCTTGAATCGATTGGCTGATCCAATTCGCGAGTTTGGAGAAGACTTGGATCAATCGATCGGGCCGGGCAAACAATTAAGTTATGTAGGCAACTACGAATTGCTAGAAGAAGTGGCCCGCGGTGGGATGGGTGTGGTTTACAAGGCTCGCCAATCCACGCTGGGCCGCATCGTGGCGGTGAAGATGATTGTCTCCGGGCGATTAGCCAACGAGCAGGATGTGCAGCGTTTTCAATCCGAAGCTCAAGCTGCTGCCAGTTTGAAGCATCCGAACATCGTGTCGATCCACGAAGTCGGTCAGCACGAGGGCTGGCATTACTTTTCGATGGACTACGTCGAGGGCCAAGATCTTTCGACAGTTCTGCGACTGAATCTCCTTCCAGCCAAGACCGCCGCCAGTTATGTGCGGCAGATGGCCGAGGCGATTCACTATGCTCATCAGCGGGGTATCCTGCATCGCGACTTGAAGCCATCGAACATTCTGATCGATCAGCAAAACCAAGTTCACATTACGGACTTCGGGCTGGCCATGCGCGTCGAGGGGGATCAGGGACTCACGCAGACCGGGCAGATCCTGGGGACCCCCAGTTACATGCCGCCCGAACAGGCGCAAGGCAAGCGCAGCTTGATCGGTCCGGCCAGCGACGTATATGCACTCGGCGCGATTTTGTACGAGTGTCTTACAGGTCGTCCACCGTTCCGCGCCGATTCGGTCATTAAGACCATCGAGCAAGTCATCCATGCCGACGCCGCCTGGCCGCGAACGCTAAACGCGAGCATTCCGAGGGATTTGGAGACGATCTGTCTGAAGTGCCTGGAGAAAGAACCTCATCGTCGCTATGGCACTGGCCAACTACTGGCCGATGACCTAGGACGATTTCTCAACGGCGAGCCCATCGTTGCGCGACCCGCTCACACATGGGAGCGTAGCCTAAAATGGGTTCGTCGCCATCCGATGCCGGCGGCCGTTATTCTCTCGAGTATCGTTGCATTGCTCGCTTTAGTCGGTATGGGAATCGGACTTTACTACAACGCGGAGCTAGACTCAGCGAACAGTCAGCTGCGATCTAGCAACCAACAGCTCGAGGCTGCGAGGGACAGGCTTGAGTCGAGCAATCAGAAACTATCGTTGACTTCGGTCCAACTTGAACACTCGGTGGATGAAGTAAAAGCCGAGCGAGCATTAGCGCGACGTCATCTTTATGCGTCGCGCATGGCGTTGATTCAAGTCGCTGAGCAGAATGGCCAAACGGACCGGATTGTTCAATTGCTGCGCAGTGTTATCCCTGAATCGGAACAACAAGAGGACCTACGAGACTTCGAATGGAATTACCTATGGCGGAAGTATCACGGTGAAGAATCTCGGCTTCGCGCGCTTACGACGGCTGTCACTTCTTTAGCGTCGAGTCCCGATGGAAATTGGATCGCCACTGCGGGACGTGAGGATCATCAAATTAGTATTTGGGATGCCGCTAGCGGTCAGAAACGCCATGAATTGTCAGGTCACAGTGATGGCATTACGGATATTGCCTTTAGTCATGACGGACAGCGACTTATTTCGGCAAGTCTTGACTTGACGCTTAAGCTGTGGATCTTGGAAACTGGAAAGGAGCATTTCACAGTCTCTGGATTCAAGACAGCCGTCACTGCTGTTGCCTACGGACCAAACGATAAGCAGATTGCGAGTGGTGATGGCTTGGGGGCGCTCGCCTTCTGGGACTCCAATACCGGCGAAAAATTGGATGTCCAAGAAACCGATTCGAAAGGGATCGCTGATTTGGCTTTCCTTCAGCAGGCCAATTCGCTTGCAATTGGCGTCGTTGGCCAATGGTTTGTGCAAACACCAAATGTGCCCATGTCAACGGAATCTGCATTCAGTACCACAACAAACATCGACGTCGATTCTGCCGGCAAAAAAGTTGTTTCGGGATTGTTCAGAAGTAACAGAAAGGCAAGTGAACTCAGCGTGTTGGACATTGTGTCAGCCGGCACAATCTGGAGTATCTCGGATCCTAGACTCATCCGCAGAGTAGCACTTAGTGGAGACGGGAGTTTGGTCGCAGCCTCATGGGACAATCAGACCATCGAGATTTGGGACACTGCCAAGAAGGAATCAATTTGCACCTTCCATACGGGTGATACTGTGCGATCACTAGCCTTTGCCCGAGATGGAGGACGCCTCTTTGCTGGCACCGAGGGAGGTAGATTACTAATCTGGCCTGTTCCCGGAACAGAAATGGTGACGTTGGGCAGCGGATCGAGAGCGCATTGGGTCGCGTTTCTAGGCGATGGCCAATTGCTTGCTCCAACTAGCGAGGGCGCGTCGATCTGGGAATTCAAATCGGGAAGTCGACGGGAGATAGCGTTCGCACCGCCAAGAAATTTCTATCGGTGGGTAGCCTCGGCAGGCAACAATCGCATATTTAGTCTCCGCAAGGACGAGCTGAGTGAGGTCTTGACAGGTCAAAGGCTGGTTGTTCTTCAGGACATTTCTAGCCCAGGTTCATTTGGCTACATGGGCCAATTTGCATTTGATAACGACAGCCGGTTAGTGGCCGGTGTTTTTTCATCTGGCTCAGTCGAACTATGGGAGGCAACCACCGGAAAGCTCATTCGCAGGATTGTTGTGCCACCGATGGCCGTGAGTGTAGCCATGAGTCCCAAAGGTGAACTCTTGGCCAGCGGGACGGCTTGGTTCTCGTCTGCGCGGAATACGCGCAATGGTGAAAAGCCGCTTGCAAAAGACCAACTCGAGACTTGCTTTCTCCAAGTATGGGAAACCAAGACTGGGCGACGGGTCTTCTACCGGGAAGAAATTTTCGCAGGCGGAATCTGGGACTTAGCGTTCAGCCCAGACGGAAAACATCTTGCTGTAGCTATGGGCAGATATCCGGACAAGGAGATGAGCTCCGGCCGCGTTGGAATTTGGGATTGCGCGAACTGGCAGTTAGAGCACGACCTACGGGGACATACGGGAAGTGTTTGGTCAGTTGCATTCAATGGATCCGGAACTCGGCTCGCATCCGCCAGCGGCAATTGGAGAGCACAAGGCCTCGGGCAGGCCAAAGTTTGGGATGTCAGCACTGGTTTGGAGTTGCTGACATTTGCCGAAGACAAAGATCCCGTCTTTGACATTGCATTCAGTCCAGATAGTCGTCGATTGGCGACTGCCAACGGGAACGGTCTAATTAGGATTTGGAACGGTGCGCCACTCATACAATCACCTGCATACGAACCGCTGGATGCGGATTGACGACATTTCGGATCAAAGGGACGAACTAAAACCCAATGGTCTTGCCAATAGGCCGCTAATAGGTGAGGTGCAATTGCGATGCGCGAAGTATGCCTCAAACAACAATTGGTCTGCCACGCAATCGAAGTCGAACAATTGATTGAAGAACTACCGCCCAGCGATCCTATGAAGGACTGGTTTTTCGTTGAACTCGACGCCTTGATGACAGGAGTACTTGCCGAAATCCTTAGTCTCGATGAAGCAAACTCGCGGCTGCACGCTTTGCAGCAATTAAATTACTTGGTGCTCAAGCATCATGGGCGACTGGGGCTTACCGATGACGCGGCTTCCGACGAATCTCGACTGGATTCCTATTTGACGGCTGAAGCTCGTTTGCCGGCTGGCGTGCACGCTACGACGCGGCGGTTGCGTTTCAGTATTCAACCCTCTCTGTTACACCAATCCCAGCGAGACAATGCGACCTTTGATCCGGTTAGTCCCACAGCCAAAGTTGTCGCCTACCTGCGTGGACTCGATCAAGCGCTGCAGTTTGCTGGCGATGATCGGCTCAGGCAGGAAGGGGCAGCCGAGCTGCAACAGCTGGGCATCACCGACTCCGAAACGCATGTTGCCATGGCTGTGCTATTTCAAAGTCGTTATCACGCCATCAACGCAGCGCTCGGTATGGCATCGGGGTCGGCTTCACAAATCATCGAATTTGCCGCAGGCTTGTCACCCCGCGGATATCAATGGTCGCAGATGAGCCCCGGCACGATCTATATCGAATCGGATTTGCCCCAATTGATGATCCGTAAAGCAAAAATAGTGCGGGATTCACTCATCGCGAATGCAGCTGAGAATCGTGGTGTGCTGCATCATTGCGCGAGCGACGTGTTGAACCTTGAGAGCATGCTCGAGGCGCTGAATTCGATCGATACGCATTTGCCGTTTACAATCGTTACCGAGGGATTGCTGCTGTACTTCACCAATCATGAACTAAGACAGTTTCTCGAAAACATGGTTACCATGCTGGTCCGTAGCCGCAACGCTACTTGGATCACCGATCTGGTTACGCAAGAGAATCTTAACGATCTATTCACTTGCCATCCGGGCGTAGCTCGGAGTGTCCGCAAAGTATTTGAACTGACTGGGCGAACGATCATAGCCGACAATCCATTCCAATCCGAAGCGTGCGTCGAGCGCTATTTCCATGAATTTGGGCTGCGTGTTGACCGGACAGTCCCTTTGCGAGACGTTGCCTCGCGATTGGATTTAAGTATCGCCATCGAGCCAACGCTACGTGCAAGGATCGTTGGATCGCGAAAGATTTGGTCCGTCTCGGTTAACAAGTAAGCTGGCCGCATTTGATCTGGTGGGCGACACCCAGGAAATAATCTCGCATTGAGCGGATTTGGGACTTCGCAGCAAATGACCTTTCTCAGATGATCCCACTAAGCCACATCGCTATTGATAACACTCTTTGCTAGGTTGCCGGAGCATTCGGGACAAATCGTGTGACGAAGCTGCGGTAATTTTCCGGATTCAAGTAGTCCCAGCGAAAGCGAAACTTTCTCGAGTTCAAGCCACACATCGGGCTCAAGCATCGCTTTTTTGCAGAAACTACAAACCGAAAGAAACGACTTTGACCGCTGCTGTTCCGTGTCAAGCAGCGCCAGGACGCGCTGCGGTTCAGTCCACATGATATGACTGGCATAGTCCAATTGCCCGTTGTCACCAGGAGTTAACGACATTCGCATATGTCGTTTCAAGTGCGGTGAATCGCAACGAAAAAAAATGCCGCTGATTTTCCGCACGAACGCAATCGCTGGTGAATGTCTTCGTACACCGCCCGAATCGCTTCGCCTTCTACAAAGTCCCACAGCGAACGCCCAAGCACTGCGGCTTCGGTGAGTCGCTCGGCTCCGTTCTCGCGCGCAAAGGCTAGCCACAATTCATCGACCTCGATTAACCGATCGTTGGCATCGATGCAGTACCGGTAGTATTGAGTTTCGTGGTCCATAAAAACCTTGCAGCATTTGAAACGTCGATTCCCAATCTCAATTGTACCCGACATCGGCCAGTGGTCCGTAAAATACCTCAGTGCTATCTTGAGGCACGCGAGGGTTTTCACATTCTTAAGTAAACTGGAAAAGATTGGTACAATTGACTTCCGTGCGTGCGACCGAAGTGAGTTATAAGATTAATCTTGATCAAACGTCGAGACAGAGGTCTCTGCAGACTGCCGGCCCGCAGCAAACCACCAAAACCGAAGCGGTGGCGATCATCTCAGCAACTTGTGTTCATGCCCCAGGTCGGTTCGACGAATGGCACGTAGTTCTACGTAAGTCGTTTGAGCATTTCGCGTTTGAGCACGTTCCTCGGCTTCATCATTCGATCGTATTTCTTCTGCCGCCGCTTTCTCTGCCGTGGCTCGAAGCGATCCGGTCGGTCGGCGACTCGATGGGTAGCCACAGCGTCGAGCAGCTTGTTGTATAGATGGAGTCGGTGCTCCCAGCTGCGATCACCTTGTATTGCAAGCAGTGGTTGAAACGCTTCCAATGTTTGCACTGCTCCTTTGAAGCTGATCGTTCGCGGCTCGATGTCGTGCTTGCTCGCCGCCTGAGCTAGGATAGTACGAATTAGATTGTAGGCGAGGATGTGTGTCCAGATTTCCTTCCGCACGAGTTCAGGTGTTTTGCAGCGCAGAATGTCCATCTGCATTGTTTGCTTGAGAGATCTAAAATCGAGTTCTGCATTCCAGCGGGCGCGGTAGAGATCCGCCAGATCGCTGGCAGTTACTTCCTCAGCATCTAACAATGTAGTTACCACGATTATGTTTTGGCTGCGAAATCCAGGCTGCTGAACTTGAACGCGCGTCTCGCGAATCAGGAGCCATTCGGGAAGTTGTTTTTGAGATTGCCAATTGATCTTGCGAATTCGACCGGGGCGGCGCCACTGGACAATGTGGTCGCCTTTTCCCACTCGCTTGCCGCGTCGGAAGTCGGCGGTGCGACAATGATGGAGTCGAGTGACTGAGTCAATTCCACGTTGTTTCATCAGGAGAATCTCGTACCAGGCACACATGTAGCGGTCAGAAAGCACAACATCGCCTGGACGCAAGAAGTCCCACAACTGTCGCAGCATTCCAAGTTCACTGTGCCCCTTGCCAGAGTAACTGCACATTGCAAACTCAAGCACGGCTCCGCTCGAGAGCGAAAAGAAAGCTGCTATTCTCATCAACGGAAAGCCAAGACCTGGTTGTTGTTGTGGAGGTTGTGGGTATGCCTTCTGATTTTCCAGAGTATCGGGCATTGATAGGGTGGAGCCATCATAGGCCAAGACGCGACGACCTTTCCAAAGCCAGCGATCGTCGGACTTGTCATCCAACGCTTGTCCCGTTTTAAGGGCTACGTCTGAATAGAACTTGTCGGGGAGTCGCTTTCTGGCTTGGCAATAAGCGCTGGTTTCTGCTGAGCAGGGACTCAGTCCTTGGGAGACACGATGGGCAATCAAGCGAGCAACAGCCGCACGACAGGAATGATCCTGGCTCAACACTTGCCCGAGGAATACCCACAGCGTTACAAGTGGCGAATAAACTCGGTCGAGCCAGACAAAGTTCAATGCTTTCAATGCTTGCTCTACCGTTCGCTCCGACAGGACATCCGTGAATGGCAATTTGCCGTCCTGCAGGAATTGTCGCTGTAGAAATCGTACTTGCGGGCGAAGTCGTCCATAGTTAGAAAAGGACATCGTGAGGCCTCCGTGCCAGGAATGGGTGTGTGATAACTCCATTTAGGCATGTGAGGCCTCTTTTCTCTATATCAATTCAGGACAACGACTTACGTAGAACTACGTGCCATTCGTCGGTTCGACCTGAGCGCGCAACGACTGCCGTGAGCTGGCCAAAAGTCCACTCATCAGCGCAGTCAGATTGATTACACTGAGAATATTCCCCGTGCAGATTCGCACGGTGCGTTTCCAACTTCGGTAATGGACATCGACGCGGATTATCACGGCTCTGTAGCCGGTGAGGTTTGTCCAGCCGTGGGCAGTTCGGCAAATCCTCATCGAATCTGTTGAAGCGGTCTCGTGTGCGTGCTGGTACAATCGCTCCGGTTGAGATTCTTCATTGCGAACGTGATTTAAACATGACCGACGTGACTCGCATCCTGTCTGAAATTGAATCCGGCGACCCTTTGGCGGCAGAAAAACTTTTGCCGCTGGTTTATGACGAACTGCGGAAGTTGGCGGCGGCCAAATTGGCTCAGGAAAAACCTGGGCAGACGCTGCAAGCAACCGCGCTGGCGCATGAAGCGTATTTGAAACTGGGCGGTCCGTTTGAAAACAGTCGCCATTTCTTTGGCGCGGCGGCGGAAGCTATGCGGCGGATTCTGGTTGAAAATGCTCGTCGCAAGGCGCGACTGAAACACGGCGGCGGGCGGCAGCGGTGTGAGCTTCAAGAGGGCGACCTAGTCCTGCCGCAACCTTACGAACGACTGTTGAGGCTGGACGAGGCCCTGACTCGGTTAGCTTTAGTCCAGCCGCAATTGGCCAAATTAGTCGAACTGCGGTACTTCACGGAATTGACTATCGAACAAACAGCCGCGGTACTGGGGGATTCGCCGAGCACGGTGAAACGTAACTGGGTTTATGCCAGCGCCTGGTTAAGGCGTGAAATGGAGCGCGACGGAGACTCGCCCGATCACCCGGAAAGCAAGACTCCGAATAATTTTTGAAGAATTCTGAGCTAATTTGGATTCAAACGTCGCATAGCAAAGGGAATCCATTTCATTCCCCGGGATGTAAGCTCATGTCTCCAACCCATTCAGAACAATCGATCTTCCTGGCAGCCCTTGAACTGCGGACCGCCGCCGAGCGTCTTGCCTATCTCAAGGGAGCATGTGGAAGTGACGAGAAATTGCTGGCCAATGTCGAGGCGCTGCTAGTAACGCACGATCGACAAAGCGATTATCTGGAACGCCCGCCAGTTGTCCAAACTGCCGTCTATCGTCCATTGACGGAAGGTCCGGGCACTTTGATCGGCCCCTATAAACTGCTGCAGCAGATAGGCGAAGGCGGCATGGGCGTAGTTTATATGGCCGAGCAATCCAAACCGATCGAGCGGATGGTCGCCTTGAAAATCATCAAACCTGGCATGGATACTCGGCAAGTTGTGGCCCGTTTCGAAGCCGAACGGCAGGCCTTGGCGATGATGGACCATCCGAATATTGCCAAAGTACTCGACGCCGGGACCACCGACAGCGGTCGACCCTACTTTGTGATGGAACTGGTCAAAGGCGTACCGATCACGAATTACTGCGATGACCATCACTTACCTCCCAAGCAGCGATTGGAACTGTTCGTCGATGTGCTGCACGCCGTGCAGCATGCCCACCAAAAGGGGATTATCCATCGCGATATCAAACCATCGAACGTGTTGGTCGCCGAATATGACCAGCAACCAATCCCCAAAGTCATCGACTTTGGCGTGGCCAAGGCGACCCACCACAAGCTGACCGACAAGACCATGTTTACCCAGTTTGGTCAGCTCGTGGGAACGCTGGAGTACATGAGCCCCGAGCAAGCCAAACTCAATCAGATGGACATCGACACGCGCTGCGACATCTATTCGCTGGGAGTGCTACTGTACGAGTTGCTGTCGGGCGAAACACCCTTCGATCGTCAGCGACTGCGTTCGGCGGCCTTTGAGGAAATGATGCGGATCATTCGTGAAGAAAATCCGCCTGCGCCGAGCACCCGGCTAACTTCCAGCGCCATGCTGGCTTCACTCTCCGCAAATCGAAGTACCGAGCCACGGAAGCTCAGTCTCTTCTTGCGCGGCGAGTTGGACTGGATCGTGATGCGAGCCATGGAAAAAGAACGCAATCGACGCTACGAAACCCCCAACGCGTTTGCCGAAGATATCCAGCGGTTCCTCAATCAAGAAGCGATCGTCGCTCGACCTGCCTCGTCAGCCTACCGACTGAAGAAATTTACACAGCGGAATTGGGCGACCGTGATGACCGGTTCGATTGTCGCCGCCACACTTTTATTAGGTTTCACCGCAAGCACTTGGTTGGCGATCCGCGAAAGCCGAGCTCGGCGTGTCGCAACGATTAGCGCACAGGAAGCGAATCAGCAGCGCGAGCTAGCCTTATCCAACCAGCAGGAAGCCAATCGTCAACGCAACGCGGCTGAACAGGCCGCGGACCAGGAAGCAGCACAGCGAAAGATAGCGGAACAACGTCAGATTGACGCACAAACGTCGAGTGAAAAATTGAGGCATGCGTTGTATGCTTCCAACATGAATCTAGTCCAGTCTTCCTGGAATAACCAGCAATTCTTCCAAGTCGAGATGCTACTCAATGCGCAGCAAAAGAAGGAAGGCGAACCCGACTTGCGTGGTTGGGAGTGGCACTATTGGAAACGCAGGCTGGATCAAGGACTGGTACAAGACAACCGGCCACCGATCAGCGACGATCCTTCCAGCTTCGAGGGCGCAAGCCACAAGGTCGCGGATATGTTTTTCAGTGGCGATGGCTCACGAATTGTTTCTCATTGCTACCCGAGAACCAATTCTACGCCCCCCAAAGTCATAGCCAGTGGTACTGGAGAGATAGTCGTCAATGATCGTCGCGATAGTCGCGAGCTACTCAGGTTCCGTCCGTTTCCGGAATTGACCGGCCCCTTAAAGTACGGACTAGTGTATTGCAACTACGATTGTTCTCGGATTGCAATTTATCAGGAGTGCGACGTGTCACGCTTGGCCATCTTCGATGGTAGCACGGGAATCGTTATTTGCGAACTCAGTATGTCCGCACGTCCCGATTCGATCGACTTCGATCGGGCCGGTAATCGCCTGGTGGCTACTTTCGTCGTTCCACCCGGGAACGACGAGGCTGACGTTGAAGAGAAACAGCAAATTCAAGTCTGGGATATTCCGAGTGGTGAAGTTGTGTTTACCGACGCGCAAACGGTAGTCCAAGGCAAACTGAATGCAAACATTAGTCCCGACGGTTCAAGATTATTGAGACACACGGAAAGCTACGGTACACCCGCTAATCAAAATAGAAATGAGTGCGAGTTGGTTGAGTTACCATCGGGAAAATCAATCTGGAAACAAGAGTACCAGGACTGTCGACTGAAGTACGAAGATTGGGCCCAAAATGGCTCAGTGATTGCTTTTTCCCGATTCACGCCAGATCAAGCGCCGCCAACTTTGACACTTTGGGATGCCAAGGCTGGATCGGTTTTCGCCACTTTGCCTCGAACGGTCGGCATCGAGTACAACTGGCGCGATACGGCCTTGTCGCCCAACGGCAAGGTGTTGGCTCACTTCAATAATTCCGCGATCCAACTCTACGAAGTGCCGTCCTCGGACGCTGCGGCTGGTAAACAGGGGCTCAACGGCAATGCACCATTGGCTGTTTTTCCCACATCGTCCCTGCCACGGGAAATTGTCTTTAGCGGTGATGGCGAAGAAATTGTTGGCCGGGTGTCACTACCCCTTGGTGGGGAACCTAGGATCATGGCCTGGAAGGTAACATCCGCGCCAGCTGTAGAGACCGTCTTGGTAACGCAGCAGCCGGTGGAAAATTGGGCAGCCAAATTCAGTCCAAATGGCGACCGACTGGCGTTCCCTGACAGATCTTTAATGGTTACCAATGTTTGGGATGTTGAAAACCAAAAGTTGATTTGTCAGTGTGAACTCGATAAGCAGCTCCCCACGGATTCACTCGAGCTCAATTACATTTTCAGCCAAGATGGGCGACGACTGATGACCGTAGCTTATCAGTTTGAAGATGGTTCACTTCGACTGTGGATTCACGACACAGATTCGGGATTACCGATCTGGCAGCATTCGTTGGAGACCAAAAAAAGAAATAGAAGGAGAGTTGACCTTAGTTCCAGTGGCGACCGCGTTTTAACAGTCGAGACTAAAACTGATGTCACCGGATCAAACGTGGTCACCCTAGAACTGTGGGACGTTCAAACGGGAAAACTACTCGGGCAACACGATGAGCCAGCGATTCCATCTCACGCCTTTTTCGTCAAAGAAGGTCGCGAGATTGCTTTTGTCTACAGACCGCTTTTGGCTGCCTCAGAGCAGCCCCCTCCACTGAATGTTCGGTATGTTCGGTTTTTCCACAGCGACACTTTCGACTTGGTAGGTTCAAATGTTCTGCACAAATACGGATTACTTTATGATGCAAGTCACGAGCTGATTTCGAATTCAGGTGGATACCAGCCAGATACCATGCTGTATGATTTGAGGTCGGGCGAAGAACGGCATCGATTTTCTGGTATTCGATTGCCCACAGCATTCACATTGGCTCCCGATGGGAAGCGTATTGCGTTTGCAACAACTTTAGAGGAAGAGGTTAGGGTGTGCAGTCTAGAATCGAATCAAAACTTGCTGAGCTTGCAAGCCCCAAAAACGAAATTCGATATGGCATTTTCACGCGAAGGCAATCGACTACTGGTGGCGCATCTGACTGCTCGAAAAGAACTTGCCATCACAACTTGGGATGCAACTCCTATAACGGAAAATTGACGACGACGTAATGCGAAAAGAAACGGACGTAACTAGAGCACTGTCAGGAATTGAAGCCGGCGATCCGTCAGCGGCGGAGCACTTGGTGCCGCTGGTGTATGACGAATTGCGGAAGTTGGCGGCGGCGACGCGCGCGCAGGAAACCCCGGGCAGACGCTTCAGCCTACTGCATTGGTACAAGAATGCGGCCAGTGAGCTTGCTGTTACGACCTGGGAGGCAACTCTTGCTACCGAAACTATTCCAGGTCCGTGAGTCCGTCGTTTGGATCGCACCCGGAAGTCCCTGAAAGAATTATCTCTGAACGGACCCATGGTTTTGCTACAATTTGGAGTTCACAATTCATTTTCTTGGGCCCAATCAACATGCGCTCGGTGGACCGTATTATCTGTTTGGCATTAACAGCAACGCTCATTTTCGCCATCCCGTTTGGATTGATCTCGTCCCTAATCAAGCATCAACCCATCGACTTGGTCTACGTGTTTGTTGCCGCAATATTCTGGCCCCTAGCTTGTATTTGCTTTTGGTACCTTTTGAATTTCAGACACAAAAGCGGTCAGCAAATTGAAGCCGAGTTGGCTCTTAGCATTCCGGAGCAACCGCACATCTCCGAGCATGAACGCAGCTATCGCTTTCAAAATGGCCTGCTGCCAGCCGCAGTAGCGATCGACGAAGAACAGCAGGTTATCCACTTCTTCAACTGCCATGCACCACGGCGAATGTTCGCAACCAGTCAACCCAGGTTTTGCTGCCCGCTTTCCGATCTGCTCGGCATCTACTTGGTCAGTTACCCGCAAGGTGCGTTTACCGTTGTTACCCAGCAGGGAAAGGCTAGCATCCCAAGCGGATACGATGGATTCTTGGAACTACGTGAGAGATTAACCAGCCTGGTGCCTCGCAACGCTCCAAGATTTGCCGAGGATCAACCCTTGATGGGCATGGTCTATTTAGGTGGCGCCTGCTGTGGACTTTTGGCTGGATACGTCATGACTCCAGACAATGCCAACGATTCGACCCTGGGGCTGTTAATGATCATGGGAGCGATCCTAGGTCCGATCATTTCGCATGTGCTTATCGTCGTAGTGGATCGCAAGTGGAGGATTGGACTGGTACAGCCTTTCGGCTTTGCCGTAGCCGGCGCTATTAATGGGTTATTGCTGTGCCGGTTGATTGAAATATGTTGGGCGGGACAAGCAGATCATTTTGCAAGTTACATCGTTCTCTTTGGCTTGTTGGGACTCGCGATAGGAGGAGTCAAGCAGTACCGAGATCAAGTGCGTTTCGGGCAGGTGTTTTGTCCATTGACTTGCGGGTCACTCTTACATCAAGTCAAAACGCAACCAAGAGAGCCGTAACAGCGCTCCGCTCGTTACGAGCCTACAAAAAAACGTGCGTGGTTTCCGAAATTCAGAAGCTGAAAGAACGTGACTTAACCATGTCCGACGTAACCCGTATCCTGTCTGAAATCGAATCCGGCGATCCGTCGGCGGCGGAGCAGTTGTTACCGCTGGTTTATGAGGAACTGCGGAAGTTGGTGGCGGTGAAGCTGGCTCAGGAAAAACCCGGGCAAACGCTGCAGCCTACAGCTTTGGTGCATGAAGTGTATCTGCGGCTGATTGGTAAGGGGGAAAATCAACAGTCATGGGACGGCCGCAGTCATTTCTTTGCGGCCGCGTCCGAAGCGATGCGACGAATCCTGGTGGAAAGCGCGCGTCGCAAGAGCCGTGACAAACATGGGGGACAAATTTCTAGAGCAGACGCCGATCTGGACGGATTGGTCGCGGCGGAGACGGCCGATCCGCTAATAATCCTGGCAGTCCATGAGGCGCTCGACCGATTGGCTGAGCGCTCGAATCGCAAAGCAGAACTGGTCAAGCTGCGTTATTTCGTCGGCTGCACGCTAGCCGAAGCCGCCGAAATACTCGGCATTTCGCACGCAACGGCAGAAGAGGATTGGACTTTCGCGCGGACTTGGTTGCGGCGGGAGTGGCTGCGCGGGCAGTCGCCAGATTTTAATTCAACAAAATAGAGAGAAACTGACCGGGGGTTTGGGCTGTGGCGTCGCATTGGAGTTGGAGGACAATCCTATGACACAAGATTCCAATCTCGAATCTCAGATTTTTCGTGACGCAGTCAAACTATCTTCACAGCAACGCCAAGCTTTTCTTGATAAAGCATGCGGCGATAATCAGCCGCTCCGTGACGAAATCGAATCGCTGCTGAGGGCATATGACCCCAACGGCAGCTTTCTCGATTCGCCGGCGATCGCTGTTACTATCAGTCAGCCGATTAGCGAACGTCCGGGTTCGATGATTGGCCCTTACAAGCTCCGCGAGCAGATCGGCGAAGGAGGCTTCGGTGTCGTTTATGTGGCTGAACAGGAACATCCCGTGCGCCGCAAGGTGGCGCTTAAGGTAATCAAGCCGGGCATGGATACGAAGGATGTGATCGCTCGTTTCGAGGCCGAGCGGCAGGCATTGGCTTTAATGGATCACCCCAACGTGGCTCGGGTTTTGGATGCGGGTACGACACAGAGCGGCCGGCCCTACTTTGTGATGGAGCTGGTTCAAGGAGTTAACTTCACCGAGTATTGCGATCGCAACAACCTGCCCACCCGCGAGCGGCTAGAACTCTTCACGGACGTCTGCCGCGCCGTGCAGCATGCACATCAAAAAGGCATCATCCATCGCGACATCAAGCCCTCCAACATCATGGTCACGCTCCATGACGGCAAACCAGTCGTAAAAGTCATTGACTTCGGAGTTTCCAAGGCACTCAGTCAACGGCTAACCGAAAAGTCGATTTACACAGCTTATGGCCAGATGATTGGCACACCGGCCTACATGAGCCCCGAGCAAGCCGAGATGAGCGGGCTGGGAATTGATACGCGCAGCGACATTTACTCGCTGGGCGTCTTGCTATACGAGTTACTCACCGGCCAAACACCGCTCGACGCCAAGCGTCTGCGCTCGAGTGCCTATGCGGAGATTCTGCGCATCATTCGCGAAGAGGAACCGCCGCGCCCAAGTTTCAAAATCAGCACGTTGGGTGAGCAAGCGACCGTGATTGCGCGGCATCGAAACACGGCACCCGAGCAGTTGCGTCGCGATCTGGCGGGCGAACTCGACTGGATCGTGATGAAGTGCCTGGAGAAGGATCGGTCCCGGCGCTATGAGACGGCCACCGGTTTAGCCCGTGATATCGAGCGCTACTTGATCGATGAACCGGTCGAAGCGTGTCCGCCGAGCAATCTGTACCGGCTAAAGAAGTTCACGCGAAAACACCGCGTGATGATTGGAACTATGTCAGCCTTTGCCGCGCTGCTGATCGTCGGAACGGTCGTCAGCGGCTGGCTGGCCTTTAGCGAAAGTCGAGCCAAAGAGGTGGCTCAGCTTGAACGAACCAAGGCTGAGCGCAGTCTGGTCGAGGAGCAGCGGCAGCGCTCGTTGGCTAGCCAGCGGGAAGCGGAAACCCAAACCGCGCGCAAGCAACTTCGCCACTCCCTTTACGCCGCCAACATGAACCTCATTCAGTCGTCCTGGGAAAGCCAACAATTTGACCGCGTCCGTTTTCTGCTGGACATGCAGCCCGCTGGTGAGAGCGAAACCGATGACCGCGGCTGGGAGTGGCATTTCTGGCATAAGCGTTTGAAACAGGGGCTTGTACATGACAGTCCGATTCCATCACTCGCAGACGATTCGCACGTATTCCACGGGCGGGGTCTGAGTGGCGATACCAGCAAACTTGTGT
>JBGSNE010000094.1:0-25875 GCA_041739785.1 Pirellulaceae bacterium
TCGGTGTCACTCCCTTCCCTTCCAACTTTGCCTGAAAGCGAAAAACCTCTGCATGGATGCCAAAAATTCTTACGCAGGATGCGTTCCTAAACTCGCTAACTCAAGCTGCCGCAAATTCCAATTGCCGGTGAACCAAGACACAATAGACTGTTTGAAAAATACTTTAGTCCGACCGACCGACGCGAATTCGATCAATCACGAACCCGCAGAAGTTGATTAGGACTCACTCTCGACGACAGGAAAGATCAAATATTTTAACTCACTTTGGTCGCATTCTCCTAGGTTTGCGATAGGCTGAATTTCTTCAGTCGCTAAGTCTTCCAGTATCCGGAGTCGTCAACCAAGTCGCGAAGTGGCACTCCGGTCATGACGACACCATTGGGGTAGCGAATGGTGGCTAGGTCGCCGACGATCGCTTCCAGAATCGGACGGGTGCCTCGGACGTAACGCGAACTGAGTGGAACCGGTTGTCCCAGCAGCGCTCGAACTGCTTCCAGTTGTTGCCTTGATTCCGACTCGAATTCTATCACTTTGCGTTTGCGCGCCATTTGCACTCCCTTGTTTGGCGTATTGATTCCCTGAGGTGGCTGAGTGTCGCATGAGCTACGGACACCTTTGGTCACTGCAAACGCCTCGATAGTTGACCAGTGACTTCGCTTTCTGGTCCACACGCCGAACACGGCTTCTAAAGGTTTATTTCGGATTTCTCAGGATTTAACGGTCGTTTCTCATGTGTTCCGGGTAGTTCTACAAATAGAGGGCACCGGTTTCTCTTTCGGATGCAATTGAAATGGCTGAAACTATCGAAGACTCGATTCGCGAAAATGCTGCTGGCCCAGCCAAGGCAGCCGGCGATGCGGGAAGCGTCGAACAACACAAACTGTCCGAACAAATCGCAGCCGATAAGCACTTGGCGAGCAAAGATGCAGTCGGTAAAGCCAATCGCGGACTGCGTTTCAGCAAACTGGTGCCGCCTGGAGCTGGATAGTTCCATCGCACAGTAGATCAAGCGTCGATACGGTTGTCGGGTTAAGAATCAAGGATCGATTCACGGATGTTAGAATTTCTGTCAGGGATGATGAGCACTAAAGCGCAGCGAACTTCGCGTTCGCTGACGCGTGGACGCTCGGCCCGACAACCATTTTCGTTCGCACGGCTCTTGGGCCGCTACGATGCGGCCCACACTACCGTCGATAATGCTAGGCATTGGGCGGCAGCCGATGGGCTATCGGCTGCCGCCGCGAACAGTTGCGATGTGCGACGAGTACTCCGTAACCGCTCGCGATACGAAGTGGCCAACAATAGCTACGCTCGCGGTATCTCACTCACGCTGGCCAACGATTGTGTGGGTACTGGTCCGCGTTTACAGATGTTGACCAGCGACGCCAACGCGAATCGATTGGTCGAACAAGAATTCTTCGCTTGGGCCGATGCAGTTGGTCTGGCTGAGAAACTGCGAACGATGCGGCTTGCCCGCGTGAGCGACGGCGAGTCGTTTGGACTGCTGACCAGCAATCCGCGAATCGACTCGCCAGTGCAACTCGATGTGAAGCTTATCGAAGCAGAACAAGTCACTGCGCCCGGAATTGAACTAGATAAGCCACGCTATGTCGACGGCATCCAGTTCGACCAGCACGGAAATCCGCTCAGCTACGATGTGCTTCGCGAGCACCCAGGCGACCATTCGCTGTCGTTGACTGAGAACTTCGATACAGTGAATGCAGCCGCCGTCATTCACTACTTCCGCTCCGATCGCCCCGGCCAAATACGAGGCATTCCGGATATCACACCGGCTTTACCACTATTCGCTCAGTTGCGTCGGTTCACGCTGGCAGTCCTGGCGGCTGCGGAAACTGCTGCCGACTTCGCTGGCATCCTCTATACCGATGCTCCAGCAGGTGGCGAAGCCGACTCGGCGGAACCTTTCGAGCCGATCGAACTCGAAAAACGGATGCTGCTGACAATGCCGGGCGGCTGGAAAATGGCTCAGATGCGGAGCGAGCAACCAGCTACAACTTACGGCGAGTTCAAAAAGGAAATCCTTAACGAAATCGCCCGCTGCTTGAACATGCCCTTCAATGTGGCCGCAGGTAATTCGTCGGGCTACAACTATGCGAGTGGCCGCCTCGATCATCAAACGTACTTCAAGTCGATCCGCGTCGAGCAATCTCAATTGGCTCGCGTCGTTCTGGATCGCATTCTGCACGCTTGGCTTCGCGAAGCTGTCTTAATCGAGGGCTATCTGCCACCATCGCTTCGCACACTGGATGCCTCTTTCGAGCACCAATGGTTCTGGGATGGTCACGAGCACGTCGATCCCGCCAAAGAAGCCAACGCGCAGAAAATCCGCCTCGCCAATCATACGACAACTCTGGCCCATGAATTTGCGCGGCAGGGGCGTGATTGGGAGGCGGAGCTAAAACAGCGTTCGAAGGAAGTCGCGTTGATGCGAGAGCTTGGGCTAACGCTTGAAACCGACCAAAGTTCACCAAGTCACAATGAGGTCAAGGATGACAACCAACGCGTCCCCAAAGCTGCCTGAAGTCGAGGCCGAATCGGTCCCCAGCACTCTCCGCATTGTCTGCGATGATTCCGCATCGATCACCTTGCAGGCTGCCGAGTCGCCCGAGGAAGGCAAGCCCGTTCTGCGCAAGTTCTCGATGACTGCCTACACCGGTGGCGCAATGCGGCTCGGCGGATGGCCTTACCCAGTTGTCGTGGATCTGGCCGGCATGCGCGTCACTCGCAAATCACGTCCGATCCTGAAAGACCATGATCGAGCCAGCATTGTTGGCCATACCAACGATATCGCGGTCGAAGATTCGCGCCTCTCCGTTGCCGGTGTAATTTCAGGCGTCGGCCAAACGGCTCAGGAAGTGATCGCCACCAGCGAGAATGGCTTTCCCTGGCAAGCGTCGTTGGGTGCCAGCGCGGACAAAGTCGTCTTCATTCCCGAAGGCAAATCTGCCAAAGCCAACGGACGCGAGTTCACCGGCCCAGTCTACATCGCTCGCAAATCGACACTGGGCGAAGTTAGTTTCGTCGCACTCGGTGCTGACGACGATACAGAAGCTCGCGTGGCCGCCGGTCGCCTAGCTGAAGCCGAAGGTCAGAATGTAAGTGACGATGAAGACACTGAACTCGATCCCGTCAATGCCAGCTTGAACCTTTCCAAGCCCAATACTTCTGCGCCTTCACAAACCCTCTCGCCTCTCCAACAAATGCGATCCGAAGCCGCTCGTGAATCGAAGCGTATCGCAGCCATCCGCAAAATTTGTGCGGGTCGTCACGATGAGCTGGAAGCCCGATCGATCGAGGGCGGTTGGAGTCTCACTAAAACGGAGCTTGAAGTGTTACGCATCGAACGCCCCACGGCCCCCAGCCAAACCAACGCCTCCCAGCCCGCCTACTCGCAGAAAATCCTCGAGGCGGCCGCTTGTATGTCGGTGGGTATCGTTGAGAAAACGCTGCTGGCCAGCTACGGCGAACGGACACTCGAAGCCGCTCATCCGTTGCGGAACATTGGCTTAAAGGAACTCGTCGCCGAATGCGCTCGGCTCGAGGGACACGATATTCCGCGTGTATTCGGCGATGGGACTGCAACGATCCGCGCCGGCTTTTCCACGTTTTCGCTCCCCGGCATCCTCGAAAACGTGATGAACAAAACGCTGTTGGCAGCTTACGAGAACACGCCGATCGCTGCGTTTGATCTATGCACTGTCGGCTCGGTAAGCGACTTCAAGGAAATCAGTCGCTATCGACTGCTCGGAACCGGCGGGTTCGAGCAAGTGGCTGCCGACGGAGAGCTCAAGCACGGCAAGTTGTCCGAGCAGAAGTACACCAACAAGGCCGATACCTACGGTCAGATTCTAATGCTCACGCGTCACGACATCATCAACGATGACTTGTCCGCCTTCATGGACATCCCACGGCAGATGGGACGCAGTGGAGCTGAGGTGATCGACCACCTGTTCTTCACTCTTCTACTCTCGAACCCCGGGGCCTTCTTCAGCGCTGCCAACAACAATCTGTTAAGTGGTGCTGACACGGTCTTTGGCCCCGACAGTCTAACTGTCGCCAAGACCACCTTCCGCAAGCAGAAAGCTGGCCCAGGTGCTGATCCGAAGGACCAGAAGCCGATCAACATCCGACCCGAGTTCTTAGTTGTTCCCGTTGAAATCGAAACCGACGCGGAACTCTTGATGGGCTCAGCTCAATTGATGATCGACGCCTCGGGAAGCAAAACCAAGATCCCCGTCGACAATCCGCACCGCAACAAGTACCGCGTGGTCTCCATGCCACACTTGTCCGATTCCTACTATGCCGGCGCAAGTGGCAAGGCCTGGTATTTGTTCGCCAATCCCAATGTGCTGGCCGCATTTGAGATCGTGTTCCTCAATGGCCGTCGTATGCCAGTGATCGAGCGCATAGAGGCCCAACCGAACATGCTCGGCATGGGTTTCCGTTCTTACCTCGACGTCGGCATCAAGGAACAAGACCCACGCGCGGCCGTCAAGGTCAAAGGCGAGTAACGCGAGCCGGATTCATTGGTCCCTAGTCTGGAGCTAGCGACTGCCCGCGTGTCTCAATTCTCTGTATTCAAACTCAAGACTCAGGACTCCCCACATGCCTCAAGCTCAATTCATTCAACACGGTGAATGTGTTGACTTCACTCCCGCAGTTGACATCGCCGCTGGCGACGTCGTAGTTGTTGGCGACTTGGTAGGTATCACAAAACGTGACATCAAAGCCGAAACGCTTGGAGCCATCGCTGTTGAAGGCGTGTTCGATGTCGACAAAGATGCCAATGACAAATTCGCCCTTGGAGAGAAGGTCTACTGGGACTCAGTGTCCAATCTGGCATCGATCGAAGAAGCCGGCAACAAGCTGCTTGGCAAATGCGTTCTCGCTAGCGGACCTGGTAACAACAAAGTCCGCGTCCGCCTGAGTCAATAACCGTACGTCAGGCTTTCCAGCTTGGCTTGGTCTCTGCCCAGTGGGTCACTCTTGCCGAGAGTGACCAGTTAGCAAACTGGTGACCACACCCGGCAGGAGCGGCCCACTCAGGAAGAGTTTCTCATGCCTAACTGGCTCGGACTAGCTCAACTGCGCATCGACGCAACGCGCCGATCGATCCAAGTCGACCAGGCTCCACCATCGACCTTTGTCGGTGGCATCAAACGCACCGATCGCGACAACACAGCCGAACCGCTAGTGAAAGAACCCACTCTCTGTCGCTCAGTCTGGATCGGTGTACCCGCAAACGAGCGAGGCCGAGCCATCAACAAATTCCCAGTCTACATCGGCGATGCCAAAGATCAAAACATGGCATTACTGATGACCAACTACCAAGGCTTCGTCATTCCAATTGACGACGCCAGCAAGATCCACGTTCGCGCCCCAGCGGCCGGCGAACAAGTGGTCTACCGCATCCACGGCGACACGCAGCCGTAATCGCACCAAGTTCAAACTCGAAGTTCTGTTTCACTTACCTTGCAAGGAGCATTTCTCATGCGCACTTTCCTTGCGACACTGGTTGTGTCGCTTCTCGCAGTCCAAACCTCGCTCGCTCAGCAGACCATCTGCATCAATGGACGGTGCTACCCCGTGGTTCAGTCCACGCCCATTCCACCCCAGATCATCCACTCAACTCAAACTCCGGCTGAACCAACGCTCACACTGGTACCTCTCGAAGAAGAGGTCGACATCGAAGGTACGCGAACGGAAACCGCGACTCGCGACGAAGATCGCTTTGACCAGATCATCCGTGCAACGGTACGCGTTACCGTTAGCGGCGTCTGCGGCAGTGGCACTGTCGTCGGGCGCGACGCAGCTGGGAATGCATTGGTACTTACAAACGCCCACGTTGCTGGAACATCGCGGGGCAGAACTGTGAGTGTCGAGCGTTGGGAACCAAACGGCAGCAGCGAGCGCGGGCAAGGGAGCATCATCGCTGCTGGCTACGGTCGCGGCATGAGCGTCGACTTCGCCTTGCTGAAATGCAATAGTGAATTTGCGAAGGACGTCACGCCCATTCCTTTGGTCGATCGGTACCCAGATCCGTCCGCGTCGGTGACCACGTTTGGCTGCCCTCGCTGCGAGTGGCCCAGTTTGCAAGTACTCGCACTGAACCGCAGCGAAGGCCAAGTGCTCACTTGGAAGCCAGAGGCCATTGGCGGTCGCAGTGGTTCGAGTGTGATGGATCACACCAAGGATGGGCCACGCATCGTGGGACTGCTCACCTGGGGCGGAGGCGGAGAAGGACTGGGCCAGTCGACTCCGTTTCTACTCAACGCCATGCGCGGGCGACTACCAACCGCACTCGAAAAGCTACCGCTTGGCGTTCGCGAAGTCGCAAACGTTCCCAAGTCCGAACGCGAAGAACTTCTCGCAGTTTGCCAAGTTCCCGCCACAACCGCAGGCGAACCACTCGCTCAGCCACTTCCCGCAGAAGCAAGCAGCGAGACTACCGAAAGCCAAGTCGATCCAGCTATCCTCGACTCCATTACTGAGGAAGGCTTGCGAGATCGACGCCGACCGAAACCAGACGACTCGGAAAACGGTCTGCTCAATCGCGATCGTGGTCCAGGCCCGATCGGGCGCGGGCTCGAATGGTTTCGCCGAGTAATTATTACTGTGGTCGTCGCCTCTGCCTGTGGACTAGTTGGCTTTTTCATTGGTCGCTTTTGGAAATGAACATGCTCTCTTTCCTAGGTTACGTGCTCATCTGCTGGCTTGCCGCCGATTTCCTCAGCGGCTTCTGGCACTGGGTAGAAGATCGCTACTTTCACAGCAGTTGGCCGTTGATCGGCGAGTACATTGCCATTCCGAACGAACGGCACCATTCGCAACCGACGGCCTTCCTGGATCAGGACTACTGGTCACGCAATTGGACCACGATCCTGCCTGCCGCACTGGCGTTCTGCTTGACCTGCCAATCGCAATGGTCGTTGATCTTTGTATTTGTCAGTCAAGCGAACGAGATTCATGCCTGGGCACATAGAAAAACGACCGGCGTCGTTCGAGCCTTGCAAGAGACGGGTTTGATCCAGTCAGCTACCCACCACGGTCGCCATCATCATTCGCCTTTCGAGATTCGTTACTGTGTGATGACAGGCTGGCTGAACCCGATTTTGGACGAACTGTACATTTGGCGAGGGTTCGAATGGATGTTGGCCCAATGCGGAGTGTACCCCAAGTCATGAGAGATATACTTCGCGATGGCCAACGCTGGCTCGCCGACCAGTTGACCAAACACGCCGCTCGCGAGGTGACCTACCGTCGCGGCGACTCGGAATCGACTGTCATCGCGACAATCGGGAAGACCTTGGCCGAGCAAGAGGCTGGCGAAGGGTTAGTCATGCGAATGGAAATCCGTGATTACCTGATCGACACAGCTCTATTGCGACTTGATGGGCAGCCAACCCTGCCCGAGCGAGGTGACCTGATCATCGAAACCGAATCTGGCAAGACATTTTCGTATGAAGTTCTCCCTGTAGGCAGTCAAAAGGCTTGGCGTTACAGCGATCCATTTCGGTTGAAGCTTCGCATTCACACTCGACTCATTGCTACCGAAGAGGTTTGACATTGTCCACAGTGCTCAATATTGCCGACGCTGTCGTCGCTGAACTGAATGCCGCTACGCTCAGTCTTCCGCTGCACGCCGAGCGTCGCTACGTTCCCAACTTCGATTTGCAAGACATGCAGCAGTTGCAAGTCAGCGTCGTGCCTCGCGAGTTCCATGTGCGCGGCCTCGATCGCCACCGAAACACCTACGAAGCTGAAATCGATCTCGCGATCCAGAAGAAGTTCCAGAAAGGGGACGCGGCCGAGATCGATCCTTTGGTCTCGCTCGTTGAGGAGATCGCGGATCTGTTTCGACTCCGGCGATTGTCCAGCTACGCGGGTGCGATCTGGGCGGGCACCGATCATCAAGTGCTCTATTCTCAAGAGCATTGGGACCAGTTGAATCAGTTCACCAGTTTATTGACATTGACCTTCCGCGTGGCTCGATGAACATCGTCCGCATTCGCACACGCACTAGTTTCAACCAACGTGCCGTCAAGGCTAAAGTCGACGATGCCACCTTTCGCAGCCTCGGACACGCCGGCGGTGCTATTCGATTAACCGCCGTTCGCAGTATCCGCAAACGCAAGCGACCATCCAGGCCTGGCACTCCGCCGCACACACCTACTGGACACTTGAAACGGGTTGTCCGCTATAAGGTCGACAAGGATCGTGAAGAAGTAGTTATTGGCGCTGTCAACGAGTATTCGCGGACGATCTGGGGTCTGCACGAATTCGGTGGCACAGTACGTCCGAAGCCGAGGTTGCTCAAAAGCCACAAATTCCAAGTTGGTGAGCATGGACCGATCCGTCGTAGCGGATCAATGCAACGAAATAGTGCAGGTCGCTTTGTGCGCCGAAACAAGAAGTTCGCGCGAGTGCTGCTTAAGACCGATGCCCAAGCTCGCCGAGCGACGCGCATCGTCGAAAAGGAAAACGAAATGCGACTCGCTGATTCCAAGAGGCCTCGTCACTATCCCAAACGACCCTTTATGGGACCAGCCCTTGAAAACCAACGCAGCCGACTACCGAAACTATGGGCGGACTCCGTGCGCGGATAGAAAGGAAACGATCAAATATGTCTGTCAGATTAGGCTTGGACGCTCGGCTCTATTATGGACCAGCAAACTCCGGAGCGGCTACGGAACTGACCAACGTCAAGGATGTGACGCTGAACCTAGAAAAGGCCGAGGCCGATGTCACCACGCGAGCGAACAATGGTTGGCGAGCGACGGTCGGCACGCTCAAGGACGCATCGATCGAGTTCCAGATGATCTGGGACACCGCCGATGCGGGTTTCGCAGCCATTCGTGACGCTTTCATGTCCGACACGCCGCTCGACTTTCGTGTACTCAGCGGCGCGAGCGACGATCCAGAATCGGAGGGCCTGCTGGCGACTTGCGAAGTCTTCTCCTTCACTCGCAACGAAGCCTTGGAGGAAGCAATCACCGTGGATGTGACCATCAAACCAACTTACGCGGCGAATCCACCACAGTGGGTTAATGGAGCCGCACCGTAATCATTCAAACGACAAATCAATTTTAAGCTCATACGGAGACTTTAGGGTGACTTTGAGCTCAGCGAGCAGTTTGCAGTGTTCTTGAAACCAATTTCGAAGAGGTACGCCGCCAAAGATGCGAGGCGTACTCATACTGTTCGAACTGCGATTGATCAAGCCATTCACTAGTTGATTTCCTTGTAGCTCAATCTGTATCGACTCTCCATCTGAACCGATAAGCTGGGAATACCCAGTTGGTACATTGAAGAATCCCTTCTCCCAATAGGTCTTATGAAGTGTCAACAAGAAAACAGGTAAGTCGGGCGAAACGATGGCCGAGTCGTCTTCCGATTCCGCTGTCTGTTTCCCGTTCCACGGCGGCTGGATGGTTGCAATCAAACTGTCCTCCAATCCCGCAGCTAAATTCAAATGAAACATCCCATAGTGCAACAATCCGTTGTCAGGCAAAACGAGCAAATCGACTACTGAATCAGCTTTTATGAGTTCCTTGATAAGTCTATTGTTGCGAACGTTAGTCCTTTGAGACTGTGACGGATTCTGATAGCCATACATGCGTTTTGCAAGTGTCTTCGTGGTCTTCCCGATGTACATAACGAGTCCATCTGAAACGACAGCGTAAAGCACGTTACTCTGCGAGCTATGTCGGAGAATTTGCAATTTAAGTGCATCATTTTCCAGATACCAATGCCCAGCAGTAACAAAACCAATCTCTAGCAGTCGGTGCATTCCAGGGTTTCTCAGTAGGAGGGAACATGCGTCAGTTTACGGACAACACTGGTGCGACGTGGGGAATCGTCATTACCGTCGACTCCATTCGACGCGTGCGATCAGAGTTAAATATCGACCTGCTAGAAGCCGTCGAGGGCAAGCTAATCGAACGTCTTGCAAACGATCCTATTCTACTTTGCGACATCATTTATGTGTTGTGCAAGCCCGAAGCAGAGCAGCGAGGTACTAGTGACGATGACTTTGGTCGAGCCATGGCTGGCGATGCCATTGACCATGCGACCACCAGCTTGTTGGAGGAGCTGGTCGATTTTTTCCCCAAGAGCCGGCGCGGACTGTTGAGCAAGGCACTCGCCAAGTTCCGGCACCTGGAGACGAAAGCGATCGAACTAGTCGACAAACAACTCGACGATCCAGAGTTGGAGCAGAAGTTGATGAGCCAGCTTGCCAAACGGCTGTCCGAGCCCGAGACGTTTGGCGATTGATCTGGCAATTGGCTGGCATAGTGGGCGTTTCCCCTGGATCGCTCACGCTGCGGGAACTGGTGTGGATGGTCGACGCACATCGTCGCGAAGCTTGGCAACACACCTCGTCCGTCCTGGCAACGTTGGCCAACATTCACCGCGATCCGAAGAAGAAGCCTAAGCCCTACTCGGCCACTGACTTCCAACCAACTTTCCTAAGCGTACCGAAACCAGACGCCCCCAAAGTTGAAATCCGCGTGTTGAAGCGAGTTTTCATTGATCGCAAGTAGTTTTTACGGAGTGACACATGGCAACAACTCGACAAGTTCGCGCCGGTGCCGCCTACGTTGAACTGACCACACGCGATGCTGCACTAGTCAAAGGACTTCAACGAGCGGCCAAACGTCTGAAGTCTTTTGCAGCCAGTGCGCAAGCCACCGGTATGAAGATGCTGGCGGTGGGTGGACTGGCCGCGACGCCGTTTGCGCTCAGTGCTAAAGCCTTCGCAGGCTTCGAACAGCAAATGGCTCGAGTGAAGGCACTTACCGGCGCGAACGCGGAAGATTTCAAGAAGCTCGAATCGCTCGCCAAGAAGATGGGCGCCACCACCGTCTTCTCCGCCAGTCAAGCTGCCGAGGCAATGAGCTACTTTGCTTTGGCCGGCTTCAGCACCGAGCAGATCATGGACGCGCTTGGTCCTACTCTCAATCTAGCGGCTGCCGGTCAGATCGAAATCGGCGAGGCGGCCGACATAGCCGCCAAGATCATGTCGGGCATGGGCATTGACGCGGCTGATCTCGGTAACGCGATCGACGTAATGGCTAAGGCGATGACTACTGCCAATACCGACCTCACCATGCTGGGAGAAGCCTTCAAGTTCGTTGGGCCGATGGCCAAGACTGCTGGCGTCTCTCTCGAAGAGATCACAGCCGCCATCCAACTTCTCTCCAATGCCGGCATCCAAAGCGAAATGGCCGGCACTACATTGCGCGGTATGTTGCTCTCGTTGACCTCGCCCTCTTCAGAAGCGAAACGGGAACTCGATCGACTGGGAGTTCGCGTGCTCGACAATGCTGGCAATGTCCGCTCACTGACTGGTATCATCAGCGATCTTGAAAACGCCCTTTCGAGCGTAGGCTCCGGTGAAAAGCTCCGTGTGCTGGGCACTATCTTCCCCGCTCGCCAAGCGGCGGGGGCCGCCGAGCTGGTTTCGCAGGGCGCTCAGAAAATCCGCGATGCCACGGTAGCTCTCGGAACAGCCACTGGAACCGCAGCCAGTATTGCTAAGACGCAACTCGATACGGTCCAGGGCGATTTCACTATTCTATTATCTTCACTCGAAGGTGTCGGTATTGCCATTGGCGAAGCGCTGCGAGGTGCCATGCGTGGTACGCTACAAGCGGTAACGGGGTTCCTGGCGATCCTCGGCGAGTGGATCAGTAAGAATCGCATTGTTGTGCTAACTACAGCCGCTCTTGTGCTGTCGGTCGTGGCCGTTGGCGGAGCGCTCGTTGGTCTAGGCATCGCCGCGCAGATCACTGCGTTCGGCTTCGCGGGACTCGCATCCGCTATCGGCTTGGCCGGTTCATTGATCGGTGCGATCCTGTCGCCGATGGGATTACTAGTATTAGCCGCCGCAGCTCTCGGCACGTATTTGCTCCATTCCTCTGAAATCGGTACACAAGCGCTCGCTTGGCTCGGTCAGCGATTCGCATCGCTCAAAGACGATGCCCTCAAGTCATGGAATGCGATCAGTGCGGCACTCGCTTCGGGCAATATCGCTCTGGCTGGCAAAATTCTGTGGCTGACGCTCAAGATGGAATGGCAACGCGGTGTCAACTATCTCACCGGACTATGGCTGAATTTCAAGAAGGCATTCTTGGACATCGCCAGCGCCGCCACATTCGGCGCAGCTCGTTTGCTGACGGACGCGACCGCCGGCATCGAAGTGGGTTGGCTAGAGACAGTGGCCTTCCTGGCAGACTCTTGGTCGCTGTTCACCAACATGTTGACTAAAACATGGAACAGTACAGTGGGTTTCATCCGCAAGGCCTGGATGCGACTCAAGTCGTTGTTCGACGAAGATATCAACGTCGAGGCCGAAGTAAAGCAAATCGATGCCGAAACAACGTCCAAGAATGCTGCCGCAGAGCAATCGATGCTGGAAGCGGTCGGTACGCGAGATCAACAGCGCCGCCAGAGGCGCTCTGGCATCGAACAAGAACGCTCGCAATCGCAGGCCACGCTGGATGACATGCAGGCCACAGAGCAACAGCAACGTCAATCGAAATTCAACGATGACATGGCTGCCACTCAGAACGAAGTAGACCAAGCCCGTCGTGAATGGCAAGCGGCCGTAGCGGAAGTGCAGTCACCCTCGACTGATCCGGCTGCTCCGGATACAGGTGGCAAAACCAAACCGTCGCTACCTGAAATTGAATCGTCACTCGCTGCCAGCCGTGATGTGCTCGATCAACAACAACGCAAGGTCGAAAGCAAAGGTGGCTTCAACGCTCTGGGCCTAGCTGGCCTGGGAGCTGACAGTCTTTCACAGCGAACAGCCAAGGCAACAGAACAAGTGGCCCTCAACACCAAGACGCTCGTCGACCAAGCCAAACGTGGTCGACTAGTGTTTGCGGATTAGCCAACAAGCCCCATCGATAGTTCGTGAATGCGACCAATGAAACCTAAAGCCTACAGTCTCAAGCCTACAGCCTATTTTCAATGCCTATCACGATTGACGAAACATACCGCAGTCGCGAAGGGAGCGAGGGAGATCAGCCCGCTGCCGAGCTGCGTTACGTCATTCAAGGCACCCGTGACGATGTTCAAGTTCGCGGTCTTCTCGAAGTCACCTCGCCGGCCATTTACCTGGGCCTGCGCCGCAACGAGATCACTTTCGAGCCCCTGGGTGGCGACGTGTGGGAGTGCGCCGTCCGTTACTCGCTCAAGGAAGAAGCCCAATTCACCTTTGATACCGGCGGAGGCACTCAGCACGTAACACAAAGCCTTGGCACCGTTGGTCGCTACGCTGCGCAAGGCGAAGTGGCACCGAACTTTCAAGGTGCGATCGGCGTCAACGAAGATCAAGTGGCCGGTACCGACATCGCGGTGCCCGTCTACAACTTTACGGAAACGCACTTCATCGACAATGCGATCGTAACGGAGGAATACAAGCTTTCACTTTTTCGCTTGACGGGCAAAGTCAATAACGGGGATTTTAGAGGGTTTGCTAAAGGCGAGTTGCTGTTCCTGGGAGCCAGTGGCTCGCGGCGTGGCACGAGCGATTGGGAAATTACCTTTCGATTTGCGGCTAGTCCCAATGTGGCGGACCTAAACCTTGGCACGATCGCAGGCATCGACAAAGAGGGCTGGCATTACCTGTGGGTTCGCTTTACCGATGACGAAGACACCAACGCGCGCACGCTAATCAAACGACCAATCTCCGCTTACGTTGAACAAGTCTACCCGTACGGCGACTTTGCGTTGCTTGGATTGTCGGGGTAACCACCGATGAGCGGCGACAAGTTCAAGAAGACAGCCGCAGGTCGCCCGCTGGAGATTCCCGCCGCGACTTGGAACGCTATGGTCGACGCGGCCCGCTCGCACGTTGAGCAGCAACACGATCAATCCGCCCCGACCGAAGCATCGTTCCGCCAGGGAGACATTGTCAAGGTACGCAATCAATCGGGCCAGTCGCTCGATCGTTTTGCAGTACTCGGAATCGATTCAGCCGCCATCGATCCACAGGAAAACCAACGTGAATTTAAGAACCATGTCGCCCTCAACGCGGTCGCACCAGCTGCACAGCATCGCGGTCGTTTTGTCGTGCTGCTTGAACCGCTCGGACCGGGACGAATCGGCAAGGCTTGGCTCAGCGGCGTTTGCCCGGCGCGGATCAACGTCCTGGAAGACTGGCATAGCCATGCAGACATTCATGAAGGAGATTCAAGTTCTCTAACCAGCCATCCCGCCGGCTCGGCACAGATCCTGTGGAAAGAATCAGGAACGGGACTGAAATGGGCAGTAGTGCGACTGTCCAACGCTCACCGCTCATCCTTCCTGATTCGCGTTCCGACAAACGGCATACCGGCTCGCTACGGTGCGCAAACCGGGTCCGCCGCGTGCGAGATCTATACGGTCGACGAGTCAGGCACGATAGAGCCCGCGCGTGGGCCAACTGGGGCGATCGTGTTCGTCACCGTTCGACACTATGGCACCCAGCCCATCCGTGGCCCGGTCGATCCCAATCAACCGCAGTTTCTAGGAGTAACCTTCGATGGCCATCATTCCTGGTTGCTCGATCCACCCAAACACACGCTGCTATGCAAACCACTGCAACGACTCAAATCAAAATCCTGGGGGACCGCGCGTGAGCTGCGATTCAACGGCGTCAACTGGCAGCCATCCGGGGCAATCGTCAATGTCTATAACGTCTGCGACTATGCTCTGCTTCCCAGCCAGCAAATCGTCTGTCATTTCCACGAAGACACTTCAGCCTACTTGTCCATCGGTTGCCGTTGCTGTGATGGCAGCAGTAGTTCGAGTTCAAGTTCCAGCGAAAGCTCTGAAGCATCATCTGCGTCAAGTAGTCCATCATCCAGCAGCCACTCATCGAGCAGTATATCCAGTAGTAGTCAATCATCGATCAGCTCCAGTATCAGTGATTCGAGCGACTCCAGCCCATCCAGCAGTTCATCGCACTCGATCAGTTCTTCCGACTCATCTCCATCCTGTAGTCGATCGTCCGGTTCAGAATCGGGTAGCCACTCCACCAGTCACTCCACCAGTCCTAGCGGTTCTCAATCATCAAACAATTCATCAAGCACCTCGAGTGTTTCAAGCAGCGATTCAAAAAGTGACTCCAGTAGCGGTTCGGACAGTAATTCAGCCAGCGAATCAAACAGTCAAAGCGAATCAACGAGTGACAGTCAGCCACCGAGCGAAAGTGAACCGCCGAGCCACTCAGAACCACCGAGCTATAGCGAGCCACCAAGCTACTCCGAACCTCCCAGTGAGAGCGAGCTCCCCAGTCACTCTGAGCCTAGTACCAGCGAGCCACCGAGCGAACCACCGATCTCGGAAAGTTCTGGAAGTGAATGCACGACAACTTGGATCTGGAGTTGTGGCTGGGAACTGATGGACACCACTTGTGACGATCCTGGCGAACCACCATCGTCGGACGGAAGCTATGACGGTCAAGTTAGCGAGATAGCTGCATGAACCATTGCCCATACTTGACCAACGATAACCGCTGCCAAGTCGCCAGCAAAATGGCCGAGTGCGTGGTACGAGCTTCAGCGAGTGGTTGTGAGGCCTGTCAACATGATTCAAATCCCCAAGCGGTCAACTTGGTGACCATCGGTATGGCGCTGGTCGAACGCCGGCGACGCCACAAGCCTACGGACGAACTGAAGCGCATGCTCGACAGCTACATGCCCGAGACGCAGCCACCTGTCTCCTTCAAACTTGGCGCGTATCGGCCCGGTCCAGGGAGCGAACTGCGAAAGATGTTGTCTTGGTTCGCGAGGCCCAGCGACTCTTGCAACTGCGAGACACGCGCCGAGACCATGAATGACTGGGGAGCCTCCGGTTGCCGCACGAACGTAGACACCATCGTTGATTGGCTGATCGAAGAAGCCGAATTGCGAGGACTCCCACATGGACAGTTTACCCAGGTCGTCGCCAAGTCTCTGGTCCTCACCGCGATCCGCCGCTTCGAACGCAAGTTCCCAGACGGCGCACCCGAGCCAAACGACGACGACTTTACTTAGGCGGATGCCGTTCAGCACTAACCCATAATCGACGAACCTCGACAACTTGCTCACGATTCATTCGGAGTGTGTTGATTGTTGCCACCCCTACGTCAGTAAGACCGACAATCAGTGTTCCATTGACTGACCAGTCGAAGTGATCTAGCCAAGCATCTCGATGCGGATGAAACAATCGCGACTCAATGCCAGTATCTGTTTGCCCTACCGTACGATTCGACTTGAAGCGGTTGCAGGACGGACAAGCGAGACAGAGATTCTCGAATTCAGTTGGCCCGCCGGAGGACCGAGGGACTATATGTTCAATTTCAAAGATTGTGACTGTTAGAGATTCAGCAGTCTGGCAATACGCACAATTTGTCTTGAACTGGTCGCGAACGAGTCTCCTTAGCTCGACAGCAACGTATTCGCTCACGAATTTCCCTCAATGCCCTGATGCCGCAATGTGAAGTCGGCGCGGGCTTTCAGCAAGTTCAATGCATCAATGCGTTCAATCAACAAATCCAATTGCTTGGACTCCTGTTCGGTGAGTTTGCCTTCAGCGTTTCTCGCCAACAAACCGTCCAGTTGCGATTGGTCTTTTGGTGCTAACATCCCTTCCGCTAGCGCCTTTAAGCCAGTTGTGCTGACATTCGAAAGAATACTTGTTTCATTTGACATCAGAATTACCTCAAGAAATAGATCTTACCGCATAAAGGATACCAGATCCGATGGTCTTGAATCCAGACGGAAACGCACAAGCAAAGCCGCAAATCCCCCACCTAGAATCTGCGGAAACACATATAGTTGACCGCTGTTTCCTGATAAACCTCGATCGCAGGGAAGATCGTCTATACGAGTGGCTTGACCAAGTGCCGCAGTCCTGGCCGTTCCCAGAGCCCGATCGATTTCCAGCTATCGACGGACGCCGGTTGGCCACGCCTCCCCAATGGCGAGCCGGTAATGGAGCCTGGGGATGTTATCGCTCCCATCTGCTGATCCTCGAGAAGTGCTTGCTCGAAGGCATCGATTCGTATGTCGTCTTCGAAGACGACGCAGGCTTCGCTGAAGGCTTCGTCGAATCGGTAACGCAGTTTGCGGATGAGCTCCCCAGCGACTGGGGGCTGGCTTATCTCGGCGGCCAACACCTTTACGCCGGTCGTCATCCACCGCGAAAGGTAAGCGGACACGTTTATCGACCCTACAACGTCAATCGCACTCATGCCTTCATGGTCAAAGGTCGCGAGTCAATGAAGGCGATCTATCGACACTTGAACTGGGACCAATGGCAGGTCAAACATCACATCGATCATCACCTGGGCCGTTTGACCCAGCGTCGTTACGAAATGGTTGTGCAGGGCAAGTCGATCGAGGAAGAGTCCGTAGCCGTCTATACACCCGATCGCTGGCTCGTCGGTCAATTGCCGACCCGCAGCAACATCTGCGGACGCACTTGGACCGAGACACGATTCTTCAACCACGCCAAGAATGCTGACCACGCTGATGTCCCATTCTACGCTGTCCTTGGCCCGCATCGTTCTGGAACATCCTGCGTCGCCATGGTCATGAATCATCTCGGCGTACACATGGGAAATGAACTAGGCGGTTACGAAGCAACCGGCGGAGGGGAAGCGATCGGACTGTCCAAACTCTGTGAAAAAGCGATGCGGTTCCCAGCCCTTGATCCGACCATTCCCGACGCACAACTCACGCGACAATTGAAGAGCTGGATTGTTGCTCGCAAGGCCGAAGCCAATCGTGATAGCACCATAGCAGGAGCCAAGTATCCGCACTTGTGTCGTTTCATTGAGCATTTGCACCAAGCGCTGGGCGATTCGCTGCGGATCATCGCCGTCGATCGTCCCATCGAAGCTTCGATTCGTTCGCTGCGGAATCGTAGCTCCAATCATCGTGGCCAATGGTTTGCGGCTGATGATGACCAATGCGAGCGGTTGCAGCATAGCCTGCTCGATCATCGTGAGCGTTTCATTGAATCACATCCTGATGTGCCGGTTCATCGAATCGAGTTCGCGAAACTCACCGAAGATCCTGAAACCGAGATCCATCGTTTGGTCGCCTTTCTAGGAATCAGTCCAATCACAGAAGAGCTCGATTCCGCCATCGCACACGTCAACCCAGAATTACGGAAGTTTGGCTAGGTGCTTTGAGTCTTGAGTCTCGAGTCTCGAGTCTCGAGAGCGGATCACACTGCACGCATGGATCGAATCAGCCCGGATAAGACGCGAGCTGCTTCGTCGGCCTTTGCAGCGAGCTCGCCGGCGATCGTGTCATTGAGATAGCGGAGCCTTGCCGCAATCGTGATTTGATACTCAGCCTCACGCAATGACGCGAAGGCAATGTCGAGAAACCGGACGAAGTCCGCTTGTGAATTACGTGCCGCACCCTCCACGATATTGGAAGCTACAGATACACATGCTCGCCGAAGCTGTGAGGTCAGCCCAAATTGCTCATCGCGAGGAAATGCAACAGTTGCTTTGTAAACCAGCAATACAAGTTCATCAGCAAGTTCAAACGCTCGAAGTTTTCTATGGTCACGCATCGACTACTTCTCCTAAAAGCGAAACTCCCCTTTTATGAATTCTAAAACGCTCAAGACTCAAGACTCGCGACTCAAGACTTGCATTCAAGATATCACCTTCTGCATCAAGACAGTCCATCGCCCGTGGTCGTGCGATCGACTGGTCAAATCACTTTTCGATCAATTCGGCCACCCCGATATTGTCGTGGTCGATGATGGACTCGACGGACGCCGCTTTTCGCAACTCTACCCTGCAACCGCTGGACATTGTCTTGTAATCGACTTGCCCGAGCATGATGTGGGAGTTGGTGTGGGCCGCAATGCTGCCATCGACGCTGCGCAAACTGAATTCATCTTCCTACTCGACGATGACCACATCGTCGACGAACGTCTACAGCTCGAATCCGTTTATCACCGCTTCCACGAGCACTCGATCGATATCCTCGGAGTTCGCCAGGGCGAAGGCGGTCGGCCGCTGATGCTCAGTCCGTTGATGAACGGCAAGCGAATCTGGATGCACCGAGGCGAGTATCGTGCCGTTGGTCAAGTCGCATGGTGTGACATGGCCAGCAACGCGTTCTTGGCTCGTCGCGACACGATCGCCAAACTGCGTTGGGATTCTGAACTGAAAACCTACGAGCACTGGGAGTTCTTTTATCGAGCCAGTCGGATCGAAAAACTGCAAGTTGCCGTCGCCACCGACTGTCACATCCGCCATGCCCATATCGAGACCAAAGACTACGGTCACCTGCGTTTCCGGGCCAAGTATCGAAAACTGGGACTGCGCAAACACGGATTTCATTCGATGCGCTATCCCGGAGGAGCTATCGTCCATGCGTGACCGCGTCCTCCTTCTGCATCAGATGAGTCTGGTGGGATGTAAGGTGGCTCGTCGTCGGGTGTATCGAATGGAGGAACGAAGGGGTATGGCGGCAATGGTGGTCGGTACGGACCTGGTCGAGTCATTTCAAAACACTCCTCTGCAAGGGACTGGGGTGAACAAATGCAACATGATTACTGGGGCATAAAGCGCACTGGGGGAGGGACTTGGTTTCGATGAATGATCGAAGTTCTTCATCAGTGGCGGTTGGAGTGCAGGCTTGGTAGTCGCGGAAAAGTTGCCACTCGGGAATCGATTCGATGCTGGCTTTTCGCTCTAGTTGCGGCCAGTAGGCGAGCGCGGGGCACTTGGCGAGGCTACCGCCCACGAGTTGCGTGCAGGTACGCTGCATGCAAACGCGGTAGGCGGCATCGGGTTCAGAGTCGAAGGGCATGGGCTTGCCGTCAACGATGTTGTATTGGCGCATCCAATTCCTGTGTGACTGGCGAATGTTGATGACAAGGCCAGGGTAGGTGGCTCGCCATTTCCAAATCAAGCGTTTCACCTCGCGGAAGCGCTTCAAGTACTCGGGCGTAGTGCCGTGTTGGCTGACTTCGAGTCGGCAGTTGGTTTCAATGAGGATCTTTGGTAGCTTAGGGAAGCGATGGAGAAAGAAGCCATTGGTGACGAGCATCAATTCACTGTCGAACCAATGCTGTCTAGCGAGTCGGATGTGATGGAGGATCGAGGGATTGAGCAAAGGCTCGCCACCGAGCAACGCAAATCGTTTTGGGAACAGTCTGTGCGACCACAATGCGTAGTCAGCCTCGGCCGTTTCGATGATTGGCATTGGGCCGGCCAGGCGATGGTCGCTGTAGTGGCTGCATTGCTGGCAAGACAAATTGCAGGCGTGCGCTAAGTGGTACTCAAGCGCCGGCAACTGGAAGCGTTGCATTGAGGTCATCCGTGATCCGAAGGTGAAAGCGACGCGCGTTGACGCCGAGACGCAATAGCAGGCGAGTGAGCAACAGGTGCGATGTGTGTGTCGTGGCTGCTTGTTTCAGAAGTTCTGAGCTAGATTCGCTCGCGTTGGTCGTCCAAGTGCCGGCAACGATCAGTTGTGGAAAGAGGGTGAGCAGATTCGCAGCGGTTTCGGCTCGACTGACGGGCCCGAGATCGTAGCTTGCGGGAGGGCTTTCAGCAAACTGCTCGATAATGGGTTGCGAGATTTTGTCCCAGGGATAGGGTAACTCGGGCGGATCGGAGCGTAACCAGCGACAGTTGTCCATGCGTTGCTTGGATGCGCCCACAAAATGATAGATGAACGATTGCATCACTGGATTGGCTGCCCAATCGGTGTTCTGCAACATGCTGACATTGAAATCGGTGGGCAAGAAAACGATGTCGTCGGGACGGTCGTTCCACAATTGGTTGATGATCAGTGCTTCGTCGGCTGCCCAGTCGCTGGCTCCGTAGGTAACGATCAAGTACTGGATGATTCGTTCGAACATGGCGGCGAAGGCATCGATACCGTACATGTAGAATCCACCATTAGGGTGAATCCAAGTAGGTGCCGCAGGGAGCCGACAGCGCTTGCCCCATTCTTCGTGACTTTTGCGTTGCCACCCACCGTCGTCGAGACGATTCAAGGCGCATTGTCGCTCGGCAACGATGGCGAATTGATCGTGTCGAGCTAGTTCGAACGGCGAGGGACAGTCGCTGCGGATCAGCATGTCGTTGTCGAGCTGAAGCACATGGGCGGAGCCAAACCGTTTGGCAACATCGCCGCAGACAAACATCTTTTGCCAGAATGGATGGCAAGGTTGCAGCGAACGTCGCATCCAATGCACTTCGGCGTTCCACCGCAATGCGGCCGCTTCGACGCTTTCTCGCACGGAAGCGATCGCGCGGCGGGGTGGCAAATCGAGAATGGCGATCACTCGCTTCATTTCCACATTACCTTTCTTAGACCATACTTCTGCTTGCCGATACGCAGGAACTCTGGACGCCGGCGAACGTATCCAGGAGGATCGATGTGTTCGTGTTTGAACGCGTGATCGGTTGCCACGCCGACTTTCACTCCAGCGAGCTTGCAACGCCAGAAGAAATCCCAATGCTCTTCCATCTTCAGCGATTCGTCCCAGCGGATCGCTTGCAGAATGTCGCGATAGGCGGCGAAACAATTGCCGACATAGTGGCAACGAGCGATATTGTTGTGACGACTGAGCTCGGCGAAGCGTATTCGCATCACGCGGTCTTCGATGCTCAGCAGTCGTGGACCTTCCTCGTCATTGCTCATTGCTGCCAGTAGATCGAGGTCGGGATAGCGATCGAGCTTCTCGACCAATTCGGGTATTCGCGTCTGTACGGTGACTAGGTGATCGTCGTCGCTGAAGATGACAACTGGCGTGTCCCCAGCATCCAACAAGCGATTGCGACCAGCGGAAAGTCCGATGTCGTAGTCGGTCTCAATCAGTCGATCGACCATACTGGCTTCGTGCGGACAGTGCTTGGAGAATCGCAACTCGGGCTGGCCATCGTCGAGCACATGGATCAGGGGTCGATCCTCACCACAGTGTTCATAAATCGAACGAATCAGGGCTGCGCAGCACTGCGGACGATGAATGGTCTTGATGCAGAAGGTGATCTATCGGCAGCACTGATGACGAAGGCTCCACCAGCCAACCACGCCCCGATTGGTGGCCGCCCGATTGGCCCTGGCCTCCCGAGCCCGATGAAGATGTAGAGATCCTGGTGCCACCACCGCTCCCCAACATCATCTGGCCGCGATTGCCCCCCGACCACCCCTACCATTTACCACCTGGCTATTCCTACCCAGATAATCTTCCCAGTGGACACCCAGGTGAATACTATCCCAACATGCCGCCCTATCCGGTGAAGGGCTAGTTGAATCTGACAGACAAATATGCCGTGCGCAGCGTTGACTGTCCAACGCTAGTTTGATCCCTCATCGGGGCGCTGGTCCGCCGGCGCACCCTCGTCGCACTTCTTGCACCTGAGCTCGTGACCAATCATCTTGTCGCGACCGATTCTGTCGACCACCCAGGGATGGTCCATCCAAGGTGGATCGTGACGCACGTGCTGGTTGTGGCCGCATGCTAACTGGGCAACCCAATGTCCTTCGTCGTCAGTGTGATAACCCGTAATCGGCTGCAGCATCGTGGGGACTATTGTGTGAGTGAAGGGCGGTTTCGGCCCCGCGGTCGGGGCGAAAGCTGACAGAGGGGAATTCGCGTATTTACCGCTGTTTTCAGAGAAAATCAGGTTTCTTTCAAGATGCGGGTTGGCCGTGACCTAAGGTGTCACAGCCCAAGCTGATAGTACTAGTGTTGGGACGCGGCAGACCAACAACAACACTTCGCCGCAAAACATCGAACTCAAGGAAGAATCAAAATGCTAGTTCTAAGTCGCAAAGTTGGTGAGAAGCTGGTTATCGACGGCAACATCACTGTGGAAGTCGTCAAGATCCAAGGCAACCGAATCACTCTCGGCCTCGTGGCACCTTCGGATGTCAAGATTCTGCGTGGCGAGTTGACTCAGAAGCAACCTTCCAACGAGACTGACAAAGTTGTCGTTGAGGATGTTTTGCTGGTCGCGTGATTGACCACCTGCAAGTTGCGCTCTTGATTTGGGCGGCTGGCGTTAGCCACGGCCGCCCTCACAACAAGTTTCGCAAATCGTATGGCAGCGCGAGCACTGAAGCTTGGCACGGATCTCGATCAGCGATCCGCCACAGACTGGGCAAGCCGGGCGGCAGAGGCGATCCGTGTCCTTAACCAATGATTCGTTTGTCGAATCGTCCGATGAAGGATCGGGGAATGACGCTGAACTATTCAATGCTAGAAAGCCTTACACGAATAAGTAAATCATTTAGCGCCGCACGCGAGCTTGGCACCTCAGGCAATGTAGAACGATTGTACGATTCATCCAATTCGACAACCAGCCGCTGGTACTGCGATTCATGAAGTGTTAAATCAGCCTCTGTCAGTTGTCCTTTTTCAGGCCCCTCAAGTTTTAACCGGACCAGATCATCAACGAATGGCAACTTGGAAGACTCGTTCAAGCGGACTAAGTTCGCTTCGACCTCGCCCGAGCGCATCAAGTGGATGCCAGTCAAAAGTACGCGATAAACGTAGAGCAACGGTTTGACTCGCGGCGGCGACTCCTTCGAAAACAGTTTCCACTGAATTGCCGCAAATCCTAGGTAATGATGGGCGTGATGTTTGGTAATGCAGCCGCTAGCAAGCGACTTTAACTCTTCGTGTTCTGGCGAGGTTTGAACGACCAGTGGCGACAGAAGTTGCTCCAGCACGTAGCCATTGCGGCGCAGCATCAGCGTAAAGAACTTTTTCGCATCATGCGTTACGAGATCAATTTCAAGGCCATCGTAGATGCCTTCCTTCTCAGTCGTTTCATCATCGACCTGAAGACCCACGATTGATCGCAACGGCAGTACGTGAATGCCACGTAGGTCAAAGTCGGAATTTGACGATGGGAAACCGTACAGATGCGCCCCGCTGATAGTGGCAAAAAGCAGTCTGTATGGATGCGCCTTTACGTGCTGCATCATCTTGTCGTAGTCAATCACGGTGTACTTTCTCCATGTACCGCCAGCTTTCGCGCTCGAATTAGAAACTCGTTGATACGTTCATAGTCGGGGCGTTCTGGCAATTCGGTTTTTTCGAAGGAACCTTCAAATTCGCGTTGAAGCTCCTTTCGCCATTGATTGGTCTCCTCGAAAGGGACCTCGCCGCCTTTGATCGCGAGTAGTCGTTCGCGGTGCTCGCCGACTTCTACCATTACTTGTCGTTCTTTCAGTACCGTGATTCCCGACATCAGCAAACGAATCAAGTGCATGACATGCTTCCACTTGACCGTCCCATGATTGCGAATGTCGGCCTGCATCTTCTTGAATTGCGAGGCAACGTAACCGGAATAGGTTTGAAACACGAGTTTGGACAAAAACGAATCGCGCAATTGCAGCAGTTCCTGCCCCAGCGGAGTAATCTTTTCAACGACTGGCGAATACAAACACTCCAGCACGTTGGGGTTGGCTTTCAGCGCCAACACCAAGAACTTCTGCAATTCCCAATAGCACTCCTGCGTGGCCTCGTTTTCCAACTGCTCAGGGACACCGTAAAGTGACCAGTGCATTTCTGCGGACGGCAAGTATACGCCGCGTCGGTCTGTATCCGACTCGTCACCTTCGAGCCCGTAGGCGCGCGAGCCGATGACGCAGCGATAGATCACCCGATCATATAGCGCCTCATTGATCGGAGTATCGTTCGATCCAATCTGTTCGCGTTTGAAATCTGCCAGCCGAGTTAGCTGGTCATGATGGACTGGTGATTCAAATCCATCGGAAAACTTTACTCGATACGCATGTGTGCGGTCGATCGGCGATTGTACGATCACGCCAACAGCCCCGGCAGGATGCGCTACGCGATTGTTTTGAGCGTAAACGTCCTTACGAGTCACCACCTGGGTACCGGCAGAGTAGATCAAGTGAGTTGCATTCACAATTGGTAAGACCTGTCGGCTCGTGTATTGACTGGATTCGCAGTGGAATAGAGCCAGTTTACCCGCCGAGTGTTCACTTCAATATCCATGCGAGGCTCTAGAATCAAGATTGTGAGCGTTCAACCGCCAATAGCACCAAGACGCAGCTTCCGTCATCAATGACGTTGAGTCCTGCTTCGCGAGCTAGCTTGCTGCCTTGCGAGTCTTCAGCGCCGGGCTGCATCCAGACGTGCTTAACGCCAGCGGCGATGGCTTGCTGGACGACTTCGCGTGTGACGTGAGGCGGAGTGACGATCGAAAGAGCTTCGGGAACTTTCGGTAGATCAGCGATCGAGGCAAAGGCGGTATGGCCTTCGACTTCGGGTACTGAGGGATTTAGCGGATAGGCGGTGCGTCCTGACGCGAGCAGGGCTTGGAAGACCTTGTTGCCATATTTAGCGCGATCGGTTGATGCGCCAGCGACGGCAAAACTCTTGGCGGTCAAGAAATCAGAGGTCGAAGATTCTGCATTTTTGTTCACGATGATAGGTACTTTCCTGTTTTTTGTGCGTTCAATGGAATAGAGTGGTCTATTGAGGTGTCTCTATTTTCGTAAAAGCGAACTTTATTGCGAACCAATGCACCAGCTTAGCGTCTATATCTGTGAGCACGCGGGAATGAAGCGTGCGATGGAATCTAAAACTTAATCAAGTATCGGAACTGGACAAATGACTTCAATACGGCTGAGTACCGAACGTTATCAAAATTGCAGGAGAGGCATCGTGTTGCAAAACGCGAATATGTCCACGTGCAATTTTGATTTAGGGCAACCTAAACGTAGGTGACACTCGGCCGATTGAAGTCTTCGGACAACGTTGGTTAACCCGGTGTCGCCTCTGAGCAACACCGGGTTTTTTCGTGCCTATTTCCAACGTAACAAGCAGATGGACTGGTAGCTGAGACGGTATAGC
>JBGSNE010000111.1:0-73383 GCA_041739785.1 Pirellulaceae bacterium
GAATACTTCACAGCGAGGCGATTATTCTAAGCTGAAACACCCTTCTACTCTAATCAGCCGCCCCGCAACCTGCGATCAGCCAATCGCAATCAACCCAGCCACCCTGCTAAATTGGCTGATTCTTAATTGCGTTTGACACCCACTCGAGGAATCGACGCCCGTGCGAAACGAGAAATCTATGCGCGAGTCCAACGTGCCGCAGTAACGTCTACCAAGACGCGGGTGCAAAGCTGCCGGCAATTCTTTGGATGGGTATTGACAAAAAACATGCAGTCGCGTATCGTTAATCGACGATAAGCAATTTAGCGGCGACTAGCACTTTCAATCTCGAAGGCAATCAACAGTGGTCCGAACCAAGGCACAGGCTCAAAAGTGCTGTACGACCAGCGAGAAGCTGTCGCTGCCGGATGTCGCCTGGGCAGAAGATATGGCGAAGCTGACCTGGGCTCTGGCTCATCCGGCTCGCGTGCGAATCGTTCGCTTACTGCTCAACCGAACTTCGTGTATGTGCGGGGAGATCGTCGATGAGATGCCGCTGGCCCAATCGACCGTTTCCCAACACCTGAAGATTCTCAAAGAAACAGGCTTGGTGCAGGGCGAAATCAGTGGGCCGCGCGTTTGCTACTGCATCAACCAGGATGCAATGGCCAAGCTGAAGAAGTTAATCGCGGAACTGTAAGCGAAAAACGTCGATCGCTCCCCAGCGATTGGCATGAACCAACAAAAAATTTTACCCTTGCCTATCGCCTTTCGGCGATAGGCGATAAAAGGCAGAGGAGTACGCAATGAGTGAGCGGAGGATTATCGATGAGGTCCGAGACCAGTACGCAAACTTGGCTAAAGGTGGCCTCTCGAACGAGTCGCATTCGATTCGTTCGATCGCGTCTGCCTTCGGTTATTCCGAGGACGAATTGAATCAGTTGCCAGCCGAAGCCAACATGGGATTGTCTTGCGGAAACCCGCTGGCACTGGCCGGCATTCGCGAAGGCGAAGTGGTCGTGGACCTCGGGTGCGGCGGTGGCATGGATGTGTTTCTAGCCGCTCGCAAAGTCGGCTCTTCAGGTCGAGTTGTCGGTATCGACATGACAGCTGAGATGCTCGAGCGAGCTCGCGCTGGTCAGCAGAAACTTGCGCTAACCAATGTCGAGTTCCATCAGTCAACTATCGATCAATTGCCGCTGTCAGACAACTCCGTCGACTGCGTGATCAGCAATTGCGTGATCAATCTTGTATCCGACAAGTCGGCTGTGTTTCGTGAAATCCTGCGAGTGCTCAAGCCAGGTGGCCGCGTGGCACTGAGTGACATTGCACTCAAGCAAGAACTGCCCAACGAAGTGAAGCACAGCGTCGAAGCTTACGTTGGCTGCATCTCCGGTGCAATCCTCATCGACGAGTATCGCAGCTTACTGGAACAAGCGGGCTTTGCTGCGGTGGTCGTGACTGACACAGGCGCAGACCTGAATGCTTATGCAATGGCCAGCGATGGCGGATGCTGTGGCGAGGTTTCGTGCTGTTCCAATGACGGCCAATCGGCTGCCGAGACCGAACACAAGTCATTGCATGATGGCCTCGCCTCCGTGATGCAATTGTTTGATGCCAACGCCTATGCGGCGAGTGTACGGGTACACGCACTTAAGCAACCCTCGGCGCACTATGTGAACACCGTTCCCGTGTTGAATCTTCAGCCCACCTCGAAGGAGAAAGCCATGAAAACTGTCCATGTCTATGACAAGCCGATGTGCTGCTCAACCGGCGTCTGTGGGCCAGTCGTTGACCCTGTGTTGCCAAAGTTCGCTGCGGACCTCGACTGGCTGAAGAACCAAGGCCACACCGTCGAGCGATTCAACTTGGCGCAACAGCCACAAGCCTTCATCGAGAACGAGGCGATTCACCAACTCTTGAGTACCGCAGGAACGGACTGCCTGCCGGTGGTGGTCGTCGATGGAGAGATCGTGAGTCAAACCGTTTATCCATCGCGCGAAGATCTTGCGAGCTGGGTCGCAGGTGCACCAGCGAAACAACTACTGCCCGTTACCAAGCCAGACGGCGGATGCTGCGGAACCAGCGGTTGTTGCTAGAAAAGGTGTAAGGAGTAAGCAATCAGGTTTAAGCCTTACCAGCTCCATTCCTCCGACTACCTCTTACCCATTACCCATTACCCCTTACCCCTTACCTATCATGAAATTCTTAGAACAGCCGACCCGCAATTTGTTTTTCACGGGCAAAGGTGGCGTTGGAAAAACATCGGTGGCATGTGCGACTGCCGTAAAACTTGCCGATGGTGGTAAGAAAGTCCTGCTCGTTTCCACGGACCCCGCGTCGAATCTCGATGAGGTTCTAGGCGTCACACTGGGAAACCATCCCACGGCGATCCCAGAAATGCCGACACTGTTCGCGATGAACCTTGATCCCGAGAAATCAGCGGCCGAGTATCGCGAGCGAATGGTTGGGCCGTATCGTGGAGTTCTGCCCGATGCCGCGGTTGCCAGTATGGAGGAACAATTCTCCGGATCCTGCACGCTTGAAATCGCGGCTTTCGATGAGTTCTCGCGGTTGCTGGGTGATCCGGCGGCCACGGCTGAGTTCGATCATGTGATATTCGATACGGCTCCGACGGGGCACACGCTGCGATTGCTAACGCTGCCGTCAGCTTGGGATGGCTTCATGGAGCAGAACACCACGGGCACCAGTTGTCTTGGACCGTTGGCTGGATTGCAGGCACAACAGAAGCTTTACCAAGAGTCAGTCAAGGCGCTCAGCGATTCGGCCGTGACTACGCTTGTGCTGGTAGCTCGCGCCGAGCCCAGTGCCTTGCGGGAAGCGGCGCGAACCAGCAACGAACTGGCAGAGCTCGGTGTCCGGAACCAACATCTCGTGGTTAATGGAGTCTTCCAAGCTATGGACAGGACTGATCCCTATGCCGTTGCCTTGCAACGGCGAGGGGCCGCCGCTCTGACAGCGACGCCAGATAGCCTGAAATCATTTCCGCAGACCATCGTTCCGCTTAGTCCGAATGGCATTCTCGGAATCGAATCACTTCGTCGCCTCGGTACGGTCGACGCCGCATCGTTTACGAATGCAAGCGACGAAAGTATGGAGCGAGTCGATGGCCTACCAATGCTTTCGGAGCTGATTGATGATCTAGTTGCACCCGGTCATGGCGTCATCTTGGCGATGGGCAAAGGTGGCGTTGGCAAGACCACCGTGGCGGCTGCGGTGGCTGTAGCCATTGCCCACCGCGGTTATGAAGTCCATCTGTCCACCACGGACCCTGCGGCACACATCGCCGCAGCCATGAATGACGAAAGCTTGCCCAACCTATCGATCAGTCGCATCGATCCAGCTGAAGAAACCGCCAAATATGCGGCGGAAGTTTTGGGGAAGGCAGGCGCAAATCTCGACGCTCAAGGCAAGGCACTTTTGGAAGAAGATCTGCGATCGCCATGTACGGAAGAGATCGCCGTGTTCCGTGCCTTTGCCGATGCCGTTTCCGCTGGCACAAATAGTTTTGTGGTACTCGATACGGCTCCCACGGGTCACACGGTTTTGCTGCTCGATTCGGCCCTAGCCTATCACCGCGAAGTAACACGGCAATCGAGCGAAATGCCGGAAGCGGTTGAGAACCTGCTGCCACGGCTACGCGACCCCGAGTTTACACGAGTCCTAATCGTCACGCTCGCCGAAGCGACTCCGGTACATGAAGCGGCTGCGCTCCAACGAGATCTGCGACGCGCCGAGATTGAGCCCTACGCTTGGGTGATCAATCAAGTACTCAGTCCCTTACCGATCACCGATCCGCTGATGAAACAGCGTCAATCGCACGAGCAGAAGTACTTGCGCGAAGTCAAAGAAGTGCAAGCCAGTCGCGTGGCCATGGTCCCTTGGCAGATCGAGCTTCCCACCGGACTTGAGGGGCTAAGCCGATTGACCCAGTCTGATTTAAGCACCTCACGATCATAAGGAGACTCACTCATGGCCAAAGTGCAAGTCCTCGGTACCGGTTGCGCGAAATGCGGCTACCTACTGAAGAACGCGGAAACCGCCGCGGCGGAACGGCAAGCGGGTGATACCGTCGAGAAAGTTGACGACATCGTACAAGTGCTTGCATTCCATCCATCAGCGCTGCCTGCGTTAGCCATCAATGGCAAAATCGTTACCGCTGGAACGTTACCGAGCTCAGCCGAAATCAAACAATTTATCGATCAATCAAACTAAATGGAGAGTCTATTATGAAAACCAAAACCTTGTTTAGCATGTTGCTGCTGGCGTTCGTTGCGGTTAGCGTCGTGTTCGCCTTCCGCAAAGTCGCACCCAGGACGACCACGAACCAAGCGCAGGCAACGGCTGAAAAACAAGCGAGAATCGCAGCGACGCCGGATCGTCTCAACGCGAAACTTGCCGAAACTCAGTTCTCTGCGGTCTATTTCCACGCACCGCACCGATGTCCAACTTGTCGCAAAATTGAAAGCTTCTCTCACGAAGCGTTAACGCCCGAGATTGAATCCGGAAAGCTCGCGTGGCAAATCGCAGACTACACCACTGACGACAACGCATCGCTCGTCGATCAGTTCAAGGTCTTTACATCGACCGTCGTGTTGGTCGAAGTTCAAGATGGCAAAATTGTCCGTTGGAAGAACCTGGAAGAAGTCTGGAACCACACCAGTGATCAAGCCGATTTCACCGCTTTCATCAATGCAGCTTGGTTGGAATTCAAAGTGTCGTAGTCGGAGAACACCAGTTATGAATGGCTATTGGCTAGCAGTTGGTTCAGCACTATGGCTAGGGGTTTTGACTTCGATTAGCCCCTGTCCGCTGGCGACAAACATCGCTGCGATATCTTACGTCAGTCGCAACTTGGGGCAGACTTGGAAGACAATCGTTTCCAGCTTGCTGTACACCTTAGGTCGCGTTCTTGCGTATAGCGTACTTGGAGCAATGGTCGTTGCCAGCTTGCTATCCGCGCCGGGCTCGGCAGTCTGGTTACAGAAATACCTCAACCTATTTCTTGGACCGCTGTTGATTCTGGTCGGCATGGTGTTGCTCGGCCTGATTGAACTCCCCATGAGTTCGGGCCAAGGCATGCAGCAGCTGCGAGAGAAGTTTGAGAAGCTTGGCATGGTGGGAGCTGGTCTGTTGGGCCTGCTCTTCGCTTTGAGTTTCTGCCCAGTCTCGGCAGCGCTCTTTTTCGGCAGCCTGATACCGCTGGCCGTAAAGAACGATTCGAGTATTTTTCTACCGGCGTTGTACGGCATCGGTACTGGCGTGCCTGTGTTGGCCTTTGCGATGTTGCTGGTATTTGGCAAGCAATCGCTCTCCGTTTTCTTCAAGAAAGTTACTAGTGCCGAGACTTGGCTACGTCGAATCACTGGCGGTAGCATTCTGGTAGTGGGCATCTATCTTACCGTCCAGCACATCTATTTGAGCTAGCCGGAATCGCAGCTTGAGCTACTCCGGGAGCAACTCCTGCTAGGCGTTCAACATCATCATGTGCGATGAGGGAACGCTGCGACTGGCATATGCGTCAACCCGCGTTGACGCGGCGGCACCCAATGCTAAAGTCGAGTTTTTGTCGTCGAATTTGAATCTGTCGGCTAGAATGACTTTCTCCATTTACAAACACCTTTCAACCGAAACGGGGTTCCCGATGTACGAACGCAGTTTCCAATACCTGGCGTCTGCCAATCGCGGTGCAGCGAGGATTGCAACATTGCCATTGCGACTGGTTTTCTGCCTGCTGGTGGTATGGCTGGGCCTTGCGAGCTTTCGCGGTAACGACTCAGCTGCCGCTGCTGATCGGCCCGATCAAACTCCCGCGGCGACGTGTGTAATTGAATCCAAGTCGATCGCCAGCCGGAAAGCGCTCGACGCTACCTTGCCGATGATCGGCGTGATTGTATTCGACGATGTGCTGATGACGGAGGTCACCGCACCGATCGACGTCTTCTCAAAACCCACCGCAGATGGCAAGCAACTCTTCAACGTCTTTACCGTTGGTCTAACAATGCAGCCAATCATGACGGAGAGCGGCTTGCGAATTCTCCCTGACTATACGTTCGCCTCTAGTCCTAAGTTGGACGTATTGGTTGTGCCCAGTACCTATGACATGACGGCGACCGTCAAAGACGATCGGATTGTCAACTTCATCAAGCAACAAAACAGCAATACGCAATTCACGATGAGCAATTGTGCGGGTGCTCAATTGATTGGCGAGTCGGGAATCGCGGCAGGCAAGAAAATTGTGACCTACATTGGTGGAGGGAAAGATTTGCAGCAAAGCTATCCCGAGTTGAAAGTGCAAGATGATGCGGCGGTGAGCTTTGTGGAAGACGGCAAGTTCCTCTCGTCAAACGGAAACCTCGCCAGCTACATTTCTGCACTCAAATTGCTGGAAAAGATGTCCAACCAAGAGCATCGATCCTTCGTCGAGTCTTACCTATATATCGACCGGCTGAAGAACTGGAACCAGTGATAGTCACTAGGAGAAGGCTGTCGAGAAGATGGCACAAATTGCTTTACCAACGGCCATAGGGATTGAGACATGTCAAAGAATATAGCGAATGAAAAAGATGACACATTCTTGTTTCGATTCAGGCTCATGGTTGGCCTCATCATCGGAGCGCCACTCATACCCCTTTTCATCTATGCTGCGTACATGGACAAGCGGATGGATCGCTTCGAGGCCGCGTTGCACTACCAGCCTCCCGTTGAAACCGATAGCCACTCACCAATCATCGTCGCCGATCAAGTTCCACTCACGATCAGCCAGGGACAGGTCGTCTACGTCCCGGCCTATTCGCACATCTACCATCAAGACGGCAAGCCACACATGCTGACGATCACTCTGAGCATCCGCAACACAAGTGATGAAAACGAGATCGCTGTCCGAAGCGTGCGCTACTTTAACACCCACGGAAAGCACGTGAAATCATACGTCAACAAGCCTCTGACGCTTGGGCCGCTGGCGACGACCGAAATACTCGTCGAAAGGGAAGATACTACCGGCGGAAGTGGTGCCAATTTTCTGGTCGACTGGGTCGCAGCGAAGCCCGTTTCGGAACCAATCATTGAGTCAGTAATGATCGATACGCAAGGCCAACAAGGCATCGCATTCGCGAGAAGCGGCCGAGTCATCCGTGAAGTCGCTCGCTATTCGGAAGAAAACATTTCAAACTGAGTACCGCCGTGACGATGACCAATTAACTATTGCTTTTCTGAGCTACTCCTGCTCTTCCGAATCGGGTTTGCCACCGACCAAAGTATAGGTCCGCTCGATCAGCCGATCCACATCGAGATCCCAGAGGCGAGCCGTGCCGTCGGCGCTGCCAGTCAGAACCCACCGCGAGTCTGGACTGATCGCTGCAGAAGTGACCGCACTTGTGCCTCGAAGGATAAGAGGATTGGCATCGACACCCAATTCGACTTGGCCAACTCGAGCGGTACCATCCCGGCCGAGGGAGACAACATACCGGCCGTCTGCACTGAAAGCGACGTTATCGACAAGGTCGGAGTGCTCCCACAGATCGACAGAGATAGTCGGATCCATTGCGGTAAGATCCCAGCGTTTGACCACTGTGCCCTCATCGGCTCCGACCAGCCAGCGCCCCGATGGGCTGACCGCCATAAGTGGGTCGGCAGCACTATTGCCCCCCTTTCCCTTTTGCTTTATCGGTATTGTCTGTGGGTCAGCTAGAGTACCGTTGTACTTCCATAGCCACAGTGAAGTACCAGTTCTCGCAACGACCAATGGGAGATTGGGTGGCATCACCACGCCGAAGATCAAGCCATCGTCATGCTTGAAGACGGTTGGACTCTCGAGTGGATTTTTGTTCGCCAAGTTGAAAACGAATGCCGTTTCGTTCCCTCGGGCCGCCAGCCGGCTCCCGTCTGAGTTGAAGGCGAGATTATTCGCCGAAGTACCCTCGAATGCATTCAGTACATGGACTGGTAAGCTTGGATCGTTTGCGTTCAGATTCCAAACGCATATCCTGCCCTTCGCATCTCCAGTGGCAAGTACCTCTGCTTGCGCGGCGATTGCCATAGAAGAAATGAGATGCTCATGCCCGCGTAGCACGATCGAGGAAGTGGAGTGTTCTGCTGGTGAATCCCAAGACCAAATTCGTGCCGTTCCATCGTCGCACGCCGCAATCAATCGACCGTCGCCAGAAAAGAGCAGTTGCTCGATCGCTGCGTTTTGTGCATCCAACAGTATGGAAGTGTTTCCGGGGGCGCGGGAATGCATATCCCAGATTCTGGCCGTGTGATCACCGCTCGCCGTTGCGGCCCAACGGCCATCCGGGCTGATTGCGACCGCATTAATACGTGCAGCATGTCCGCGCAAGATGAATGGGGAAACGCCGGGATGCTCGCTCCCCAAGTCCCAAACGCGGATAGACTCTTCTGACTCGGTCGCGGACACCAGCCACTTGCCGTCGCCACTGATCGAGAGCGCTCTAATTTGGCTGTCGTGCCCGTGCAGAACCGCGGGATTCATCCCGGGGGAGGTGGCCGTTAGATCCCAACGACGGATGGTATTGTCGTGGCTGCCGGAAAACACCCAGTGATTATCGGGACTGAAAACCAATTGCTTAACAAGTCCCTCGTGACCTAACAGAAGCATAGGAGACGTTGAGGCATCGGCTGTCAGATCCCAAAGTTGCACGATGCCGTTCCTCCTTCCAATGGCAAGCCAGCGACTATCGGCACTGACCGATAATGATCCAACCTTGGAAGTGTGGTCCGATGGAACTCCAAGTGCTTGCGGTACCGAAGTGGCAATTTTTCCTGTTGTTAGATCCCATTTCCAAATACCTTCCTCGCCCTGCGTAATCAACCAGTGACCGTCAACGGTAAACGCCATCCCCCAAACTCGCTTGCCTCCTTCCCTAAGATCGGTGGGTGGAGACGATGGGTTGGTCAAGTCCAACAGACAGGCCATCCCATCAGCGGATCTCGTTGCCAAAAGTCGGCCATCAGAGCTGAACGAGCACGGAAACTGCCCCCAAAACTCTGGATGTACAACTAACACGCGCGAGCTCGTAGTCGGGGCTTCCCCCGAAAGATTCCAAAGTCGAAGCGAGTCCTTTTCAGAACTGTTTGTGAGCAACCATTGACTATTTGGGCTAAAGACTGCAGTGTGCGTGTATATCGATGCTTCCGCTCCGTCCGGACCCTTCAGTTGGCGAACTGACGCGACGATGTCGTCGGCCTCAAGGTCGTACAACATGCCATCACCGTTGACAAACCAACGATTATTGGGGCTAAACGAAACGACGCCACTATCATAGTCGAAAGACCGAAACAACTTGGGCGGATTCTCACCGTCAAACTTCCAAAGACCATTTGTCGTCGCTATCCAGTGGTGGTTGTCACTAATCGCCGCGTATCGGTGTCGCTGGTGATCGAGTACCGCAAAGCTACCGATGCTAAAGGACTCTTTAAGCAATGTCTCATGTGCCCTCGGCAGCATGCCTGGGATTAACTTGGCGGACTCAGCAACCCCTAATGCAAGCCGCGCCCGGTATGAAGGCTGGTTTTTTGGCTGACTGTCTATTCGAAAGATTTCTTCGACGATTTTCGCGGTCGATTCTGCGGTTTTGCGAGATTCCGTTTCGGATTGAAGCTGCTTTTGTCTTGCGTCTGCGAGCTCGGTTTTTGTTTGTGCGAGCGCTGATTTTGCGGTTGCCAATCGTTGGAACCAGACCGCACCAATGGCAGCCGTCGAGGCGATGATAAACATCATCGTGGCCGTAGCCGCGTAGTATTTCTTGCTTTGACGCTCTTTGGCAATCTCGGTGGCTTTGAGTTTGGCTTGCACGCCTTCCAAGTATTTCGTAATGCCCTCTGCCAGATCGCCCGCATTGCTTGGGCGATCCTCTGGCTCGGGCGACAAGGCGATCTTGGTTAATGCGATAAGTTGCGGATCGGCTCCGCTGGTATCGAGCCGCGTGTGGCAATCTTCCAGTTTGCCGCGGCTGGCCATGCGGAACGTGTCGGTACTACTCTCGCCGACATAGGGCGGTTTACCCGTTAGAATCTCGGTCAGAATTGCACCGAGTCCAAACACGTCGGCACGCGCGTCAAGTCGATCAAGCTCACCGAGCGCTTGCTCTGGCGGCATATAGGCTGGAGTGCCCATGGCGCTCCCCATTTGCGTGTTGGAGCCGACTTCTTCGCCCGGCACATCGCTGCCCACGCTGCGGCGCGTCTGAATGACGCTGACATTGCGGTGTTTGTCGAGCGACCTCTGCTCATCCACCACGCCTCCCTGGCGTAGTACCTTCGACAGTCCCCAGTCCATGACTTGGACTTCGCCAAACGCACCTACCATAATGTTGGCGGGCTTTAGATCGCGATGAATGACACCCTTGCTGTGAGCGTAGGCCATCGTTTGGCAAACCTGCTCAAAGATGCCCAACAACTTCGGAACGTCTTCACTCGGCTCTTTGCGTTGCGAGAGTAGTTCGGCGAATGTCTTGCCCTTTACCAACTTCATGCTGAAGAACGGACGCTCATCGCCAAACTGGCCAAGTTCGTAGACCGGTACAATACCCGGATGTTGCAGTTGACCGCCAATTTGAGCTTCTTCGACGAAACGCTGGATCAGTTCTGGCTTGTCCTTATGCGAAGCGAGCAGCACTTTAATAGCGATATCACGGCCTAGGTCCGTGTCGCGGCCTTTGATGATGGCCCCCATGCCGCCACGCGCAATTTCGCCCAACAGTTGGTAGCGACTATCGTCTGCTTTGCCGCGCAGCTCCGGTGATCTCGGCTGGACAATCGCTTCGCGATCTCCGTGCGAATCATGCAAGGTAATATTCGGTACTTCGGTCAGTTTCTTGCCGAGCGATTTCAGCACGCTATGACCGGCACTGCCAATAACTAGAGCAGACTCAGGGCCAAACGTGGCAGCCAGTCCTGCATTCATTGCGTCCAGATTTGCGTCCCGCACTTGTTCTAGTCCAGGCGCCGGGCGTTCTAAGAAACTATTGTCGCCGCGATGGGCGGCGACCAGAGCTTCGACACGACGACGCAGTAATCGATCGTCGCCGCAAGCCTCGTCCAGGTAGGCGGCTAGTTCTTGGTCATTGCCTTTTTCGATGGCTGCAAGAAAAACGCTGATTTCGGGAGTCGACTCGTGAGCCATTGGATCACTCTTCGTTGTAGAGTTAAGGAGAAACGGTTGCTGATCAGTCGTGCGTGGGAAATTACTCTTTCGGATCTACTGCGTAGTCCTGAACGACTTTCCAGGAGCCAAACTTTCTGGAAGGGGCGCTTAGAAATCCTTGACTACCTGGCCATCGGCCATGGCGATGAGTCGCTCGTATGTCGACTCGCAGGTGAGGTTTCCAGAACTGTCTCTTTTAAGCGGCTCGATCGTCTGATCTACTGAGCTCGCCGACGAATCAATATTTTCGGAGATGAAGTGGATGCTGCCGTCCCCAAGTACAAATTGAGCGCCACCCGCATGCATGCTCGAGAAACCTCTGCGGGGATGACCAACACGTGCAGCGGTAGAATTCAACCTTGACCAACCGTCGGCTAGCGCGTCAGCGATTCCAACGACACTATTCGTACGTGAGATTCCGTAGGCCACGCCGGCTTGCGCCGTCTTTTCCTGGCCGTCAACATCCAGATACTTCCAGCGGCGTTCGCCTATGGCGATCGTGTTACTCAATCCATCGGTAACGTCGCCAAACCTAATCTTGATGTTCTGAAAGATGCCGTTCCATTTATAGAAAGTGTTGGCTGCGCCGCCGACCTGATGGGCATCACATGCGCCAACGTAATTGGACGTTGCTGTGGCCTGAATGTTCACAGGCTGTTGAAAGACACGTTCAGTGTTGATGGGAGGAGCCACGTCGGATGGACAAAGGTATATTGGCAATGGCGTTTGCACGATCCGCAGTCGATCTGGATGATTCGGAGATCCGACAATGTGCTGGAGATGAATATCCCCTCCGCCAACGGACCTATGAACGTTGCTCTGCTCCAGATAGGGAAGAATAAAGAATCCCCAGCTCCACTGCGCATAGTGAGCCCCAGCACCCTCGGCTGGGGCACCAGGCCCCTTGCTCCACTGGAGCGCGGGCGGGAGCGTTTTATAGATCGACTCGTAATTATGTACGGCCAGTCCAAGCTGCTTTAGATTATTGCCACACTGCATGCGTCGGGCAGCTTCACGGGCAGCTTGAACCGCAGGCAATAACAACCCTACGAGGACTCCGATGATTGCAATTACCACCAGCAGTTCAACCAGCGTGAAACCAATGCGAACGCGGCGGCGGTACATACTGTAGTCCTTGGTCGTAAAGACAGTGCTTTGATTTGCGGGGGCGTTTCTTGAAGTTGCTGACCTATAGTGCGTAAGAAGTGCCCAAACTACGCCAAGAAAAAAAGAAAAATTTTGGCACTTCTCGCTGATCGCCACCATCTTCCCGGTTCCAGTCTAGAAATTGGGCGCAAATTCATTGTTTCCTTCGAGTCCTCTGCGTCTTTGCGACCTCTGCGTTGGATCAATACGAACTTCGATCGTCGCTTTTAACGCAGAGGTGGCAAAGACGCAGAGAAACGCAGAGGTTCGAGGCGGACTTCGCTCCATCTACAAAAACTAGCGGTGGTGTTCACCGAAAAGTGTCAGGACTTTCCTGAGGGCCCTCAACTGGCCACAGGAAATTGGTTATATCCTCGCGCTCAACCAAGCCTTCGCGTAGGTCCAGTAGCGATTGGCACTGCGGGAGGAAAGGTCTAGTGCCGCAGCTGTTTCGTCGATAGTGAGCCCTCCAAAATAGCGCAATTCGACGAGTCGACCAATTACGGGTTGCTCCAACTTGAGTGCGGTGAGCGCCTCATCCAAGGCCAAAAGCTGCTCGTCTGCCAACTCAGCCGGCATGGTGAATTCATTGAGCGGCTGCCGTCTGAGGTCTCCCCCGCGGCGGACACTTCGACGCCGTCGAGCGCTTTCGATCAAGATTCTTCTCATCGCCTCCGCTGCGGCAGCAAAGAAATGTCCGCGTGAATTCCATGCGGTTGGATTCTCGGTATCCACCAGCCGAACATAGGCCTCATGAACCAAGGCGGTCGGCTGCAGTGTGTTGCCCGGTATCTCATTGGCCAACCTCACCGTAGCCAATCGGCGAAGCTCTTCATATACCAGTGGAAATAACTTTTCCGCTGACGCCACATCTCCCTGATTGATTGCCGATAGTATTTGTGTGACATTGCTCATCCTGGCAAGTATACATCAGTAGCCTGCAATTATTCAGGGATGAAGGCGAATCCGGAAACCTGCCCTGGAACGCTTTTCACTGAGATAGGGTTCATGTGTAGCTGCAACACACTTCCCATCATCACGACTGGACCTGAGTTGAGAGTGGGGCTCGTTGGTTGGCGAAACGTCATCGTTTTTTTGCGGACTTGCGGGGCCTGGCAATACAAAACCAGCCACGTTTTCTTAACAGAAAATCACCTTGCCATTGTTACCACGTCTGTTTCCTGGTTCGGTCATGTCACGAGCCGGTAAACTAGCGTAGTTGATTAGCTTCATCGGCGGCATCCTCTAGCCCTTCGTCGATCATCTCATCGGCTTGTTCCAGATCGTTGCCTTCAGGCTGAGGGTCCACGGGTTGTTGGCCGTCCATACAGAAGGAAGTGGTGATCGCAAAGTGGTCGGATCCAGTCGGCCGAAGTCGTTCTAGTCGCTCGATCCTCGCGGTGGGCGAAAAGAAAACTTGATCGATCGGAACGCGAAAGGGCGGATATGCGGCGTGATAAGTGTTGTACAGTCCTCGGCCAACTCGAGGGTCTTTCAAGCCACTGATGCGCTGGAACATACGAGTCGTATGACTCCACGCTACGTCATTGAAGTCACCGGTAATCAACCAGTTACGCCAGGGATTCTCCGCGACCCAATTGGCGATGATCAATAACTCGGCGTCTCGAATTCGACTATCGTATCGCTCCTCGTCGCTCTCTTTCCAAAGCCCCGGCGGCGTTGGATGCACCCCGACGAAGTGAACATCGCGACCGTCGGACAATTCCAGGCGAGTGAAAATGGAGGGTCGTTGTTGTGAGACCAAATATCGCACTTCCGGCTCGATCAATGGAAATTTGCTCCACAACACTAGCCCCAAACCCTCTTCGAGAACGACTCCCTTGGAATAGGCATAGCGGTTTTTCAAAGGCTCCAGCCCATTGGCCCAAGCTTGATCAACTTCAATCAACAGCAGCAGATCGCTGTCGAGTGCCTCAAGCTGTTTAAGTACCGCCTGTTTTTGGTCGTTTTCAAACTTCAGATTGACCACACTAACCGTATATACCTGGTCGGCTGAGCGACAAGCCGGTAGCTCCTTGGACCACAATGGAGAGTAGGGCAATACGTGACTGAATTGCCATGCAGCCAAACCAATGCACAAGGCCAATAGCAGACAAGGTTCTAGAGACCAACCGTCGCGCCAGATCCATGCGGCCAGCAGAATTAAGGGCAGAATCAGCGCTGAACCAATTTGGATTCGCGGAAAGTCGCAGAGGCGAACCCACCACGCGCCAACTGATAACAGCGGTAGTGCCGTGACAAACGCGATGAAACCAATTGAAAGTCGAGTTAGAACTGCCATCTATTTCCCGCCTGGCATCGCGATGTTCCCGGCTAATTCCGCAGCAAACCTCCGCCGCCTCTTCCACGGATTCATGAAACCCATCGCAAAAGACAATTCTTGCGCTGATCGACTTTGCTAGCTTGGCGATGTTGGTTTCACATAGCTGCTTTCACTGTGACAAATCGATTTTCTCCAAGCGGTCGCAAAGCTCTTCAAGTTTGTCTGACGCCAACTTTTCGGCCTCCGACTTTTGCTGATAACTTGCGCGTGCGACGTGCCCGAGAATGTCGCTGATGATGCGTTTGCGTTCCTGATTGCTCTCACGGTTGAACCATTGAATCAAAGGTCCTCCCTTGCCTGGAATGCTTTGCAATAGGTTAAACGCGTCGCTAGTATTGATGGCAGCTGGAGCATGGGAGCGGAGATCGATTGCCAATTGCCGCACCGCCAGGACTATTTCTGATTCGTTCATTGGAACCTTGTGTTCGTACTAACGCCGCCAAATCGCCACGGGTAAGAATAACCGGCGGAATTTGAACATGAGTCTGCGTTTGAAGGGCCTATCACTATATACGACAACTCGCAAGCCAAATTGTGATCGAGGCCAGAATATTTCTAGTTAGTCCTAAATAGTTTGCCAAACCGTCTGACAGCTCCCAAGCTACTCGAGCCTTTTTGTTGCCTACTGGCCTCGATTATTGCGCCTCGAAGCGAGGAACTTTGGGGGATACCTGCCCATCGGAACTAACACGTCGAACCCAGTCTGTGTTGGCTAAATACCAATCCACCGTTTTTTGAATGCCGGAATCCAACGACTCACGTGGCTGCCAACCCAGTTCGCGTTTCAGTTTTGTGGCGTCGATAGCATAGCGCCGATCATGGCCCGGTCGGTCCTTTACAAAAGTTATCAAGGATGCACATGGACGATGTGGCAGGTTGGGGCAGCGTTCATCGACAAGTTGGCAAATAGTTTGAACCATATCCAAATTTGTGCGTTCTGTGTTGCCGCCAACGTTATATACCTCTCCAGGTCGCCCATCTAACAGAATCAACTGCAATGCTTGACAGTGATCGTCGACGTAAAGCCAATCCCTAACATTGAGACCGTCGCCATAAACGGGAAGCGGCTTGCCGGCGACAGCGTTTTGGATCATGAGGGGAATTAACTTTTCTGGAAACTGATAGGGGCCGTAGTTATTTGAACAATTGCTAATGAGCGTTGGCAAACCGTACGTTTGATGATACGCGCCAACAAAGTGATTGGACGCGGCTTTTGAAGCTGAATAGGGTGAGTTGGGAGAGTAGGGGGTGGATTCTGTAAAACTCCCAGTCGGCCCCAAAGAACCATAGACTTCATCCGTGGAGACATGCAGAAAGCGAAACCGCTCACGATTTTCCGCAGATTCTGCCCTCCAAAAACGCAAGGCTTCCTCCAGCATTTGAACCGTACCAGTGACATTTGTACGCAGAAATTCGCTCGGGCCAACGATGGACCGGTCAACGTGCGATTCGGCTGCTAAGTGCATTACGGCTCTAGGACGAAACTCTTTGAATAGTTCACGCACCAGTTGGCCGTCACAGATGTCACCCTGAACAAACCTGTGTTTCGGACTCTCCATCACGTTCGATAGCGAATCCAAACTGCCTGCGTAAGTCAGTTTGTCCAGATTGACCACTCGATCACTACCGCATGCTACCAACTGTTTGACCAAGCAGCTTCCAATAAACCCCGCACCGCCCGTCACAAGCACGCTTGAGTCATTACTCAACACAATTCCGCTCCATTACTTTCACACTTCACTTTCACACTTCACTTTCACACTTCGTCCAGCCAGTTGCGCTTCGACGCACCAGCGAGCAGGACACCTGATTCGAGAAATCTGGAGACCATCAAACCAAACATCAGCGTCCCATTCGTTCGGCGGTATGAGCTGATATTAAAAACGCAACTGGTTGCTGGATAGTAGGCTAGGGCACCTTTTGGCACCATGCCCTGTCTCAGACCTCTTCGGCTGGTAAGATAAAAGGGGCGCCGAAGCGTCACTGGCCCCCGTCGATGTACTCATGGACTATGCGAATATCCACGCGCCATTCGACGGAAAAATCGCTCTGCGTGCGATCGACACTGGTGACTTCGTTGTGTCTGACATGGTCGCATTAATTGCCGTTGCAAAGTAAAAAAATACCTTCCTACGATTTAACGCAGTTTGGTTTTGAAACCAACGCCTGAGGGGGCAAGGGATGGGGACGAAGCCAATGAGGACGGAGGGGAAGCACCTCAATTTCGCAATAGGCTGTTCAATGTATCCATTCGCAGACAACCGGCCTGACTGGTTCGTCGGCAGTATCTATTCCCAATCCGCAGACGGCAGCATCAACATTTCTGGCTTGGGCCCTGGATCGTACCAACTCCAAATAGCCTTGGGTAAAAGTTTCAACACCGCCGATTTCCAATTGCGACCTCAAGTGGACCAGCAGATCGAATTGCGATTGGATGCGGATGGAAAACTTGAGAGCAGTTTACCGGAAAATCGCCAGTGACCTGAGATAGTCGAAGTCTCTGAGCTGCTAGCACTAGTGCTTGAGTACGGCCCTTGGTTTCGAGTGAACTCGTCTGACTCCGAACTAACCAGTTTATCTCCGAAGCAAACAGGTCGCGACGTATTTCCGTTCGCCTCTTGGCCGTATGGAAAATGAAAGCTGGGACCAGTCCCAGCACTCCAAGGTTTTGGAGTGCTCCGAGTTCTTGCTACAAACCGATACTGAATTGACGTAGTCGGATGCCAAGCACAGGTCGTTGTGAACGAATAGAATAGGATACGACCGAAATCAGTATGGCGAGTTTGTAAAACTTTCAGCCATGCTACACCCACCTAAGGGACCGTCCCAATATAAGTTACCGGATCGAATTGTAGCGGCAGGGCGCAAGCCCTCCGGTTTTACGACACCGGACGGCTTGCGCCGTTCCGCTAAAACGGCAACTTATTTACGGACAGTCCCTAAGCAATTCTCTCAGGGAGCATATCGAAATGCCCTTCGTGCGTGCAGCTACCTTTATTCGCGCAGCCACCATTGCCTACGTCGTCTGCTACGCCAGCGGCTGGCCTGTGGTTCATTCGGCAGAAACGCCGCAATCCGACTGTGCCGCAAGCGAGTTGCTCCCTAGTACGGTGATCGCTTTGGCGGAGATTCACGCACCAAGTGAAGTCGTCAAGACTGTCATGGAATATCCCATGCGCCAAAGGCTGATGGATTTACCGGCCTACGAAAAGTTCACGGATTCCAAAGAATTCAAACGCTTGCAGATGGGAATTAGAGCATTCGAAGGAAGTATGAAAGAGCCTTGGCCCGCAGCGTTGCAATCGCTCACTGCGAGTGGAGTCACCATCGCGTTGGATGCGCAACATGACGGTGGTGTGGCGTTGTTAGTCAAATCATCGGACGCTGAGTCGCTAGAGCGTTTTCGCGATTTCTTACTGGGACTGCAATTGCTTGGTGGTAAATCGGCTCAGCAAGGTCAGTACCGAGACTTTACCGCGTACAGTCTGGCTGGCAATCTGAAGATGGTCCTACTCGACAACTGGTTCGTGCTCACCAACAAACCCGCCTTAGGAAAGTCAATTATCGATCAGTACTTGGACCGCAAGCCACAATCGCTGGCAACCAATCCGAGTTTTATGGAAGCATCGAACCAGAGAAACGCTGCGTCAAAACCTGCAGCTTGGGCCTTTGTCGATATCGAAGCGATCCGCCAAGCGGGCATTGCCAAAGATCTATTTCAGGAACGCGTCGGCAATTTTTTCGGGGAACTAGCTTTAGGCGGAATACTGGCGAATCTTCGTCATACACCTTTTGCCACGTTGGCTCTCGAGATTGAACCGACGCAATTACAGCTAAAGATCAGCTCGCCGCACGCTAGGCAGTGGGAACCGCCCCGCGAGTATTATTTCGGTGACGGGCAAATGGCAACTGCACCACCGCTGCTAGAAGTTGAGAATCGTTTGTTTGCCCTTTCGACCCATCGCGATCTATCTCAATTGTGGCTGCGATCGGGCGACTTGCTGAGCGATCGGGTGCTCGACCAACTGGCCCAAGCAGATACGCAATTGACCACGTTCTTTTCTGGCAAGGATTTTGGCGAAGACATTCTTGGATCGATTTCCGGCGAGATTCAGTTCGTCTCAAAAGTGCAAGAGTTTTCCGATGAACAGCCGGTACCTGCTATCAAGCTGCCTGCTTTTGCCCTTCAGTTTCGCTTGAAGGAGCCTGAGGCATCGCGAGCTGATTTGCGTCGCGTGTTCCAGAGTTTTATCGGATTCATCAATGTCACAGGCGCACAAAACGGTCAACCACAATTTGATTTGGGGATGGAATCAATTGGTTCGGCGCAACTGCATTCCGCAACATATGTGGCCAATCGCAATTTGACCGACGCTAACCATGTACCGATTTTTTACAATTTCTCCCCAACGATCGGCTTTGCAGCCGACAACTTTATCATAGCGAGCACCACTCCGCTGGCCCGTGAATTGGCCACGCAAACGTCAGGTAGCGGCGACAATCGGAACACGGAAACGGCGAATACTTTTGCCAACCTCGACGCGCAACATGTCAAAACTGCGTTGGAAATCAACCACGGGCAATTGGTAGCCAATAATATGCTGGAGAAAGGGCAAAGCCAAGCGGCCGCTGAGGAAGAGATTGGACTATTATTGGACTTGATCGGCATGTTAAATGACGCGGATTTTAGATTCGATGCCGATGACCAGCAGCTGCAACTACGTTTGACTGTAAAGGTGGATGAGTAGTGAACAGCTTGAACGCAATAGACGTCGATTGGGCGTGGCGTCCCTACGAACCAACCAAGAATCAGCCTTGGAATGAGCGACTGGCGGCTCACTTGTTTCGACGCGCCGGTTTCGGGGCGGATCGTCGGGCGCTTCAAATGGCGGTCCAGCAATCTCCATCGGATGTGGTTGACGAACTTATAACGCGCAATCAGGAAACAGCTGAATTTCGTGCGGTGGCAGATGGATTGGCGCAACAAGTCTTGGCAAGTGGCGATCCCAAGCAATTGTCTGCAGCCTGGGTTTACCGTTTGCTGTTTACACCCAGCCAATTACTAGAAAAGACCACGCTCTTTTGGCATGGTCACTTCGCCACCAGCGCGGAAAAAGTGACCGACGCCGAGTTGAATTGGCAACAGAATCGAATCCTGCGGGAACATGCCTTAGGTGATTTCTCACAACTCACGCAGGCCATCGCGCAAGACCCGGCGATGTTGATCTATCTCGACTCGATCGTAAATCGCAAATCGCATCCGAATGAGAATTTTGCCCGCGAATTAATGGAACTGTTTTGTCTAGGAGAGGGGCACTACAGCGAGCAGGACGTGCAAGAGCTGGCTCGCTGCTTCACTGGCTGGGAAATAAAAAACAATCGCTTTCGCAAAAACCGTTACCAACAGGACACTGGCGAAAAAACAGTCTTGGGGCAAACAGGGGTATTCGACGGCGAAGACGGTGTGCAGATCGTACTCCAACAACCGCAAGTCGCGCAGTTTCTAGCACTGAAGTGGTTTCGATACTTTATCGCCGACGAACCAAATCCATCGGTTGAATTATTGCAGCCCCTGGCCGATGTCATTCGGCAACACGATTTGCAAATCGCACCTGTACTAAAAACACTTTTGCAAAGCAATTTATTCTTTTCACGATACTCCATTGGGCAGCGAATCAAGTCACCAGTCGAATTTATCGTCGGTACTCTGAGGAGTTTGAAAGCCACAGCCAATACGCAGCTGATTGCCAAGGGCCTGTTACAAATCGGTCAAGGACTTTTTTATCCGCCGAACGTCAAGGGCTGGGATGGTGGGCGGTCTTGGATCAATTCGTCCACGTTGCTTGGGCGCTCCAATTTGATCGCCGACATACTGGCCAGTGATGCCACTCGTTTCGACGGAGGCAGCCTATCCGAGTATTTTGAAAGTTTGGATATACATTCTACCGAATTGGCGATCTCACATTTCGAAACGTGTTTGCTTCCCACCAATTTGAACGACACTACAAAATTGCGACTCCGCGACAGCTACGGTGCACTGGGTAGCGATCGTGAGCAGGGATATCGCAGGTTATTACATGCTTTTGTTTCGCTCCCAGAATGTCAACTCGGCTGAGGCAGCTATGATTCACTCTACAACCAGTCGACGCCGATTCCTGCAGACTAGCCTAGGGAGCGCAACGGCAATCGGCATCGGCACATCGACGCCTGAGATGTTAGCGCAGGCCGCACGGGCAATTTCGAAAACGAGTGAACGCATCTTAGTAGTGATACAGATGTCCGGCGGTAACGATGGACTAAACACCGTGGTTCCTTATGCCGACGATGCTTACCGCTCAGCGCGACCTAAGCTCGCAATCAGCGCGGAGGAAGTACTCAAGTGCACTGACCACGTCGGCTTTCATCCCGCGATGAGTGGCCTGCGAGAACTGCTGGAGTCGACGCAGTTGACTGTAGTTCAAAGCGTGGGTTATGAACAACCCAACCGTTCGCACTTCGAAGCCATGGACATCTGGCATACGTGTCGACGTAAGGAACAGCTGCGCGAGGACGGTTGGCTAGGGCGATTCCTGGATGTGCAAGCCAGCACCACCGGAGGCGACGTCCCTGCGCTGCACCTGGGCCGAGAACAACAACCCTTCGCCCTCATCTCCCAGAATGTGCGTGTCCCCACGCTTCGCGACTTGGCCGAGTTTCAGTTATTGGGGCTCGGAACAGGGCCGAATCGACAGACGCTCCGTCGCTTTCTCGATGAGAGCTCGATGCGAACTGAAGACGGCGATCAATCAGAAGCCGCAGTGGACAATCCGCTGCTCGACTTTTTACAGTCGAGTTCAACATCGGCGCTGGCAGCGAGCCAACGAGTGACCGAAGCGACGCAAGACTATACCGAAGCTTCCACCTATCCCCAATCGGAATTGGGGCGAAAACTGCGGACGATCGCCCAGCTGATTGAGGCTGAGCTAAGCACGAAGGTCTACTATGTGCAGCTTGATGGCTTCGATACGCATGCGCGGCAAGCCGACTCACACGCTGCACTACTCCGTCAATGGAGTGAAGCCGTTACTGCATTTATACGCGACCTGGATGCCCACGATCATGGTGATCGCGTGTGCGTGATGACCTTCAGCGAATTTGGACGTCGCGTCTCGGAGAACGCCAGCGAGGGGACGGACCACGGCGCGGCAGGGCCCATGTTCTTGTGCGGTGGTGGTTTACGCGGTGGCGTGGTTGGCCCCCCACCCAATCTCACCGACTTGGCCGACGGCGATTTGAAGTTTCAAGTTGATTTCCGATCTGTCTACGCAGAGATTCTGGAATCATGGTTGGGAGTCGAGTCACAATCCATTGTCGGCGGAACGTTTGCACCCCTTCCGCTGTTTGCATAGTTTTGGTGTGCTCCGAGTTCTCGGAGCTTTAGTTTGCAGGTGAGCAAACACTCCATAGGGATTAGACGCGAGGTGGAGGAATGGTGAGTGCAGCGCGGATTTCGTTTAACGCCAAGCCGCAGTAGCCGCTGGGCAGCGAGTCGTGATGTTTGTTCCGCGTGGTTAACACTACATTGAGTTATGAGAGCTTCTTTGTTGGCGGCTACGTAGGCGCCGGCAGCGGTAGTCAGGTCTTGGCGTGACTCGCCGGACCCACCGAGGTACTCCCTACCTCCGTCTAGCCGGCGCCTGCGCAGGCTGCGACCAAGACAAAGTCAGGACTCAAGATGATTCGCGAAACCAACTCAGGATCCAATATCCACGCGCCGCTGCAGCCTGCTCCGGCTTGGCGTTAAACGAAATCCGCGCGCCACCAATCACCAATCATCAATCACACCTCCATCACTCCTATTCACCATCTACACGGCTCTCGTTAAATCAACCGCATGCTTAAGAGCACGCGCGTGATCATCCCAAGTGGGAATAAATTCGTGAGCAACATAACCGGCGTAGCCTGTCTCGATTATGGCTGCCAGAATTGGCGGATAGTTGATCTCCTGATGTTCGTCGATTTCGCAACGACCTGGATTGCCCGCGGTATGATAGTGGGCGATCCACTGATGCGAATTGCGAATGCGACGAATCACGTCTCCATGCATGACCTGCACATGATAAATGTCGAACAGCAAGCGAAAACGTGGTGAATCCATCTGTTTGATCAGGTCAATACACAGATCCACATCGTCGCCAAAATAACCTGGATGCCCTTTCATGGGATGGCTACTATCGCGGCTGTTGAGATGCTCCAAGCAAAGCGTGATCTGTTTTTCCTCGGCGTATTGGATCACACGCTTCCAGCAGTCAAGGCAGTTTTGCACAGCCACGGTATCGCGCATACCTGGCACGCGCATGCCGGTAAAAGTGATGACGTTGGGGCTGTCAAATTCAACCGCGATATCTATCGACTTGCGCAACGCTTGTTCGACTTCCGCGTGATTGGCCGTATCGACAGGTCCCTTACCAAAGCCATGGCTACCGACGAGCGAAATGTCGAGCCCCAGTTGCTTGACTTCTGGATAGGCCGAAGCGTCAATACCTTCGATAGCTACTAAACCAAGTTGCTTGCCCAGTTGAGCTAGTTCCAGCGCCGGCATCGGCTTGAAACACCAACCCATCACGGACTGCTTAATCTTGCCTGGGGACTGCGTAACAATCGGGCTCTCTTGTGCGAAAGCAGTACTACTCGTTGACACAGTTCCGCTCGCGAAGCCCACGGCCAAACCAGCCGCAGTACCCGTCAACCAATTTCTTCGATCCGGTTGCATCGTATTCATACTCCCTCGCACGCCTGGCATTCCTGCCTGAAACAAAATCCGTCTGGCTTTCTTGCCCGACCCGATGCACACCATTGTAGTGGAAATGCTGCCTTTGATTCCGTAGGGGCTTGCTCGAATGGCGTAGATTATTTTACCTCGATTTTACCTTGATCGTCGCTCGACTCTCCGAGTCGAGTGGTAGCGCTGTGTAGAATGTCCGAATATAACTCGACTCGGAGAGTCGAGCGACGGTGTGGAATCTCGACTCGGAGAGTCGAGCGACGAAAATAACCCCAGCCTTGGGTCTGCCAATGCTATAGTCCACCTTCCGGCTGGAATTTCACCGGAGATCCCTTGCTCGAGACGACCTCCACACGCAGTCCTTGTTGTCCCCTGGCAGCACGATCGATCACAAACGTCAACGCATGTCGCCCGCGCTCCAGTTGAAAATCATCGGTCAGGAGTGAAAGCCTTTCGCCATCAACCCACAATTGAAGTCCTGCGAGGTCATTGATCTCGAGATGAACTCGGCCGGCCACCTGACAATTGACAAATCCGCGAACGACTATTGCTGCGGCATCACCGAAATCGGCAGCAGGCAGTTCGCCATCCACCTTGCAGTAGGCGGTGTGCCAAGCAGCATCGCTATCGGGAATCGAACCACCATTTATGCCTGAATCACTTTGGTCACCATTGTGGATTCGCCACTTGCGAATCACTGGACTCTCATCATTGGCGAAGGGGCCCGGTCGACCAAGCATCGAGAGAAACTTAACGAGATCAAGAAACTCTTGGCGACTTGCGAGTTGATCAGCGAGTCCGGCCGGCATGAGCGACGGCAGTCCTTTTTGCTGCAAGATGTCAGTGGCGGGGATGGTGACCTCCAGCCCTTTTTGTGCCGTATCGCGGATGACTACTTCACGTTCGCTCTTGTAGGTAATCACTCCCGAACGCACGCTACCGTCTTCAAGGACAAACATCATGTTCTCATAATGCTCGGCGATGGCCGCATTGGGTTCCAACAGGGATTGCACTAGGTACTCGGTCTTGGCCGCAGCTCCCACCGCGACTAGATTCGGCCCGATTACCGGACCAACCGGCCCGATGCCGTGACAGTTGCCACAAGCCAAAGTCTTACGACGATAAATCAGCTCACCGCGGAAGGCATCACCTAGTCTTTCGGCATCTGCAGTTAGTAGCACACGATCTTCCTTTGACAACGACGCGTTGAGCGAGCTACTAGCAGAACCTTGAAAATACGGCTCCAGGATTTTGGGCAGTTGTCCCGACTGACGGTGGTACTCAGAAACGGCGGACACTACGTCGGGGTGCAAATCGATACCCTCGAGCGCCGATGCCAAAGCCGCATCACCTCCCCGCCGCTGAAGAAAATCTTGTACTAATGCGGCAGGATCGGCACGGCCTGGAGCCACAGTCAATAGTTGGCTTACCGCTCCGCGCGCATCGACTAGATCGGCGACAACTAAGCCCTTCATCGCCAGGTAGCGGCTCTCGACATCGCCGCTATTCGCCAACAACTTCAGCTCGCTAACGATCTCGGTTTTGCCTAAGCTGCCGAGTGCCATCGCGGCAGCCCCACGTACATGGAGAGAGCGTTGATGGTCGCGGAGTAGTCTGAGTAGTTCGTCAGCAGCTTGAGTTGCCTTCCAGGCGCCAAAGTTAGCAGCAACAGAGACAACGATCGCATCGTCTTCTTGAGACAGAATAGGAATGAGTGCAGACAACAGCCGACGGGGCAACTTCAATTTCCCTCGACTCCCAACTATTTGCATCGCTTCAAGTAGAGTGCGCGTGGATTGCTTGGCTGCGATCTTCCCTGGCGGTACTGCATCGATAACCATACGAACATGATCCACATTGGCTTCTTTGACAAACCGTCCCTTGATGTTCTCGAGCTCTTCGAGGGTTGGGCTTGGATTCTTGAACAACGTCAACAGGAGTTTATCGAAACCAAGGCCGGCGGACTGCTCTGCAAACTCTCGATGCGCCGGGCTGGTAAAAACCAGTTCCTCCTTTTCCAACGCCGGCTGCCAATACGGCCGGAGCGCATCGACCGTTTGTGGAATAGCAGCATCGATGAACGGATCACGTGCATGATCGAGTACATTGAGTGCGGCGGTGAAGGCATCGGCGCGAGGAATGAATCCAGCCGATAAAACCGCTTCCATACGAGTCCGTGGAAACGGGTCACTCGCAGCCTTGGCGATCATGGCAACGGGATCGGTCAATGCGGCGTGCCAGTAGCGAATCACGCGAGCTCCAGCAGAACGCGCATGACCATCACCGGCTGATAGAACTCGCTGGAGAATCTCTTCGCTGGGGCGTTCGACATTCTGGCAGGCCCACAGTGCCTCCACGAGGTGCCGATCATAGTCTGCCAAAATGGGATCGAGACCGTGGACCCAACCTTCTACTGCGGTGTGAACTTGGTCAGGCTCGTGTTCGCTTAGTTCTTTGCGAGCTTGATGCCGAGTCCAGATATTGGGACTTCCTAGGTGTTCGACTAGGGCTGCGATCTCGATCCCATCTAGGGTCGGTTTGGGTACCAGCGGGCGAGTCTTGTGCTTGATCCGCCATATGCGTCCGTGCTCATGATCGCGTCGCGGATCGCGGAAGTCATGCTGGGCGTGATTGATGATGGAATTGTACCAATCCGCCACATAGACGGCTCCATCCGGTCCGATCTTAACATCGACGGGTCGGAAATTGGGATGCTTAGACTTGATCAAAGGCTCAAGCACGTTGGCGGTGAAACCGGCTCCATCTTCGAGCAATTCATAGCGCACTACAGTGCGACTTTTAAACCGGCAGGTTAGCAATTGTCCCTGCATGTCGTCGGGGAGGTGTGTGCCGCTAACCAGATCTCCACCGCATTGTTTTTCCGTACTGATCAACACGCTAGCGCGCGGTTTATCGTTGACCGCTCCAGTACCCGGCGTGAGGTACATGATGCGTGGATTATTGACCATAAAGGATTGCCCCCACTGGTCAAACACGTGCCCCCACGGATTCCCACCCGTACCACCACAGAATAACCTTAGCTCCCCGGTACGCGGATTGTATTGATAGACCCCGCCATTGAAGTTTCGCACTACACCATGTTGCGTTTCGACCTGTGAATGCAGAAAAATACCTTCTTGAAAATAGATCCAACCACCGGGCCCACGACGCCAAGCACTGATGGAGTGATGACTGTCTTCGATGCCGAAACCAGTCAGTGCTAACTCCTTCACATCAGCCACATCGTCACCATCGGTATCCTTTAGAAAGAATACATCTGGGCTCTGGGCTACATAGCAGCCACCGTTGGCCAGTTCGATTCCAGTGGGCAAATAAAGGCCATCGGCAAAGACCGTCGATTTATCAGCGCTACCATCACCGTCGGTATCTTCCAGAATGATAATCTTGTCATTGGCAACTTCGCCTGGTTTGAGCTGTGGATACGCCCATGAGCAGGCCACCCACAATCGCCCCTTGGAATCCCAGTGCATGTGAATGGGATTGGCCAACATTGGGTCCGCGGCAAACAAGTTCACTTCGAAATCGGGGAGCAATTCAAAATTGGCCAATTCCGAAGCAGGGTCGTGGTTGTCCATCAATTCCAGGTCGGCATCCGCCAAATTAGCGATTTTGATTCCCGTTGCATCTTGTGATCGTGAAACCTGGGGAAGCCACAGAGCCAGTCCAAGAAGAGGAAGTAGGTATTTCATAGTTTCGTTGAGTTTAGTTTAAGGTTTAATATCAATCACGGCCCGCAGGGTTCGATTTCAATTCGCGGGTCAGTCTCAGCTCGACCCGTCAGCGAGTGAGTAGTCGGTATTGTGCGAGACGGAGATTGACGATCGAAATATTAGGTCACTCACTCGCTGGCGCGTCGAGCTGATTATTAGCAAGATCATTCAGGCGACAGCTGCCACTGGCGTGCTTTGAGTTCGATACCACTGTGCAGCGCTTGCTCGCGTTGTTCTGCGAGTTGATAAAATTCTACTACTTCCGCTGGGAGCGCTCGACCACTGGGTGAAGTACGCCGCTCTCCAACGATATGAACTTGATTCAGCGCCTTCCAACTGTAGGTGAACTGCAGGTTTTTGTCGTTCACGCTTTGCCGAAAGGCTTCCGCCGCGATATGTGCGGGTGAGTTAACAATCGACACTCCCTGATGCCACTGGGCTTCGTTTGCTGACACAACCCGCTGACTATCGATGGTTAACACGTAATTGCCTGGGTCAAGGTTCTCTACGATCAGACTGTCAAGATTCTGCATCAATTGTGGGTGAGGTGCTGGCTTGGTGGGTGGCGCAGGCAAGCTGGGCCAAGTCGTTTCCGTGATGGTAAATTGCAAAGTAGAACCATTCCGCTGCGTTTGCGAGATGTCGACTCCTTCCGCTTCACCTGCCACTGACTCTGCATCGATCCGGATGCGCCATGCCTTGGCGGCGAAATTGCTATTTTCTCCAGCCCACAATGATTGGCAAAAAACGCGACTGATGGCCCAATAACCGTAGGCATTCAGCTGAATCCCGTTGGTGGTAAGCCGGGGGGCACCTGGCTCCTGCATCAAGTATCGAGTGGGTGCCAACAAGTTCACAAAAGGAAGTTTGGCACCTTCCGCTTCTTCCGCCATGACCTGGGTGTAGGCTTCGATCTGTGCATTGCGCTGCTCATGCTGGGGTGTAAAATCGCCGAGGTCTTCGTAGGCGATGGGGGACACCAATACCAGCCTAACCGTGGTTTTTCCGTTGTACGTTTTCCCGCGATGCGTCGCGATGAACTCACGCAGAGCTTGCTTGAACGCATCCAACCCTTCCTCACCCGCAAAGGACTCTCCCATACCGAAGCAGGCGATAATCACATCCGTTTGATGGGCGACCAGCGTCGACTCTTCCGTTGCAAAGTTCGTGGGGCGATCGCGGGCGGCAAGCATATCACCGGCCCACCCCAAATTGCGAATCGAAATAGGATTCTCACTAGAGCGACTGAGCAGGAGCGTCTCCAAGTAACCATGCATTCGAAGCTGATCCGCAAACGTATTGCCGACGATTGCTACGCGATCGCCGGGGCGAATGGGGGATTGGCCGCGCGCGGTACTTAACGGGAAGGCGCAAACCATTGACACAAGCAACGTGCCAACGGTTGTAATCCACGCTGAGAATCGACAGATAGTTTCCGGGCTGCTCATGCTGCGCACTGTTTTCACTGGTTATTCAAATCAATCATTGGATTTTTGGGATGCGACTATTGCTCATTGGGTTTTACCTGCGCACTTTTGTTAATAGTTCTTACCAGGCCCAACCGATCAGTGTTTATCAGCCCGAGTGATTTGCCAAGTGCTAACGACTTGATCCGCCGTGGGCAATGGCTTGTCCACGGCCCAGCATACACCATTGATCAACATCCGCGTAAAGGACTCTTCCGCGAAGTCACCGGGATGCCCGAGAGTGGTGCCGAACACCTTGCCTCCCCATTCGTTCTTCCATGTCCAAGCAACAATATCCGCCTCGGACTCATTCACCATTACTGGACCAAACTCTTTGTTGAGCAGTCGCATTTTGCCAGTTCCCGTGCCGGTCAGAATCGGAACGCAGCCCCCCTCCAAGCGGGTCAAATAGAGCGAACCAAGAGAAATCCATGACGTATTGGAGACGTTTGTCATGAGCGGATGCTTGGCAGCGGAGGGAACAACTGAGACTTGCGTCTCACTGGTTTGATGCACGACGTAAGGCGTTCCAAGAGCACGGCGACCGAAGCCATCATTCCATGCTGCGCGCGGATGCGATTTGTCGTATTTGAAGGAATGATTGGCTGTCCGCAGTCCGATCACTGGTTTGCCAGATTTCAAGTATTCTTCGATGAATTGCCACTCGTGGTCAGGCAGCTTGAGAAATCGCATAAAGAAGATTGCCACATCGGCGTCAGCCAGTGCTTCGATACCCGGCAGTACATTTTCGGACTTCTTTTCCGGATCCCCCTCACCGACCACGACGGTCGTTCTGAATCCAAAACGATTCAGCTCCTCGGCCAGCAACGGCATGGAAAGTTCAGGTGAATAGTGCAACGTGCCCACCACCAGAACCGCGTGAGGCTTTTGGTTATTCGCCTGCGCTGATATTGCCGCTAGTCCACACGTAACAAACGCCAACGAGCAGAGAAATTTGGTCATATTGCAGTCCGATTTATTCACAGCATTCGAATTCAAGACACGCAGCAAACGAGGTCTTAGGGGTGCGTATTGAGGTAAATCTCACGTATTTCTTCAGAGTCAAGCGCCGTGTTCCAGAGCGTGATTTCATCCATCCGCCCGACAAAGTTACGTATGGGTTGTGGGTTATTGTAAAGCGGGATTCCCCAATTTCCGATGTCAGCCAGGCCAATCATCATTTGTTGGTCGTGTTGAATGTCACCTTGCGATACCTGGCGATCGTTCAGAAAATGTTGCACCTTACCTTGGCTTAGGTCATAGGTAGAGGCCACCAAGCTCCACACGCCGATTTGCTGAGGGGCAAATAAAACAGGGCTACCATGATTGGTGATATCGGGGTTGTTTGACGATTCAGGCTTGCCAAGGCTTAAATGCAAATCACCCGAAAAGGATATCTGCCAATGCAAGTGACCCGCTTTAAAGCCATCGGTCAGCAAGAGCCCTTGCCGTCGCGCGGGCAGCGCGTCCACTCGAATCCAAGCGGTTAATGTCATTTTATCATAGATGCCGGGTATATCGACCCGCACTCGATCGCTGGGGCGTTTGAACTCCAGCGCTCCCTTGTCTCCCCATCGGCCACTCGTCCACGCGCAGCCGATAACGGTACCGTGCGCGGCGGCAGCGCCGGAATCAAACAAAGTATCACCGCGAGTCTCAAAGTCGTAGCGGACTGCAATCCGCGGATCCTTCGTCAGGCATTGATTCCAGGCTTGCCAAGCTGCATACCGTTGACGGGACTGAGCCTGCGATTTCAATCGGACCTGCTCAAACGATGAAAAACCACTCGGTTCCGACACGACTGGAGTCGGCTCGCCCGCTATCGTCCAAGACAATCCCGATCCCCCCAAAAGTCGCCGCGCCTGCTGGGGTGCATGCGGGACGCCCGGTGGATAAAGTTCCACTTCTCCATCAAAAACCTCGACTTTGGAAACCCCACCAGCTTTCACCTCCATGCCAAACTCTGTGCCAAGATCAACTAAATCAAACTGTGTTGTCGTGATACTGAATCCGCGGGCATGCGAAGGAACCAGCGCACGCAATTTTCCGGAGTGGCAAATCGCTTGCTGTGCAGAAACAATCTCCAAACTCGCAGGCCCTTCAACAATCAAACGAGCTCCGCTATAGAACTCAATTTCCACCAAACCACTTTGCAGTTCAAAAGCCCCCGGACTTAGGATACTGCCGAGTTGAAATGTTCGTTGATTGGGCCAAACCACTGCAATAGCATTGACCAGCACAGCCACACCGTCGTCAGTGGTCTCCGATACCACGCCAGGCGGAAGTTTTAAATTGGACGCTTCGGACGTGCGACCAGTATGATCTCCGATTTTGATACCCAGTAAAACTAAAAAACCACCAGCGACAGCCAGCAAAGCGAATAGGCAGGGCCTCAAACATCTACTTTGTGTAACATGAATTCTAGCGGAAGTCGGTGGGCAGCGATGCAATATCTCAGCCGCTGGGGGAGGCGCGGCCGCAAGCTCCACCAGCTTGGTATCGATCGAGGCCAGTTCGCGGAGCATCTGGCGCGCGGCCGGGCTGCCACGTAACATTTCCCGCAGCCGAACAGCCTCGTCGTCGCTTAAAGTATCGTCCAGAAATCCTGTCAAGAGGAATATTTGGTCAGTTTTCATTGATCGTTAGTCTCGCAGTTCTGCGGCAAGTGTGCGTCTCAGGCAATATAAAAGTTCATGCCGAATCCGGGCCAACAATTGATAAAGCGAATTCTCCGACCGTCCAAGCTGTCCGGCCAAAACTTTGATCGTCGTTTCGCGTGAGTAGGCGCTCAGTACTAGATGGCGGCGCTCAACGGGGAGCTTGGACATACATTCCTCTAGTATCGCCAGTTGCCTTTTTCGCAACGGCATTTCCTCCGCCCCTTCCGCCGCCAGCAGTTCAATTATGTCATCGTCCAACACCAGTCGGTCACGTGCGCATTTTCGGCGAAACTTTAGAATCTCAAATCGGGCGATCAGGCAAGCCCAGCGGGGGAACTGCGATCGCTCGGTCAGCGAAGAAAACTTCTTCCAAGCAACCAAGCTCACTTCCTGCATCACATCATCGACATCGCCCGAGCGGGGCAAGCAAGCCCGCACGAAAGCCCGTAGCTCCGGCTCATGGCGTACGAACAGTTGCAAAAAGTCTTCGGCAGATTGATCTTCTACGGACATAAGAGGGGAGTGTTTTGCTCAGCAGGACCAATAGGGAGATACCAGTTTACCCGCTATTGACACACTCCCGGTCGACTATCTATCTGCCGCTCCATTTTAGTCTTGTAGCGGAAGTCGCCAAGACTTTCGGCTATTGGCGGTGGCGCACAATCTGGCAATATCAACGCGTGCGTCGAGCTATGAATGATGCAACTAAGACGGCCGAGGCTCATTTGGAAAGATCGAATTCGAAGTGATTCTCTTTTCCCTGTTCCACGTCCACTTTGATCGCTGGATCGGTCGAATCCCGGTACTTTTGTAACCAGGGACCACGAGGCGGAGACTTCTCCTGCCCGGTAGCATCCACAGGAATCTCTTTGTTGGGAGGCCAGCCTTCGGTGACGGTCACAAAATGGTGCCCCACAACTGCTCCATCTTGCTTGCCTCCTGTCAAGACCTTGGAAAAGACTCCCTGTTCGTCTGCCTGACCAAAAGCGATCTGTCCATTGGTCACATTCTGCGGAAAAAACATCACTCTCGCATACGGGACCGGCTTGCCGCCATAAGTCACCACGCCATCGACCCGCGCGATGGGAGGACCGCTCTCGCCACAGCCGGTCATTAACGCGATAGCCAACACAACCAATGTAGCCGGCGCTTTCCAAGTGCCGTGACACCCCACTGCACACAAAGCGAAATGTCTAGCGGCACTCCGGAACGCACCCGCGACGTTGGTTATTCGTATTCCACAGCTCGAAAACAATTTGCCGGCTCCGGTCGTTTAGGATAAGTTTAGATCAACTACGACGAAACAAAAAAGAAAGCGGCGACAAGTCGCCGCACTCCAAAGTTGTTAGTACTCGCCTACAATTTCGCCACCTTGAATGGTGGCTAGATTGCGGTAGGTCGCCAAGTCCATAGACTGGGAAAGGAAGTGCACCGAGGCATCACCAAAGGCAAACTGTGCTCCGCCTACATGCAAGCTACTAAACCCTTGTTGATTTTGCCAGTTCTGCCAACAAGCATCCCAGCCCGAGACCAGGCCCAGGCCTACCCCAGCGGTGCACTCGGCCGGTCGGTTGATTGGAAACGCCGCTGTAGCCAACACACCATTGAACCAGAACCAAGAGGACAAAGCATTTTGACTGAACGATGACTCACCCAACATCAGCGAGTTGCTCGTCCCGTCGGTTAAGTCTTTGAACTTGGTGGGAATTCCTTCACCATCGTTTCCACGACCTAGGAAACCCGTCGGACAGCGAAAAGGATACTGACTCTTTTGCACCGCAGGAAGCGTTGCATAATCGCCGCAAAAGCGACTCCTACCCCACGAACCCGAAGTCACTTGGATACTTCCATAATCCCAGTTCGCCCCCAACACGCCTTTGTAGTTGGTGATTCCAATGTTGAGATTGGCGGTCGCCGCCCCGGTCATGTTGATCTGCCTGGAACCCTTGGCCACCCCACCCGAGGCGGGAGACGAATCGGAAGGACACTGCAAAAACGGTAGGCCTTGTCCAAACAACCAACCGTTACTCCCCGGCAGCGGATTCAAAGGATCAGGTCCGTTGCGTGGATCATTTTGAAACCCATTGGCGCCACCGGTCCAACTGTAGTTGTGCTCCCAAGTATTAAACAAATTCCCTTGCTCGACCATCGGTAAAATGCCGTAGATCCAACTGACCTGCGTCAAAGGCTGGTTTTGAATCGCATTGATGCGGTATTGAATTGGGAATGATTTATAAGTGTCGTGATAGTTGTGAAAAGCAAGTCCCAACTGTTTCACATTATTGCTGCATTGCATGCGCCGCGCCGCTTCACGAGCAGCTTGGACAGCCGGTAAAAGCAGCCCCACTAAAATGCCGATGATGGCGATAACCACTAGCAACTCAACCAGCGTAAATCCCCGGTACTTTAACTTCATCGCAACAGCCTTTAGAAAAGAAAGAAATATTATGAGGTCATCAACTAACCAATTCTGACGAGGCGTAACTTCTCAAGCGTGCCAAATTCCGAAGAACAACCGGCCCTTACCCTGCTTCTTACGGCCAATAACCCACCATCAATACGAGCATCCGCTTTGTCACTCCCGGCCAGTTCGCAATCTAACGAACAATCCAACAAAAAAATTGGTGCTATTGAAACAGGGCAACCGATGAATATTTGCCACCAGCAAAGATAACCAAATCGTTATGCAAAGAGTGGCGAAAAGAGTCAGGCAGGAAAGCCTGACGTACAGGTCTATTCATCAGGAAATAGAGGTCGTTCGGCAGCTTGCTCAGGAAGTGCCAGCTTCAAATGCTCGAAGGCCTTAGGGGTAACGCAACGCCCGCGGGTCGAACGAATGACAAGCTCTGTGCGCAACAGAAATGGCTCGACTTCGTCGACCAACGTATCTGAGGAAACATTCATGGTGTGGGCAATCGCTTCTATGCCGGCTGGACCACCTCCAAAAACACGTATTAGAGTTTCCAGATAGCGTCGGTCCTGCCGATCGAGCCCGAGTTGATCGATACCGGTCATCTCCAGCGCTTGCTGCACAATCTTGATGTCAACGTTCCCGTCCGCTTTGCTGACGGCATAGTCGCGGATCCACAGTAGTCGATTGTTGGCAATCCGGGGCGTGCCACGACTGCGCCGGGCGATCTGCGCGGCGGCTTCCTCGGAAATGTCGACGCTCAACTTCTTGGCATTGCGATGCACGATCTCGGTGAGTTCGCTGAACGAATAGAAGCCAAGATGCTCACGGATCTGAAAACGATCGCGAAGCGGTCCACTGAGCATTCCCGCCCGCGTCGTAGCACCGATGAGCGTAAACGGTTTTAGTTGTAGATTCAAGGTTCGCGCACTGACTCCCTCGCCGAGCACAATATCGATGCGGAAGTCCTCCATGGCGGTATAAAGATACTCTTCGACGGCCTTCGGCATGCGATGAATTTCGTCGACAAACAACACCGAACGATCTTCAAGATTGGTCAAATAGGGAATGATATCTTTGGGTGCCTTCAACGCTGGCCCGCTGGCCATTTGAACTGGAACACCCATTTCACGCGGAATGCAAGTGGCGAAAGTGGTCTTCCCCAAGCCGGGTGGTCCATCAAACAGGATGTGCCCTAGTGGTTCTGCGCGTTTGCTCGCCGCATCGATAGCGATGCGCAACACGGCGATCACGTCCTTCTGACCCACCATGTCCGCGATGCGTTTGGGGCGTAAGGCGACGTCGTTGACATCATCGCCGCCCCCATCATTCGGCGGATCACTCGGCGGATCGGGCGGGCCGGGTGGCATGATCGATTCGCGAGCCAATGAACAACTTTCTAAATAAACGAGCTTCCGAATTCGTTGCAGTCTATTCATCGTAGCGGAAGTCGCCAAGACTTTCGGCCATTTCGACCTCTGGTTAAAGTCGGGCTACCGAAAGTCTTGGCGACTTCCGCTACAGTAAAAATGTGCGAGGCAATGCGGTTCACGACTCGGAGAGTCGTGCGACTATTGCAACCAGACTGGAAGTTGACCAGCGGGGGGTAATTCAATCGTCTGGATTTTCGCAATCGCATCGATGGCTAACATCTCATCCAAAGCGGCCTGAGTCGGTTGACTGTCGAGGTTCAATACTCCGATCGCATTGCCGCCTGGTTTGTCCCCTGCACGGCCGACCGACATTTGCGCAATGTTTACTTCGTGTTTTCCAAAAGCATTGCCAACTTTGCCGATAATGCCGGGAACATCCTGATGCGTGAAGATCAGCAGGTTGCCATCGATGTAGGCTTCCAAACGATAATCATCGAGCATCACCAGGCGTGGCATTTTGTGACCAAACACGGTCCCGGCCGCCGTTACCGTGCGTTCTCCACCGGTGACTTCAACGGTGATCGATGAACTGAAGGCACCCATTTCGTGATTGCGACTTTCGTTCAGTTCGATCCCACGTTCACGCAGCAACATCTCAGCGTTAATGATGTTGACGTCCTCCATCGCCCGCTCCAGCAGACCAGCGCAAAAGGCATTGGTCAGTAGCTTTGTGTCGCGGCCAGCCACCTCACCGCGGTAGGTTAAATGGCAACCGGAGACCGCACCACCATGCCACTGACTAAGCAGCAGTCCAAGTCGGTGAGCCAAATCGAGATAGCTGCGTAGGGCCTCAAGCGTCTTGGGATCGAGCGCTGAGACATTGACTGCGTGGCGAATCTCGCCAGTCTTGAAGAAATTGATCAGCAGATGAATACCTTCCACGGCTACTTGGGTCTGCGCTTCTTCCGTACTGGCTCCCAAGTGCGGAGTACACACGACGCCTGGCATGCCAAACAGCGGGCTATTGGTACATGGCTCCTCCTCAAAAACATCCAGGGCCACACCGGCGATTTGACCATTCTTCAAACCTGCTACCAAAGCCGCTTCGTCGTAGATCCCTCCACGAGCACAGTTGATCAAACGTATTCCCGGTTTTAGATTCGGTAGATCCTTCATGCCAACCAAGTGCTTAGTCTCGTTGGTCAGCGGCGTATGGACGGTCAAATAGTCCACTTTCGGGAGCATCTCTGCCACAGTCTCGACGCGTTCCACTCCGAGCTTGGTGGCTTGTTCGTCAGTCAAGAACGGATCGTAAGCGATGACCCGCATGCGGAAAGCCAGTCCGCGCAAGGCGACTTCGCGACCGATACGTCCCAAGCCCACAACCCCCAGGGTCTTGTCGGCCAATTGCGAACCCATGTAACTTTTGCGATCCCATTTACCATTGCAAAGCGACTGGTAGGCAGGGGCGATGCTGCGCGAAAGCGCAAGCATCAGCGCCACGGCATGCTCGGCCGTCGACAGGGTATTGCCCGCTGGAGTGTTCATCACCACAATCCCCAAGCGTGTCGCCGCTTCTTTGTCAATGTTGTCGGTCCCCACTCCGGCCCGCACAATCGCCTTGAGACGTTTATTGCCTTCAAGTGATTCGGCGGTAATCTTCACTCCACTGCGGATGATGACGCCGTCGAATTCGGCCAACCCCTTTCGCAGTTCTTCCCCCTTGAGTCCTACTCGTTCTTCGTATTCGAACGAGCTATCAGCGTTGAGTAGCTCAATGCCTTCAGGAGCGATGGGGTCGAGGACACCGATGCGAAACTTGGCCATGGGTCGATGAACTTTCAATATTTAAGGGCGGAGTGTTAAAGAAAGAGGAGTCGGATTATCTTTGAATCACTTGGTCACGCTCGGCAAACGTGACCCACTTAGTCAATCTCGGCAAGATTGACCCACTTAGTCAATCTCGGCAAGATTGACCCACTTGGTCACGCTCGGCAAGCGTGACCCACGTTAGCTCCGCTCGCGGGCGAAGTCGGTCATGTAGCTGGCAAGTGCTTGAACACCTTCCATCGGCATGGCGTTGTAAATGCTGGCGCGAATGCCACCGACGCTGCGGTGTCCTTTCAAATTGTCCATTCCATGCTTGGCCGCACCACTCAAAAACTCTTTCTCGGCTTGTTCGCTGGCAAAGCGGAAGGTGACATTCATCAACGACCGATCTTGGCGACGCGCGTGTCCAATGTAAAACTCAGGAAATGCGTCGAGCACATCGTACAGCAGCTTAGACTTGCTCTGGTTGATGGCATGCATCTTGTCTAAGCCACCGATCGTTTCCTCGAGCCATTGAGCAACCAATCCCAAAACGTAAATCGCAAAGGTGGGAGGCGTGTTCCACATCGAATCTGCATCCGCGTGGTTCTTATAATTTAGGTAGCCAGGCAAGCCAGCATCGCCGCGTTCCAGCAATTCCTTCTTAATGATGACCACAGTCACCCCAGCTGGACCCGCGTTCTTTTGAGCACAGGCATACATCAAGCCGTAGCGGTTGATGTCGTAGGGGCGATACATAAAATCGCTCGAAGAATCACAGACCAATGGTGCGTCGCCAGTATTCAGGTCAGCCGGAAACTGAACTCCCTGAATCGTTTCATTGCTGGTGATATGGACATAGGCAGCGTCAGGCTTGATGGCCAGCTCCGAGGCGGCGGGCAAGCGATCGTAGTTCGATTCCTTGGCGTCGAAGATTACTTCTACGGGGCCTTCCTTTTTCGCCTCCTCAAGGGCACTTTTCCCCCACGTGCCAGTAATCACATACTGCGCGGCTTGGCTGCTGCCCCGCAGCAAATTGATAGGAATCATCGAGAATTGCAGGCGAGCTCCCCCCTGGAGGAAAAGTATTTCGTGCTCGTCACGCACATTGATCAAGCGACGCAGACGAGCTTCGGCCTGCTCTTGAATAGCGATAAAGTCGCTCGAGCGGTGAGAAATCTCAAGGATTGAAGCCCCCGCGCCGGGTAAACAGAGCATTTCCTCGCGGACGCGTTCCAAGACCGGGACGGGCAAGACAGCTGGGCCGGCAGAAAAGTTGTAAACACGTTCTTGGGCGACTTGGGTTGTCATAATGTCTCAATTCCTAAATAAACGAGCGCGCACCGTCAAAATAGACACCACTGTCGAATTCGACTGACTAGCTGTTACCGACTTCCTAGTCCGCCATTAACCTCAAAACAAGGGGACAGGTGGCTAGTGAAAGGGCAATCCTGACGCACATTTTACGGGCGATGTCAAAACCGCGGAAGATCGGGGGAAAGACAAACTGCCGTGCGAATTGAATCGCGAACTGTTTTTTCGAGTCATACTGGGAACTAGGCCAGCCGCCAACGCGTCTAGCCTCAAGTCGCCCAAGGAATGCGCTTCAGTGATTGAAGCTTATTTTTCACTCACTTTTCTGTTGTAACAGCCCAGGGCTTGTTGCTGCTTACTGCTAGGGGATCACCGATGTTGCGAAATTGTCATAGCATGGTGCTATTAGCTTGTTTAATGGTGATGGCTGGAGTAGGGGAGGGGACCAATCGCGTGCACGCAGAGCAAACTATCGGGTTTATTGAAAAATTCGCCACCGCCCAGGATCGGCGTTTGGTGCTCAGCGAATTGATCCCTGGGACTGAGGATTTCTTCTATTTTCACACGCTGCATTTCCAAAACGAAAATGAACTAGCCAGCGCGCAACAGATGCTTGAGTCCTGGCGAGCCAAATTTGGCGACACTGGAAAAGTCTCCCAGATGGTCGCTAGGCAACAACTCCTCCAATACGCCACCAACCCTCAGCAAACACTTGAGTATTTGCGGAAGGAACTTGGATTGAATCTCGATCACGCGCCACCCGCCCGCGATCGAGCCGCCTCGCTCCCCGACGCACTTGATAATGCACAACTCAATTTCGACCGCTTGCTCGCACAATCGCTGGCTCAAGATCGATCTCTCAATCAATTCGAAACCGCCGCGTTGGGTTTGGTGTTGGATCATAAGCTATCGGTCGAACAACTGCGCGCACTACTGAGCAGGCTCGATCGAGGCGATCATTCGGGCACCGTTAAGCGAGTAGCGGAGGAATTAGCACTCACAGACTCGGCCGGTTTTGGCTGGGCCGGAGTCCACGCACTGTTGAGCCTTGAGCAATTGCGAGAGCTACACCAGGCACTACCGCAATTGCTTGAGAACGACAACTATGTTCGCGCCGTCACCGCGAGATTGGCACCTCCGGAAGGTAGTTCCCTCACCGACCAAACTGAGCTGCGCAGCTATCTCGAACGATTGAAGTCCTGGACAGAATCGTTGCCGCCCGCGCAGAACAGCTTCAAAGCCCTGGTGCTTGGCAATCTGCTGCGACTCGACTTAAGCGAATCCAAATTCGATCGAGGACTATTTATCGAGTACCTGAAACTTCCTCGTTCCGCTGCGTATTACGAACCGAGGAAATTAATTAACCTCAACGTTGGTCTAGTGCAGCTGGACTTTGCGATGGATCCCCAAGTCCCCTTGCCGGCCATGGGAGATGATAGTGAGCTGGTACGACGCTACCTGGAACATTTCCTGCAAGCCGAAGACAGCGTTAACGAATTCGCTGCATATCTCAAACGCGATTACTTGGAACGCGTTCTGGCTCAAACCAAAATACTTTTCGGCATTGGCGATGAGGCCACGTGGTACGCCAAGCTCAACCCCACTGAGCAACAAGAATTGAAAGAGCGAGTGGAAGTACGTTTCGCTCCCCACAACCCTCACCACTTCGATGCACAGGACGAAGTGGCGCTGGAAGTTGAAGTGAAGAATGTCGATCAGTTGTTGGTGAAGATCTATGAAATCAATTTGCTGAACTACTATCGTAGTCATACACAAGCCCCAGGGACAGACATCGATTTGGATGGTTTGGTCCCCAATCAGCAACGACAACTGAGCTTTGCTCAACCCGCCCAGCGACGTCATTTGGAGCGGATTGAATTCGCGGAATTCACAGGGCGTGGGACATGGGTTGTCGACCTGCTCGGCGGCGGACAGCGCAGCCGCGCGGTGATTCAAAAAGGTCGCCTGACCGCATTCGAACGCATGGGAGATGCGGGACAAGTATTTGAGATTGTCAATGAATCTGGCGAGCCTGTCCCTACCGCTCATTTGGAGCTGAATGGTCGCAAATTTGAGCCCGAAACAAATGGGCAAATTATCCTGCCGTATGCTGAAAAAACAGTCACCCGCAGTTTACTATTGGTCGATGGTGATTTCGTTTCGCCCATGACTGTGGCTCATTACAACGAAAACTATCAGCTGCAGGCCGGCTTCTTGGTCGACCGGCAATCGCTGGTCGCTGGGACACAAGCCAACATCGCGATTCGCGCTCGCCTGTCCTGCAACGGACGCCCGATCAGCGTGCGATTGCTGGAAGACGCACAGCTGACGATTGTAGCCACTGACGCGGACGGGATAGCGACCACACAATCGGTCGAGTCACTCGACTTGGACGACGGTGACGAGCTGGTGCATCGTTTTCTGGTCCCACCACGATTGACGAGTCTCAATTTTACTCTTTCAGGCCGCGTGGCCAATCGCAGCCGCGACCTGCGTGATGAAGTGAGTACTGGCTATTCGCTGCAATGCAACGGCATCCAACAATCGCCGCAAATCGCAGATTTTTACTTGCGTGAAACTACTACTGGCTATCGACTTTTGGTCTTAGGACGCAATGGAGAACCGCTTCCGCGTCTGCCCGTGAGTCTAGCGCTCAAGTTAAACCAGTTCACCAACCACCGAAATTTCGCTCTGGCTACAAATGCCAAGGGCGAAGTGATGTTGGGCGAACTGTCGGACGTCACGCAAATCGAACTATCTGCTGAAGGGATTCAGCCCACGAGTTTCGCGCTGTCACACTTTCACCGTTACTGGCCCAACACAATTCAAGTTGGACGAGGCGAAACAATCGAATTGCCATTGGGTAAGGCGACTGCCGACGCCACGCAATTCTCTCTGGCTGAATTGCGACGTAACACAGTCGTCCAGCGCAAGACACAACAGATTAGCGTCGGAGATGGCAGTCTCAAAATCAGCGATTTGCCCACCGGCGATTACATCTTGCAAGATCACGAAGCAGGGCAACGTGTGAAAATCGTGGTCGGGGATGAGCGACGCCGCGACAATTTGATTGCCGCTCCCCATCGCTTATTGCAAGCGACCGCCGAGACGACACTGATCATTCGACAAGCCGCAATTGAAGACGGAAATTTACTAGTCCGCGTGGCTGGCGCCGACAAGCTAACGCGGCTACACGTCGTCGCCACACAACTTAAACCCGAAGTCTCCAGCAGCCGACAATTGCAACTTCCCCATCCGCCGTTGATGTCGCGCGGAGTTCCAGTTACGCAAAGCCGCTATGTCGATTCATTGCGACTCGACGAAGAATACAGCTACATCCTCAATCGCCAACTGGCCCAAAAATATCCGGGCAATTTACTCCCCCAACCCACGCTTTTAGTTCATCCGTGGGAAGTCTCGGTCACCGAAAATTCTGAAAAGCAAGCAGCCGCGGGAGACGCCATGCCCCCCAGCCCGGCCATGGCCGAACCGCATTCGCGAATGCAGGCCGAAGCAGAAGCTTCCGGTGACGGGGCTCGCCCTGACTGGAAGAGTTATGATTTCCTGGCCCAAGGTACCGTGCTACTGGCCAATCTGGAGCTCACGGATGGGAGCGCCACAATTCCGCTGGAACAACTCGATGGCTTCAATAGCCTTACCATCATTGCGGTCCATCCCACTTCCAGCGATTCGCGGTCTCTGACGCGCGAGTCTGAGGAACTCAAAGTTCGAGATCAGCGGCTCCGCACTGCGTTTGATTCAACGGTCCATTTAGCCCAGGTACAAAAAGTGGAGCAGCTCGCCGCTGGCGAAAAGAAATTGCTGGGCGATCCGCGCACGCGACGCTTGCAAGCCTACACCACCATCGCGGATGTGTTTCAACTCTACAGCACTTTACTATCGAGCCCTGATTGGGAAAAATTCCGCTTCGTAGGCGGATGGCACCAACTATCGCCGGAAGAGCAACTGGCACGTTATAACGAGCTGGCTTGTCATGAGCTTAACTTCTTTCTGTACCACAAGGACCGTCCGTTCTTTGATCGCGTCGTAAAACCGTTGCTGTCGCACAAGCTCGACAAACAATTGGTCGATCTGTGGCTGTTGGGTGAGCCCCTAGAAGATTACCTACCGCTGTGGCGCATCGGACGGCTTAATACGCTAGAACGCATCTTGCTAGCGGCCAACAGTGAATCACAACGCGCAGGGACCGAACGCTGGTTGCGAGAAACGTTGGAGGCTCATCCGCTGTCTCCCACGCTGCGCCAGCAACGCTTTGAAATTGCCTTGCGTGGTTCAGCGTTAGAGGCCAATAGTAGCGGGGGTACGCTGCTGGGTCTTAATTTTGATCGCCGCGACGCCGTGATGAATTTCAGTCAGAGTATGGGAGGTGCCATGAATGCCCCGTTGTCCTCCAATGGAATCAGCGAGCTGCGCCGCTCACGTGCTCGGGCAGAACGTCCCAAGCTCGCCCAACCATCGAAGGACAAAGCCGAATTGGGAGATGAGTTCTTCGGCGTCGATCGCCTGGGACGCGGGCTGATGGAAGAGCGTTTGTTTCAAAGCCTCGATAAGACGCGCGAGTGGGCTGAGACACATTACTTCCACATACGACTCGCCAATCAATCTGCCGCGCTCATTCCCCCTGGCGCGTTTTGGCAGGAATACTTGAATGCGGGCTCGCGCCCCTTCCTACCTCGCAATCTTGATTTACCCTGCGGTTCACTCAACGAAGCACTGTGTGCCCTGGCCGTGATCGATTTACCACTGGTGCGCCCCAAGTTGGCGCTGGCGGTCGACGACGATCAATTGACGATCAACTGCGACGCTGCCGCTGTGGTATTTCTTGAAAGTATCGAGCCAACAACGGACGCTCCAGCGCCACGCCCAACCGTATTGGTAGGCCAAGATATCTATCTTGCTAGTCCCAGCACTGACGACGAATCCAACCTGCCGGTTGGGGACACAGCTCTCTTATCGGGCATTCCCTATCGCACCAACGTAGTTGTCACCAATCCGACCAGTCGCACACAGCGGGTTGAAGTGCTAACCCAATTGCCGGCCGGTTCTCTGCCACTGGCAGGCAGCAAGCTGACTCGTAGCACTGCCATTGAATTGCAACCCTACAGCACGGCACAAGCCGAGTATGCCTTCTATTTTCCCGCTGCCGGCCAGTTCGCGCACTATGGAGCTCAGGTGAGCACAGAGGGAACCCACCTGGCTGCCACTGATTCATCCACCCATCGCGTCACGGATGAACCCGAGTCAGTCGATGAAACTACTTGGAGCTATGTGGCCGATTGGGGGACCCATGCCCAGGTCCTCGACTATCTGAGCAAGGCTAATCTAGAGCGACTTGATCTGGCTCGGATGGCTTTCCGATTGCAGGACAAAGCGTTCTACACGGCTGTCACCGAGTTGCTCGCTAGCAGCGGACGCTTTGAAGCCAGCCTGTGGGCTTATGCACTTCGCCACGACGATCGTCAGGCAATTGCACAGTTGTTACACCATCGTCCCGATTTCACATCGCGGCTTGGCTCCGTCTTCAACAGCCCCTTGATCGAAATCAATCCGCGCGAACAGATGAGCTACGAACACCTCGACTACAAACCGCTGGTGGTGGCACGCACCCATCAACTGGGGCGCGAGGCAGTGATCCTCAACCCCAGCTTGCATCAGCAGTACCTGTCTCTGTTGGATGTATTATCCCATGAGCGGTCGGTTTCCAATGACCAGCGGTTGCAACTGTGTTACTACATGTTGTTGCAAAATCGAATCGAGGAAGCGTTGCAATGGTTTGCCAGTGTTGAACAGGCACAATTGGCTACACAAATGCAGTACGACTACTTTGACGCCTATCTCGATTTCTATCGCGGCGATTACGAACGCGCCGCCAGAATTGCTGGTGGCTATCTTGAATATCCGCTTCCACGGTGGGCCGAAATGTTCGCTCGGATTCGCGAACAAGTTGCCACTCGGCAGCGATTGCTACAGGGCGAAGATCCAACTAGCGACGACAACTCAGCGTCCCCTTTGGAGACTGTTAGTTCTGAAGCCTCGCAACGATTGCTTGCCGATCGCCGCGCTGCGCAACAAGACAGTCTGGCCACCCGAGTCCCTGCGCTCGACGTCGATTCTCGCGATGGATCGGTGTCGGTGCGCTACCGCAATCTGGAGAATGTGACCGTCAATTACTACTTGATGGACATCGAATTGTTGTTCAGCCGCAACCCATTTGTCTCGCAAGGAACCGAGCAAGTCCCCGCGATTCGCCCTAACTTCAGCGAGCATGTGGTGCTAGCCGGGGGCGAAGGCGTGGCGACTCTCGAGTTACCAGCCCAGATGCAAAACCGCAATCTATTGATGGAAGTGACCGCAGGGGGCATTTCGCGAAGTGTCTGGCTGACCGCAAGTTCCTTGGTCGTGAGCGTTGCAGAGCCGATGGGCCGCCTGCAAGTGCTTAGCCGCGAAGGTCGCGCACCGGCGTCCGCCGCGTACGTGAAAGTCTTCGCGCGTCACCCCGGTGGTTCGGTCCGTTTCTTTAAAGATGGCTATACTGATCTGAATGGCAACTTTGATTACGCCACGCTCAGCACTTCCGACCTAGACACCACCGAGCGTCTGGCCATCTTGATACTCGACGAAAAATTCGGTGCCGTTGTAAAAGAAGCCAGTCCACCAACGCGATGATTCGATTTAACACGGATGGCAAGGCCGAGGCACGGATAGTGGCCCGCAAACCGGATACTCGCGCTACGCGGAATCCCGGCACGCTATTTGCGTCCTAGCAACGTATGTGGAGTCCATTGGTAAGCCTCTTAAGCTAAGAAAGTACGTCGCATGTTTTGGGCTATAGGCTGGGTTGTTTTTGGTTTTCTGGTAGGGCTCATCGCGCGGGGCCTGGTCCCAGGAACGCAACCCTTGGGGTGTTTGCGGACCATTGTGCTGGGAATTGCCGGTTCATTCGTGGGCGGACTGATCGGATTCTTACTGGTCGGTGGCTCAGTTTTTCAGTCTAGCGGTTGGATTGGATCGATTCTCGGCGCCATCATTCTACTAGTGATCTGCGTACGGCGTGGAAAGTTCATTGAAACCTAGCAGCCCGGTTTGGGTTCGTCTTGACCATAGCTGAGATCGTCCGTACTGGCCAGTGAATTGGGGTCGATAAGGCTGTCATTCGGCACTTCGAAAATCGAATTGGCAAACCACTCGGTCCCCTGCAACTCTTCGGCATGGGACCAGTGAGCTTGTTCGCCATACAACTGCTGCTCGCAGATCGGACATTGCGGTTCACAAGCATCCGGAAATTGGCGTGGCGCGTCAGTGCTGGGCTCAAGCCACAGTGCTTCACATTCATCACACATAGCATAGAAGTGCGGTGTCCCCTCAACGGAATAACACGTGCGCACACGACACAGACCGTTAACGCAAACCGGGCATTCGCCAATGTGAATCCAAGGGGTTGCTGGGGTTTCAGACATTTTTAAGGTTTAAGGTTTAAGGTTTAAGGTTTAAGGTTTAAGGTTTAAGGTTTAAGGGGTAAGGTTTAAGGGGTAAGGGGTAAGGGGTAAGGGGTAAGGGGTAAGGGGTAAGGGGTAAGGTTTAAGGGGTAACAACTCTAGTCTCTAGCCTCTAGCCTCTAGTCTCTAGTCTCTAGTCTCTAGTCTCTAGTCTCTAGTCTCTAGTCTCTAGTCTCTAGTCTCTAGTCTCTAGTCTCTAGTCTCTAGTCTCTAGTCTCTAGTCTCTAGTCTCTAGTCTCTAGTCTCTAGCCTCTAGCTTCCCCACTAAAACGGAAAGGCGGTGATAACTTTGTTGCCTTCGACGACGAGCCGCAGTCGGCGGGCATCGGGATGATTGTCGCGTCGGCCGTCGCGGCCACCAATGTAACCAATCGGCTTCGTAAAACTGGCCTCGTAGACTACTCGACCGTCTTCTTCTTGTTGGCTTGTACCCTTGGCACCACGTTTGGCTAATGCATAGGCTTCATCGATCCATCGGATGACTTGTGCCATATCACCATCAAACACGCCATGTTTTCCGGGTCGATCGGGATCATCTTCCAGATGCCGTTCGATATGTTTTAGGCGATGACCTTCGGCGCTACCGCGCGTGTAGCGCAGTCCACCAGGTGAAAGGAAATCATCGGGTGCCGTTTCCCGTAACAATCCATAACGTAGCGATTCGGCCGATTTATTTTCCCCCGTCGGTGTGCTCGCCGTCGGTGTGCTCGCTGTCGACTGGTTCGTTGACTCTAGGGCTGGATCATTCTGCTTCGCAGCCGGGACATCGCCCGGCTGCAAAGCGGTGATAGAAGGCAACTCCCAACCGAATTGTTTATTTACAATGGGTTGCAGCAGCGCATAAACGATGAGCGCGGCGACCAAGCCCAGCGCCCACTTGGTTGGCAGGGGATTCGACGAGGCGGCCGACGCGGGGCGTTTGTCGGACATTGTGTGTGCTTCGCTATGTCGGTGACTAAGAGAAACCGCCTATTATAAGGCAAAATCTCTCAAACATGGTGGCAGTGACTGGGAGGATACCCACAAGGTTGCCAGCTCCCGATCAGCTGAGTTCGGCCAGTTGACGACAACTATTTGGTCTACTGCTCCTGCTCTACTGTTCCAGCGCGGCAACTTCACCCCCAGCGATCGTACCAAGAGCCGAGTAAAGCCGGCGATCGATGCTGTTGGATAAGAATTGAACATGGGCATCGGCGAAAACAAACAAACAGCCACCAGTATGCAGACTTGTAAAACTGATTTCTTTCTCATCGATGAAACTATTTAAATTAAGCCCGTTGAGCGCCACGCCCGTAGACCCTAACGCTTCGGAAACTTCAACTAGCCCCGGTTGGTTATTGCGTCTGCCAAAGCCATCGCTACCGATGTACCAGTGGTCGATAATCTGGATTACACCAGACAGATCGGGCCCTTGTACATCGGGGCGAAACAGCGCTTCTCCCACAGCTAAGCTGTTGGATGTGCCGTCCAGTACCTGGGCGATTTTCGTAGAACTGTTGAGGAACATCAGCCCGTTTTGTTTTCGCAAACCAAGGTGGTCGGACGATTCACCCGACTCACGCGTTGCGGTGCCGCTAGCAACCGCCAAGTAACAGCTCGGTACACGATCCCTGATCCCTTGAACCGCAACGTGCTCTTCGGCATCGCTACTGGGACAACGGTAGACGCTCAACAGCGTGGTACACGCCTGCGCGTTAGCTGTCCCGGGGTACTCCCAACGCTTCGAAAAATCAAGCGTTTGAAACAGATTGCCTTGTTCCAGAAAGGGCAACAAACTTCCACTCCACATCACATAGTTCGGCTCGACAATCCCGGAAGGGAAATTTCGGTGAACGTCATGGTAATTGTGGAGAGCAATTCCCAATTGATGAAAGTTATTGGAACATTGCAACCGTCGCGCCGCCTCACGTGCCGCTTGAACGGCGGGCAACAACAAGCCGACCAGGATGGCAATAATGGCGATTACCACCAACAGCTCGACCAGCGTAAAACCAGCTTTTGCGGAGCGACGCATCGACAGATTCCAAATAATCACGGAAGAGGATCAGGTGAGGGGATCAGCGTAACACAGAGTTAGGTTGCGGGGCAGTCGAACTCAAATATTTCTTACGCAACCCCCCCACTCTGCCCATCTCGACGGCATGAAAAGCAGTATATTCCGTAGCGAGAGTATGTGCCAAGCAATATTTTCCGGATGGCAGACAAAGTAGCGGAAGTCGCCAAGACTATCGGTCGTAGGCAATCTGGTTTCCGCAGCAACGAACTCCGAAAGTCGTGGCGACTTTCGCTACGACACGCGGCTCGGAGAGTCGAGCGACCAACCTGTCGACCGCTTAAGTAATGGCCAGCAGCAATCGACTTGGGGCTTCCAGGTAGGCGATGACATCATTTAAGAAGCGTGCCGCCGTGCCACCATCGACCAAGCGATGATCGTATGAGAGACTCAGCGGCATCATCAACCGTGGCTCGATCGAATCATCATCCATTACCACGGGCAACTTCCGAGTACGACCAACCAAAAGGATGGCCACTTCGGGAACGTTGACGATAGGCGTGCTATATGTCCCACCAATCGCGCCTAGGTTGCTGATGGTAAACGTACCTCCACGCAATTCATTGATGCCAAAGTCTCCTTTACGCACCCGCGCGGCCAATTCGGCAAGCGCTTTAGCAATGCCCGGAATGCTCAGCGAATCCGCTTGGCGAATATTGGGGACCACCAAGCCGCGATCGGTGTCGACGGCAACTCCTAAATTGACGTAATCGCGGTAGGTAATCTGGTCGTTTTCCAGATCGATGATGGCGTTCATCGAGGGGTGATGTCGCAAGGCGGTGGCAACTGCCTTCATTAAGAACGGCATCGTCGTCAGTTTGATTCCTTCGGCAGCGTAATCATCCTTGCTCTGTTGACGGAAAGCCTCCAGGGCTGTGACATCGGCGTCGTCAAAATTGGTAACACGTGGGACAGTGCTCCACGACTTGTGCATTTGCAAGGCGATCGTTTTGCGAATTTTGCTCAAGCGTTCAATGCGCACCGGGCCATAATCATCTTGACTAGCCTCACCCGGCAAACGGAGCGCTTTGTTGCCTCCAATGGGCGAAGGCATTGGTGCAGCTGTTGCGGCGGTCGGCGACGTGGTAGTGATGGTGGTACTGGGCGTTGGGGTCGATGTTGTGCGAGCCGCACTGGATTCGCGAACCGAACGCAGCACATCGTCACGAGTGATACGTCCACCCGGTCCCGTACCCGCGACCAGCGATAGATCAACGCCCACTTCACGAGCAAAACGGCGCACTGCAGGACCTGCCGCGACGCTATCTGCTTCGTTAACGTGCGCCGTTTCCGGCAACGTTGCTTGTTCCGCCGGTTGCGGTGCTGCCGGTTGCGGTGCGGCGGATTGCGTCGGAACCGGCTGCGCAGATGACTGAGATGCAGATGACTGAGATGTTGCCGCAGGTTGTGCAACCGGTTGTGGAGCAGGTACTGATTGCGACGCAGTTTTCGCTGGAGGAGTAGTAGCCACGGGAGCAGGCTCTGGACTCGCGGGCTGCGAAGGACTGGCTGCCTGCGCGGCAGGCGCTGGTGGCGGCTCGCTGGCTGCAGGGACGGAACTACCCGAAGCCGCTTCGAGCTCCGCTACGACTTGACCGACCGGTACTGAATCACCCAGCGCGACCAAGATTTTGACTACCTTACCGGCTATGGGGCTGGGCAACGTAACGGTTGCTTTATCAGTCTCAAACTCGATCAGGCCTTGGTCGGCTTTGACGACGTCGCCTTCTTTGACCAATAATTCCAAGACATCGCCTGACTCGATACCTTCGCCCAAGCCCGGGAGTTTTACTTCGATTGCCATATCTAATTCTAGCGCCTTATGCGAACAGCGGATTTGCTTTTTCAGGGTCGTAGTCCAAGTCCTTGATCGCCTTGGCTACGTCGGTCATTTTCAGTACATCTTGCTTGGCTAAGCGATATAGCGCCGCCAACGTTACCGACTCGGCGTCAACTTCAAAATGGCGTCGCAAAGCTTCGCGCGTTTCGCTACGTCCCATGCCATCGGTGCCGAGCACAAAATAGTCGCCCGGAATATACTGCGTCAATTGTTCCGGGACCGCCCGTACATGGTCGCTGGCCGCGATATAAGGGCCTTCGACTCCGCTGAGCGTCTTGTCAATGTAACTCTGCTTGGGCTTTTCGGTCGGATGCAGGAAATTCCAGCGCTCACAAGTTTGCGCGTCGCGGCGGAGTTGGGTGTAACTGGTGACACTCCACACGTCGCTGGCAATCTTGTACTTGTCGGCCAACAACTCCTGAGCCTTCAGCACGGAACGGAGAATAGGACCGGTACCGAACAATTGCACACGGGCCTTAGCGTTCTTCACTTCACGACTGTTGAGTTTGTAAATGCCTTGAACAATCCCCTCTTCGACCCCCTCGGGCATCGCCGGCATCTCGTAGTTTTCGTTCTCGACCGAGATGTAATAGATACCCGTCTCGCCCTCTTGGTAAAGCTTCTTCAAACCATCCATGATGATCACGGTGGTCTCGTAGGCGTAGGCCGGATCGTAAGCGCGAATCAGCGGGAAGGCAATTGCATTGAGTTGGCTATGGCCGTCTTGGTGTTGCAGCCCTTCGCCGTTGAGCGTCGTCCGCCCCGAAGTACCGCCGAGCAAAAAGCCCTTGGCCCGCATATCAGACGCGGCCCAAATCAAATCTCCCACGCGTTGGAAACCGAACATCGAGTAATAAATGTAGAACGGAATCATGTTGACCCCGTGCGTCGCATAAGCCGTCCCGGCCGCATTAAAGCTCGACATCGAGCCCGCCTCGGTGATCCCTTCTTCTAGGATTTGTCCGTCGCGAGCTTCCTTGTAGTACATCAGGTTGCCACCTTTACGATCGACCGGTTCGTAGAGCTGACCGGCGTGCGCGTAGATGCCAACCTCGGCAAACATGCCTTCCATTCCAAAGGTCCGCGATTCGTCGGGAACAATCGGGACGACTTGCTTGCCAATTTTCTTGTCTTTACACAGTTTCGACAGTAGACGGACAAAGCCCATCGTGGTGCTCATCTCACCTTTGCTGGCCCCAGTGAATGCCGAGTACTCTTTTAACGTTGGGACTTCGGTCGTCGGGTGCGTGGTTGGCCGGCTAGGAGTTGGTCCTCCCAACGACTTACGGCGCTCTTTCAAGTACTTGATCTCGACGCTCGACTCAGGTGGCCGATAGAACGGCGCGCTGCCGACCGCTTCGTCGCTGATCGGAATACCAAAGCGGCTGCGGAAATCGAGCAACTCTTGCTCGTTGAGCTTCTTTTGATTGTGGGCGATATTGCGACCTTCGCCCGCTTCGCCCAGTCCATACCCCTTGATGGTCTTGGCCAAAATCACCGTCGGTTGCCCTTTGTGCTCAACGGCTGCCTTGTAAGCCGCGAAGACCTTTTCAGGATCGTGACCACCGCGACGCAGTTTCTCCAATTTTTCGTCCGAGTAGTTGGCTACCAATTCCGCCACTTCCGGATACTTGCCGAAGAAATGATCGCGGATGTACGCGCCCGGCATGCCGGTGTACTTCTGATACTGGCCATCGACGACTTCGTTCATGCGCTGCGCCAGTTTGCCCGTTTCATCCTTCTCCAACAACACGTCCCAATCGCTGCCCCACACGACTTTGATCACGTTCCAACCCGAACCACGAAAGACCGCTTCCAATTCTTGGATGATCTTACTGTTACCACGCACAGGTCCGTCGAGTCGCTGCAGGTTGCAATTGACGACAAAAGTCAAATTGTCGAGCCGTTCGCGAGCGGCCAAGTGGAGCGCGCCCAGCGTTTCGGGTTCATCGCACTCGCCATCCCCCAAGAAGGCCCACACGCGTTGATTGGATGTATCTTTGATGCCGCGATCGCGCAAGTATTCGTTGAACCGGGCTTGATAGATGGCCATGATCGGCCCCAATCCCATCGAGACTGTGGGGAACTCCCAGAAGTCCGGCATCAACCAAGGGTGAGGGTAGCTGCACAAGCCTTGGACGGGTTGCAGTTCGCGGCGGAAATTCTCCAAGTTCTCGGTCTTTAGGCGTCCTTCCATGAAAGCCCGTGAATACATGCCGGGAGAAGCGTGCCCTTGAAAATAAATGATGTCCCCGTCATAGCCGCTTTCGCCCCGACCTTTGAAGAAGTGATTAAAGCCCACTTCATAAAGAGTCGCGCTCGAAGCAAAAGTGCTGATATGTCCACCAATGCCATCGTGCTTCATATTGCCGCGCGTCACCATTGCCATCGCGTTCCAGCGAATCAAGCTCTTAATACGCCGCTCTAATTCCCGATTTCCAGGATATTGAGGCTGTTTGTGTGGCGGGATCGTGTTGACGTAGGGCGTATTGACCTCGAGCGGAACGTCGACCCCCTCGCGTCGAGCACGGCTATCTAGTGCTTTGAGTAAGTACTTAACTCGCTCCGCTCCCTTGCTCTTGAGGACATAGTCGAGTGAACTAAGCCACTCGGCCGTTTCAGCCGGGTCGGCATCTGTTGGAACGGGCAATTGTCCACCAGCCACCACAGCCGCTTCTTCGTCGCTCAATGCATTTACCTCAGCCATAAGAGTCTCTCTTCTTACCTACATCATCTATTTGTACTAGCGCGAACCACTGAGATTCTGAACTAAATTGCCCGATCCTCCAAGCCTCGTTTGCGGTTCCCACTACACTCTCTGTGACTTGGCATCAGAATCACTAATACCAGCCACCGTTTTAGTGTACGCAAGTACAGAGCATGTACGCTAGCCATTGGGTTGCAATACGACCTTCATGGCACCTGGTTCGCCGGCGTACAACCGCTCAAACCAACTCGGTCCCTCGTCCAACGACGCCTTAGCAGTAATCAGTCGATCAACGCGGATATCACCTCGACGCAAATACTCGATACACTCCGGGTACTCACCATTGGAAGCACAGCTACCGAACACTGACAATTCGCGTGTCACCACAGCTTGCAACGGCAATTCTACATTGGGAGCCAAGTTCCCGACCAGCGTGATTGAGCCACCTTTGCGGGTGCACTCGATAGCCATTTTTACAGTGGGTGTGGCACCGACGACTTCCAAAGAGACGTCGGCTCCCTTGCCACCAGTCAATCGTTTGACTTCGGCTACCACATCGCACTGCTTGGGATTAAGTCCCACATCGGCGCCCAACTCTTGAGCCAATTCCAGTTTATTATCTTCCAAATCGACGGCGATCACCGTCGCGCAGCCGGCTAAGCGAATGGCTTGCACCACCAACAAACCGATCATGCCGCTCCCCACCACGACGGCGGTGTCGCCAAGTTTCACGGGAGTGCGATTGGCGGCATGCACAGCAATGGAGACAGCTTCAATCAACGCGGCGTGATCAAAGGGGAGATCTTCGGGTAGCAGATAGGAAATATTTTGCGGAACCACCACGAATTCGGCGAAGGCACCATGGCGTCGAAACTCATTGCAGGACACCCCGAGCACTTGGCGATTTTCGCAGAGGTTGATGGAGCCCTTGCGGCAGGAACGGCAACGTCCGCACGACACGGTGGAATCAAACGTCACACGGTCCCCGACTTTGAAACCTGTCACAGCCGCACCGATTTGGCTGACGACTCCGGCTGCTTCGTGTCCCATAACTAGCGGAGGAATGCGGCGTCCAGAAGAACCATCCCAACCATGAATGTCACTGCCACAAATTCCGCAGGCTTTAACTTCGACCAACAGGTCTTCTGGGCCTACATCGGGGAGTGGCAAATCGACCACTTCCAATTTCTTGTACTCGCTCAGCAACATGGCTTTCATGATGACTCTTTCAACGAACGCTTGGGTTTGTAAATCTCAGTTGCCGTTCCAAAATGCACTTCGCCAGCATTCATGAGGGTTTCACTCAGAGTTGGGTGAGGGTGAATCGACTCAGTCAGATCACGCACTTCGCAACCCATCTCGATCGCCAGAACCGCTTCGGCGATCAATTCACCCGCACCGGCTCCAACGATTCCGCAGCCCAGCACGCGATGTGTCTCGGGATCGACCAACCACTTGGTGAGTCCTTCGGTCCGCCCAAGGGCTTGTGCGCGACCGCTGGCTGCCCACGGATAGACTTCGACATCAACTACCCGACCGGACTTCTTGGCCTCATCTTCGGTCAATCCAGCCCAAGCGATTTCGGGATCGGTGAAGACCACGGCGGGAATCGCGGCTTTGTCGAATTTGACCGCTTCTCCCAACAGCACTTCTACGGCTATCTTTCCTTCGTGGGATGCTTTGTGAGCCAGCATGGGTTCGCCCGCCACATCACCGATGGCAAAAATATGGGGGTCAGCTGTGCGTTGCTGCGAATCGCAAATTGCGAAGCCACGTTGATCCAGTTGTACTTTTGTATTCTCCAGCCCAATCCCGCGACTGACCGGGCGCCGGCCGACACTGACGAGCACTCGGTCAAATTGTTCATGACCATATTTGCCAGGCCCTTCGAAGGTGACTTCGATTTTGTTGTCGACTTCCGACATCGAGCCAAGCTTGGTATTCAGATAAATTCGCTTGTCAAACAGTTTATCTAGTCGCTTGTGCAGCGGCTTCACTAAATCGCGGTCGGCCCCCATCAATAAGCCATCGAGCAATTCCACCACGCTCACTTTGGTCCCAAAGTTGGCGTACACCGACCCCATTTCGAGACCGATGTAACCTCCGCCAACCACGAGCAGACTCTCAGGGATATCGACCAGCGCTAGGGCGCCGGTGGAGTCCATGACGCGGTCGCTGCCGATGTTGAAGTTCGGCGGCATCGCAGGAACGCTGCCGGTTGCGAGAATGCAATGACCAAACGTCAGTTGCTTTTCGGCGGGGATCGACTCATGCTCCCCTTCGAGTCGTAGGGTGGTGCTGTTTTCAAACATGCCCCTGGCATTGATGACCGTCACATTCCGCCGCTTGGCCAGATTGGCCAAGCCACCGCTGAGCGTAGCGATCACTTTTTCCTTGCGAGCGCGAACTTTGTCGACGTCGATGACAGGGGCCGCATAACTAACTCCCCAATCTGCGCGCAGTTCGTCCACCTCAGAAATCACTCGCGCCACGTGCAAAAGTGCTTTGGACGGAATGCAACCACGCAACAAACAGGTCCCACCCAAGCGTGACTCTGACTCAACGATGACTACTTGCATCCCTTCGTCAGCCGCCAAAAACGCCGCAGCGTAGCCACCTGGACCTCCACCCAACACGACTAGATCGCTATGCATAAATCGATTGCCTCACAAAACCTAATTGGAACTTGCCGAGTGCGACCATGTGCCAATCAAAAAAGGTGTCTGACACTCTCTAAAGTACCACAACATCCATTGATTTTGCTTGGTCCCCAAAGTGTCAGACACCTTTTTTGCTTGGCTCTAAGTGGGTCACTCTTGCCGAGAGTGACTTGTTATTACCCTTGAGCTAGTCGCTCGCGGCAGGAGCGCCCCACCTGGGAGCGCGCCGCTGCAAACTGGTCGAAAGTCTTGGCGACTGACTCACCAGCATTAATCACATCGCAGTCGGCAGAGACCTTATCGCGACAAGAGACCTTATCGCGACAAGAATTCGACCACGATGTTACCATCTACGGGAATACTAATATCGGTCGCCGTAGGTTGGCTCAACAGCGTAGCCTTCAACCCTTCGGAATCAAACGACAACCAATCGAGTGGTTGTGGAGCGTTATTGGCGATTACGCCGCGATAGAGATTCTTGAGATTTTCGCGACCGCGGAGCTCGATCACGTCGCCGGCCCGCAGAATATAGCCAGGCTTAGTAACCTTGACGCCATTGACACGAAAGTGACCATGTACGATCCCCTGTCGAGCTTGAGGGCGCGTTTTGGTGAAGCCAGCGCGGCGCACGACGTTATCCAATCGTCGTTCGCACATCAGTAGGAGGCTTTGAGACGTGTTACCTTTAGCGCTCTTGGCTGCTTCGAAGTAGCGCCGCAACTGCCGCTCGCCCAAACCATAGTAGTGCTTAATCTTCTGCTTTTCAGTCAAAGCAGTTCCGTAGTTGCTCGTGCGGCGACCGCGGGGGTGCATGCCGGGAGGCGTATCACGGCGTTCCAACGCGCGAGCGGCACCCGCACTTTCGTACACCAACATGCTCAAACGACGATTCACACGGGCTTTGGGACCAGTATATCTAGCCATAACTCTACGAAACTCCAGCACTAAAAACGGTTTGAAATTTCCCTTTCGCCGCATTGCGACGGGCTCAATCCCGGAACATCCATTTGACATCAAATGGGTGGGTTGAACCAATTTCTGAGGGGAGAAGCTCGACAGTATCCTAGAAAAAACCATTTCTCACAAGAGCTGAAGAACGAACGATGGCGCTCATTACTCCTATTACTCCCATCAATCTCATACTCAACAGCCGCCAGCTCATGGGACCTATGAGAACAATGGTACCTATGCGACAATTGAGCCTTCATTCTTTGAAATCTCTCGATAATTCCCCCAGGCAGCCCCGGCATGCGCAGAAGCGACCTCCGTAATATTGTCATTATCGCTCACGTCGACCACGGTAAAACGTCTTTGGTCGATTGCCTGCTCAAGCAAAGCGGCCAGTTTCGCGATTCGCAGCTCCAGGGCCACCAGATCCTCGACAGCAACGATTTGGAGCGCGAACGAGGGATTACGATCCTCAGCAAAAACATTGCCCTGGTCTACAAGGGTATCAAGATCAACATTATCGACACCCCAGGTCACGCCGACTTTGGTGGTGAAGTGGAACGCGTGGTCCGCATGGCAGATGGCGCATTGGTCCTGATGGACGCCGCCGAAGGCCCGATGCCACAAACGCGATTCGTCCTCTCGAAAGCGCTGGAAGCTGGGGTCCGCCCCATCGTGGTGATTAACAAGATCGATCGCCCCGACTCCCGCGCCTTGGAGGTCGTCGACGAAGCGCTCGAGCTCTTAGTCGATCTCGGTGGCGAGCACTACATGGATCAATTTGACTACATTTTCACGTCGGCCAAAGAGGGATATGCGACCCACGATCCGACCGAACGCAGCACGTCCATGGAGGCGCTGCTCGACCTGATGCTCGAAAAAATCCCCGGTCCCGAAGTCGAGCCCGATGCTCCACTGCAATTGCTCGTTACCAATTTGGATTGGTCCGAATACGTCGGCCGGATTGCCGTCGGACGTGTTCAGGCAGGTACGCTCAAGGCCGGTCAACAAATCGACTTGGCCAAGTCGGGTGGTCGAGTGGTACAAGCTCAAGTCGCTTCGGTATCAACCTTTGATCGTTTGGGCAGAAACGAAGTCCCCGAGGCCACCGCTGGCGAAATCGCCGCCATCGTGGGACTGGAAGAAGTCGAGATTGGCGACACGATCTGCTCTCGCGGCGATCTGAGACCTTTGCCGAGACTCATTGTCGATGAACCGACGCTAGAAATGCTATTTAGTATCAACACTTCGCCGCTGGTTGGTCGCGAAGGGAAATTTGTGACCACGCGTCAATTGCGAACTCGTTTGGAAAAAGAACTGGAACGCAACGTTGCCTTACGCGTTGCTCCTATCGAAGGTGCCGAGGGCTATGCTGTCCGAGGTCGCGGCGTTTTGCACTTGGCTGTGCTGATCGAAACCATGCGCCGCGAGGGTTTCGAACTTTCGGTCGGTAAGCCACGTGTGGTGCTCCGCGAAATCGATGGCAAGATGCAAGAGCCCTTTGAAACGCTCAATGTCGAAGTTCCGCAGGAAAAGGTCGGACCCGTCATGGAGCTGGTAGGCCTACGTCGCGGCACGCTCGACGAAATGACGCCCCGCGGTAGCTATTGCTTGCTGAAATTCGATATTCCCGCTCGTGGACTGATCGGCTTGCGGACGAGACTCCTCAACGCCACGCAGGGGACCGCCGTAATTCACCACCGTTTCAACGGATACAAAGTCCGTGAAGGTGAAGTACCCGCCCGAGCCAACGGCGTGTTAGTGTCGATGGTCAGCGGCAAAGCGATTCCCTTTGCGTTGTTTGGATTGCAGGATCGCAGTGATTTGTTCGTTGCTCCCGGCGACGAGATTTACGAAGGGATGATCGTGGGGGAGAACGCGCGGGATGCCGATATGGTGGTCAATCCCTGTCGCGAAAAGAAGCTCACCAACATCCGCGCCGCCGGCTCCGATGAAAACGTGATCCTCAAGCCCCCGCGGATGCTGTCTTTGGAAGCCGCGTTGGAATACATTGAAGACGACGAGCTGGTGGAGATTACTCCGCACACGATTCGCTTGCGGAAAATCAGCCTCCGCGAATCCGAGCGACGCCGCCACGGCCGCGCCGCCGCTGCCAGAAGCTAAGTTTTGGAGTGCTCCGAGTTCTCGGAGCTTTCTTTTTCCAAAGTGTTCGTACTAGCAGGTAATCCAAGGGTGTGATCATCGTCTGGCAGCGAATTAGCAATCTCGCATGCCTGGGTTGCATTACCGACTGCTGGCGTTTCGCCAAGGCAAACGCCCGATAGATGCGACGAATGGGATACTAGATAGCGGATGCTTCGTGGTGCAAGTCTCCAGCAGATCGCGATGATCTCCAGATGCTTCTGGCCACAGGGAAAATGAAAGCTGTGTAAATCCCAGCACTCCAAAGCTTTCTGCTAAAATCTCTTTACTCTCTCCCTTCGCCCCCCAATCTCTGGAGCGCTACCGTGCTATTCGCCAATCGTCTCCTGATCGCGTACCTGTTTTTTACTTGCACTTCGCAAATCCTCCCTGCCCAACAACTCGAACTGAGTCTGCGCTATCAACAACCCGTCGCACAAGGGTCGACGCGTTACCATCGCCTCAGCCGCGACGAGCAGTGGCGGCCAAGCGAAACAGCGCTGATCATTTGCGATATGTGGGACGCGCACCATTGTGTCAACGCCGTGCGTCGCGAAGCGGAAATCGCACCGCGAATTGACAGCTTCGCCAAAGTGTTGCGGGGCAGGGGAGCCATAATCGTCCATGCTCCCAGCAGTTGCATGGACCATTACCAAAACCACCCGGCTCGCAAACGAGCCCAAGCGATACCGCTCGCAGAAACCATGCCCGCCGATATTGAGAGCTGGTGCGATCAAATCCCCAGCGAAGAAGCAGCCGCCTATCCCATCGATCAAGCCGACGGAGGCGAGGACGACGATCCTGCCGATCACGCGCAGTGGGCCGCACGGTTGAAGGCCATTGGCCGCAATCCTAAGAGTCCCTGGCTGGCTCAATGTGCGTCCATTGAGATCGACGCCCAACGCGACTACGTCAGCGATAGTGGCCCCGAGATTTGGAGCGTTTTGAACGACAAGAAAATCACTAATGTGATTCTGGTCGGTGTGCATACTAACATGTGTGTCCTCGGACGACCGTTCGGTCTACGTCGCTTGGCCGCGGCGGGAAAAAATGTGGTCCTGGCGCGCGACTTGACCGATACGATGATCGATCCCAACACTTGGCCCTACGCCAATCATTTCACTGGCACCGACCTGATCATCAGTCACGTCGAACGCTACGTTTGTCCCACAATCTCTAGCGATCAGATCCTGGGAGGCAAAGAGCATCGATTCTCCAGCGACCGACGGATGCATCTCGTCATGCTGATTGCCGAGGATGAATACAAAACCGAATCAACCCTCCCCGCCTTTGCCGCCAAACATTTGAGTCAGCACTTTAGCCTGAGCACTTGCTTCGGCAGCGAGACCGACCCCGGAAAGATTGTGGGCATCGACGCAGTCACCGATGCCGATGCGTTGTTGATTAGCGTTCGGCGTCGCCCACTCCCAGCAAGCGATTTGGACTTGGTCCGCGCCTTCGCGGCCGCGGGCAAACCGATGATTGGAATCCGCACTGCCAGCCATGCATTTTCATTGCGCAACAATGCACCCGCCGAGGGGCTCGCCGTTTGGCCGGAGTTTGATGCAGAGATTTGGGGCGGCAGCTACACCAATCACTACGGCAACGACGTACGATCGACAGTGCAAACGGTTGACTCAGCCAAACAACATCCAATTCTTTCCGCAGCGGCAATCACCGACAACTTTAAACCCGGTGGTTCGCTCTACAGGACCGCTCCCCTACATCCTGGTAGCCAACTACTGTTGACCGGGAGTGTGCCCGGCGAGCAACCTGAACCGCTGGCATGGACCTTCATTCGCAGTGACGGCGGTCGTTCGTTTTACACCTCGCTTGGACATGTGGATGATTTTGCGCAGCCCGAATTCGAAGCGTTGCTATCGGCAGGTATCCACTGGGCTTGTGGACTGCAGCCACATGCATTGGGGGAGGTCAAAGCCCAAAACCAACGTTATGCTGCCGGTCACGGACGCCAACGACGCTAGTGGGTCACGCTTGCCGAGCGGGTCACGCTTGCCGAGCGGGGCACGCTTGCCGTGGGTCACGCTTGCCGAGCTTGACTAAGTACCAGAGTGATGTTCGGCATAAAAGGTAGTCGCTTCCGGCAGAAACGACCCACCTGTTGTCGCTTCCGGCAGAAACGACCCACCCAATTTCGCAAGTGGGTCACGCTTGCCGAGTTCCCGCAAGTTTGAGCAAAAAAAAAACGCTGCGTTTGGTTGACCAAACGCAGCGTTGAGATTCAATCTTATTCGGGCGATCACGATTTCTCTTCGGAACTGCCAACGGCCACTGCCTCTTCTTCGACCTTGCGATTCTCGCCGCGGAAGATCAAGCGAACGGCCTTGCCTTCGTCATCCTTGGCCACATCCACGACAATCGTATTGACTCCTTCGAAAGCACCTCGCAGAATCTCTTCTGCCAGTGGGTCCTCAATGCGTTGCTCCAGAGCACGTCGTAGAGGACGAGCGCCGTAGTCGAGATTGGCACCCTTTTTGATCAAGAACTCCTTGGATTCGTCGGTCAACTCAAGTTCGTAACCACGATCATTGAGTCGCGTACGGACTTTGGAAAGTTCGAAATCGATGACCTTCTTCAAATCTTCCTGATTCAGGTGACGGAAGATGATGGTGTCATCCAAGCGGTTGAGGAACTCGGGCCGGAAGACACGTTCAATTTGATCCATGACCCGCATTTTCATACTCTCGTAAGAGCTATCGTCGTCCGGCTTTTGGAAGCCGAAGGCCGATTCGTTCTTGATGGCATCGGCACCAGCGTTGGTGGTCAAAATCAGTATCACGTTGCGGAAGTCAACGTTGCGTCCGAAGGAATCGGTCAAACGACCTTCCTCCATGACTTGTAGCAACATGTTGAACACATCGGGGTGAGCCTTTTCGATTTCGTCCAACAACACCACGGCGTAGGGGCGACGTCGGATTTTTTCCGTCAATTGACCACCTTCTTCGTAGCCCACATAGCCCGGAGGAGCACCGATCAGTCGGCTGATGTTGTGCTTCTCCATGTACTCGCTCATGTCGATATGCACTAGCGCATCGGCATCACCGAACATATATTCGGCCAGCGCTTTGGCTAGTAACGTCTTACCAACACCCGTGGGTCCAGCGAAAACAAAGCAACCGGTCGGACGGCGTGGATCCTTCAGTCCGCTACGGCTGCGTCGAACCGCTTTGGCGACTGCCGACACGGCTTGCTCTTGGCTAACGACCCGTTTGTGCAGTTCCCCTTCCATTTGCATCAATCGCGCACTGTCTTCAGTGCTCAATCGAGTCAAGGGAATGCCGGTCATCTTGGAGACGACTTCGCAGATTACATCTTCATCGACGATGCCATCGGTTTCGCGGCTTTTGTCGCGCCAATCGCGAGTGATCTCTTCCTTTTTCTTACGCAGCTTATCGGCTTTATCGCGGAGCGAGGCGGCCTTCTCAAAATCTTGATTGGCAACCGCATCTTCCTTGTCCTTATTGAGCTTCTCGATGTCTTCGTCCAGTTCCTTCAGATCTGGTGGCTTGGACATGTTACGGAGACGAATCCGGGCACCAGCTTCGTCAATCACGTCGATGGCCTTGTCAGGCAAGCAACGCGCGGTGATGTAGCGTTCGCTCATTTCCACAGCAGCCACCACGGCATCATCGGTGAATTTGACGCGGTGATGCTCTTCGTAGCGTTCACGCAGCCCTTTGAGGATCTCAATCGTTTCATCCTTGCTGGTCGGTTCGACGATGATCTCTTGGAAGCGACGCGCCAAAGCGTTATCCTTCTCGATGTACTTGCGATATTCGTCGAGCGTCGTGGCCCCGATGCATTGGATTTCGCCACGCGCCAGTGCGGGTTTGAGCACGTTGGCTGCGTCAATAGCCCCCTCTGCACCACCGGCACCGACCAGCGTGTGCAATTCGTCGATGAACAGAATGGTATTTTTGGCGCGACGCACCTCGTTCATGACCGCCTTGATCCGCTCTTCGAATTGCCCCCGATATTTAGTTCCAGCGACCATCATGGCCAAGTCGAGAACCACGATTCGCTTATCAGCTAGAATCTCAGGAACATCGCCAGAAATGACGCGTTGGGCGAAGCCTTCGACAATGGCTGTTTTACCCACGCCCGCTTCACCGAGCAGCACTGGATTGTTCTTGCTGCGTCGACAGAGAATCTGCACCGCACGCTCGATTTCGCGAGCACGGCCAATAACTGGGTCAAGTTTGTTTTGCTTGGCCAATTCGGTCAGATCGCGACCAAAACTGTCCAGCGCCGGTGTCTTACTCTTGGAGCCTTTGGAGGAACCGCTCGATTCGCGTTCTCCACCACTTCCTTCGCGACCACCACGCTCGCCACCTTCGCCGCTCTCCATACCGTGACCAAGCAGATTGAGCACTTCCTCGCGCACGTCATCGAGCTTCAGCCCCAAGTTCATGAGGACTTGCGCGGCCACACCTTCTTGCTCGCGAAGCAAACCCAGCAAGATGTGTTCGGTACCCACATAGTTGTGATTGAGATTACGAGCCTCTTCCATCGAGTACTCGATCACTTTCTTCGCCCGTGGCGTCTGCGGCAGCTTGCCGATCGTCACCATCTCGGGACCACTCTGGACTAGTTTCTCGACTTCCAGCCGGATCTTCCGCAGATCGACATCCAGATTCTTCAGGACATTCGCGGCCACGCCGCTACCTTCCTTGACCAGCCCCAACAAAATATGTTCCGTGCCGATGTACTCGTGATTGAACCGCTGTGCCTCTTGATTGGCCAACTGCATTACTTTGCGAGCACGGTCAGTAAAACGTTCGTACATGGTTAACCCCTAATTGAGCCGCACGCGGCCAACGTGAATCCGCCGCAAATCGGCGGGATAGTGCAATATTTAATTCGTGGCAAAAACCAACTAATTGGACCTAATGTCGCTCGACTAGCCATTTTGCGTTCCCAGAGACGCTCAATATTAATTTTACGACTCGGAAAGACAAACGACAGTTCTGCACCCCCACACGAGTTGCAAACCTTATGCCAAAGCCCAAAGGGTGTCAAAATGGCGCAAATAAGGCAAGTAGGGGCAAGTCAAATTCAACCGTACCCTAGTTCTGCCAGCAAATTAGCCAGCCGACCTAGGTTTCCGGCGGTTTTGGCAGGCAAAACACAAAGCCAAGCTCAGCGAATGCTCAATCCTAACAATCGTAACGATTTTCCGCTCGCGCTGTGAGGTCAGCTTAAAGCCTGCGGGAGGAGAAAGTGATTTCCTTTTTTGCCTCCCAACAGGCAGAGCAGTCGTTTGACCTACCGACCTTGATTTCGAGACAATTCTCAACAGACCGGCGGTGCGAGGTGGACACTACCCCTGCGCTCGAACACTTGGCACCAGACCCAGAGGCAACCAACTGGAATTCCGCGAGGTTGAGGATTTCCTCGTAGAGGAATTCCCCAAGAATTTTGGCTCTAAACGACTTCTTCAGCCATGTTTTTAGTCAGTTCTTCAACCGTGGCCAGCTCGATCAGCGATTTCTCGCGCTGGATCTCAAACTGCCACGGGGCTGAGGTATCGAGCAGCTCAAGTTGCCCCAGGCGTCGCAAGGCGGCCTGGTAGCGTTTTGTCCTACGGAGCACTCCCACAAGCAACAAGAGCGCTTCGGCGTCACGCGGATGGCTATGCAGAACTTGCAATAATTTGCCCTCCGCCTCAAACCAACTACCTTGCAAATACTCGCTTTGCGCTTCTACCAGCGTTTGTGAACTCCGTGCATCGCCAGTAGCCAATAGCGACGGTAGTCGCAGGCAGTTGCGAACGGTCGACACAATCCACGTCCCGATCGCGACGATCCACAACAACCGCAAAATGGTAACCGAAATCCAATCGGGCCACACAAACGTCGCTAACAGCAACCAACAAATACACCACGAAAAAACCAGTGCGATCACCAACCCACGCACCACGCCCATTAACCATGCCGCCGGTAAACCGGGCCACAAGCAGACTGGGCGCAACGCCATCATAAGTGAGTTCCAAAAAAGAGTTTGCTTGCAACTTCGGCGGCTCACAGCAGCGCGAGCGTCAGTGACTTTTACACGATCTCGGCAGGCCAAAGCAAAGCCAAATCAACGGCCATTTTGTGTTGTCCGGTCTTATGCGACCGATTATTGCTGACTTTTTGCTAGCTCACGTGGCGTCAACGGTAAAGGTAAAAACCCGATTTGGGTACTGAGATGCAGACAAGCGGAGAGGGTGGATCGGATACCAACCGCGACCTTCCAACCAGTTGCGGCTTTTCGGTCAGCCTCCATGGCTGTATGCTAGGACTCTCGTACTCTCCGCGTCGCGGAGGAAGCCAAGCCAAGACTTTCGGAAAAGCACTTTCGGAAACGCACTTTCGGAAAAGCACAGATGAGTGAATCAAAAGTAAAAGGGCATGTCCACCTGGTCGAGGAAACCAAGACCTTCGGTCAAAAAGGATTTCGCAAGCGCATGGTGGTGCTCGAGCAAGATAACGGGCGTTTCCAGAATTTTATCCCTGTCGAATTCCTGCAAGATGCCTGCGATCAAGTCGATGGGCTCAAGGTTGGCGATGAAATCGAAGTCACCTATCGACTCAATGGTCGAAAATGGCAACGGGATGCCGACAGTGAAGTCAAGTTTTTTCTCAGCTGCGAAGCTGTCAATTTCCGAGTTCTCAGCGGAGCGGCCGACGCGACTGGTTTTAGCGGTGATCCGAACAGTGATCTGGCCGAAGCCGCCTATGAGGACGATGAAGACATTCCGTTTTAGTAGTAAAGCTGTGTGACGCATGAGCCACGGCTCGCATTCTGGGACTTGGCTAATGAACGGGCGCCTCTTCGGTTTCTCTTGGACGCTGGGGTTCGTCCTCGCCGGCGCCATGTATTTGCTTAGCAGCAATCACCTGCATGCCCAAGCTCGAGGCGAAATCACGCTTGACTTTCGTGACAAGGCACATGACGAGCCGCTCATCAGCCGTGTCAAAATCCTTTCACTCGAGGGTCAGCCACAGCGTGTGCGCGGCGCTCTGCACCAGCAAGGTTGGAACTTGTTCGAAGCTCCTCTGACCTATACTGGACGAGCGGGAAACTACACCTATCAAGCCTTCCATGGTCCGCAATTCGCTTCGGCTAGTGGCGGCTTCACACTTGATCTCAAATCGGATGCACACGACGTCGTGCACTTGCCGCGCCACGCCGATCTGATGCTTGAAGGTTGGATCGGTGGCGATTTATTGAGCCATGTGCGTGAAGAGGAAACGCGGCGCTGGCTAGCCGCCGAGGACTTGTTGCTGGCTGCTGTTGTTACGAATCAAGCGACCGGAGCGCAACAGCCTGACTTACAACACAGTGGCCCACAGCAGACCGGCGAGCGCCCGATACAACCCTCGGAACTAACTAGCCCATTGGGCTATTGGGATGCGCGGCCGGGAAGTGGGCTGGTGCTGCATCATTGGCTGCCACCGGCCAGCGTACCGCCTGAGTTGCCCTCCAGTCGCCTGCTGGTGATGGCCAAGGAATCCCCACGAGCTGTCAATCAACTCCCCGTGCACGCAGAGATCCAATGCTTATGGGCCCGCGATGTCCCCATTTGGCTGGCCTCTAACCGCATTGATTCAGTGCAATTGTTGGGTAGCCATTTGACGATCGACGGCCAACGAACTGCCCGCGTAGAGCCGTTGATCGAGCCTGAACCGGGACGATTTCGCGGTCCCCGTCGCGATGGCCGATTGGTTGAATACCTCTATTGGCAAATACTTGAAAGCGGTTTTCGGTTGCCACCAACGGCTGGGAGTGGCTTCGGCAAAAACGCGTCCCCCTTGGGGTACAACCGCGTTTATGCACATGCCCCAAATCCAACGCCTGCGGCTTGGTGGCAAGCCATCCGCGACGGGCAGAGCTTTGTGACCAACGGTCCACTCCTACGAGCAACCATGAATGGCGAGGTGCCAGGCAAAGTTTTTGCCGCAGCGGCGGGGCAAACGGTAGAACTGGATATTGCCGTAGCTCTGACTGTAGCTGATCCTGTCGAATACTTAGAAGTCGTCTTCAATGGCCAGACGCTGTATCGCGCTCGACTCGATGAATACGCGCGAGCCGGAGGGGTGATCCCGCCTCAACAGGTTGGTGAAAGTGGTTGGTTGCTGGTCCGAGTGGTAACGGAGCGCGACGATACTTACCGTCTGGCAACGACGGCACCCTTTTATGTTCAAATCGCCGGCCGGCCACGCATCAGCGCGCAAGCAGTCGCATTCTTTCAGGCATGGCTTGAAAAAGCCACTGAGCAGCTGGCCACCTTGGGACCGGAAGCCCAAGCTGCTGCGGAACCCTACCTGTCAGCTGCCCGAGAATTCTGGCAGAGACGAGCCGCAATGGCCAACTCGCCCTAGATAGGCCCATCTACCGATTACATGGTAATGATAATTCGTGGAAGGTGAAACTCTTAGGCGGCACGCCGATTGCTTGGACGATTGGTTTGTCGTGTAAACAGCCGGTGCTGTCAAATTGTCACGCCAAAGTAGCCCGACGCTCCGCCGTCGGTATGTCGCTACTTGTAAATACCCAGGGCTGTCAAATTGACACGCCTCCGCCTGTTGCCTCTCAGACGATATACTGACCATTCGCATAGAGCGACAGAATTGCCCTAATTTCAGAGCGTCGAACACCTTTTTCTGTTTGGCCCTTAAATCGAATCACGTGATTTTATGGATACCATGGCGCAGGACTACTATCAGACGCTAGGATTGAACAAATCCGCCTCAGCCGACGAAATTCAAAAGGCCTATCGAAAGCTCGCGCGTAAATACCATCCCGACCTGAACCCAGATGACAAAGCGGCTCAGCAAAAATTCAAAGATATACAACTCGCCTACGATGTTTTGAGCGACACCGAAAAGCGGAAGATGTATGACCAATTCGGCCCCGACTATGAGCGCGCTCAAAACAGTCCATTTCACGGCGGCGGGGGAAGCGGTGGCGGCTTCGAAAATGGTTTCGGCGGCAGGGCGGGACCAGGTGGCTTCCAATTCGACGGCGACTTGGGGGATCTTTTCCGACAATTCGCCGGTGGCGGTAGTGCCGGCAGAGCCAGTCGCGCTCGACCGCAGACCAAGGGCCGCGACTTGTCGACCGAACAGACGATTCCGTTCAACACCGCGGTGCTTGGCGGAGAGGCTTCCATTCCCATTCATCGCGGTGGCAAATCGGAGTCTCTTCAAGTAAAGATACCTCCAGGTGTGGAAACCGGCCGCAAGATTCGATTGCGGGGGCAAGGGGAAGCTGCCCAAGGAGGAGGGCCACAAGGTGATCTGATTGTTACCCTCAACGTTGCCAGTCATCCCTACTTCAAACGCACAGGCCAAAATCTAGAGTTGCGATTGCCAGTCACCGTGGGTGAAGCAGTCAGGGGCGCTACACTCGATCTGCCCACACCCGGTGGGACGGTCTCCCTGAAAATCCCCCCCGGCAGCAGCAGCGGTCGGCGTCTGCGCGTCAAGGGGCAAGGTGTACGCAACAGTGACGGATCCGCCGGAGACTTGTTCGTTGAGCTCCAAATCAAGCTGCCAGAGCAGCTATCAACCGGCGGCGAAATATCGGATGAAACACGCCGCTCGATCGAGCAACTAGAATCGCTCTACTCCGGTGGCGAGCGTGGGAAGATCATCTGGTAGTTGCATGAATGCTTTACCGCCCACTTCCGCTGGCTTTCCATCGGGGCGACGCTTGAAGCGGCAAGACGAGTTTGCCGCCGTCTTCGATCACGGCAAAGTTGCGGCAGATGACATGTTGGTCGTCCATGCGATTCGCGTGCAGGATTCATTGTCCAGGATCGGGCTGAGCGTTTCCAAAAGAGTTGGGAACTCGCCGCAGAGAAATCGATGGAAGCGATTGATGCGAGAATCATTTCGACGCAATGTGGCTCTACTTCCGCCACATTTATGGCTGGTCGTACGGCCACGTCGCGGTGCTGTCCCCGACTTTCAAGCCATCCAAAGTTCGCTGCTGCGACTCGCGCGCAAGCTAGAACGCAAGCTGTGACGCACGTGGCTCGCTTCTGCCGGAAGCGACTAAGTGGGTCGTTTCTGCCGGAAGCGACTAAGTGGGTCGTTTCTGCCGGAAGCGACCACCTTTCAGTTCAAACATCACTCGGATTCTTCATCACACGCGGCAAGCCTGACCCACTAATAACCTTGGAGACTGCTCCGACTCTTTACACAAAACTTTAACCAGCGACGAATGACTTCCAGGGAGAAAACCCAATTGAATTACCCGATTACTGCGCAACGACTACTGAGCACGGTTTGCGCCATCGTCTCTTTGCTGTTTGGACGATCAAGCCTGGCTGAGGAACAGGCTGACAAGCCGAACATCGTGTTCATCATGGCTGACGATCTTGGTTGGGCTGATGTGGCCTTTCATGGGGGAAACGCCCCCACGCCAAACCTGGACGCGTTGGCTAGTCAAGGTCTCGAATTGACACAGCACTATGTGGCACCTGTTTGCAGCCCAACCCGCGCGGGCTTGCTCACCGGACGTTGCTGGAGCCGCTGGGGAGTCGTCAACCCACAGAACGAACAAGCGTTCCCCCGGGGCACTACTACTCTAGCCAGCGCCCTAGCGAGCGTAGGCTATGCAACTTGCTTGACCGGCAAATGGCATCTGGGCTCCTTGCCCGAGTGGGGTCCCAATCATTTCGGCTTCGAACATGCCTATGGTTCACTAGCCGGTGGCGTCAGTCCATGGAATCATTTTTACAAACAAGGCCCATATTCGCGGACATGGCATCGCAATGAGACCTTGCTTGATGAAACGGGGCACGTAACTGACTTGATCACCAGTGCAGCCGTCGATTGGATACACTCGCGTGGAACCGACCCATTTTTTCTCTACGTCCCCTTCACCGCGGTACACCTGCCGGTGAAAGAACCGAAAGAATGGTTGGCCAAAGTCCCCACACAAATCCAAGGAGAAGTCCCCAGGCACTACGCTGCCAGCATTATGCATGTGGATGACGCCGTCGGAAAAATATTGCAAGCCTTGGAAAAAAAGGGGAAACGCAACAACACGCTAGTGGTCTTCACCAGCGACAACGGCGGAAGTACGGCCGAGAACAACGATCTCAAATATCCCGATGACCATTGCCCCGCAGGAGACTTGCCCGGCAACAACAGGCCACTACGTGGACAGAAAGCCATGCTTTATGAAGGTGGTATCAAAGTTCCGACCATCGTGCATTGGCCAGGAAAAATTGATGCCGCCAAGACGTCGACAGGCAAGCTCGACAGTGCGCTACAGATCATCGACTGGATGCCAACGTTTTGCGAATTGGCCGGCTTTCAATCTCCACAATCACTAAATTGGGATGGCCTTAGCCTGACCCGACACTTGATCGACAACCAGCCGCTGGAGGATCGCGCTTTATATTGGGTCGGCCCGAATTGGAAAGCCAGCTGTGTGCGTTGGCGAGAATGGAAGCTGATTGCTTTCGGCGAAGGGAATCAGCGACGCTTAGAGTTGTATGATTTACGCGAGGACCCTACCGAAAAAAACGACCTATCCAAGTCCAACGCACAGCAATTAAAAACGATGATGGAAAGACTCGAACAATTTCAGGCACAGGACGATCGCAAACTATAGACCCTAGTTCAGACACGCTAGCATCCACGTCCGTCGCTTCTGCCTAGTCGGTCGCTTCTGCCTAGTGGGTCGTTTCTGCCTAGTGGGTCGTTTCTGCCGGAAGCGACCAAGTAGGTCGTTTCTGCCGGAAGCGACTAAGTGGGTCGTTTCTGCCGGAAGCGACCAAGTGGGTCGTTTCTGCCGGAAGCGACTACCCTTCGGGGCAAACACCACTCTGATACTTAGTCACGCTCGGCAAGCCTGACCCACGAGAAACTTTGGTGTCCTGCGGCTGGTCGTAGCTTTCATTTTTAGAAGAATCCACGCAATACGGGAACTAGATGGTGCCGGAATCTGGCGAACAACCGAGTTCCGTTTGCTGCACTCCCGATTGAAAGTGAAAGCTGTGCCAAGCCCCAGCATTCCAAAGAGAACCACGTGCTGTTCACCTATCAGGCTCGGTTTGTCATTGAGCGATCTCTTTGATTCCTACTCCTCGGTATCTACGGCCGATTGACTATAAAACCGCCAGTTCTTCGCCAAGATCAGCCGAGCACCGCGGCGGAATGAAAGGAACGACCAGGTCCAACTTATTATTACAAACAGCCGATTGCGAAATCCTGTTAGGAAATAGATATGCACCACCAGCCAGGCAAGCCAAGCAAAAAAGCCTGTCAAATGATATTTGCCCACTTGAGCAATCGCACAACTCCGACCGATTGTGGCCATCTGCCCTTTATCTGTGTAATGAAATTCTGGTCGCGGTCGCTGATCCAAATCGCATTTGGCAACCTTTGCAAAGTGCCTTCCCTGTTGCATAGCCACTGGTGCGATCCCTGGCAACGTCTGTTGTTTATCATCGTGAAAGCTGCACAGGTCACCAGCCACGAAGACCTCCGGATGCCCAGAGACCGATAAATCTTTACGAACCACGATTCTGCCTTGTCGATCGCGTTCAAAGGCAGGTTGATTACCAATTTCAGAGGCTTGTACACCGGCCGCACACAAAACGGTGGCGGCATGAATGCGGTCGCCGGAGACCTCCACTCCGTTTTCATCGATGCGTGTCACACGACTACTAGTCCAAGTTTGCACTCCCAACGCTTCCAAGTCACGCATGGCGCGACTGGCCAATTTCTCGGAAAACATCGGCAGCAGCCGGGCACCAGCTTCGATCAAGATGATTCGCGCGAGCGTGGAATCAATATTGCGGAAATCGCGAGCCAATGTAAAGCGACTCATTTCACCAATGGCCCCCGCTAGCTCAACGCCGGTCGGACCTCCTCCCACAACCACAAAAGTCAATAGTTTGCGGCGTTCATCGAGATCAGTGGTCAATTCAGCCGTTTCGAATGCCACCAGCACGCGTCGCCGAATCTCTGTCGCTTGCTCGATCGTTTTCAAGCCCGGTGCAAAAGGCTCCCAATCGTCATGGCCAAAATAACTGTGTTGCGCGCCGCAAGCCAGCAATAAGAAATCGTACTCGAGGCTTCCGAAAGTCGTCTTCACCTGACGCTTGCTCAAGTCGATCGATTCTACTTCACCACATACAACTCGCACATTCTTTTGCTTGCTAAGAATACTCCGCAGCGGAGCGGCTATGTCGGCTGGGCTCAGACCAGCCATCGCTACTTGATAAAGCAAGGGCTGAAACAGATGATGATTGCGGCGGTCGATGAGTGTGATACTGACGCGTTTTTCACGGGCCAAGGCTTTAGCCGCATTCAAGCCGGTAAAACCGCCACCGACAATTAGTATTCGCTTTTCCATGTCGCTCTTCAAGTTGTAACAACCTAGCGGGTCACGCTTGCCGAGCGTGACTAAGTACCAGAGTGATGTTTGAGCCGAAATGTAGTCGCTTCCGGCAGAAACGACCCACTTAGTCGCTTCCGGCAGAAACGACCCACTTAGTCGCTTCCGGCAGAAGCGACCCACTGAGCTACGCTACTCACTGATGCGCCGCGCGGTTTTGGCTAACTGGATGAATTCAGCCCGCAAGCCCGATGCATCTTCGCCCAAGTTTCTTTGAGCGGTATCGATGACCCAATCCCAATCGGCAGTACCAGACTGCTGGCTACCACGTAGCAGTAGACCATAGCCTACTACGGCTGAGGCGAATTGAAAATCAGTCGATGGCTGAGCCGTCACAGCATCATCCGCCATGCGCACTTGAAACTCGCTGCTCTGATTGGCAGTGGGTTGTTTGTAGCGTAGATTGACCGTCAACATCGTCCCTGTCTGATTGGTCGCGATCAACTTGGGCTGCACAAACTCGCTGGCGCGCGGCGAAGGTGATTGGGTTTCAATGCCTACCGGGACCATTTCGTAAAACGCTGTCACCGTGTGGCCCGCTCCAATCTCTCCGGCGTCTTTCGCATCATCACGAAAATCTAGTTTCTCCAGCAGTCGATTTTCGTATCCCAACAAGCGATACGATTGCACGTAGCGCGGATTGAAATCGAGTTGAATCTTGACATCCTGGGCGATGGTCACCAACGTCCCTCCGACCTGTTCGACCAACACCTTGCGGGCTTCCAACTGGCTATCGACGTAGGCATAGTTCCCATTCCCCTTGTCGGCCAACCTCTCCATCTTGGAGTCTTTCAAATTGCCCGAGCCAAAACCGAGCACTGTCAGAAAAACCTTGCTCTTGGCTTGGCGCTGAATTAAATCAACCAGCGCACTATCGTTGGTGGTGCCAACATTAAAGTCTCCATCGGTGCAAAGCATGACGCGATTGATACCTCCTTCGATGAAATTCTCGCGCGCCACGCGGTAGGCCAGCTCAATCCCTTCTCCGCCATTGGTCGAGCCGCCTGCAGTGAGTTGTTCGATGGCCGCCAGTATCTTGGCTGACTCGCGGGCCGTTGTCGAATCGAGTACAAGCCCCGAGGCGCCCGCGTAGACCACTATGGCCACACGATCCTTTTTCTTGAGTTCGGCGGTGAGCAATTGCATGGCCGATTTAACCAGTGGCAATTTGTTTGGATCCATCATCGACCCTGAGACATCGAGTAGAAATACCAAGTTGCAAGCGGGACGTTGTTTGCGCTCGATTTCCTTCCCCTTCAATCCAACTCGCAGCAATTGATGCTCGCAGTGCCAAGGACAGCTCGCCAACTCCGTGGTCACGGAAAATGGATGTTCGCCATGTGGCTTTGGATAGTCGTAGCTAAAGTAGTTAACCAGCTCTTCGATCCTCACGGCTCCCGATGGTGGCCTACGCCCCTGGTGTAACATTCGCCGCACATTGGCATACGAAGCGGTATCCACATCGATCGAAAAAGTCGATTGCGGTTCGTCGAGCGCGATCACAAATGGATTCTCGGTGATCGCATCGTATTGCTCAGTATTAAATTCGGCGCTGGCCTCCGTAGAATCGTGGGCAACTCCTGCCATGCGTTCGGCTGCTGCCGTGCCCGGTGGTCGCAGCTCGGCATCGGAAGCAGTTTGCTCACTGCCACATCCTATAAACAACACTGGCAGACCAGCCAACCCCACAATGAACAATGACACCCATAGTCGCAGAGACCAACGCAACGATTCAGTCCGCATGACAAGACTCCCAGGTTGACGACAAAGAAGGATCGACTAATTGGACAGAGTCACTTCCGCGATAATCAGCCGAAATACCAGCTCGACGCGCCAGCCAGTGGGTCGCCCGAACAGCGAGCTTGCCAGTGAGAGTTCTACGTTCAATTCGGCAACCCACTGGCTGGCGC